>JBEHXH010000009.1:0-370979 GCA_048498795.1 Verrucomicrobiota bacterium
CTTTCTTTTTGGGCGTCGAGCGTCTCTCTTCTGCCCCCCCCCCCCCCCCCCCCCGCGCGACCGATGCGCAGCTCCCCGCCACGCAGTGCGTGCCGCGCGCGCAGATCGTCGATCTCACGGCGAAGCTCTCCACCGATGGCCGCCTCGATTGGACACCGCCCGCGGGCCGCTGGACCATCCTGCGCGTCGGCCATACCTCGACGGGTCATCGCAACGAAACGGCCACCAGCACGAAAGGCCTCGAATGCGACAAGCTCAACCCTGCTGCCGTGCGCGCGCAGTTCGACGGCTGGTTCGGCGAAGTCCTCCGCCAGCTCGGCGAGCCGCTCGCGAGTCGCGTGGTGAAAATCTTCCACGTCGATAGCTGGGAGACGGGCAGTCAGAACTGGTCGCCGATTTTCCGCGCCGAGTTCACGAAGCGCCGTGGCTACGATCTCACGCCGTGGCTGCCGGTGTTTGCGGGCATCCCTGTTGGCAGTGCGGCCGAGTCGGAAAAGTTTCTCGCCGACGTACGGCTGACGGTGAGCGACCTACTCACGGAAAACTTCTTTGGCGTCTTCGCCGCGCTCGCCCGTGCGCATGGCTGCGAGTTCAGCGCTGAGTCGACCGCGCCAACGATGTCCGGCGACGGCATGCGGCATTTCGGGCAAGTTGATTTGCCGATGGGCGAATTCTGGCTCCGCAGTCCCACGCACGACAAACCTAACGACATCGCCGACGCGATCTCTGGCGCGCGCGCCTATGGGAAAAACATCGTGCAGGCCGAGGCCTTCACCGAGCTGCGCGAGTCGTGGGATGAGCATCCCGGCCTGTTGAAGCCGCTCGCCGATCATGAGTTCGCCCTCGGGATCAATCGCTTCGTCCTTCACGTCTTCGCCCATAACCCGTGGCTCGACCGCCGCCCGGGCATGACGCTCAGCGGCGTCGGCACGTACTTCCAGCGCGACCAGACTTGGTGGCCCGACGCTTCCGCATGGATGGACTACGTCGCGCGCTGTTCTGCGCTGCTCCAAGTCGGCCACCCTGTCGCCGATATCGCGTACTTCACCGGCGAAGAACTGCCGGTCCGTGCCGTCCTCCCCGAGCGCCGCACCGTGCCGCTACCCGAGGGATACACCGCCGACTCCATCAATCGCGACGCTCTCCTCCGCCTCGCCACCGTACGCGACGGCCGCCTCGTGCTGCCCGGCGGCGCGAGCTACGCCGCACTTGTGCTCCCGCCCGACAAGGGCCCGCGCTCAGCGGAACTCACGGCCAAGCTCCGTGAGTTCGGAAGTATCGCAGTGGACTCATCCGATGCGCTGCGCGCTCAGCTCACCCGTGCAAAAGCGGAGTCCGACTTGCTCGCCTTCGCCGTCGGTGGAAAGGCCATCAGCGGCATTGAGTGGATTCATCGGCAGGCGGCGGACGCCGACACTTACTTTGTCTCCAATCAGGAGAGTTCGCCGCGTGAGGTGCAGGTCTCGATTCGTGGCATCGGTCGCACGGTGGAAGTTTGGAATCCCGCGACCACCGAGCGTGAGCCCGCCGTCTTCAGCCCGGCTGATGGCCGCAGCCTCGTCGGCCTTAACCTCGAAGCGAATGGCTCGCGCTTCGTCATCCTGCGCGCGCATGCCAACCAGCCCGCACGTATTGAGGAGCATGTCGAACCCGTCGCGACCAAAACGTTTGGTGAAGCGTGGAACGTGGCCTTCGATCCGAAAAACGGCGGCCCGGCCGAACCTGTCGCTTTCGCCACCCTGAGCGACTGGTCGAAGAGCAACGACGAGCGGGTGCGTTTTTACTCGGGCACAGCGACGTACACCACGCACTTCGACGCCCACGTCGGCGCCACGCGCACGTGGGTCGATCTCGGGCGCGTGGAGAATCTCGCGCACGTCTTCGTCAATGGCACCGACTGTGGCGTCGCGTGGACTTCGCCGTATCGGGTCGACGTCACGCGCGCGCTCCGCACCGGCGACAACACGCTCGAAGTCCACGTCACCAACACGTGGCTGAATCGCCGCATCGGTGATCGCGGGTCGAAGACGCCGCTCACGTGGACCATCGCGGCGATCCCGGACAATGCACGGCTCCTTCCGGCCGGTCTGCTCGGGCCGGTACAGTTGTTGGAGCAGAGATAGCATCACGCGCTTACCCTTACCCCACGATGACTCGCAACAACGTCCTCCTGATCGCCACGCTCGGCGGCGTCGCGCTCGCGCTCACGGCGATCAAGCTCGTGCAGTCGCGCTCCGCCATCGCGACGCTCGCGCCCATCGTGCTCTACGAGCCGTTGCCGCACCCGTACTGCACGGCGGTCGGCGAGGGTGCCACCGCATACGCCAAGGCCAGTGGCACCGCCGTGCGCGTCGTGGTGGGCCAGGAGAGCACGCAGGCCAACGTGAACACCAACATCGAGTCGCTCTTCACGCTCGGGCATCGCTCCTTCGCCTTCATTCCCGTCGATCCTGCGGGATCGAAAGGCCTCGCCGGTCGGCTCACACGCTCGGGCTGCACGATGGTCGCCTACGGCGCGCAGCCGGAGACGGGCAGCGCGGTGGCGTTTGGCGTCGCGACTGATACGAAGGCCGCGGCCACACTCGCCGCGGAAAAACTCGTCGAGCTGCTTGGTGGACAGGGCCGCATCCTCAACGTCCTCGAATCGCTCACCGACGCCAACACACCTATCCGCCAAGCCGCGATCGAGGCCGTCGTCGCAAAATATCCCGGCGTAAAAATTATCCAGACCGTCGGCGATGTGACGACTGAGCAAAAGGCGCGCGAGAAGGTCGAAAGCGCGCTCGTCGCCCGCGGCGACGAGATCGATGGCATCATCTGCACCGGCTACACGACCACGGTCGCCGCGGCCACGCTGCTGCAGGAACGCCACGCTCGACCCGGCGCGAAGCGCATCCGCTTCGTCGGCCTCGACACCGATGACCGCGTGCTCGCTGCGATCCGCCTCGGCGCGGTCGATATGACGCTCGCGCAAAATCCCTTCGGTCACGGCTACATCTCCTGCGCGCTCCTCGACCTCATGCGCCAAGGCTGGCAGCCGAAATCCGCCTACCAGTTCATCGACTCCGGCTGCGTCGTCGTGACAAAAGCCAACGTCGATGCTTTCCAACCCGGCATCGAGGAGATGACCCGCACGATCGTCGGCGATCTGAAGTCGAAGTACCTCAACGCGCCGAAATCCCGATGAACCACCAAGACACGGAGACAAAAAGCAAAGGACTCTGCTCCTCAGTGCCTCTGTGCCTTCGTGGTAAAAATATCACCCATGCTTGAGCTACGGCACATCTCGAAATCCTTCCCCGGCGTGCGGGCGCTCGATGATGTGTCGCTCGAGTTTCGCGCGAGGGAGATTCATGGACTGATCGGCGAAAACGGCGCGGGCAAGAGCACGGCGATCAAGATCATCACCGGACTTTATCAGCCTGATGGCGGCGAGATCGCGCTGAACGGTTCACCGATCACATTTGAAGATCATCAGGACGCGCTCGCGCGCGGCATCGGGCTCGTGCCGCAGGAGCTGAGCGTGATCCCAGACGCGTCGGTCGCGGAGAACATCATGATCGACAAGCTGGTCACGCGCGGGCTCGGCGTGATCGATTGGGCCGCGGTCGAGCGGGAGGCGCAGAAGCACCTCGCACGCGTGGGGCTCGATCTGCCGCCGGGGCGGCTCGCGCGCACGCTGAGCGTCGCGCAAAAACAACTCGTCCAAATCGCGAAGGCTCTCTCGGCCGACGTGAAGGTGCTGCTGCTCGATGAGCCCACGAGCGCGCTCACGGAGCATGAGGCGCAGCGGCTTTTTGGGCTGCTACGCGAGCTGCGCGCGCGCGGCGTGGCGGTGATTTTCGTTTCGCACAAGGTCGCCGAGGTGCTCGCGCTCTGCGACCGCGTGAGCGCGCTGCGCGACGGCAAGTTTGTCGGCACGCGCGACACCGCGGGTCTCGCGCCGCGCGATCTCGTGCAGATGATGATCGGCCGCGCGGCCAACGACGAGCACCTAGGGACGCTCACGCCCGATCACACGACCGAGGTGCTACGCGCCGAGCACATCACGCGCGCGGGCAAAGCGCGCAACATCAGCTTCACCCTGCAGCGCGGCGAGGTGCTGGGTTTCTATGGCCTCGTGGGCTCGGGCCGCACCGAGCTCGCGCGCATCCTCATCGGCGAGGACGAAATGGACTCGGGGCGACTCTTCGTGCGTGGACGCGCGGTGGAAATCTCCAGCGTGGGCGAGGCGCTCTACACGCACCGCCTCGGCTACGTGAGCGAGAACCGCAAGGAGGAGGGCGTGCTGCTCGACGACAGCGTGCAGACCAATCTCGCCGTGGCCACGTGGCCGCGCCTGCGCCGCGCACTTACTCGCACCATCGATGCCGCCGCGGAGACTGCGCTCGCGCGCCGCTTCGTCGACGCGATGAGCGTGAAGACGCCAAGCCTCGAACAACGCGTCGGCAAGCTGAGCGGCGGCAATCAGCAAAAAGTCAGTCTCGGCAAATGGCTCGCGGCGGACTGCGACATCCTGATCGTCGACGAGCCGACCATCGGCGTGGACGTCGGCGCGAAGCACCAGATCCACCAGCTCATCTGGAATCTCGCCGCGCGCGAAGGGAAGTCCGTGATCGTGATTTCCTCGGATCTACCCGAGCTCGTGCGCCTGGTGAACCGCCTGTTGGTCTTCCGCGAGCACCGCATCGTCGGCGAAGTGCGCGAGATCGACGTGCAGAAAAAAACCTACGCCCAAGTCAGCGCGGAAATCGCGCCGTGGTTCGAATGAACAACCCATTTTTTAGCCACAGATTACACAGATGGGCACGGATGTCCGAGGGCCTTTATCTGTGCCCATCTGTGTAATCTGTGGCTTCTCCTTCCCCACCCCATGACCTCGACTGCCAGCGTCGCTACACCGCAAAACTCTTCCTCCTTTGGCTCACGCGATTGGGCCAATGGGCGCACGCTTGGGCTCGTGATGTTTGCCGGGCTGCTCATGATCGCGATGGCGCTGGCGTCGCCGAATTTTCTCACGCAGGAGACGTTCTTCAGCCAGTCGCGCTACGTTGCGTTCTACGTGCTTGTGGCGCTGGCGCAGGCGGTGTGCCTCGCGGTGGGTGACATGAATCTCGCGGTGGGCGCGGTGGGCAGCCTCACCACGGTGTCGCTCGGCCTGCTGATCGCGCAGGCGCACGCGGGACTCCCGGCGTGGGTGGCGGTGCCGCTGGTGTTTTTACTCGGACCGCTCACGGGCTTGCTCCATGGGCTCGCAATCACGCGGCTCAAGATCGATGCGTTTATCGTCACGCTCTCGATGATGTTCGTCTACATGGGGCTCCGCTCCGGCGTCTCGGGCGGCAACTCATACGTGATCCCCAACGCTTTCTGGTGGCTTGGCCAAGGCGGCATCGGCTGGCTGCCGTATATGGTGGTGCTCGTGCTCGTGGTGCTCGGTGCGGTGTCGTTTCTCTACAAGAACACCGTGCTTGGCCGCCGTCTGCTCGCGACGGGCAGCAATGCCGACGCGGCGCGGCTCTCCGGCATCAACACCTCGCGAATGCTGATCACCGCGCACGTGTTCTCCGGCGCGTTTTCCGCGCTCGCGGCGATCCTATGGGCATCGTGGTCGGGCAACGCCGCCCCGCAGACGGGCGACGACTGGCTCATCATCTCTTTCGCCGTGGCGGTGATCGGCGGCACGGGACTGCGCGGCAGCTTGATCTCACCCGTCGGCATCTTGATGGGCGCGATCATCTTCAAGCTGATCCAGCACTCGCTCGTGATCCTGAAGATCAACGACAACTACTCCAACACGGTGCTCGGTGCGCTGATCCTGCTCGCGATCGTGGTGGATCGGGCGCGGGAGAAGCTCGGTGGGGAGACGCGGTAGAGCAGGAATTTTAACCGCGGATTACGCGGATACACGCGGATCAAGACACATTGCAATCGGTTTCCTTGGTTGCCCTTTGATCAAGATCGGATGACGCGAAGGCGAAACGCTTACGCGTTCCACTACAGGACGGAAAACGGCCGGAGTTTTTGGGGACGCGGAGCCCTCGCCGCGTTCTTGGCGTTAGTTCCGCGGCGGGGGCGCCGCGGCCCCATTGAATACTGACGGACGGAGTCGAAGCGGTACGTGGCGGAAAATGCGCCCTAGCTTACTTCTTCGGCGCTTCGGTAGCGGCGGGTTTTTTCTCTGACTTGTCGGCCTTGGCTTTTTCGGCGTGGGCGGAGGTGACGCCTTCCTTGGAGAGATAGTTGTTAATGCGGCCTTTGAAGCGGTTGAAGATGTCGTCCTTCTCCTTGGAGCTGCCGCCGTCCATGCCTTCTTCGCGGGCGTCTTTCAGGAAGGCGAGGACCTTGGCCTTCTGCGCGTCGTTCATGCCAGGGTACTCGATGAGGTAGCCGCGGAAGGTGAAGTCGACTTTGCCATAGGTCATCTTGTCCTTCACGGCCTCGACCTGCGTGGGCGTAAGATTTTTCGAGAGCGCGGCGATATAGTCGTCGTGGATCTTTTTCAGCGTGGCCTTGATGTCGGCGACTTTCTGCTTCGTGGGCTCGTCGTTGGTTTTCGCGAGTGTCTTAAGCTCGACGTCGTGAGCGTCGTGCCAGCCATTGAGCGCACGGTACTGCGCCATGATGATGTCGTGTACGCGCTTGGTCTGCTCGGCGTCGGTGAGCGCGAGGATTTTGAGGATGTCGCCGGTGCGCTGCTCGATCTTCTGTGTGTACTCGGCTTCGGCATCGGTAGCGGGCTTGGGTGCAGCCGCAGGAGTGTCGGCGCAGAAGGCAGGCGTGCTGAGCGTGAGCAAGGCGGCGAGGGAGAGGAGTTTTCTCATGGGAAGGAGGAGAGAATTGCGAGTTACGGAATCGGACGGAGGTGCGTGTCGAAGCCGACGGTGCGGCCGGCGGGCAGCGTGACGTCGAGCGTTTGGCCGGCGTAGCGGAGCTGAAACGGGCGGCCGAGCTGCGTGTGAACCACGGCGCGGGTGAGCGTGCCCTGCTCCCACGCGAGATCGACGGTGAAGCCGCCGCGGGCGCGGAGACCGGCGACGGAGCCGGTGGCCCAAGCCTTGGGCAGCGCGGGAAGCAACTCGATCACGGGCTTGCCGTCGACGAACTGCTGGCTCTGGAGCAGCATCTCGGCAACACCGGCGGCGGCGCCGAAATTGCCATCAATTTGGAAGGGACCGCAGAGATCGAGGAGATTGGGCTGCGTGCGCTTGGCGACGAGCTGGTCGAATTGACGGAGCGCGTAATCGCCATCACCCACTCGCGCCCAGAGAGGCATGCGCCACGCGTAGCTCCAGCCGGTGCTGCCGTCGCCGCGCCACTTCAAGAGGAGCTTGGCGGCGTCGAAGACCTTCGGTTCGGCGGGCGTGATGTCGGCCCCAGGATAGAGGGCCCAGAGCGGCGACATGTGGCGGTGGTTGTTATTGGGGCGATTCTCGGGGCGGTCCTCGTCCGTGAGCCATTCCTGGAGCTGGCCAAGCTTGCCGATCTGATTTGGCGGGAGCTGGGCACGGATGGCGGAAAGTTTTTGCGCGAACTCCGTATCCGTTTTTAGGATACTCGCGGCCTCGAGCGTGGTGTTGAACAGCGCGCGGATGAGCTGGATGTCCATCGCGGGACCGGCGGTCATGCCGCCCTGCTCGGGGGAAAACGACGGCGTGGTGACGAGCCAGCCGGTGCGCTCGTCCTTCACCAGCGTATCGATGAAGAACTGCGACGCGGAGCGCATGATCGGATACGCGCGCTTGGCGAGAAACTCGCGGTCGCCGGTGAAGAGCCAGTGTTCCCAGAGATGATAGCAGAGCCACGCGCCGCCGGTGGGCCAGATGCCGTCGATGTTGTTGATCGGCGCGGTGCCGCGCCAGAGATCGGTGTTGTGATGCAGCACCCAGCCGCCCGCGCCGTACTGCTCTTTCGCGGTGCGCGCGCCGGAGACGGCGAGATCGTCGATGAGGCCGAAGAGCGGCTCGGCGCACTCGCTGAGGTTGGCGACCTCGGCGGGCCAGTAGTTCATCTCGAGATTGATGTTGGTCGTCCACTTGCTCTCCCACGGCGGATCGAGCAGCTCATTCCAGATGCCCTGCAGGTTCGCCGGCTGGCCGCCGGGGCGGCTCGAGGCAATGAGCAGATAACGGCCGTACTGGAAATGCAGCGCGGCGAGCGCGGGATCGGCGGCGAGGCCGGTACGCTTCACGGCAGCAATGCGCTGATCGGTGGGCAGGCTCGCGCGGTCGGAGGTGCCGAGATCGAGCGCGACGCGACTGAAGAGCGCGCGGTGATCGGCGAGATGCGCGGCGCGAAGCTTATCGTAGGATTGACCGTCGAGGGCCTTGAGTGCGGCCTGAGCGCGCGCGGCGGGATCAGCGGAGATGTCCTCGTAGTTCTGAAAACTCGTGGCGGCGACGAGTTCGAGTGTGACGCTGTCGGCGCCGGAAATCGCGAGGCTGTCGGCGGTGGCCTCGATTTTTCCGCCCGTGGCGAGCGCGCGCAAGCGCGACTCAAACCGCAGGCCGCCCTTCTGCACTTCGCCGGTGAGGATGAGCAGATCGGTCGAGACGGTGGTCGCGGAATTCTTGTGCGGGCTCGTGAGCTTGAGTGTGAAGGTAAGCTGGCCGGGCTTGTCGGCGGTGAGGCGGACGACGAGGGCGTTGGCCGGATGGCTCGTGAAGACCTCGCGGGTAAACGTGGTCTCGCCGACGCGGTAGGTCACGCGCGCGATGGCGGTGGAGAGGTCGAGGTCGCGGCGATAATCGATGGCGGCCTCGTGGCCGGCGAAGCGCAGGCGGATGTCACCAAAAGGTTGATACGCCTTCTGCCGCACGGGGTCGCTGAGGAACTTCTGTTTGCCGAGCGCCGCCGCCTCGCTGACCTTGCCTTCGGCGAGCAGCCGACGGATTTCCGGCAGCGCATCGATCGCACCGGCGCGCACGTAGTCGTGCGGCTGGCCGGTCCAGAGCGTGGACTCGTTGAACTGGATACGCTCATCGGCCGTGCCGCCGAAGACCATCGCGCCGATGTGGCCGTTGCCGAGTGGGAGCGCGGATTCCCACTTCGCGGCGGGCGCGGTGTACCAGAGGACCGGCGCAGCAGGCTCGGCGAGGCCACGAGCGGCGAGCGTCAACGCGAGGCCGACGACAGGAATTTTCAACCACGAAGAGACGCGAGAAAGCACGACGCGAAGGGAGCTGAGGTTTGGGGCGAAAAGAAAAAGAGGCCCGCTGGAGACAGCGGGCCTCGCGAATCGCTGGGGCTTATTTCACCGCCACGTTGCGCTGGTCGATGTTGTTCTTGAGGTCGCTCCAGTCGGTCTTGGGCGCGCGCGGATCGAGACCGTAGATGAATTTCTCGATGTTGGAATAGCCGTCACCGTTGCTGTCCTTCACGGCGTCGGAGGCATCCTTCGGATTCAGGCCGTGGGCGATTTCCCATTCGTCGGGAATGCCGTCGCCATCGGTGTCGACGTAAGGCGTGCCTTTGTAGTCGGGCCAACCACCGACCTCGCTCGGATCGGTGACGAAGCCCTTCGGGACGAGGTCGATGAGCTCGTCAGTGTACTTCTGCGCGTAGCCGTAGAAGCGCGCTTTCTCGACGGAGCCGTCGGCGATCTTGCGCGGGGGGATCACGCCGGTGCGAACTTCCTCGATGATGCGCAGGTCGACGGGATCGCGACGCGGGAGCGTGGCGCCGACGTTGGCGAGGACGTACTGGTAGGCAACTTCGGCCGAGCTGATTTGGAGCGGCGCGTGCTTGACCGGCTCGTTGAGCCGGATGCCCTTGAGGGCTTCGTCCTCGGTCTGAGCGTAGAATTTCAGCTTGGCCAGATCAGCGTCGATCTTGGCGGCGAAAGCGGCCCGCTTCTCGGGATCCTTCGGAGCGTTGGCCATCAGCTCACGGCGCTTTTCGTCGCGCGAGGTGACGGAGGGTTGGACGCCGCCAGCCCAGTTGTCCTTGGTGACCTTGGGATAACCTTCGACGATATTGCCGTCGACATAGGCTTTGCCGAAGTGATTGACGGCCGTCTTGCTGCGCTCGGACTCGGGCTTGAGCAGGCGGTAAGCGACATCGTTGTCGGGCGTGCCGGGGCCGGGCTTGAAGTAGTTGTTGAAGATGCTGAAGAAGCTCTCGTGGTCGCCGCCGTCGACCGTGCGGTGACGATAGTTGAAGAGTACGTTGTTCACGAAGGTGAAGTCGCCGTACATGCCGACGCTGGGATTGCGGCCCGTGTTGCACGCCCAGAGGTTGTGATGGAACGTGCTGTTGAGACCGCCAATCGTGGAGCCGAAGGCATGGTGATAGAGATCAAGCGACTCGGAGGAGATGCAGTTCTGAATGGTGATGTTGACCGTGGGGAGCTTGAGCTCCTTGCCGCCTTCGGGGGGCTGATACATGTGGCGGTACATCGAGATATTCTCGTCGAGACTCCACGAGGAGGAGACGTGATCGATCATGATGTTGCCCGTGGGATTACCGCCGAGGGAGTCGTCGCGGTCCGCCGGATCGGTCTTGCCGCGGCGGAAACGCAAGTGGCGGAGAATCACGTCGTGCGTGTTGAGCTCGACGGTATTGCCCGCGATGCAGATGCCGTCGCCCGGAGCGGTGCTGCCGTCGATCGTGACATAAGGAGCGCGGATGCTCAAACGGTCATGGAGACGGATGATGCCGGCGACATTGAAGACGATGATGCGCGGACCACCCTGCTCGCACGCCCAGCGGAAGCTGCCGGGGCCGTACTCATCGAGATTAGTGACGACGAGGACCTTGCCGCCGCGACCGCCGAAGCTGTACATGCCGCCGCCCCAAGCACCGGGGAACGCGGGGATCTTGGCCTGCGGGAGGTCCTCGGGCTTAGCGGCGCCGGGGAGGTACGGTTTGCCCTTGGCGGCCCATGCCTCGATCTCGGGCATAGCGGCAGCGAAAGCCTCATCGGAGCGTTTTTTCGCGGCGCCGACTTCGGCGTCGGAGGCGGCTTTGATGTCAGCGGGAACCTGGGGATAGCCTTGGCCAAAGGCCAGCGGAGCGGCGAGGGCGGAGAGCGCCAACAGAAGGAGGGGGCGGGTTTTCATGAGCGAAAGTATCGACGGGGAGAGTCGACGGAGGGGAGAGAAGAACGTTGCAAAGTTTTTCATGAATTACGTGCTATTTCATGAATTAGGCGGCAAGCGGGCGATTTGCGCACGCGCGGCGGCATGGTTCGGATCGAGCCGGAGGGCGGCTTCAAATTGGGCACGCGCCTCGGCGAGTCGGCCGAGCCGCAGATAAAGCTGGCCGAAGTCGGCGTACGTGTCGGCTGAAGGAGTTTGGCGAAGGGCGGCTTCGTAATGAGGCACCGCGTCGGTGAAACGGCCAGCCGCGACCAGGGCGAAGGCGAGATTTTCGTGCGCAGCGGCGGACGCGGGGTCAGCCTTGAGCCACGCGGTGAAGGCGACGATGGCGTCGTCGATGCGTCGAGTCGCGAGATAGGTGAGTCCGAGATTGAGATGCAAAGCAGAATCCGCGGGGAAATGCGCGAGGCCGGTCCGGAGCACCGCGAGCGCTTCATCGGTGCGCCCGAGTTGAGTGAGTGTGTTGCCGAGGCCGGTGCGGGCGGCCAGTTCGGTCTGGGACGATCCGAGAGCAGCTTCGAAATGAGGAATCGATTCGGTGAGGCGATCAGCCGCGCGCAGAGCGTTGGCGAGCGCGAGATGCGACTCGGGGTCGGTGGGGCGCAACGCGAGAGCGGACTGAAGCGACCCGATCGCTTCGGCGGCGCGACCACTGGACGTGAGGAGCACGCCGAAATTGTGCAGCGCATCGTAGCTGCCGGGAAACCCAGCGGGGTATTTTTCGAGGCCCGCGCGATAAAGGGCGAGCGCCTGCTCCGTCGCGCCGATCTGCGCTAGGACGTTGGCGCGCGCGACGAGGGTTTCTGAGTTGCCGGGAGCGAGCGCGTCGGAGCGGGCGAGCGCATCGGCCGCGCCCTTCAAGTCGCCGGCCTCGATGCGCGCGAAACCGAGCGAGTACCACGCACGGGCATTGCCGGGAGCCTTAGTCGTCGTGTCCGACCAAATCGCGACCGCGGATTGGTAGACGCGATTGCGCGCAAGGGTCGCGCTGCCGAAAGCCAACGTGATAACACCACAGCCAACGAGACTCGCGCGTGAGCCGACATGATACACAGCTACGACTGCGCCCGCCATCAGCGCAGCGAGCGGGAGGTACATCCGATGCTCGGCCATAGTCTGCGTGACGACCGGCACAAAGCTCGAACTCGGCGCGAGCAGCAGAAAAAATGCGGCACCGAAAAACCCCAGCACGGGCCGCCGCGCGAGCGCGTAAATCGTGGTGGCGAACAGGGCGACGACGGCGAACGCCTGCGGGATTACCTCGGTGAGTCCGCTCGCCACGCCTTGTCCATAATCGAGCACGAGCGCGCCGGGCCAGAGCGTGAGGCCGATATATTGCATGATCGCGCGGCACTGGGTGAGCGCGTAGGTCCACGGTGTGATGCCCAGCGCAAAACCCGCCGTGGCCCCGCGCGTGCCTCCGGCCGTGACGAGCAAGCCGATCTGCACAAGCCAGGTGGAAGCGAGCGCGAGATAGAGGCCGCGCCGTGCGCGCCATGCGCCGTGAAACGTGCCGGCGAAAAACGTGCGATCGTATAGCAACGCAAGCACAGGCGCAGTCACTGCTGTCTCCTTGGTGGCCATGCCGGCGGCGCACACGATGACCGCGACGATGGACCAGAGCGCAAACGAACTCGCTGCGGATTTCTCCGCGTGCCGAGCACACGCATAAAGCATCAACAGATAGAATAGCGCCGCGAGTGACTCCGTTCGCTGAGCGAGATAAGTCACCGATTCCGTCTGCAGCGGATGCAATGCCCAGAGCAGCGCGATCGCGGTGGCAAGTGGAAGCGCGGCGCGAGCCAGCTCACCACCGAGGCATTGCAACGTCCGGCGCGCGAGAGCGAGCAGCAGCAGAGCGTTGGTGAGATGAATCGCGAGATTGAAGACGTGGTAGCCGCACACGCCGAGTCCACCGACCGCGTAGTTGAGCGCGAAGGACAGATTCGCGAGCGGCCGCCCGCTCACCGGCGATCCGTCATCGGGCGGAGTCAGGGCGGTGCCGAGGTGATGAAGCGATGCGTTGTCGCGAATTGCCACCGCGTCGTCGAAGATAAACGGACCATTAAGTGTGCCCGCGTACGCGAGGCACACCGCGAGCACGATCAGCCCGACCGCGAGGAGCAAATCACGGCGGGCGGGCGCTGATAAAGCAGGAGCAGCAGAACTCATGGCGCGCGTTGGGCCGAAGCGATGGCGGCGCGAAGCTCGGCGTTTTCTGGATCGAGCGCGAGCGCACTGCGATAGTGGGCCTGCGCTTCGGCTTCGCGCCCGAGTCGATGGTAGGCATCGGCGAGGCTGACGTGCAGGCCAACCGCCATGCGTTTCGGCAGCGTGGCGCTGCCGAGGCGCAGGGCCGATTCGTAGGCGGCGCAGCTCTCGGCCACCCTGCCCGCTTCGGCGAGCGCGAGGCCGAGGTCCGCATGAGCGATGGCGAGTTGCGGCTGCTCAGTTACCAGCGCCTGCAGCGTGCGGATCGCGTCCTCGTGCTGACCAGCGGCGAGCAGAGCAACGCCACGCGCGATGCGGAGATCGTTGGACGGCGGACCCGCCGGAGCAGTGGCGACGACGGTCAGCGCCTCTGGAGCACGACCGAGGCCGATCAGGGCTTGCGCGTAGTTGGCGCGGGCGTCGCTCATCGTCGGATCGGCGGCGAGAGCTGCGGCGAACTCAGGCAACGCTTCGGCCGAGCGGCCGAGCGCCATGAGCGTGTTGCCGAGATTGTAGCGGGCCACGGGATAATTCGGCCGCGTCTCGAGCGCGTTCCGAAACTCCACCATCGCATCCGTCTGCTGGCCGCGATCGGCGAGAATCACGCCGAGATTGTAGTGCGCTTCCGCGGCGGTGGGCGCAACGCGAAGCGCGTGGCGAAACAACGGCTCCGCGCCCGCGGCATCGCCGGACTTGGCGAGCACCTGGCCGTAGTTGATCAGCGTATCCGGATCTTCAGGACGCAGCGCGAGCGCGCGGCCAAACGCGGCGCGAGCATCGGCAATCTTGCCGGCCTCGAATCGCGCCATACCGAGCGAGCACCACGCGCGCTCGTTGGTCGGGAGCTTCTCCGTGGTGTCGCTCCAGATCGCCTCGGTGGAGCGATAGTCGGCGTTGCGCGCGTGCGTGCCGAGGGCGAGTGAGGCCACGGCGACGCTCGCCACGGCAAGCTCACGAGCGCCCAACAGTCGATGCAACCCCAGCGCCGCGAGCACGACCAGCGGCGCGAGCGGGAGATACATGCGATGCTCGGCGATGGTTTGGGTGATCACGGGCACGATACTCGAACTCGGAGCGAGCAGAGCGAAAAATGCCGCAAGGAGAAATCCTGCCGCGCGATTGCGCTGCAACAAAATCGTCGCGATCACCGCGAGTGCCGCGAGCAGGATCATCTGCGGCGCGACCAAGTACCCACTGGTGACGACGCCGTCGCCATAATCGAGGATCAGGGGATGCGGCAGCAGGCTGAGTTTCAGATAGAGGACAATCGCACGGCACTGCGTAAGCGCATACGAACTCACTGAGATCGTGCCGCCGAAACCCGCCGTCCCACCGCGCCCCCAACTCGAAGCCACACACGCGGCGAGCACCGACCAAGAGGCGAACAGCGCGAGATGCAGCCCGCGCCGGGAGCGCCACGCCTCACCCAGCGATCCCGCGCCAAACGCGCGATCGTACAACAGCACCAGCACGGGCAGCGCCGCCATCGTCTCCTTCGCCGTCATCGCGAGCGCGCAGGCCAGCCCAGCCGCGAGCGACCAACCGAGCGGACGCATCGCAGTCAACGAGCGCTCGAATGCATACAGCGTGATCAACCCAAACAGAGCCGCAAGCGCTTCTGCGCGCTGCGAAATGTACGTCACCGATTCGGTTTGCAGCGGATGCAGCGCCCACAGCGCTGCACAAACAAACGCGAGCATCACGGCGTGTTTCCCTGCCGAGTCTGCCTTGCGTCGCGCGAAGACCCGTGCCAGCAGCAGGAAAAACACGAGCGCACCGGCGACATGGATCGCGAGGTTCAAGACGTGATAACCCGTGACCGACACGCCGTGCACCGCGCGATCGAGCGCGAATGAGAGATTCACCAGCGGCCGACCGCTTGGCGTGATGCCACTGTCGCTCGGCGGGAACAGCGCCGTGCGCAGACTGCGCAGTGACGGGTTGTCGACGATGGACGCCGTGTCATCGAGGATGAACGGTCCGTGCAGCGAGTTCGCGTACGCCAGTATCAGCAATCCGACGAGCAACGCCGCACCCACGCCGAGCGAGCGCGTGGAGGACGGCGAAGCGGCATTCATGCGTGAAGAGTACGTTGGGCGGTCGGAGACAACAAGCTCGGCACGAGTGCTCGTGACGATACGCGGAGGATGGAGACAACGAAGCCCGGTCGTGTGGACCGGGCTTCGGAGAAGAAACGAATCGGACGAGCGCTTAGAACTCGCCGGTGATACCAGCCGTGACCTGCACGCCGAAGCGCGCGAGGCTGTTGATGCGGGCGTACTCGGGCGTGATGCCCGAGATGTCGTACTGATTACGCTTACGCTCGGAGTTGAAGATATTCTTGCCGCTCAGCCAGACGCGGTAGCGCTTGCTGATCTGGTAATCGAGGTCGGCGTCGAATTTGTACTCTTCCGGCGTGACGTTGTACACTTGGTAGGCCGTGCCCTGATACGTGACGGACGAGCCGTTCTTCGCGTAGAGCGCGTTGACGTAGGTCATCTTCACGCCGAGGGAGAGACGGCTGTAGCTGAAGTTGATGCCGCCGTTCCAGTTGTTGGACGAGATGGCGTTCAACTGCACGACGCCGGTCTTCAGGCTGGGCTTCTGGTTCTTGTGGCTGAAGTTGGCGAACACGTTGAAGTGCGAGCCGATTTCACCCAACCCCGTGAGGAAGCGGATATCTTTGAAAATACCCAGATTTTGACGGGCGGACAATTCGTAGCCGGTCTGCTTATTGACCTCGTCACCGTTGGCCGTGGTCTGGAGGGTCCAGTTGTCGTAGATGGTGCGATCGAGCGAGAAGGAGTCCAAGATGGGGAAGTAATCCGGACTATCCTTCGTGATCGTGACCTGCTCCCAGTTGTTCTTCGTCTTGGAGAGGTAGTAGGTGCTGGTGAAGCTGCCGCCGTTCTTCGTGTAGTACGCGAGCGTGAAGTTGTACGCGTCGGTCGTCTTCGGCTTGAGCGAGGGATTGGCCAGGATGATCGAGCCATCGCCGCCGGTGAGACCCGTCGGGATGATGTTCTCGTTGATCACGTAGGCACCGAGGATGGCGGTCGTGCCGGCGATGTTGGTGGAGTTGCCAGCGTCGAGATTGGGCATCGACGTCGTACGGCTCCAGGAGGGCTTGAACGACAGATTGTCCGTGATCTTGTACGACATGCTGAGCGACGGAGTGATCGGATTGTTCGTCTTGGTGCTCGCGGCGCGGGTGTAGAACTGGAGCTTGGCCGCCTCGATGTTGTTGGCGGTCGTCGCATTGGCGCCCGCCGGCCCGAGGATGACGTGGTCCGGATACTTGGCACCGGCCGCCTTGAGGCGGGCGATCAGGGCCGTGTCAGTCAGGAATACATCGCGGGCGGCGGTGCCACCACCGGCGACCGTGACCGTGGAACCGTCAAACTTGATGCCGTTGATGTAAACGGAGTCGGTGTAGACCGTATTGTCCGGGTTCTTGATGTAATTCCACTTGGAATCAGAGTAGGGCAGGAAGCCGCTGACCTCGGACTGCGTCTTGCGCACGCCGCCGACGAACTGCAGACGATTATTAAAGAAGCTGCCTTCGAGCTGGGCATACCAGGTCGGGCGCTTTTCCTTGATCGTCTTCGTCTGCTGGATCGTGGTGCGGTAGTTGGTGACTGTGTAGGTCAGGTCGAAGTCCGGGTTGAAGTACTCCGGGTGCTGCGCGTAGATATCGTAGATCTTGTAGACGTCAGCCCACTGTTGAATGTTGCTGAAGCCGAGGCCGGGAGCCTGCTGATAGCCGGTGTCGACGATACCGGCCGGGGTGAGCGTGGGACCGACGTAGCGAATCTTGCCGCCCGTGCCGAGACCGTACTTCTTCTGCTCCTTGATGTTCATCGTCGCGCCAGCCTTCACCGCGAGGTGAAAGGAATCGGCGTGGATGAAGTCGAGGTCACGACGGACGTTGGCCGAGTAGGTGTCGACCGCATCCTTCTGGAAGGACTTCTGCGTCTTCACATCGAGCGTGGAGGCATTGTCGATGGTCCAAGACGTGAGCTGCGTGTAATCGAGCGGGTTCTTGTTCTTATCGAAGATCGTCAGCGAGGTCGGGTGACCATCCTCGATGCCGCGCATGATGACCTGGCCTACGTTGGCGAGGGTGAGGTTGATTTCAGCGAAATGCTTGTTCTTAAGATCTTGGAATTCGCCGTAGGTGCGGGACATGCTGGCCGAGGTGTCGACCGTCCACGGACCCTTGGCGTAGCTGAGCTTGACGTAGCCCTGCTGTGCGAAACCGTAGCGGTCGCGCGCGGTGACGGTCATCGCACCCTTGTTGCCCGGATCGAGCTGGGCGACAGTCGGATTCGTGGTCGCGGCCTCAAACGGACGGCCGATGACGTAGTCGGCACCCCAGTCCTGCGGCATTTCAGCCGTGAACTGCATGCGGCGGGAAACATTGATACCCGTGTACTGGGAGAGGGTGTAGCCGGCCGAGGTGGTGAGGCCGCTAAAGGGGCGCCAGTCGAGCTTCAGGTTGCCGGACTGCTTGAAGTCGTTCCACGGATTGTCGACGATCGTCGCCTGGCGGAGGAAAGGATGCGCGAGGTCCGAGATGTTACCGGCGGCGTTGACGACCGCGGTGGTCGGCGTCGGGTTATTCGTCGGGATGCGGCTGTAGGTCGTCGTCGTGTTCTTCCACGAGGTGGAGATCGAGCGATTGGGGCTGAAACTGTTGGCCGAGGTCGCGCTAAGGGAGAAGCCGAACTTTTTGTTCACCGGGACCACCGTGCTGACCGAGATGCCGGGAAGGAGCTTATAGGTTTCCTTATTGGCCGGTCCGGGGGTCTTCTTGAAGACGTTGGTCTGCTCGGAATTGAAGGTGCCATTGATCGTCACCGTGGTCTTCGGCTTGCTGTACTCGAAGGCACCGCGGGTGATGAGGTTGACCGTGCCGCCGCCGAACTCATTGGAGGAGTCGGGGGTCGGGACCTTCACGATTTCGACGCGAGAGGTGTTGTTGATCGAGATCATGTCGAGGCCGACCGCGCGGGTCATGCCCGCGGGGCTGATGCCGGAGAGGGGCATGCCGTCGATCGTGATCTGGGTGTCCGCCGCGCCGAAGCCGCGGATCGAAACCTGCGAGGCTGTGGCGGGATTCACGCCGCCGAGGCCCGCGCCGGAGAACGCATCGGAGTCGCCATACTCGGTCTCGACGCCGGGGAGATACTTCACGAACTCACCGACGTTGCCGTCGGCGATGTGGCCAAACGCGTCAGCGGAGACGACGTTCTTGAGATTGACGGAGTTGCGCTCCTCGTTGATCGCGATCTGCTCGGCGGTCTTGTAGCGCTCGGCAGCGACGACGAATTGGTCGAGGACGACCGAGCCGTCTTTCTGCACCTTGCCGGCGGTGGTCTTGCCGACTTCGAAAGTCTGAGTCGTGACGGCGCCAGCCGCGACCGTAATCGTGGCGGTGACGGGCGTCTCGCCGTTGAACACCGCCTTCACCGTGGCCGAGCCAGCGGGGACATCGATGATCGTGTACTCACCGTAGTCGTTGGTAAGCGTGGTGAGGGTCGTGCCCTCGACACTGACGCGCACGCTGCTCAGCGACTCGCCAGTGATGGCTTTTTTCACCTGACCGGAGATCGTGCCGGTGGCCTTGGTTTGGGCGTGAGCCGTGAGGCCCACAACGGCGAACAGCATGGCGGCAAGGAGGGAGCCGAGGCCACGCAGACGGACGAAACCGGACGCTGGACGCGCGCCGGCAGGGGGGGTGTAGTTCATACGATTCAAGGACGTGTTAGGGGTGGACCAAGCAGGGACGGCTTGGCCCGGGGCTTAAGGGTCGAGTGGGTTATATCATGAGAGTCTGACCGGTTCTTCCGACAATCCCTGCTTTTCTTACAGTATCCTAAGCATGACAGACCCGGTTTTTCGGGACAGCTGTCAGGCCGTGGATGACACCCAAGACGGTCGTTTTTGGAGCCAGGTGGGAAAGCTATGCGTTTGTTATTATCTTGGTTTGTAGCTGATTATGCGGATTTCTAATCGTGCTCATGAGCTTATCCAATGAGGCTCTTTGCAAGGCTCTGGAGGCTTATTTTTGCGGCAGAAAATGACCCAAAAAACTTTGTGATGAAATAACGCGATTGACTCAGTAATTTCATGAAGTAGCCAAACCGACCGCAGGCAGCCCTACCCCGATGGCCAAGAAAACCAAAGTCACGATCTCCGACGTCGCCAAAGCCGCCGGGGTCGCCCTCGGCACCGTTTCCCGCGTCTTCAACAACGCCGCCGACGTCCATCCCGACATGCAGGACAAGGTTTGGCGCACCGCGCGCCGCCTCGGCTATCGGCGCATTCGTCAACGGCGCGACGCCGCTCGCCCCGGCACCGAAGCCACCAAGAACACCGCCGACATCGGTCTCGTGGTCTTCGGCATGGAGGACACGCTCGTCCAAGTACCCGTGGTCAGCTCCGCGTTGCAGGGCATCGAGACCGCCCTCGCCGCCCGCAACCACACGCTGATGCTCGCCAACATCCCCAATGGCGACCGCATCCCCCCCTTTCTGTCCGAAGGCCGAGTCGCCGGCCTCATTCTGAAGGGCCCCAATCAAGGCGATCTCCCGCCCGAGGGCACCGAACTGCTCCGCGCCGCTTACCGTGTGCCGCACGTGTGGCTCATGGGCCGCCTGCCCCACGCGCAAGGTGACCACGTCAACTTCGACACCGAGGTCGCCGGCCGTCTCGTCGCCGAGCACCTCCGCGCCAAGGGCCACCGCCGCGTCGCCTTTTTCAACCCGAAGCCCGGTCAGGTGCAGTTCGAGAAACTCAAGAGCGCTTTCTGGGTCGCCGCCCTCCGTCTCGGCCTCGAGTACACGCTCCTCGAAGTCGAGCCGCCGCCCACCCGCGCCTGGCCGCTCCCCGCCATCACCCAGCAGGACAACGTCGAGCTGCTCCTCCAGCGCTGGACCGCCCTCCCCGCCGAGAGTCGACCCACCGCCCTCTTCGTCCCCTCGGATCGGACCGCCGTCCAACTCTACTCCGCCCTTGAGCGCACCGGCCGCCAAGTCCCGAAGGACGTCAGCATCGTCTCCTGCAACAACGAGAAGTCCCTCGTGATGAATCTCCGCCCGGGCCTCACCACGATCGACATCCACGCCGACGTGATCGGCCGCCGCGCCGTCGACCAACTCCTCTGGCGCATCCAGCACCCGCACGAGCCGCTCTCGCTGCAAATCCTCGTCGACCCCACCCTCGCCGACCGCGAATCCGTCGCCCAGCTCTGAGCTGAGCACGCTGAAAGGTAGGGCGCGTTTTCCGCAACGCGCCGGTTAGATTCAAGCCGAAGACTCAGCCACAGATTACACAGATAGGCACAGATACCTGAGTGCCTTTATCCGTGCCCATCTGTGTAATCTGTGGCTAAAAAACTGCCTACTTCTTCGCGGACGCTGCTGCCGCCGCAGCATTGGCCGTAGCCGCCGCCGCTGCCGCATCCGCCTTGGCCTTCTCGACGCGCTCCCACTCGGCGCGCTCCTCGATCTTCCAGAAGTAAAGATGTCCATGACGCGTGTAGTCCCAGCGGACCCAGAGCGCGACGGCCGCGAGCACGACCAGCGCGAAGAGCGCGATCGCCTGCCGGCGCTGCTTCGCCGCTTCCTTGTCTTCGTAGGGATCCTTGAGCGAGCGATGCGCGCCCGGCGGGAGTTTCGCGAGCGCCGTGAGCGCCGTGCCAAACGGAATATTGATCCGCACGCGGCCGTTCACCGCCCAACCGTTGCCTTCGAGGATCGGGCCGAGCGTGCGCTGCCGCAGCTTCAACCACGCGATGATCATCGATGGTCCGGAGATCGCGAGGAGCACGCCGAGCAACGCCACCGGCATCCACGCCCCGAGACCGAAAAACGCCCCCATGATCACGCCAAACGCCGTCGTGATGCCGCCGACCGCCACGCCCAACGCCGCCACCGTACCGATATCGATCTTCTTCGGCGGCTCGACCGGCCGCACCACCGGCGTCGTCTTGTCCGCGTTGGCCGTTTTCTCCGCGGCTGCCGCGAGCCGGCCCGACGCTTCCGCATCCGCCGCCGCCGCGCGCTTCGCGATCTGCTCCTCGATGAGGCGCACGAACTTTTTGTACGGCGCGAAGAACGCCTGTTTGATGCTGATCGGATTATCGACAATGCTCGTGATCGCCGCGTCCCAATCGCGCCCCGCGCGGTCGTAGAACACACCGCGCCGGCCCACAAAAAGATAGTCGCTGTCGCCCTGCGTGAAGCACGCCGCGATCGTCATCGGCGCCGACCCCGCACGCGTGCAGAGGCAGTACGCGATGTACGCCTTGCTCGTCGCCGCGAGCGGATTCGCCCCATCGACACGCACGCACAGCTCGGTCGAGCGGCTGTCGAGATACAGCGTGCCCGCCTGGAAAATCGCCCAGCGATCGCGCGAGTAGAGATCCGCGAAATTAACGAAGTTGTGCAGCAGCGCGCGCAGGTCGCGATAGTAGCGCGTGAGGCGCTCCACATCGCCGATCGCCTTGAACTCCGGCGCGAGCGCCGCATCCGCCGCGATGAGTTTGCCGAGCTCCGCGCGGCCATTGCCCGCGAGAATCTCCCGCGCCCGCGCGATGCCGAGCTTGTCCACCGCGCCCGCGGCGCGGCCTCCGAGCCACGCTTCGTACGGCGCGAGTTTCGCATTCAGCTCCGTCCACTCCGTCTCGGTCAGCGTCGTCTTCGCCGCGCCAAACACCGGCACCACCGCCGCGCTGTGCAGTGTCGCGAGCGCCGTCGCCCACGCGGGATTCACGCCCTCGCGCAGCGGAAGCGCGCGGCCCGCCTCGACTCGCGCCAGCGGAAAGCCCGACACTTCGTCCGCCGTGATGCGCAGATCCTTCGCCGCCACCGCGAGGTAGTCCGCCTCGCTGCGATTCAGCGCCGTGAGCGCGCGCGTATCGAACGCCGCGAGCCGGCACCGCCCGAAATAATCCGCCACTTTCACTCGCACGGCCTGCACCGCTTGCACCGCCGCCGCCGTGCCCTCGCCGAGCACCGCGATCTCGTGGCCCGAGCTCTTCTCGGTCCACGCGACAAACAGCGCGAGGTCCACGAAGAATTTCTCGATCTGCTCCGCCGTCACGCCGAGTGAGCCCGTGAGGTCCGCTTTGCCGCCGCTGCACGCCACGATGTCCTTGATCAGCGCCTGCACCGTCGCATCGGTCGTCGCCTCGGGCGGGATCACGCCGTCGCCATTGAGCGCCGACGCCGCGAAAATCTTCGCCGTGTTCGCCGCGTCCGCGACGCTGATCGACGTCGCGTTCTTCTGGTCGAGATTCGCGAGGATCTGCTTCGCCGACGCGAGCAGCACCTTTCCGTCCGTGTTGTCCGCCGCGATCGCATCGAGCGGCAACGGCCCATCGCCCTGCAAGAGCACCGTCGGATCCTTCAGCCGCGCCGACGCCCACTTCACCGCCGCGATCAACTCCGGCACGCGGATGCGCCCGTCGCCATCCGTGTCGATCAGCGCCAGCGTCTTCTCATCGAGCTCCAGTCCCTTGACCGGACACGCCAGCGCGACCCAGAGCTT
The DNA here is from genome assembly GCA_048498795.1 of Verrucomicrobiota bacterium. Classification (GTDB taxonomy): domain Bacteria; phylum Verrucomicrobiota; class Verrucomicrobiia; order Opitutales; family Opitutaceae; genus JBEHXH01. The sequence continues at coordinate 22,866 of JBEHXH010000009.1, forward strand.
CTGGTCCAGCTCATCGAGCGCGAGCAAATCGCCCGCCGACGCGAGCGCGACCTGATCCAGCCCGCCCGTGCGGAAGAAATTCCAAGTATGCGTGGACATAGCGAAACCCCGTTTATGCCCGAGTCCCCCGCGCTGGCAACCACCGTGAAATTACGCACCCGTTAAAAAATCATCTTCCCAAAAAATCTTTCAAAGAACACCCCGACACCACCCGGCACATAGAGGAGAAACTCATCCACAAAGTACGGACTAGCGTACCCAGAAAAATCCGCGTCCATCCGTGTTCATCCGCGGTTAAAACTCATCCTCGCCGCGCCTTTGCGTTTAATCCGACTTCTTTCCAACCTCCTGCCTTTCCTCCGTTCCCTCCTGTAAAAACCTAAGCCATCGCTGCCGCCACTACCCGGCACATAGAGGAGAATTCCTGCCTTTCTGATCTTCGCAATCCTTCGCCACCTTTGCGTCTTCGCGCTTAACCACGACTCCGCTTTCACCAGCACCCTCACCACTTCGGACGTTCAGCTTCCATCTCCTGTCTTTCCTCCGTTTTCTCCTGTAAAATCTTCCGTCACCCCATCGCAAACAACTCCCGCAGCAGCCGTGCCTTCTCGTCATCGCTGATCGCCGCCTCCGGCGGTGGATTCGCCGCCGCCTCCATCTTCTCCCGCACCACCACGCGACGCTCATCGAGCTTCAGCCGCGCCTCTGCGATCTTTCGCCGATGCAGCACATCGACGATCTGCATCCAGACCCGCGCCCGCTTCACATCCGGCGCCGGCTGCATTAGCGCCTCGAACACCTGCTGCTCCGCGATCCGCCGCACCGCCTCGCCGATCTTCCCCTCCGGCTGCGCGCAGATTTCCTCCGCGAGCCCCAGCGACGCCGCATACCGCCGCGGCACGATCCACCGCCGATAGTAACGGCTCAGCGAACTCCGCGACGTCACCACGCCCCGCTCCGCCAACCGCTGCTGCACCTCCGTGTAGCTCAGATTCTCCACATCGAGCCATTCATCCATCTCTTCGCGCAACTCCGCCGGCAGCCCATCGAGAATCGAATCGCTCCGCGGCTTCAACCGCTCAAACGCCACGTCCGCGTCTGCCCGCTCCGCGCCCACCCTCGCTCGTTCCGCGCTCGCGCCTCCGTTCTCCCGCGCCCCATCCGCCGCCGAACTCATCACCCGTCGCCCCATCCCTGCCCCCAACCGCGACCCCGCGCCTCGGCCAGCACATTCCACTTCTGCCTCCGCCCTTCTCTGCGCGCAGTCCGCTCTAGCTTCCGCTCCTTCCTCCGCGCAGTCCGCGCTTACTCCTTCTCTCACCCGCCCCATCGCTGCGCCAATCTCCTCGCTCGCGTCTTCTCTCGTGCGATTCATCTCGGCGTCTTCCTCCGCGCTCACCGCCACGCGTTCTGTTTCTAAGTTTGTATCCGGCGTCATCGTTATCATGTGGGTTGAATCATTTTGCGGACCGCCCGCCGCAGAAACCTCCGCGCGAAGCTCCATGCCCCGCGCAGTCCGCAACGCTCGATCCACCCTCCATTTTATCCCCACCGTCCCAAATCACCTAACCGTCCATTGACTCCATGGACTGTATTGCGGGTATTTTTCCTTTCGGCCCGTTTTTTCACCCCTCCTCGCAAAAAAATCCGGCTCGTAGCGACGAGTACCAGCGAGTCGACCGTCTCACCCTGGCGGGCCGAGCTCCCGCGAGGCCGTCCCCCCCCGTAGCGCAAGCGTCCTCGCCTGCCATCACCGATGGGGACGCGGCGCCCTCGCCGCGTCTGCCTTTCCCGCTTTGGGAGGGGCTTTAAGCCCCGATATTTCCACCCCACGCTCCGCCTAATCTCGGAGCGACAAGGTCCGACCTGTAGCGGCGCTCTATGAGCGCCGAAAACATCGGTCCACCTAGCGCGCCGATCCGGCGGTCTACGACCGCCGCTACAGTGAAACCCCGCGAAACGTTCCCGGTGGGTTGCGTGCTCGCACGCAATCTGGCGAGCAAGCTCGCCACCCACAATTTGAGCCGACTACCTCCTCATAAGCGAGCCGACGCTCGGCCAAACAAAAACCTCCGCTCCACCGCCGCCCTCCGCTCAATTCGGCACTTCGTACACTTCGATCAACGCGATGCCCGTCGTATCGTTCTTGCCCGACACGATCGCCGAATAGCGGCCGGGCGAGAGCGTCAGCAACAAGCACGCATCGGCACTGCCCGCGGGCAGCGGAAAACCACCCGAGGCCGCCGCCGCGGTCGCGATATCCGGGTCGTCGGCCCAGCCCGAGTTTTGCGCGAGCACCACCGAGTCCGCATTGAGCAATTTCAGCACTGGCGCCGCGAGCGAGCCGGGCACGCCGAAGCCGCCGAGCGTCGGCCCGATCGCACGCACGAGCACTTTCTTCGGCCCGTTGCCGTTCACATAAAAACCCGCGATCAGCACGCTGTCGCCCGTGCCCACGCGTGCCCGCGTCGAAATGTTCACCAATTTCGGCTGCGTGCTCGGCTCGCTCGTGTCGCCCGCGTCGTAGACTTCCACGAGCGCCAGACCCGCCGCGCCCGCCGGACTGGTCACGCGCGCCGAGTAGAGTCCGGGCGCGAGCGTCGCCAGCACCACGGCGTCCTTGCTGTCCGTCGCCAGTGCAAACGCCCCCACCCTCGCCGATGCGGTGGTAATCGCCGCGGCGCTGCTCTCCGCGCCCCAGTTGTCGCTGGTTTGGATTCGCGTGCCGCCGCCGTTGAAAAGTTCGAGCTGGCTGTCGGCCAGCGCCGTCGGCAGGCCGTACCCGCGCAGCGTCGGCCCGATCGCGCGGATCATCACCGGTCGCGGATTGCTGCCGCCGATCACGAAACCCGCGATCATCACCGCATCGCCGCCCGCCGTCTCGCCACGCGTGGAAATATTGATCAGCCGATCCGTGCGCACCACGTCGTCGCGCAGGCCCGTGAAGGTCGCGCCCGCCAGCGCGCCCTTGTCCGCTGTCGCGGTCACCGCGCCCGTGCTCGGATTGACGGTCTCCGACACCGTCGCCCCGCTCGTCGTGCTCACCGTGAGCTGGCCGCTACCGTTCACCGTGCCCGTGCCGCCATCGACAATGCTGCCAGTCTGCGCGACCACGAGCGCGTCACCGCTCGCCGTGACGATGGTATAAACATTGCCCGACCCACCGTTGACCGCCGGTGCTTGATAAAAACCGACCGCGTTCGCTGCGCCCTGGCTCTTCGCCCCCCCGAGCGCCGCATCCATTCCGGAAATCGTGCCGCTCACGCTGCCATCGCCCGCGATGCTGCCCGTGATCGTGCGCGAGTCCGTCGCGAGTATCGTCGACTGGGGGCGGAAGCCCGCCTCCGCCGCCACGCCACGCGAGCCGAGCAGATTCCCCTGCACGCTGAACGTGCCATCCGCGTTCACCTTGAAATCGTTCACCACGATCGCCGACTTCGCGACCGAAAGATAAATCAACAACACGCCCGTGCCATCACCGCGGAGATACACCGCAAAATTCCCCGCCGAGCCATTCGTCCCCAGCCGGCCCATGTAAGTCCCCGCGAAAAACGCCTTCGTCGTGTTCACCGTCAGCACCGCCGCCTGACTCGTCACACTGCCGGCCGAATTAGTGACCGTCACCGTATAGGACCCCGCATCGCTGAGCTGAACGGTAGTCAGAGAGAGGATTTCACTCGTCGCCCCGGAAATGGGAGTGCCACTTTTCTTCCACTGGTATAACAAAGACATGCCAATGGCATTTACCCGGAACGATGCGCTCCCACCCACCGTTACACTTTGGCTCACCGGTGGCACCGAAATGACGGGGACTGTTTGAGCCGGAGTCACCGTAAGGTAGGCTCCAGCACTCGTCACAGATCCCATCGTGTTGCTCACGAGGACGGTGTAAGAACCAGCATCGCCAGTCTGTACATTGGTCAGGTTAAGCGCCGCATTGGTTGCGCCCGAGATGGACGCGCCATCTCGCTTCCATTGGTAAGTGAAGGGTCCAATACCGTTCGCCGTCACGCTGAAGGACGCGCTGCTCCCGGCCACAACCGTCTGTGCCACAGGCTGGGTCGCGATGCCTAGCACACTCGGATCCATCACCACAGTCAATTTCGCTGCCGTGCTCGTCACCGTTCCATAGGCATTGCTGACCACGACCGTGACTAATCCAGCGTCACTCGCCTGAAGATTTCCAAGGGTCAGCGTTGCACTAGGTTCCACCCCTATCGATGAGAACGGTTTACCATCCCTGCTCCATCCGTACTTTAGCGGCGTAGTCCCGTTGGCACTTACGGTAAAAGTGACGCTCTGCCCGGCCACGACCGTCTGTGGCAGAGGCTGCACGATGATCGTTGGTGCCTGTGGAGCAGACGTGACGACCAGCTTGGCCACCGAGCTCGCAACTGTCCCTGCAGCTCCAACGATCTTGACGACATACGAACCTGCATCGGAGTCCTTCGCCTCCTTGATGGTATACTGGCTTCCTGTCGCCGAAGGAATGGCCACGCCATCCTTATACCACTGCAAAACCAAAGGACCGACGCCATTGCCTGAGGTGTAGGTTACTTCAAATACGGTGGAGGCGCCGACTACAACCGAGCGATCGGTCGGCGACGACATCAGAACGGTCAGAACCGGTGCCGCGACTGTGACTATCGCCTCGTAGCTCGTCACGGACGCAATAGCATTGGTGATCGTAACCGTGTACTTTCCGGCATCTGCAGTGACCGCCGCCGCACGCGAATACGTGGTTGAGGTTGCCCCGTCAATGGGCGTGCCGTCCTTCTTCCATTGATAGCTTAGGGGTGCTATACCATTCGCGGACACGGATAGACTAAAACTATTGTAATAGGATAAACTCTTGCCCAAAGGCTGGGTCGTGATGGCGGGCGAGCCCACCGGGTTTACCGTAAGAGTTGCAGCTGCGGAAGCCACCGAGCCCACCGCATTGGTAAGAACTACGGTGTAGCTACCCGAATCCGCCACCTTGGCCGGACTAAGGGTAAAGCTACTCCCTGTAGCGCCAGGAATCGCTACGCCATCTTTGTACCATTGAAAGGTAGGGTTTTCGCCAGTGTAACTGACGGAAAAAGATGGGTATTGGCCCGCAATGGCCGTGAGCGAAGCGGGCTGACTAGTAATCGCTAGCGGTGCCGGTAAGTTCGTCTTGAGGACCGCCTCTCGCGTAGTCGCCGAACCGGCTCCGTTGGTGGCGACGAGCTTATACTTGCCGGCATCTGCGGCCACCACGGGATAAAACGTCAGGGTATAATTCGTCGCGCCCGGGATAAGGGTACCATTTTTGTACCACTGATACAAAATATCCGGACTTCCGGCTGTAAGATTCGGCGTCAATGTGCACGACCCTCCAAGGGTAACAACGACGTCCGACGGGTAGCCCGATTGGAAGACCAGCGGGATAGCTGCCTTCACTCCGATTTGACGAGTGAGGCTCGTCACGCTCCCCAGAGAGTTCGTGATCTTCACCGAGTAACTCCCCGCGTCGGTCATCTTCGCAAAGGGGATCGAGTACACTGCCGACGTGGCCCCCGGAATATCCACCCCGTCTTTGCGCCATTGATATGCGCGGGGATAACTGCCTGTCACCGGATATTCGAGTGCTGCCGATTCACCGACATAAAGCGAAAACGCCAAGGTCGTGGAACCCGGATCGACGAATATGAGCGGAGCCAAAGCGAGGACTTTGATAAACGTGCTCGCTTCGGTCGTTCCTACGGAATTGCCCACCTTGACGCTGTAGGTGGCGGCATCCGATGCCTTCAACCCAGTAATTGTATAAGTCTTACCGGTGGCACCTGCGATGACCACCCCATCCTTGGACCATTGATAGGTGAGGCTGGATTCCGGCACACCTCCGCTGTCGAAAATGAAAGGGGACAGCGTGGCCGTAGCACCCAACTCGAGGGTGCCGCCACCATCAATATCATAAATCCAAGGCGCAGAGACCTGTCCCATCGCACTCACTGCGAGCGCGATCAAACCCACCATGTACATGAAGCATCGCTGGAAACGCCACATACCCATGACGTTTCTATCACAGACGATCATTGTCGAGTCTCTCAAGGGAGCGCCCTGTGTCATTTTCGCAGCAATATGCGGCCTCGCGGGCTCACCACGGCCCAACCCTGCATTTCGTACCCGCCGATTCGCGCGATGGCCTTCGCGCATTCCTAGCGAACGTAATCGCAGGGCAGCGCGGCTATCGCACCAGCGTCACCACGCACTCCAGATGCCGCGTCTGCGGAAAGAGATCGAAGGGCTGCGCGGCCGTGAGCGTATAGCCGGCCGCGAGGAAATGCTTCAGGTCGCGCATCTGCGTTGCGGGGTCGCAGCTCACGTACACCACCGCGCGGGGTTTATAGGTGAAGAGCTGCTGGAGGAAAATGTCGTCGCAGCCTTTGCGCGGCGGGTCGATGATCACGACGGTGTCCGCGGGCGCGAACTCCGGCTCGAGGTCGGCGAAGATCGCCGAGGCGTCGGCTGCGAGGAAGGTCGCGTTGGCGATGCCGTTGGCCGTGGCGTTTTCCTGCGCGAAGCGCACGCTGCTCTCGCTGATCTCCACGCCCGCCACGCGCTCGAAGCAGGGCGCACTCGCGAGCGCGAAGAGTCCGCTGCCGCAGTACGCGTCCACGAGATGCTTCGCTCCCGTCGCCGCCGCCTGCGCGCGCACATACGCGACAAACGCGGGGAGGATGAAGGGGTTGTTCTGGAAAAAATCGCGCGCGAGGAAGTGGAGTTTCAGCGGCGTCGTGACGCCCGCATCTGCCGCGCCGGGCGCGGGCGGCAGCGGGATCGTCTCCGTGATGATCGCGTCGTAGTCGGTCGTCACTTGCCCGCCCGCGTCGCGGAGGAGGAGCGTCGCACCACGCGTGTAGTCGCCGGCGGCGGCCTTCGCGTGCACGCGGGCGCGGACGGTCGTGAGCGTGTCGTTGATCGCGTCGGTCGCGATCGGGCAGCGTGGCACGTCGACGATGTCGAAGCGCGTGCCTTGGCGCAGAAACCCGATCGGCGGCACCGACGGCGACGCATCGGGCGTCGCGGGGAAGCGCGGGGGGTTGAAATGCGGTGTGATCTTCGATCGGTAGCCGAGCTCGCGTGGCGAGGCCACGGTCGGCGCCACGGGAAACTCGATGCCCGCCATGTGCTGCAGCAGCTCGGTCACTTGGCGTTGTTTCCACACGAGCTGCTCCGCGTACGTGAGGTGCTGGTACTGGCAGCCGCCGCAGCGCGCGAAGAGCGGGCAGGTCGGCGCGACGCGATGCGGTGAGGGCGTGACGACCGACACGAGATCGGCCTCGGAGAAATTCTTGTGGTTGCGAAACACCCGCGCCCGCACGCGCTCGCCCGGCAGCGTGAAGGGCACCATCACGACCCACTTCGCTTCCGCCTCACCGGGCAGCGCCACGCGCCCGAGGCCCACGCCGAGGTTGGTGAGCGTCGCGATCTCGAGCTCGATCTCGGCGTGATAGGCAAACGGCTGGTCGTTGAACGGCTTTTTCTTTCCCACCTCTGCAGCAAATCGACGAATCCCCCCGAGACGAAGCCGATTTTTCTTTCGTGTCTTTCGCTCATTTCGTGGTGACCTCTGCCTGTGGCCGTCGAAAAAATCTCCAGCCTCCAAAACCCGCGCGTAAAGCAGCTCGTGAAGCTGCGCGACCGCCGGCCGCGCGACGAGGCCGGGGTCTTCCTCGTCGAGGGTTACCGCGAGATCCGCCGCGCCCTCGAGAAAAAGGTCCCGCTGCGCGAGGTGTATTTCTCGCCCGAGTGGTTTCTCGGTGAAAACGAACCCGCCCTGCTCGCCGAGGCCGAGGCCGCCGGCGCACTGCTCTGCGAGTTGACCAAGGACGCCTTCGCCAAGGTCGCCTATCGCGAGCGCCCCGACGGCCTCCTCGCCGTCGCTCCGCAGTGGAGCCGCAGCCTCGACGAGCTCGCGCTGCCCGCCGCGCCGTTTCTTCTCGTGGTCGAGGCCATCGAGAAGCCCGGCAACCTCGGCACGATTCTACGCAGCGCCGACGCCGCCGGTTGCCATGCCGTGATCGTGTGCGACCCGGTGACGGATATTTTCAATCCCAACGTCGTCCGCGCCTCCACCGGCGTGCTCTTCTCCGTCCCGCTCGTCGTCGCCGAGAGCGCCGCGGTCCACGCGTGGCTCAAGGCCAAAGGTATCCGCACCGTCGCCACCACACCCGCCGCCGAGGCGATCTACAGCGACGCCGATCTCCGCGGCGCGCTCGCCGTCGTGATGGGCAGCGAGCAATACGGCCTCAGTGATTTCTGGCTGAAAAACTGCGACCTCCCCGTCCGCATCCCCATGGCCGGCCAAGCCGACTCCCTCAACGTCGCCATGGCCACGATCATCACCCTCTTCGAAGGCGTCCGCCAGCGCGCGAAGTAGTCCGAGGTTCGAAACTGTGGGAGGGGCTTTACGCCCCGACAAACCTCTGCCCGCGAACCCGCTCCATCACATCACGGGCCTCGCAGTCTTCGAGCCACCCTCCGAATGGAGGGCTGAGCTCCCGCGAAGCCGTCACAGTTCACCCTCGGTCCTTCACCACCGCCGCAGCCGGAAAAAATCCGTCCACGCCGCGTAATTCCCCGCGCGCCTTTCCGGTAAACAGCGGCGTGCACCTTCCCTTTCTGCTGCTTTCCCGGCGTCTGCTGCTCGCCGCTGGTCTCACGCTGCTCCTCAGCGCCTCAGCCCGCGCCCAGTTGCTCGCCTACGAAGGATTCAACTACGCCACCGACTCCGACCTCACCGGCAAGAGCGGCGGCACCGGTCTCAGCGGCTCGTGGAGCAGCAGCGCTCCATACTCTTCGCAAAACGTCATCGGCTCCAGCCTCGCCTACACCGATATCAACGGCGTCTCGCTCGCGACCACTGGCGGCGCGGTGTACCTCGCCCCGACGGCCAACGTCAGCGGCCTCGGCCTCAAGCGCTCGCTCGCCAACACCCTCGGCGCCACCAGCGGCACGGTCTACATGAGTTTCCTGATGGACTACGACAACGACGCCGAGTCCGTCTTCGATTTCTTCTCGAGCAACGGTGCCACCGCCGTGGACCTCGGGCGTTTCTATCCGTACCTCGACCGCATCGTCGTCACGCGTTTTCAAGCCGGTGCCATCGTCGCGCCTTCCAGCCAGACCACGCACCTCTACGTGGTGAAATTCGATCTCGGCGGCGGCACGATGGCCAACACCAGCAAGGTCACCGTCTATTTCGACCCCGTGCTCGGCACCAACGTGCTCACTCCCGCCGCCACGCTCGACAATCTCTCGACCTTCGACCTCGGCAGCTTCGGCCTCACGCTCCGCCTCGGCACGCCCACGCCTGCGATCACGCTCGACGAAGTCCGCTTCGGCACGACCCTCAGCGACGTGCTCCCCATCGCGATCCCCGAGCCCAAAGGCCTCGCGCTCACCGTAGCCCTCGGCAGCGCGGCGCTCGCCCTGCGCCGCCGGCGCACCGAAAACACCTCTCCCCTCCACCAGCTCCAGTCGTAGCAGCCATAGGTCCTATGGGTCGTATAGGTCCTATAAGACCTATTCCGATCTCCCCTCCGAGCGCCGGCCCCACACTCCGCTCTCACCCTGCCCTATCGCCCGGCCCCAGTCCGCAGACTCGCCACCAGCTCCGCCGTGCCCGCCGCCATCGTGATGCGCGGCGTGTAGCCGAGATCGCGGCGCGCCGCATCGAGCCTGAACCAGTGATCCTTCGCGAGCTCGGCCGCGATGAAGCGCGTCATCGGCGGCTCGCACTTGAGCGGCAGCACACGCCAGAGCGTTTCGCAGACCGCGCCCGCGACGGACGCCGCGCCGAGTGAAATATGTTTCGTCACCGGCGGCTCGCCGAGCGCGCGGAGGAGATCGTTGATCCACTCCCAGAGCCCGACCGGCTCGCCATTGGTGATGAAGTACGCGCGGCCCGCCGCCGCCGGGCGCTGCGGATCGAGCAGGGAAATCTGCGCGTGCGCCAGCGCCTGCTCAGCGAGCAGGTGTGCGTCGACCGCGTTTTCCACGTGCACCATATCGACGACATTTTTGCCATCCCCCACGATGCGGAGCTTTCCGGCGCGAGCGCGCGCAAGCACGCGCGGCACGAGATGCGGATCGCCCACACCCCAGATCAGATGCGGGCGAAGTGCGACGGTGCGGAGCGAGTCGTCGTTGGCCGCGAGCACTTCGCTCTCGGCAATCGCCTTCGTGAGCGGATACGGACTCGGGCACGCGGTCGTGAGCGGAAGCGACTCATCGGCATTGGCGAGCGGCCGACCATTGTACACCACGCTCGGCGTCGAGGTGTGCACGAAGCGCGCGACACCGTTCGCCCGCGCGCCCGCGAGCAGCGCCCGCGTGCCGAGCACATTGGTACGGTAAAAATCCTCGTACTTCCCCCACACGCCCACGCGCGCCGCGACATGGAAGATCGTGTCGACACCGACGCACGCCGAGCGCACCGCGGCCTCGTCGTCGAGCGACGCCCGCACGAACACCGCCCCGCGCGCTACGAGATCCGGCGCGGGTGTGCGGCCGAGCACCGCCACGCGTCGCCCTTGCGCAAGCAGACGCTCGACGAGGCGGCGGCCAAGAAAGCCGGTGCCTCCGGTGACGAGAGTGGTCGCGTTGCTGCTCATGCTCAGCGCTTGGGGTCGGACTGAAATCCTTTCGCGGTCTCCGCCCACTTGGCGAGCGTGAGTCGATGGATTTTTGCGTTGTGCCGCACGTCCACCGGGAAACTCGGATTGAAATAAAAGATCGCGATGAACTCCGTGTGCTTGTGCTGCCGCGCGAGCCCGCGCAGCTCGCGCGCAAACGCCCGGCACGCCGCCGAGTCCTTCGGCTGCGCCTCCACCACCAGCGCCGCCCGCACGCGATCATGGGACCGCAGGCCGATCAGCGCGCAGCGCGTCACCTGCGGATGCTGGCGAAACACCCGCTCGCACGGCTCCGTGAAAAATGTCCCGTGCAACGTCACCACGCGCTCCACCTTCCGCCCGCAAAACCACAACCGCCCCGCCTCGTCGAGAAACCCGCAGTCGCCCATGCGGTGCCAGATCGTGTTCCCGTCTTTGATCTTCGCCGCCGCTGTCGCGGTGGTATTTCCATCGTACTCCTTCGTCACTACGGGACCGCGCACGATGATTTCGCCGATCTCGCCGCGCGGGACTTCGCGCGCTTCCGCGAGCGTGGCGATCGGATTGTCGTCGATCGCGATGACCTTCACTTCGATCTCGGGCATCGGTCGGCCGACGCAGGCGCCGACGAGCGTCTCGGTGTCAACCTCGTCTGCCGAGATGCTCGAGACCGGCAGCGCCTCGGTCGCGCCGTAGGGGCTGTGGAGCTGGCCGTTGACGAGCCACGTGCGCGAATTGCGCCAGAGCAGTGCGGGCACGGGCGCACCGGCGCAAAGCACGCGGCGCAGCGTGGGCAGCGTGATGCCCTGTGTGCGGCAGTGTTCGCCGATCTTGTGCCACAGCGTCGGCGAACCGAAGGAGTTGGTGATCTTCTCCTGCTGGATCGCCTGCACGATCTTCGCCGGGTCGACCGCCGCGGGCCGCTTCGGATCGATCTCGGGGATCACCGACGTCATCCCGAGCGCCGGATTGAAGAGCGCGAAGATCGGCAGCAGCGGCAGGTCGACCTCACCCGGCTGGATGCCATACGCGTCGCGAATCTGCCGCACCTGCGCCTCGAACATCCCATGCTCATAGCACACGCCCTTCGGCGCGCCCGTGGAGCCCGAGGTAAACAAAATCGCCGCCAGCTCCTCCGGTGCACTCTCCGCCAGCGCCACGGGCGGCGCGTTTTTTTCCGGCGCAATCCGCGCCGTGAGCGATGAGCTCGCCGACACGCGCACCTCGACGGAGCGAAACGCGCGGAAGCACACGCGGCTCAAAAACTGCGCGAGCGGGATGCCCAAGAGAGCGCGCGGTCGCGAGCGTTTCACGCACGCGAGGAAACTTTTCAGCCCCATGCCCGGGTCGATGATGATTGGCACCGCCCCGATCCGAAACAGCGCAAACGCCGACGCAATCAGCGGCAGCCCCGGCCGCACCATCACGAGGGTGCGATCGCCGCGCCGCACCCCACGCGCCACGAGATGGCCCTGCCACGCCGCGACCTCCGCATCGAGTTCGGCAAACGTGAGCGTGAAATAATTGATCGCGCCCGTCGCCATGCGTCCGCACGGCACTTTCAGCGCCGCGACATTCGGATGCGCCGCGGCCATGAGGCCGAGATGGCGGGCGATGTTGGCATTCGGAGCGGGCACGAGGGATCGCGAGCGTCGGCGAATCCGCGCGGCAAGTCGCGCGAAAATTTTGAGTGTCCACCCCGCCCCACCGTTGGCACGCTGGCCGTCCCTTGGACAAAGCCGCCCTCCGCTCCGCCATCCTCGCCGCCCTCGAGCAGGAACTCGTCACGCTCGTGAGCGCCGCCGAGTCCGCGCACGCCGAGGCGACCGACGATGAGAACCGCTCCGAGGGCAAATACGACATGCGCGCGCAGCTCGCCGCCTACGTCGCCGCCGGACAAGCCAAGCTCGCCGGCGAAGTCGGCGAAGCGATCGCCACCTACACGAGTCTCGTCCTGCCGAATTTCGCCGCCACCGACATCATCGCACTCGGCGCAGTCGTCACGCTCAGCAACGGCCGCAACAAGCTTCACTATCTCCTCGGCCCCTCGCGCGGCGGGTTGGAAATCTCCTGCGAGGAAAAATCCGTGATCGTGGTGACGCCCATCTCCCCACTCGGCCGCCAGCTCCTCGGCAAACGCTCCGGCACCAAGCTCACCCTGCCCGGCCAGCGCCAGGAGCAGACCATCGTCAGCGTCGAGTAACGTCTCGCCCGCGCGCTTGCCACTTGCGCCGGAGAAAAACTTTCGTCCCCTGCTCGGTGTGACCCGGCTCTTGGTGCGAGAACAATTCATCCCCGCTGCACCTGCGGCGGTGTGGGATTTTTTCGCGACGCCCCGGAATCTCGCTGCACTCACGCCCGCGCGGTTGCGCTTCCGCATCGTGAGCGAGGTTCCCGCACGGATGCAGGCGGGCCAGCTCATCGAGTATCGCATCGGCCTGCCGCTCGGCGTGTCGGCGCGGTGGCTCACCGAGATCACGCACCTGCGCGAGGGCGAGTACTTCGTCGATGAGCAGCGCCTCGGCCCTTATCGCCTCTGGCATCACGAGCATCACTTCGCACCCGCGTCCGGTGGCGTGACGATGACCGATCGCGTGACGTACGAGGTTGGCTGGGGCCCAGCCGGCTGGCTCGCCGAGCGCCTGTGGGTGACTCGCGAGGTGGAAGAAATCTTCGCCTACCGCGCGCAGCGCATCGCAGAGATTTTCGCCGACAAGAAGCCGAGCGCATAAACATCCGCTCCTCGAAAGAGTGGAACTGGAAAATCTTCGGGGCCACTTCTTCGGCAAGAAATACTGTATTCATTTATCGGATACAATTGTCCGAATACCGAAGCCAAAAACCCAAAGGCGCAAATCTCGCCCACCCATCCCAGCCCACCCGCAATCCTTCGTTATCTTCTGTAAAACTTTTCCGGCCTCCTGCCTTCCCTCGGTATTCCTCCTGTGAAAATCCTTCTGTATTCATTTCCCGAATACAAAAAAAGCCCGCCGATTTCTCGGCGGGCTTTGAAAGTAAAATCCTAATCTCGATCTCGCTCTCGAATCAGCGCCGGCGGCGCTTGAGGGCGAGCTGCACGCCGTTGAAGCGGATCAGCTCCTGCAGGTGCTCGAACTGGTCGGCGGAGAGATTCTTCGCCTCCTTGATGTCGGCTTCGGCGCGCTGGATCGCTTTTTCGGCGGCCTGCTCGTCGATTTTCTCCTCGGAGATCGCGTGTTCCGCGAGGATCGAGACGCGATCGGACGAGACCTGCGCGAAGCCGCCGGAGACGGCGAGGCGCACGGACGTGCTGCCCTTGCTCACGACGAGTTCGCCATCGGCGACCTGCGTCACGAGCGGGATGTGGCCCGGGAGGATGCCCACTTCGCCCTCGACCGTCGGGATGACGACCGTGTCGATCGTGTCCGAATAGACGCGGGCTTCAGGGGTGACGATGTCGAGGGTGAGAGGCATTTTGGAAAAAGTCGGAAGGGTCTGAAGGCTGAAAGACTGAATCCGAATCGATTTGCAGTGGCTTGGTTCAGCTCTTCAGACTTTCGGTTCTTCAGGCTTTCTTCGAGGCCGCGAGCACTTCGTCGATGCCGCCCTTCATGTAGAAATCGCCCTCGGCGACCTGGTCGAGTTCGCCGGAGAGGATCATCTTGAAGCCGCGGACCGTGTCCTTGACGGGCACGATCTTGCCGGGCGAGCCGGTGAAGACTTCGGCGACGTTGAACGGCTGCGAGAGGAAGCGCTGGATCTTGCGGGCGCGATAGACGGTGAGCTTGTCCTCGGGGGAGAGCTCATCGAGACCGAGGATCGCGATGATGTCCTGCAGATCCTTGTAGCGCTGGAGGACGCGCTGCACTTCGCGGGCGACCTGATAGTGCTCCTCGCCGACGACGTCGGCCTGGAGGGCCTTCGAGACGGACGAGAGCGGATCGACGGCCGGGTAAATGCCGAGTTCGGCGATGGAGCGCTCGAGCACGATCGTCGAGTCAAGGTGGGCAAACGTGTTGGCCGGGGCCGGGTCGGTGAGATCGTCCGCGGGGACGTACACCGCCTGGAACGACGTGATGGAGCCCTTCTTCGTGGAGGTGATGCGCTCCTGGAGCTGGCCCATCTCGTTGGCGAGCGTCGGCTGGTAACCGACCGCCGACGGCGAGCGGCCGAGGAGAGCGGACACTTCGGAACCGGCCTGCGAGAAGCGGAAGATGTTGTCGACGAAGAGGAGCACGTCCTGGTTCTTCTCGTCGCGGAAGTACTCGGTCATCGCGAGGGCCGAGAGAGCGACGCGCATGCGGGCGCCCGGCGGCTCGTTCATCTGGCCGTACACGAGCGCAACCTTGGACTTGCTGAGGTCCTTCTGGTCGATGACGCCCGCCTCGGACATTTCGTGGTAAAGATCGTTGCCCTCGCGGGAGCGCTCACCCACGCCGGCGAACACGGAGTAGCCACCGTGCGTCTTGGCGATGTTGTTGATGAGTTCCATGATCACGACGGTCTTGCCGACGCCGGCACCGCCGAAGGCGCCGACCTTGCCGCCCTTGGTGAAGGGGGCGATGAGATCGATGACCTTGATGCCCGTCTCGAGGATCTGGGCCTTGGTGTCCTGATCGACGAGCGACGGAGCCGCGCGGTGAATCGGGTACTTCTTCTCGAACTTCACGGCACCGCGGCCGTCCACCGGCGAACCGGTGACGTCGAAGATGCGGCCGAGCACGCCCTCGCCGACCGGGACGGAGATCGGGGCGCCGGTGTCCACCGCGTCCATGCCGCGCACGAGGCCCTCGGACGAGGACATCGCGATCGCGCGGGCGACGCCGCCACCGAGATGCTGCTGCACCTCGAGCGTGAGCGACTGCTTCGTGCCGGCGGCGGTGAAGTCGACCGTGAGCGCCTGATAGATGGGCGGGATGGCGTTTTCCGCGAACTGCACGTCGACGACGGCGCCGATGACTTGGACGATTTTGCCTGAGTTCATTGTGAAAGGGCTGAAGAACTAAAAGACTGAAGGGCTGATGGGGTTTCGGTAGCGCTAGGATTTGCGCAGCAGAGTGACGAAAATAGCGATGAGCTCGCTGGTCTCTTGTTTGAGCGGACCAATGACACGCGGCTTGAAATAGCCTTCGAGTTCGAGGAGCTCCATCCAGAAAAGCGCTTCATCCGCTTCGCGCAAACAGTCGCCGAGCTTCGCGCGATACTCGGCTGGAGATCGGCCGCGCTGCGCTTCACGATAATTTGCGCCGACCGATCCGCCGGCCCGGAGCAACTGATCACCCCAGACTTGCGCGACACGATCCCGCGCGGGCAATGCACGAAACGCGCGAGCCACCCGGCGCGCGAACTCTTGAGTGCGCGTCCGGAGGTCTCCGTGTTCGTGAAACATTTCAGCCCTTCAGTCATTCGGTTTTTCAGTCCTTCCGTTTGCGGCTTAGGCCGCAAACGAAGCGGCGGCGATTTCGAGAATTTCCTGCGTGATGGCGGCCTGGCGGGCCTTGTTGTACTCGAGCGTGAGGTCGCCGAGGAGCTTGGTGGCGTTGTCCTTGGCGGTCTTCATCGCGACCATGCGGGCGCTGTGCTCGGAGGCCTTGGCATCGAGGATGTGCTGATACACCTCGCGGTTGATGTAGAGGGGGAGCAGCGCTTCCAGCACGGCGGCCGGATTCGGCTCGAAGAGGATCTCGCGCTCATCGGGCTTCGGCACGGGCAGGCCGGCATCCGCGTGGATGTCGGCGACGACCGCGCTGAGATTCTGCAGCGGGAGGAGCGGCAGGGTCGTGGCGACCTGCACGAGCGTGTTCTTGAAGCGCGGGTAGATGATCTCGACGGTGTCGACGACGCCATCGAGAAACTGCTTCACGAGAAACTCGGCGGCAGCCTTCACCTGCGCGAAGGGCACGCGATCATTGACCGGGAAATCGGCGATGAGGTCGCGCTTCGTGCGGGCGAGGAACTGCGCGCCCTTGCGACCGATGGCGACGTACTTCGCCGGCGTCTTCACGTCGGTGACCGCCTTGAAAAGATTGCCGTTGAGCGGACCGCAGAGGCCCATGTCCGTTGTGACGAGCAGAATGCCGCGGACCTTGACCGGGCGCTGCGCGAGAAACGGGTGCTGCGACTCGTCGACGCGCGAAGCGAGCGCGGCGAGCATGTCGGCCATGAGATTGGCGTAGCTGCGGCCGGCGAGCGCGGCCTGCTGCGCCTTCTTCATCTTCGACGCCGCGACAAGCTCCAGCGCCTTGGTGATCTGGCGCGTGTTCTTGACCGACTTGATGCGGCGGCGGATGTCGCGGGTTGAGGCCATGAATTATTTACGATTTGGGATTTACGACTTATGATTTATCGCGGCGGGCGCTTTATATCATAAGTCGTCAAATCATATATCTTCAGTCTTAGGCGCGGTAGCCGGATTTCCACTCGTCGCACGAGGCCTGGAGCTTGGCCTCGAGGTCCTTGTCGAGGGCGGCCTTGTTGCGGATTTCGGTGAGGAGAGCGTCCTTGCGGGTGATGAAGAACTCCTTGAGCGAGGCGGAGGCCGCGACGACCTTCTTCACGTCGATCGGGTCGAAGTAGTTCTTCTGCATCGCGAAGAGCACCGCGACCTGCAGCTCGATGGCGAGCGGGTTGAACTGCGGCTGCTTGAAGAGCTCGACGATGCGGGCGCCGCGATCGAGCTGCGCCTTCGTCTTGGCATCGAGGTCGGAGCCGAACTGCGCGAAGGCCGCGAGTTCGCGGAACTGCGCGAGCTCGCCCTTCAGCTTACCACCGACCTGCTTGGTGGCCTTGATCTGCGCGGCGGAGCCGACGCGCGAGACGGAGAGACCGACCGACACCGCGGGGCGGATGCCCTGGTTGAAGAGATCGGTTTCGAGGAAGATCTGGCCGTCGGTGATCGAGATCACGTTCGTCGGGATGTAGGCCGACACGTCGCCGGCTTGCGTCTCGATGATCGGGAGCGCGGTGAGCGAGCCCTTGCCGTCGAGGCGCGCGGAGCGCTCGAGGAGGCGGGAGTGGAGATAGAACACGTCGCCCGGGTACGCCTCGCGGCCCGAGGGGCGCTTGAGGATGAGCGAGATCTGGCGGTAGGCGACGGCGTGCTTCGAGAGATCGTCGTAAACGATCAGCGCATCCATGCCATTTTCCATGAACCACTCGCCCATCGCCGCGCCCGAGAACGGAGCGAGGTATTGATTGGCGGGATTGTCCGCGGCGGGCGCCGCGACGATGATCGTGTACTCGAGCGCACCGGCCGACTCGAGGGCCGACATCGTGCGAACGATGTTGGAATTCTTCTGACCGACCGCGACGTAGATCGAGTAGACCGGGCGGAACTTCGGGTCGCCGCTCGCGAGGCCGACCTTGTTGATCTTCGCGTTGTTGATGATCGTATCGATGCAGATCGTGGTCTTGCCCGTGCCACGGTCACCGATGATGAGCTCGCGCTGGCCGCGACCGATCGGGATCATGGAGTCGATCGCCATGATGCCGGTGAAGAGGGGCTGGGAGACGGACTTGCGGACGATGATGCCGGGGGCGATCTTCTCGACCGGGTAAAATTCGGTGGCAGCGATCGGGCCCTTGCCATCGACCGGGTTGCCGAGCGCGTCGACCGCACGGCCGAGGAGGCTCTTGCCGACGGGGACGGAGAGGAGCTTGCCGGTCGTGGTGACCTCGTCGCCTTCCTTCAGCTTCGAGACGTCGCCGAGGACGACGCAGCCGACCTCGTCTTCTTCGAGATTCAGCGCGATGCCGGTGGCGCCGCCGGGAAACTGCACCATTTCGTTGTACATCACGCCGGACAGGCCGTCGATTTTCGCGACGCCGTCAGCGACGGTGCGGATGTTGCCGGTGTTCTTCTTGACCGCTTTGGTCGAGAGCTTGGCGATCTGTTGTTCGATTTGTTCGAGGACGGTGCTCATCGCGGAAAGGGAAATAAGGGTTGGGTAAAGGGATCAGACCGCAGCGCCGAGGGCGGCGAGCTGCTGGGAAACGGAGGATTCGTACACATCGTCGCCGACACGGACGCGCAGGCCGGCGAGGAGCTTGGGGTTGGATTGCGCGACCCAGGAAATCTTGCGGCCGTACTTGGCCGAGAGCGCGGCGGCGATCGCATCGAGGCCCGCCGCATTGGCGAGGCCGGCGTGCTCGACGACGGCGCGGCTCTTGGCGATCTCGGTAGCGACGAGCCGGTGGTAGGCCTTGAGGACCATCACCGGATTCGGCACCTTGTGCTTCTCGACGTACTCGATGACGCCCGCGACACGGTCAGCGGAGACGACGCCATCGACGACCGACAGCTTGAAGAGCTGGCGGGCGAATTGTTGGGCGGCTTTCGCGTGGGAGGCCATGAGAGAGGAAAAGGCGGAAAGTGGGAAAGGCTGAAAACTGAATCGGTTTCTACAAGATTCTCGGGGGCGAGTAGGTTTGTATCAGCCTTTCAGTCTTTCAGTTCTTCAGTCTTTTATTAAACGCTCGTCAGCTCGCGGGCCGCGGCGTCGTTGTAGGCAGCGCGATCGGCGTCGGAGAGCTTCTTGGCGAGGACGCGCTCGGTCGTGGTGACGACGAGGCGGGCGATCTCGACGCGGGCCTCGGCGAGCATCTTCTTCTTCTCGAGCTCGATGGCTTCCTGCGCCTTCGAAAGAATCGCGGCCGATTTCTCGATCGCTTCCTTCTGCTGCTTGTCCGCGAACTCCTTCGCGGCCTTCTGCGCCTCGGCGACGATCGCCGTGGCCTTTTGCTGCGCCTCGCGGAGCTGCACCTCGGTGCTTTGCTGCGCAGCGGCGAGCTTGGCCTGCATTTCCTCGGCGTACTTCAGGCCCGAGGAGATTTTCTCTTTGCGCTCATCGAGGGTCGCGAGGACCGGCTGGAAAGCGAATTTCCAGAGCACGAAAGCGACGATCGAAAAGCTTAGAATCTGCGCGACGAGATTCGGGGTATTGATGCCAAAATCACTCGTGATCTTGGTGATACCGGAGGCAGCTTCCCCCGTCGGTGCCGCAGCGGCGGCATGAGCAGTTTCTTGCGCGAAGAATACGAAAGATGAGAGCATGATTCGACGGGAGCGTTACGAACGGAAAGGGATGCGCCACCGCGTTGTCCGCGGTGGCGCGGAGTAATTATTTACCGAGGAACAGCGCGTAGAACGCGACGGCTTCGGCGAGCGCCATGCCGATGATGGACTGGACAAGGATCTTGCCCGAAGCGCCCGGATTGCGGCCGACGGCTTCAACGGCCTTGGCACCGACGAGGCCTACGCCGATGGCGGCGGCGAGACAGCCGAACGCGCCCTGAATGGAACCGGTGATGCCGGCTTCTGCGATTAGTGTGATCATGTGACGGATGTTTTTTTGTTGGATTTCGCCGTGCGCACGCGGGGCACGCTCCCAGCGAAAAAATTAATGGTGGGCGTGTTCCTCGTGGTGGTCGTCGCCGTGATTGCAGATCAAGCCGATGTACACGCTCACCAGCAGGGTGAAGACGAGGGCTTGGACAAAACCGATCAGGAGCTCCAAGAAATAAAATGGCACCGGCAGCACCCAAGGCGTGATCGCCGACATCGAGTGCAGCAGATTCTCGCCGCCAAACACATTGCCGAACAAACGGAACGAGAGTGAAATCGGACGGAAGGTGATCGACACGATTTCGATCAGGCCGACCGCGAAGAACACGAGAAACAAAGGATAGTAGATGGCCGCGGGGACTTCCTTCGGATCGGCCTTGTTGCCGAAAATATCCTTCAGCACCAAGGCCGGACCGGCGTAGCGCATGATGAAGTAGAACCAGCAAAGGATCGAGACGAGCGCCAGCGCCAGCGTGCCATTGAGATCGGCGTTGGCGGGGCGGACAAATTCCTGACCTTGATAATAGATCGTGCCGACGCCGGGCACGAGTCCGCTCCAATTTTGGATCAGGATGAAAGTGAACAGCGCGATCAGCAGCGGAAACGTGTGCTTCGCGACTTTGCTGCCCACGATCGGCGAAATGAGATCGTAAACACCCTCGACGAGATTTTCCACGATCGCCTGCCCGCGCGTGGGCACCAGCTGCGGCCGACGGATGGCCAGGCGGATCACAATAATCAAAACCGCCGCCACGACCCAGCTCGTGACCATGCTGTTCGTCACCGGGAGACCGAAGACCGAGAAGAGCCTTTCCGCGGTCACCGATACGCCATGCGCATGTCCTTCTTCCGCGCCGAAGGCAGTGCCGGCCGCGAGCAGCGACGAAAAGAGAAAGGCGAGTTTAGTGACTCGTGACATGGTCAGCAGGCGGTTAACGGAGGGTTGGAAGGGAACGACGTAGGCAAACCAATTTCGCTCCGTCAACCCCCGAAAACGGGGGATGGCTGCCTGAGCGTCAGAATAAGGCCGAAATGGGAAACAATTAGGTTCCACCTAATGGCGTCTCACGCCCGTAACGCGATTAACGACTTATATCCGGCCGCGCGGGCCTGAAAAACGGTCTCCAGCTCAAAGGGCCACGCCTTCTCCGGCGCGATTTTCCAGTCGGGATGCGCCGCGATGATGCCCTCGGCCTGCGCAAAGTACTCTTCGTGATCGGTGCGGAAGCACAATTCCGCCCCGGGGCGCGCATGCCGCGCGAGCGCCGCCAGCACGCGCGGCTCGATGATGCGGTTCTTATGGTGGCGGCGTTTCGGCCACGGATCGGGAAACAGCACGAAAATCCGCTCTAGTATAATATGCGGCGGCAGCACCGCGAGCAGCGCCCGGGCGTCCGCATGGAGGAAATGGAGCCGGCTGAGCCGCGCGCGGTCGCGTTTCCGGTTCGCCCGCTCGATCCGCTCCTCCAGCAGATCGACGCCGATGCACAGCGCCGCCGGATTCGCCGCCGCGTACGCCGTTAGGAAATGCCCGTGGCCCGATCCGATCTCAAGCACCAGCCCCCCACCCTCCGGCGCGATGCGCCCGAGATCGGCTTCCAGCGCGCGATTGCGGTCGCCCAGCACCTTGGCGTGCTCGTCGGGCGTCGTGGGCGTGAGCAAGAGATCCTCGTTCATGGCGCGGAAGGATTAGACGGAGCCGCTCCCCCGCCCCGCTGGCGAGCCTCGATGCAGACCATCAGGATGCTGATATCCGCCGGATTCACGCCGCTGATGCGGCTCGCCTGCCCCAAGGTCTGCGGGCGGCGCTCGGCGAGCTTGAGGGCGCTCTCTTTACGTAAACCTTTTATTTCCAAGTAATTAAAATCAATCGGAATCTTGATTTGATCGATTCGTTGGAGCTTCTCTATCTGCCGTTCTTCGCGCTCCAGATAGCCGCGATACTTCACGCGATAGAGCACTTCTTCCTGCAGCGCAGGCGATTCCTGGGTAAATTCAGCGGGCAACTCCCCTGCCCCTTCCTGCCGGCGCAACAGATCGCCGATGGTCTTGCCGTGCACGCGGACAGTCTCAAAACGCTCGATCCACGAGCGAATCCGCGTCGCCTTGGCGTGGATTTTATCGCGGCGCGTGGCCGAGATAAGCCCATGTTTTTCCGCATGATGCACCAGTCGCAGCTCGGCGCTGCCGTGGTTGAAGAGCAGCCGGTGCTCCGCCCGGCTCGTAAACATGCGATAGGGCTCATTCGTGCCCTTGGTGACTAGATCGTCGATCAATACCCCGATGTACCCCTCGTGACGCCCGAGGATCAGCGGCTGGCCTCCCCTCGCCTTTTCCGCGGCATTCACGCCCGCGATCAGGCCCTGCGCCCCCGCCTCTTCATAGCCCGAGGTGCCGTTGATCTGCCCTGCGAAAAACAGATTCTCCACCAGCCGCGACTCCAGCGACGGCCAGAGCTGTGTCGGCGGCGCGAAATCGTACTCCACCGCATACGCCGGGCGCATCAACACTGCCTGCTCCAGCCCGGCCACGCTCCGCACCAGCTCCACCTGCACCTCGAAAGGCAGCGACGTCGACAGGCCATTGATGTAGTACTCGTTGGTATTCCTGCCCTCCGGCTCCAGAAACAGGATATGCCGCGGCTTATCCGCGAACCGGACGAACTTGTCTTCGATACTCGGGCAATACCGCGGGCCGATGCCCTCGATCTCGCCGCTGTACATCGCCGACTTGCTAAGATTGTCCCTGACGATCTGCGCCGACCGCTCCGTGGTGTAAGTGATCCAGCACGACACCTGATCGGTCGGCCCATTGTTCCACGTAGAACATTGCGCCGGATTCAGTCCGCCTTGTTCCACGTGGAACATCGACCCCGCCTCCCGGGTATCGTGGAACGCAAACAGCGTCGGCCGCTCATCACCTTTCTGCTCAGTCATGGCCGCGAAGTTCAGGCTCCGGCCCAACAACCGCGGCGGCGTGCCGGTTTTCAGACGCCGCAGCTCAATTCCAGCCTCCAGAAAGCTGTTCGACAGCGTCTTGGCGCTGAAGTCACCCAATCGACCGCCTTCGTTCTTATTCTGGCCGATATGCATCAGGCCGCGGAGAAACGTCCCGGTCGTCACGACCACGGTCCGGCCCATAAACTCCAAATCCAGATTGGTCCGGCAACCGACGACTCGGCCGGACTCAAAGATCAGCCCAGTCACCGTGGCTTGGAACAGCGTAAGATTCGGCTGCAGCTCGACCACATGCTTCAGGCGGAACTGATAGGCCTTCTTATCGCACTGGGCCCGCGGCGACTGGACCGCCGCGCCCTTGGACTCGTTGAGCAGCCGAAACTGGATACCGGTCGCGTCGGTATTGATACCCATCTCGCCGCCGAGGGCGTCGATCTCGCGCACGATCTGGCCCTTGGCCTGGCCGCCGATAGCCGGATTGCAGCTCATCTGGCCGATCGTATCGAGATTGCCGCTCAGGAGCAGGGTAGAGCAGCCCATCCGCGCTGCCGCGAGCGCCGCCTCGGTACCGGCATGGCCGGCCCCGCAGACAATCACGTCAAAGGGCGTGGAGTTGAAAACCATGGTGAAAGGATCCGGTCGGGCAGGGGAGCGGCAGTCAGGCTACTTGCCGATGCAAAAGGTGGCAAACAACTCGTCGAGGATCGCCTCATGATCGATCCGCCCCGCGATCTCGCCGAAATTCCACAGGGCCGAGCGGAGATCCGCCGCCAGCAGCTCCATCGGACTGCCATCCGCGAGCTTCGCCTGCGCCGCCAGCAGTGCCTCGCTCGCCGCCCGCAACGCCTGCGTATGGCGGGCATTGATCGCGATCAGTTCATCGCCCACCAAGGGATTGAGCGCATCCGCCAGCCGCGTGATTTCGCGCTGCAATTCATCCAACCCGGCTCCCGTCAGCGCCGAAACCTGCACCGTAATCGAGCCGGTCGTCGCAAGGCTAGGGGAGTGCACTAAATTACCCAAGTCACTCTTATTGAAAATCTTAATTGAACGCTTCGCCGCCAGCGCCGCCGCGATTTCCGGCGTCGACGGCACCTCTGGCGCGCTCCCGTCGACCACCCAGAGCACCAGATCGGCCTCTGCCAGACGCTCGAGGGTTTTGGCGATGCCCATGCGCTCGACCGTGGTCGGGGTGGGGTTCAGGCCGGCCGTATCGATCAGCCGCAGCGCGTGCGGCCCGCAGCTGATCAGCTCTTCGATAAAGTCACGGGTCGTGCCCGGCTCCGGGCTCACCAGCGCGCGGTCGCGCCCTACGAGGCGGTTGAGGAGGCTGCTCTTGCCGGCATTGGGCGCGCCGACGATCACGGTCTTGATACCATGACGCAGGATTTCACCGTAGTTATTGGTGGTAATTATCTTGTGCGTATTAGCCAACAAGGTAGCGACCTGCGCCTGCATCCACGCCCGATCCTCCGCCGGCAGATCCTCCTCTGGGAAATCGATATACGCCTCCACGCGTGCCATCAGCGCCACCAGTCCCGTCGTCAGCTCCTGCATCCGACGACCGAGCGCGCCGCGGAGTTGGGCGTGCGCCGCGCCGAGGGCGCGTTCGCTGCGGGCATGGATCACGTCCATAACTGCCTCAGCTTGCGCCAGATCGAGCCGTCCATTGAGAAACGCTCGCTGCGTAAACTCGCCCGGTGCCGCCCCCCGACACCCCCGCGCCAGCAGGTCGTCGACGATCTTTTGCGCGATCAGCGGGTTACCGTGCGCCGAAATCTCCAGCGAATCCTCCCCGGTGTACGAGGCCGGCGCGACAAACAGCGTAAACAGCACATCGTCCACCAGCACCCCCGCGCGATCGACGTAGTCGCCGCGTTTCACCGTGCGGGGCAGGGGAGTCGCCCCGAAGATCTCTTGCGCCAGTCGCGCACACTCCGGCCCGCTCGCCCGGATCACCGCGAGGGCGGATGTGCCGACGGGTGTGGCGAGCGCGGCAATCGTATCGGTGGCGCGGCTCATTTCCCCAGACCATCACCCCCGGCAACGCCGCGCCAAGCCAAAAGCCGCGCAGTCTCCCTTAACCCATGCGCAGCAACGCCGCCGTTTTCGCGCGATCATGCGGTATGTTCGACCACGACGACCCGTTTGCCCTGTTCGAGGAGTGGTTCGCGGCCGCCCGCGCCGCCGAAACGACCGATGTCACAGCCATGGCGCTTTCCACCGCCGACCTCACCGGCCGGCCCGCCGTGCGCATGGTCCTGCTCAAGCACTTCGACGTGCGTGGCTTCGTTTTCTACAGCAATCTCGAAAGCCCCAAGTCCCGCGATCTCGCGGCCAACCCGCGCGCCGAGCTCTGCTTTCACTGGCCCAAGCTCGAGTGCCAGGTCCGCATCGCCGGCGAGGTCGAGCCCGTCAGCTCCGGCGAGGCCGACGACTACTTCGCGTCGCGCCCGCGTCTCAGCCAGCTCGGCGCCTGGGCCTCGCCCCAATCGCAGCCGATGAGCCACCGCCTCGCGCTCGAGCAGGCCGTATCCAAAATGGCGATACGCTTTCCCCTCGGCGCCGTCCCGCGCCCGCCGCACTGGTCCGGCTGGCGCGTGCGGCCGGTCCGCATGGAGTTCTGGCACCAGCGGCTCTTCCGCCATCACGACCGTCGCGCGTTCGTGCGCGTCGGTGACGCATGGTCATCGGAATGGTTATTTCCGTAAATCCGAAATGTATCCGTTAAACGGATACACAAGAAATCACCGCTGCCCGATCGTCACCGCCGCCACGCGCACGCCGTCGGCGATCTTGTCGCCGGGGTACACGATCACGCGATCGCCTTCGCTCAGGCCGTCGACAATCTCCGTCGCGATGCCGTTGCCGTGACCGACCTTGATCATACGCAGGCGCGCGCGGCCGCCGTCGTCCACGAAGCACTGCCACGTGCCGTTGCGCTGAAACAGTGCGCCGGCCGGCGCGGTGAGAAGATTGTTCGCCTCCCACGTCACGATGCGCGCCTCGACGCGGTAGTTGTCGCCGAGGGTGGGGCGCTTCTCCAGCGGATCGGTGAAATCGACGACCACGTAAACGCGCTGCTCCTCGACGCCGAGCGCCGACACTTTCGTGAAGGCCGACGGCTCCACCCAGCGCACGCGCGCCGCTAGCGGCTCCGCGCCGCCCCATTGCTCGAGCGACACACGCGCGCCCGGCTTGATCAGCACCGCGTCGCGCGAGAGCACTTCGATGCGCGCCTCGATATCCGTCGGATCACCAATTTCCATCAGCGGAAATCCTGCATTCACCACGCGCGCGCTTTCCTGCAGTACGCGTAAGAGCCGTCCATTCACCGGCGACGTGAGCACGAGCGGCTCGGCCGCGTGCGGACCTTGCCCGCGCGTGAGCAGCGCCTGCGCTTGCTGGAGTTCGTACTCCGCCACGCGCACTGCGAAGTCCGCCGCGCGCGTGTCCTGCTGCGCCGTCGTCGCGCGCATCTGCGCCATATCAAACTCCTGCGGCGAGAGCACTTTCTTGTCCGCGAGTTTTTGCACGCGCTCGAAATCCGTGGTATACATTTTCTCCGCTGCCGCCGCGCGCGTCTGCTGCGCGAGCGCCGCCTCGCGGCTCGCCGTCGCCGCCTGCACGCGCGCCTCGGCCTGCGCGAGACTGCGCGCATCGAGAAAATCCGCGCCCGCGGTCTCCAGCGTCGCGAGCACGGTCTTGCCCGCCTCGATGGTTGCGCCCGCTTTCCATTCGATGCGGCGGAGTTGCCCTGCGATCGGCGCGGAGACGACGTAGCGATTTTTCACGCGCGTCATCCCCTCCTCGTCGACTGTCACGGCGAGCGCGCCGCGTGCGACCACCGCGGTCTCGACCGGCAGCGCCTTGGGCCAGAGGCCCCAGACGATGAGCGCGAGCAGCACCGCGCCGCCGATCCACGGCAGCCGGCGACGCCATGCGGTGGCGCTGCGCCCGTTGGTGCGGGCCTTGGACGGCGGAGTGGGGGAGGGTGCGTTCATGGGAAAATGGAGCCCGCGTCAGTCGCGCGCCTTCAAGACTGCGACGAGGTCGAGCTGTTTCAGTTTTTGCGCGGCGAAGAGCGCCGAGATGATCGCCGACACCGCGACGACAAACACCGCGATGGAATAATTCTGCTGCGTGAGGGTCAGCGGCAGGCGCACGAACTCCGTGTTCACCGTCTGGATGATCGCACCCGCCATGCCCGAGCCCAAAAACAATCCCAGCGGCAGCGCCGCCACCGTGAGGATCACGAGCTCGCCCACGAGCACCGCACCCACCTCCGCGCGGCTGAAGCCCAGCACGCGCAACGTCGCGAGTTCGCGCTGCCGCTCCGAGAGCGAGATGCGCGCGCTGTTGTACACGATGCCGAAGGCCACGACCGTCGCGAAGGTCATGTAGATTTTCTGGATGAGCCCGATGCTCTCCGCCGTCGTGGTGCGAAACGCATCGCGCAGCGCGTCCTTCACCACCACATTCGACACGCGCGGCAGGCCCTTCATCGCGGTGAGAAATTCCTTCCACGCGCCCTGCCGCACGCTGATGTACGCGCCGGTCATGCGGTCGCCCTCGCCGAGTTCG
The DNA here is from genome assembly GCA_048498795.1 of Verrucomicrobiota bacterium. Lineage (GTDB taxonomy): Bacteria > Verrucomicrobiota > Verrucomicrobiia > Opitutales > Opitutaceae > JBEHXH01. Next base: position 50,372 of record JBEHXH010000009.1, read on the forward strand.
CGGTTGAGCGCATCGAGCCGCATGAACGCCGCCGTCCCCGCGAAATCCTCCGACAGCGCCGCGACCGGCACGGAAAACGTCGCGCACTTTCCGTCGAGCGCGCGCACATCGAGAAAATCCCCCGCGCGCACGCCGAGCACTGCGCCGAGTTTCGCCGAGATCACGATGCCGCGCGCGGGCAGGGTGATCTGCCGGTTCTGCGCATCGAGCACGCGATTGAGCACCGCATGCTCGGGCAAGCCGTAGATCGGCAGGCGGCGTTTCGCGCGGCCCGCGCTCAGCTCCACCGCGGAAAACCGCACCGGCTCCGCATACACCACGCCGGGCAATTCCCGCAGCGCATCGAGCGTGCGCATCGGCCCGGGCTCGATCAGCGAGATCGTCACCGTCTGCCGCTGCAGCATGTCCCACTGGTAATCGAGCACGTACGCGATGCCGTCGCGAAACGCGCCCGGTACGATCAGGATGCCCGTCGCCAGCGCGAGCGCGACCGACGTGAGCGCCGCGCGCGCGGGCCGCCGCTCGATGTTGCGCAGCGCGATGCGTGTCGTCGGGCTGAACCAGTGGCCAATGCCGATGCGCTCGACGAGCGCGGGTCGGAAACTCGCCGGCGGCTCCGGCCGCATCGCCTCCGCGGGCGGCAGCTTCACCGCCGCGCGCACCGCGCCCCACACACCGACGATGGCCGCAAACGAACTCACGAACGCCGCCGTGATCAGCACCTGTTTCGCGAGTTGAAACTCCAGCGACGGAAACCGGAAAAACAAATGGTACATCTCCACGAGCCGGTGCCCGAGCAGGATGCCGCCGATGGTGCCGAGCCCCACGCCCGCGACCACGATCACGAGGGAAAATTTCAGGTAGTGCCAGCCGACCTCGCGATTGCTGAAGCCGCACGCCTTGAGCATCGCGATCTGCTCGCGCTGCAGCGTCACCTGCCGGCTCATCACCGCATTCGTCATGAACGCCGCCACGCCGAGAAACACCAGCGGGAAGCCGATGGAGAGGCCCTGCAGCACTTTGATCTCGTCGCGTAGCCGCGTGTGCGACGGATGCGTTTCTCGACCGTACGCGCCGCGTCCACCGTACGGCGCGAGCACGCGGTCCACCGCCGCGATCACTTCGCCCTCGAGCGCACCGGGCGCGAGCGTGAGCGACACATTGTTGAACGCGCCGTCGAGACTCGCCGCCGTCGCGAGCTCCTTGTACGGCATCCAGAAAATCCCGTAGGTGCGGTGATCCGGCAGCGCCGCGCCCGGTGGCGCCTCGAAGACAAACTCCGGCGAGAGCACGATGCCCGTGATGCGAAACTCCTCGCGCCGCCCGTACAGCACCGCCGCCACGCGGTCTCCGGGCTTCAGCCCGTGCGCTTCGGCAAACGCCTCGCCCGCGAGCAGCTCGCCCGGCGCGCCGCGGCCCGTGATCATTTTTCCCGTGCGCAGGTAGAGCTTATTTAGCGTGAGTTCGCCGCGCTCGGGCAGCGATTGAAACAATCCCACCGCCGGCTCCGCGAGGCCGGGGATGTCGAGCGTCGCCTGCAGCGCGATGCCGGTCTGCACCGCCGCCACGCCGGGGATCGCGGCGAGTTCTTCTGCCACTGCATTGGGCGCGCGTTTCAGCCGAGAAAAAATCTGTGCGAAACGATCCTCACGATAATACGTGTCGCGCGTCGTCTCCAGCGAGAGGATGAGCGAGCGCGTCATGATCATCATCGCGAGCCCGCACGCCATCACGAGCGCGACGGCCAACGCCTGCGACTTGATCGCGCGCAGATCGCGCAGGAGTTTTTTGTCGAGGAGGCCCATGCGGATCACCACCGCAGCTCATGCACCGGCGCGCGGTGGGTATTGCGCCGTTCGCCGGTGAGGCGGCCGTCGCTGAGCGTGAGCACACGGTCCGCCATGTCGGCGATCACGGCGTTGTGCGTGATGACCATCGTGAGCGTGCCGAGCTCGGCGTTGATGCGCGCGACCGCGTCTAGCACGGTGATGCCCGTGCGCACATCGAGCGCGCCGGTGGGTTCATCGCACAGCAGCACCGCGGGTCGTTTCGCGATGGCGCGCGCGATTGCCACGCGCTGCTGCTCGCCGCCGGAGAGCTGCGCGGGAAAATGATCCATGCGCGCGCCGAGCCCCACAAGCTGCAACGCCTCCTCCGGCGCCATCGGGTCGGGCGCGATCTCGGTGATGAGCGCGACATTTTCCCGCGCCGTGAGACTCGGGATCAGGTTGTAGAACTGAAACACGAACCCCACGCGGTCGCGCCGGTAGCGCGTGAGCCCGGCCTCGTCGGCGTCGGCAAGATTCCAGCCGCGATAGGAGAGGGTGCCACCCGTCGGCACATCGAGCCCGCCGAGGAGATTAAGCAGCGTGGATTTGCCGCTGCCCGACGCCCCGAGCACGACCACGAACTCGCCCGCGCGACACTCCAGATCGACGCCCGCGAGCGCATGCACCGCCGCCTCACCCTCGCCGTAGACTTTTTCCAGCCCGCGCGCCGCGATCACCACCTCGGCAGAGGCAGCGGGCGGACGAATCGGCGCGGAGGGATTCACGACACGAAAGAGCCGCAGCTTCTCCCCGATTCCCCCACGGCGCAACGGCCAAACCGTCACCCCAACCAGACAGCAGCCAATATTGTAAGCGAGGAAGTGGAGCTATTGGGATGCGTGCGAAAACGCGTGCGTGGGAGCGCGACCGCCCTCGGTCGCATAAACCGTCGAGTTCACATCAATCGCACAATTCACAAATAAACCCGAACCTCACCGCGTGCGCTGGGAGCGCGGGCCGCTGGCCCGCATCGAGCAAAGTGCCGGCGAACCGCCGGCGCTCCCGCGTAAGCGTACACTATAAACATCTCTCTCCGAAGATCGCCGCCGATCAACTATGCTCCATGCGACCGAGGGCGGTCGCACTCCCACGCATGCGCTCCATCAAATCGTCCCTGCTGCACACGCCACGCAGTCTCCCTTTCCCGCCTCCTCGTCTTCTCTGTGCCCTCTCCACCTCTCTCCGTGCTCTCTGTGTCCCAATCCCAAAATCAATCTACTCACCTCGCCGCCGTCGCCTTCGCGATGTCCCGCTCGATCTCATCCGCGCGTTTCTCCGCAATCGGGATCTGCTGCGGCGCGCTCTTTTGCAGATAATCGCGGATGCGCTGCTCGGCACCGCGCTCGATGTGATTGCGCCTTGCGACGATCAGCCACGCGAGCGCCTCGGAGTAGATGATCGGCGTACCGCGGCCATTCGCATAGAACGCCCCGACATTGAACGCCGCCTGCCACGCGCCGCCGCGGGCGGCCTGCAGCGAGTAGACAAAAGCCTTCTCGTCGTTCTTCACGACCTTCGCGCCCTTCGTGTAAAGTTCGGCGAGCTGAAACGCCGCGTCCGCACTGCCGTCGCGAGCGGCGCGCTCGAGCACCGCGAGCGCGCGGTCGGCATCCTCTGGCATCAGCTTGCCCTCGACGAGCACCTGACCCCACGCCGACTGCGCCCCGAGATCGCCGCGCGCCGGATCGGCGTCGCGCTCAAGGATCGCAAGGCTCGGCCACTCGCGAAAATGCCCCATCGGTGAAACGATTCTTACCGACGGACCTTCCGGGACTGCCGGCTCAGCCGGCGCGGGCAGGGTGGGGCTCGCGATCTCGCGCGAGGGAACTTTAACCGCATTCACCTTCGCTTGCCCATTGGGTGTCGGCGCCTTCGCGGTCGCTCGCGCGGCGATTTGATCGGCCGTGCTCTGCATCACCGGCGGCGGCGCGGCAGGCGGGAGATACGCGAGCATCCCGCGTTTGTTCAGATCCTTTTGCAGCGTCGGCGCAAATTCCTCCGCGCCCTTGATCCACTCGGGGTGGCCGAGCCCGAGGATGTGATCGCGGAACTGCTGCTCGCCGTCGGCCGCGATACCATGCTGCGTCGCGAGGATCAACCACGCGAGCCCCTCCACATGATCGCCCGGCACACCGCCGCGCCCACTCGCGTAGGCCGCGCCGACATTGTAATACGCCTCGGGAATGCCGCCCGCCGCCGCCGCGCGGAAATACATGAGTGCATAGATGCGGTCGCGCGGCACGAGCACGCCATCATCGAGTACCATCCCGAGCCGAAACGCCGACTGCGCGTCGCCACCTCGCGCGCCGCGCTCCAGCAGCGTCATCGCGCGCGGCACATCCTGCGCCATGCCCTCGCCGCGGAGCAGCATTTGTCCGAGCTGCCCACACGCCTTCGGATCGCCCGCCGCGGCGTCTTTGCGAATATCCGCCAGCGTCGCCCCGCCTTTGCCACCCTTGGTCGAGAGCAGCACCGGCCCCGTGTCCATCGCGGCGTGCGCGAGCCCACTCATCGACAACAATGCCACCGTTCCGCACCAGCGGACGCCCGATAGCCACCTAGATATACAGCGAGTGAAAGATCGCGGGTGCATGGGGAGAGAAATGTTCAAGCGCCGACCGCGGCCACCGGTCAACGGCGATCCGCGGCATTCGCGTGGGATGCTTGAAAGACAACGTTCCCGCGACCGTGTTCTTAGGCGTTCGCCGGCACCGCTGCCGGGCGATTCTTCGCGATCGGCAGCACGCCCACCGCGGCGACGAGACACAGCAACCCCGCCCCGGTAAACGCCCACGCATAGCTGCCCAGCGACGTCCGCACCACGCCCGCGGTGTACACCGCAAACGCCGCGCCGACTTGGTGCATCGCGACCACCCAGCCGAAGACGATGCTGGCCTTCTCGCGCCCGAAAACTTCGCCCGTGAGCTTCACCGTAGGCGGCACGGTCGCGATCCAGTCGAGCCCGTAGAACACCGCGAACACGCCCAGCCCCATCGCCGGCCCGAGCAGCGCCTGCGGCAAAAACAGCAGCGAGAGCCCGCGCAATCCGTAGTACATGAAGAGCAGGTAGCGCGCATTGTAGCGGTCGCTCAGCCAGCCCGACGCCGTCGTGCCCACGAGGTCAAAGATGCCCATCATCGCGAGCATCCCAGCGGCCTTCACCTCGGGAATCCCGCAGTCGACCGCCGCCGAAACGAAGTGCGTTTGAATCAGCCCATTCGTACTCGCGCCGCAGACGAAGAAACTTCCCGCCAACAGCCAGAAGTCCCGCACCTGCGCCGCCTCCGCCAGTACTGCAAGCGCCCGCCGCGCAGGATTCACCGCGGCCACGGGTGTGGCGTTCGTTTTTTCCGCTGCGGTTTCCTTTTCGCCAAACGGCCGCACGCCCGCCTCCGCGGGCGAGTCTTTCATCAGCCACGCGATGATCGGGATCACCAGCAGCGTCGCCCCCGCGACGATCCACGGCGCGGCGCGCCAGTTGCCCTGACGCATCACCGCGCTCGCGAGCCACGGGAGAAATACGAGCTGGCCCGTCGCCGTGCTCGCCGTGAGCACGCCCATCACGAGGCCGCGGCGCTCGCTGAACCACTTGTTCGCCACCGCCGCGCCGAGCACCGTCGCCGCCATGCCCGAGCCCGCGCCGACAACGAAGCCCCACAGCAGCACGAACTGCCAGTAGTGCGTCGCGAAGGTCGACAGCGCATAGCCCGCGCTCAGCAGCGCCATCGCCGCCATCATCGTCCGCCGCAGACCGAAGCGCTGGTACAGCGCTGCCGCGAAGGGCCCGATGAGGCCGTAGAGAAAAATATTGATCGAGACGATCGACGACACCGTCGCGCGGCTCCACTGAAACTCGTTGCCGATCGGCAGCAGGATTACGCCCGGCGTCGCCCGCGCGCCCGCCGCCGCGAGCAGCGTGAGAAACGTCACGCCCGCGGCGATCCACGCATAGTGCAGCCGACGCGGCGCGGGAGAAGAAGCAGTGGACATGCGCGAGAGCGTGCATGACTCCGCCCCCGCCGCAAGCGACCCGCCGCTGTGCCGCGGGCTTTTTGCCCGACTGTGATGCCCAGCTCAGCCTCCCGCCCGCGCGCGGTGCGCCGAACCGGTTTTTTGTTCCTGACGATATTTTCCGTCCGTCCCGCAACGTTTTCCCGAGTCGAGAAATCTAACGCGCCAACACAACTCACGACTCGATGCAGCACCTCACCCCACACTGCTTGATGCGAGTCTGAGTCAGTCAGCTTGCGCGAGGCGCGAAGGAGGGGAGCGGTCGGGTCACAACCAACTCCGAACCTGCATCCCCCATGAAACCAGCCACGCTGGCGCGTTTCGTTCTCGGGCTTCTCGCCCTGCCATCGTTCGCGATGGCCGCCACCATCGGTTCCACCCTCAAGGCCAAGCTCACCGCGCTCCCCACCGCGGCCCTCGGCACGGTGATCGTCTCGTTCAACGACAACGGCGCCGGCCTCCAGCCCGCGCACCTCGATGTCCTGCGCAAGTACGGTATCCGCACCGGCGCCAAACTCCCGAACCTCGGCATGGTCGCCGTCAATGCGACTGTCGCCCAAGTCACCGGCCTCGCCAATGAGCCGTCCGTTCGCTCGATCTACGCCAACGATCCCTTCCACTACTGCATGCACCAGGCACGCGTGCTGACGGGCGTGGATCGCGCCGAGACCGACGCGGGCTTCACCGCGGCCAACGGCGGCCTGCCCGTCTCCGGCGCGGGCGATTTCTCTGTCGTGATCAACGACAGCGGCATCGACGCCACGCACGGCGACCTGCCGTTCGGCACCAAGGTCATCCAAAACGTGCAGATCGTCGTCGATGAAAACACGCCCAACGCGGTCGTGGTCAGCGATCCGCTCCTCAATCAGTTCTCCCCGCTGCTCGTCCTCGAAAACGTGCCCAATACCGACACCCACATCGGCCACGGCACGCACTGCGCGGGCATCGTCGGCGGCACGGGCGCGCGCTCCGGCACGCTCTTCCGCGGCGTCGCCACCGGCGCGAAACTCATCGGCTGCGGCTCGGGGGTCGGCGAGTTCATCCTGAATCCCCTCGGCGGCTTCGAGTGGTCGCTCGCCCATCAGGCCCAGTACAAGATCCGCGTGATCTCCAATTCGTGGGGCGGCACCGGCCCCTTCGAGCCCGATAGCCCGATCAACATCGCCTCCAAGCGCGCGCACGACCGCAACATCGTCGTCGTCTTCGCCGCGGGCAACGAGGGCCCCGCGCCCGACACGCAGAACCCGTACTCGAAGGCGCCGTGGGTCATCTCCGTCGCCGCCGGCACCAAGGAGGGCGGGCTCGCGAGCTTCTCCTCGCGCGGCGTCGCGCAGGAAACGCGTCTCACCAACTCCGACCCGCTCGATGACTACAACGCCCCCACCATCACCGCGCCGGGCACAGGCCGCGAGTTCGAGACGAACGCCTCGAAGTTCACCGCCGCCATTGTCTCCACGCGTTCGCTGACCAACGTCGTCGCCAACGGCCTCACCAACGACACCGAGATCACGCCGAATTACCTGCCGTTCTACACGCAGATTTCCGGCACCTCGATGGCTACGCCGCACGTCGCGGGCGTCGTCGCCCTGCTCCTCGAAGCGAAGCCCACGCTCACGCCCGACGAGATCAAGGCCATGCTCATCCGCACCGCCACGAAGATGCCGGGCTACGCCGATTTCGAGGTCGGCGCGGGTTTCGTCAACGTCGTCGCGATGCTCGACCAGATTCGCAACGGCACCAGCTACGCGCAGCTCGGCCACACGAGTTTCAATGCGCAGGTCGACATCTCGCGCGATGCGACGGAGCACTTCTCCGTCGACTACTCGCCGTCCGCCACCGCGGGCGCGACGAGCACGAACGCGCACACGTTCACTGTCGCCCCGGGCGTCAACGTCCTCGAGGTCACGATGGACTACGCCAACAGCCTCCCCGCGAGCTTCGGCAATCTGCTCATCCTCCGCCTCTACGGCCCCGATGGCACGACGTACAACGATGCCGGCAGCGTGCTCTTCATCACCGACACGCCCCACCGCTACCTCAAGATCATGGCGCCCACGCCCGGCGTGTGGACCGCCGAAGCCCGCGGCGCGCGCGGCGTATCGTCCGCTCCGCAGGCGAGTTCGCCGGTCGCCGCCGCGTTTCCCGACACCGTGAACTTCTCCGTCGACCGTGCGCACTACGCCCTCGGCAATGTTTACGACATCGCGGGCCACCCGCATGAGCCCGCCATCCGCGCCGCGCTCTCGTATCGCTACATGGATGTCGGCGCCGGCGGCAATTTCAGCCCGGAGGTGCCCGTCACGCGCCTCGATTTCGCGTACGCGCTCGCTGACAACACCCCGCTGCGCCAAGCCACCGGCCCCGTCGCCACCGGCGATGTCGAGACCGAGCTGCGTCCGCTCGTGCGCGCCGTCGTCGCGAAGGGCTCCACGCTGCGCCATTTCGATTTCAAGATCGACGGCCTCCTGGGTGTGACCAGCGGCGGCAACTTCAACGCCTACGATCCGCTCACGCGCCTCGACCTCGCCATCGCGCTCGTGCGCGCCCTCGGCAAGGACGCCGACGCCCGCGCGCTCGACGGCACCGTCGTCACCACCAAGGACTCCGCCGGTAACACCGTCGCCGTCGCCGACCTGCTGCAGCTCCCCGCCGACAAACGCGGCTACGCCCAGCTCGCGCTGACGAATGGCTTCGTCGCACCGCAGTTCAACGAGTTCGGCGCCCCGCTCTTCGACCTCAGCGGCCCCATCACCCGCGCCGAGCTCGCCGAAGCCCTCGTCGCCTTCCGCGACTTCTTCTCGCTGGAGTAAAAGAAAGCCCACTTCCGCAAATCCCAGGGCGGCCCCACCGGCCACCCTTTTTCGCGCCCTCTCCATGTAGCGACGAGCGCCAGCGAGTCGACAGGCGCTCCATCGACTCGCTAGCGCTCGTCGCTACCCAGAGATTGGCCACAGAAGGCACAAGAAGCACAAAATTTCCGCGCGACCGGAGTTCCTGTGCCTCTTGTGCCTTCTGTGGCTATTCCGATTTTGCAGCGCAAACGACACGCCACTCCATACCTCCGGCTCTCACCGCTCTAAATTTTTGCGCCTTCTGCGCCTTTTTGCGGCCATCAATATTGCAAATATTGCCCTAGCCGCCGCGCCGGCAATCCGCCTACGCTGCGCGCCATGAGCCACATCCAGCAGGTGCGTTTGCAGGTGCGTCGTGAACTGGAAGCCCCGCCTGCGCTGCGGAAATTCGGGAGCGGTTGGATCAGCGGCGTGCTCGGCCTCGTGCTCGGCACCGCGGGTCTCGCGCTCGTGATCTCGCTGCGCGCGCCCGGCACATTTTCGATGCCGGAGATCGCGGCGCTGCACACGCAGCCGGCGTTTCGCATCGGGCTGCACGTGCTGCTAATCGTCGCCTTCGGCTGCGCCGCACTCAGCCTCACGCTGCGCAAGGATCGCATCCTCGGCACCGCCGGCCTCGCCGTCGTCTTGTTCGCTTCGCTGCTCGGCGGCTCGCACGCCACGACCGCGGTGGGCGATCCGACACCGCTCTTCTTCGGCCTCGATTTCTTCGTCCTCAATGTGCTCTTCACTGGCCTCCTCTTCATCCCGATCGAGCGGCTGTTTCCACACCGCGAGGATCAGGCGATCTTCCGCGAGGAGTGGCGCGAGGATATCTTCTACTACCTCGTGAGCAGCATGATGGTCCAGATCCTCACGTACGTCACTTTCGCCCCGGCGAAGACGATCCTCACCTTCGCGCCGCTCGCAGGCGTGCGTGCGTGGGTCGGCGCGCTGCCGTTCGTGGTGCAGTTCCTCGCGATCATGTTTCTCACGGACTTCGTGCAGTACTGGGTGCACCGCTCGTTTCACCGCGTGCCGTGGCTCTGGCATTTCCACGCCGTGCATCACTCCGCACAGAGCATGGACTGGATGGCCGGCGCGCGCATGCACTTCCTCGAGATCATCGTGCTGCGCAGCATGACCGTCATCCCGATGTACGTGCTCGGCTTCAGCGCCACGGCGATGAACGCCTACATCTTCCTCGTCTATCTCTACTCGACCTTCGTGCACGCCAACCTCTCGTGGCGCCTGCCCTTCGTGGAAAAGCTCCTCGTCACGCCGCGCTTCCACCACTGGCACCACGGCATCGAGCGCGAGGCCATCGACGTGAATTTCGCGGTGCACTTCCCGATCCTCGACCGCCTCTTCGGCACCTACTTTTTCCCGAAGGACAAATGGCCCTCCGGCTACGGCATCGAAGGCCACCCCGTACCACACGGTTACATCGAGCAGTTCAAGCACCCCTTCCGCGGCGGCAAACCGCCCGAGCCGAAGAGCTAACTGGCGAGTTCTCTCTCCTGTAGCGGCGAGCGCCAGCGAGCCGACTAAGACTCCATCGACTCGCTGGCGCTCGTCGCTACCCAGAGATCAGCCACAGAAGGCACAAGAGGCACAGGAACTCCGGCCGCTCGAAGTTTCTGTGCCTCTTGTGCCTTCTGTGGCCATTTCCATCGAGAATTGGAGCGGCCAAAAAGTATCCATTCTATTGATACAAACAAAAACGCCCCGCGGCCTGAACCGGGCCGCGGGGCGAGTGATGACACACACAAACGAGGCCCGTCCCTACAACTGGCCTCCTGAACCTGAACCAATTCTCAGAAGCTGCCTTTCACGCCGACGGTGTACTGCACGCCGAACTCCTCGCGGCGGTTCGTGCGGCTCCAGCTCGGTGACGTCGGACCATAGGTCTGCGAATCCTGCGCGACGTTGGTGAGATTGCGCGCGTTGATGAAGAGGCCGAGGCGCTCGTTGTAGCGGTAGGCGAAGTTCACGTCGGTGTAGATGCGCGGCTTGTAGTAGGTGAAGAAGCCGTTGTCCGTGTGCGCCACGCCCGCGTAGGTGATCGAGGACTGCGTGAGGCGCTGGCGGCCGCGGTAGTTCCAGTTCACCTGCGCGCTGAACTTGCCCGAACCGTACTTCACGCCCCAGCTCCCGCTCGCCGGGATGAAGTTGCTGAAGTCCGCGAGGGTCGAGCCCTCGAGGTGCATCTGCTGGCCGTTGGCGTAGACGGTGAAGCTGCGCGTCCAGGCCGGCAGGTACTCACTGTCGAGCACCTGCGAGTAGTTGAACTCCACGCCAGTCACGCGCGCCGAGCCGACGTTGAACGCCGTCGACACGAGCGCGCCTGCGTTGACGTACGTCTGCGCATCGGCGACACCGAGCTCGTTGAGCAGGTCGAGCGTCGCGGGCTGCGCGACGCTGCTGCCGACGAAGTTGGAGAAGTCCTTTCGGAAAAGGCCGAGCGAAACGACGCCGGTCTTCGAGAAATAATATTCCAGCGAGAGGTCGTAGGAATTGGTCTTCGTGGGCTCCAGCGAGGAGTTGATCGTGGTGATCGTGTACGGGCCCGCTACGGTTAGATCGGGGAGCTGCGTCGACGGGATGATGTTGGGCAGATCCTGGCGGCCGATGGACTTCGCGTAGCCGAAGCGCGCGATGAGGTCGTGCGTGAGATTGTACGAGGCATCGAGGCTCGGGTAGTAGCCGTCGTAAGAGAGCGAGCGCTTCTCGCCGCGGTCCTTGTACTGCGCTTTGGCGCGCGCCACGAGGTCGGGATTGAGCACGCGCTGGCCGGAGGAGTTGGTGATGTAGCCGTCGGCGGGGGTGAACTTCACGCCCGCGCCCTGGTCCTGCGTGCGCTCGAAGCGCATGCCGCCGCTCACGCGGAGACGATTGTCCATCAGCTTCGCATCACCCATCACGTATGCGGCGGAGATCACCTCGCGGAAATACGCGGAGGCATTCGCGGGCAGAGTCACGGGGTTGGCGACGTTCGCTAGCGCCCAGTACTCGGGGTGGTTCTTGTAGAGCTGATAGACGCGCGACGGATCGGGAAACGGCACCTGCGGCGTGTTGAGGATAAAGGGCCGCGTGGCGTACTGCGGATCGGCGATGTCGTAGCGGCCCGCGTTGTCGTCGAGCGTGTTGGCGAGGCCATCGGGGCCGACGAAGGTGTAAGCGCCGCGGTTGTCGCCCTTGATATCGCGGGTCTCCTCCTGCACCTGCGCGCCGACCTTGATTGAAATCGGCACGGAGAGACCGAGATCGCGCTTCGCATTAAGGCGCGCGGTTTTGAAAACATCGGCCGAGTCGAGCGGTGCGAAGCTCGCGCTGGTGATGTTGTAGTTCGAGAGGTCGGAAATATCCACGGGGAGAATGCCCGCGGTGTTTAGCACGGTGATCTTGGTCGGCATCAGGTAGCTGCCGGCGCGGATGCCATTGTAGATCACGGTCGGGCTCGACGCGGCGGGCGAGGAGGGATTGCCGCGGAGCGTGAGCGTGGGATTGATGAAGCCGTTCTGCTCGTCGTGGTAGTGATTCGACGCGTGCGAGAAGCCGAGGCCGCCGTCGATCTGCCACACCGGGCCGTTGTGCTTGTAGGTCGTGTCGGTCGCGTAGGTGAAACCGTACTTGCGGCGAAACGATGTGCCGCCGAGGACGACCGAGCCCTTGCCCGGCGCGCCGTTGACGAAGTCATCGCTGAAATCGGTGGGCGCGGTGCCGCCGACATTGTACGTCACGGGGCGATTGCCGAAGAAAGCATCGTAGTAATTCCACTGCGCGCCGACCGAGATCACATCGATCGGCGAGATGCGCCAGTCGAGGCTGCCGCTGACCGAGCTGCGGTGATTGTTCTTTGGGCCATCCTGCACCTGGTAGTTGCGCAGGTACGGATTCTCCGGGCTCGCGACTGGACCAGCCACGCCCGCGGCTGGCGAGACGGCGACGGCCGTGTTCGGCGCGTAGTTGGGCTGCGAGCGGTGCTGCGGATAAAAGATGTTGGACTCGAGGACCGCGAAGGTGAGGCCGAGGTTTTTCGAGATCGGATCGATGTACACGAAATCGAAACCGGGCTTGATCTTGCGCGAGCTCGCGCTGCCGGGGCCGCGGGTCTTGCTCCACTCCTTCTCGTCGCCGTTGCCGCTGAGGAAGGCGCGATAGGAGAAGCTCGGCTTCGATTGCTCAAACGCGCTGCGCGGCACGAGATTCACCGCGCCACCGAGCGAGTCAGCGGCGGTCTCGGGCGAGCGGGACTTCAGCACTTCGACGCGGCCCGCGTTGTTGATCGAGACCTGCTCGAGTTCAAACGTGCGGCTCTTCGACGACGAGCTCGCGCTCGCGATGCGATTGCCGTTGAGCGTCACGGGGGTGTAGTTCGGCGGCACGCCGCGCACGGAGATCGTGCGCGCGTCGGGCGAGACGTAGTCGATCGTCACGCCGGGGAGAAATTTCACGAAGTCGCCGACGTTGCCCTCGGTGATGTCGCCGAAGGCATCGGTCGAGACGACGTTCTTGATCGTCGTCGCGAAGCGCTGCTCATTGATCGCGATGGACGCGGCGTCCATCTCGACTTTCGCGGCGACCTTGAAGGCATCGAGCTTGATCACCTCCCCCTCCTTCGCGTTACCGGCCGTGAGCGAGACATCGTGCGAGACAGTCTGGCCCGCGCCGACGGCGATGGTCGCGTCCTGCGTATTGAGGCCGGTGTAGAAGACGCGCAGCACGGCGCTGCCCGCGGGCACGCCGCCGAGGCGGTACGTGCCGGTGGAGTCGGTGAGCGTTTCCAAGCTCGTGCCGGTGACGGTTACGCGTGCGTTGCCGAGATAGCGGCCGTTATCGGCGTTGAGGACGCGGCCTTCGATCGTGCCGGTGGTCGCCTGGGCGTGAGCCGTGGCGGCCACGGCGAAGCTCGCGAGCCCGAGGCAGACGCGAACGACGTAGCTTACTAGTTTGGTGGGGGGCATGTTCATGAACAAAGCAGTCGCTCCACGGGCGCCTCGCGGGCCCGTGGACAGAATCGGGGAAACTCAGCGGCCTCGCCGCGCGGGATTACTTTTTCGTCGGGGCGAAGGCGAAGGTCTGCTCCGCGCGCACCAGCACCGGGCGGCCCGCGCGGGTCGGCGGCTCGAATTTCCACTGCGCCACCGCGGCGATCGCGGACGACGCGAGCAGGCGGTACGGCGCACCGGTCACCACCGGGATGCGCACGCGGCCGGTCTCATCGATGTAGAACTCCACCGTCACGGCGCCGTTCACGCCGCGATCGGACCAGTCCTCGGGATACACGGGCGCGACGACATTGGTCGGGGTGGGGATGTGATCGAGGTGCTTCAGCGGCTCGGCCTGATACGCCATCGCCTCCGCCGGCGCGCGCTGCTCGTCGGCCGCGGTCGGGAGGCGCTTCGAGATGGCGACAGTGCCGTTGACGAGAAACTCAAACGTGATGTCGCCCACGACGCCAAAGATTTTGCCGTCGACGAGTTCTCCCTCGTAGCGCCACTGCTGCACGGCCCGCAGCGCCTCTTCCCCGAACTCCGACTGCGTGCAGGCCGTGATGAGCGCGTCGAGGAGCCGACCATCCGCATCGACGCTCACGCGCACGCGCGCCTCGCCGTGAGTGATGCCGCGCTCGAGCATGCGCACCGGATAGAGGGCGCGCACGGTCTGGTGGATTTTCCACGGGGCGTCCTTCACGGGGTTTTCCCGTTCGAAAGCCCGCAGCGGAGCGAGCGCGAGGCAGGCGAGGGCGGTCAGGCAAAAGCGGCGGCCGAGGGTCTTCATGTCTGTATGACATGTATAACGCCGTCTAACCGCTTTCTCCTTCACTCAATGAGCCGCCGTCATAAACCCACCCGGGATTTGCCACCGGGGCGGGGGCGGGTTGACCTTGCGGCATGTCAGCAACCCTCCCGACCACCGCCCTCGAAGCCGAGGCCGACCGGTTGTTTCGTGCCTTGCTTAATGTCGACTGCGAGCCGGGCCGCACCTGGAACTACGAAGCGTGCCAGCGCATCGCGCCGCTCACGCTCGAAATCCAGCAGTTAAAAAAGGAAAAGGGCGCCGTGCTGCTCGCGCACTCCTACGTGGAGCCGGAGATCATCTACGGCGTGTCCGATTTTACCGGCGACTCCTACTACCTCTCGCTGCAGGCCAAGAAGACGCAGGCCAAGGTCATCGTGTTCGCCGGCGTGGTGTTCATGGCCGAGACCGCGAAAATCCTCTCGCCCGACGCCACCGTGATCGTGCCCGACCGCGGCTCGGGTTGCTCGCTCGCCGACTCGATCACCGGCGCCGACGTGCGCAAGCTCAAGGCCCTCTATCCCGGCTCGCCCGTCGTGTGCTACATCAACAGCACCGCCGAGGTGAAGGCCGAGTCCGACGTGTGCGTCACCTCGGGCAATGTCTACGATATCGTCGCTGGCCTGCCCGCGCCGCGCGTGCTCTTCGTGCCCGACCGCCTGATGGCGGAAAACATCCGCAGCGAGCTCAAGCGCCGCGGCGTCGACAAGGAAATCATCTCCTCCGACGGCACGTGCATCGTCCACGACGAGTTCGACGCCGCCCGCATCGCCGAGGCCCGCGCGCAGTTTCCCGGGCTCAAGGTCGTCGCGCATCCCGAGTGCACGCCGGAGGTCGCCGCCGCGGCGGACTTCGTCGGCAGCACCGGCGCGATGATGAAGTACGTGAAGACGACCAGCGCGCCGTACTTCCTCATGCTCACCGAGTGCGGCCTCGTCGGCCGCCTGCAGGTGGAGGCCGCCGAGAAGCACTTCATCGCCGGCTGCCGCCTCTGCCCGTACATGAAACTCAACTCGCTCGAAAAAATCCGCGACGCCCTCCGCGCCCCGCGCCCGGACCAGATCGTCACCCTCGACGAGGACCTGCGGAAACGCGCCGCCCACAGCATCGAGCGGATGTTCGAACTCGCGAAAGCCAACTAACTCACCGCTTGAATCAAAAGGTAGGGACGCGCGGCTCGCGCGTCCGCGGTCGGGCGAGCCGCCCGACCCTACCTCGATCCCCGATCCTTCAAAAAATCTCCATGATTTCCCCCCGCACCGATCACCTCATCGATCTCGCGCTTGAAGAAGACGCCGGCCTCGGCGACGTCACCAGCCGCGCCATCTTCCCCGCCACGCATCGCTCGCGCGCCGTCATCGACGCGAAGCAGGACCTCGTGCTCTGCGGCGTCGATGTCGCCGCGCGCGTGTTCGCCCGCGTGGACCCCGCGATCAAGGTCACGCCCGTCGCCAAGGACGGCGCGCGCCTCAAGCCCGGCGCGATTGCGCTCAAGCTCAGCGGCCCCACCGGATCGCTGCTCACCGCCGAGCGTACCGCGCTGAATTTCCTCCAGCGGCTCAGCGGCATCGCGACGCAGGCGAAGAAATTTGCCGAGGCCGTCGCGGGCACCGGCGTGCGCATCGTCGACACGCGCAAGACCACGCCCGGCTGGCGCGCGCTCGAGAAATACGCCGTGCGCTGCGGCGGCTGTTT
Source organism: Verrucomicrobiota bacterium (assembly GCA_048498795.1). Classification (GTDB taxonomy): domain Bacteria; phylum Verrucomicrobiota; class Verrucomicrobiia; order Opitutales; family Opitutaceae; genus JBEHXH01. The sequence continues at coordinate 66,540 of JBEHXH010000009.1, forward strand.
CAATCACCGCTCGTCGCTCGGCGAGCACGTGCTGATCAAGGACAACCATATCGCCGCCGCCGGCTCGCTCGCCAAGGCCGTCGCGCTCTGCCGCGCCGCCGCCCCGCACGCCGCGAAGATCGAGGTCGAGGCCAAGACCCTCGCCGAGGTCCGCGAAGCCCTCCGCGCGCAGGCCGAGGTGATCCTCCTCGACAACATGACGCCTGACCAAGTCCGCAGCGCCATCGCCGTCATAGCCGGTGCCGCCCTCGTGGAAGTCTCCGGCGGCGTCCGCTTCGAGACGCTGCGCGACTACGCGCTCCCCGGCGTCGACGTCATCAGCATCGGCGCCCTCACGCACTCGGCCAAGGCGGCAGACCTGAGTCTCGATCTCCTCGCCAGTCGCGCGACGAAGAAGAAATGAAAACCTTCCGCACCGACTGCCTCGTCATTGGCGCCGGGCTCGCCGGCTCCGCGTATGCGCTGCACGCCGCGCGCGCGGGCCTCGCCGTTGAGCTGCTCTCGCTTGAAGGGCCGCTCGTGGCCAATAGCGATTGGGCGCAGGGCGGCATCATCTACGAAGTCTCGCAGGATCCGGAGCAGCTCACGCGCGACATCATGGAGGCGAGCGATGGCACCGCCAATCCCGCCGCCGTCGAGCACCTCGTGCGCGAGGGCCCGACCGCCGTGAAAGAGCTGCTGCTCGACGAGCTCAACGTCCCCTTCGACCACACCGCCGACGGCGATCTCGAATTCACCCGCGAGGGTGGCCACAGCACGCGCCGCATCATCCACGCGAAGGACCTCACCGGCCACGCGATCCTCACCGCCGTCGCCGCGCGCGTCGACACCACGCCGCGCATCACGCGCCGCACGCACTGGGCCGCCGTCGACCTCCTCACGCTTTCGCACAACACCGACACGCCCGCCGACCGCTACGCGCCGCTCACCTGCTTCGGCGCGTACGTGCTCGACGAGAAAACCGGCGAGGTGCACGCGATCGTCGCGAAGAAAACCATCCTCGCCACCGGCGGGCTCGGCCAGCTCTTCGTGCACTCGACCAACCAGCGCGGCAGCGTCGGCCACGGCGTCGCGATGGCGTACCGCGTCGGCGCGCGCGTGATCGACCTTGAGTACGTGCAGTTTCACCCGACGGTCTTCTTCAAGAAAAACGCCCCGCGCTTCCTCGTCACCGAGGCGCTGCGCGGCGAGGGCGGCGTGCTCGTCAATGCGAAGGGCGAGCGCTTCATGGACGCCGTGCACCCGCGCGGCTCGCTCGCGCCGCGCGATGTCGTGGCGCGCGCCATCCACCACGAGCTCGCGGGCAGCGGCGAGACCTGCGTGTTTCTCGACCTCTCGGCGATGCAGCCCGAGTTCATCCGCGAGCGTTTCCCCGGCGTCGTCGCCGCCTGCGCCGCGCACGGCGTGGACGTCACCCGCGAGCCGATCCCGGTCGTGCCCGCCGCGCACTACTCCTGCGGCGGCGTGCACGCCGACCTCGCGGGCCGGACCAATGTCCGCCACCTCAACGCCATCGGCGAGACTGCCTGCACCGGCCTCCACGGCGCCAACCGCCTCGCAAGCACCTCGCTCCTCGAATGCCTCACCGGCGCGAAGTCCTCCGCCCGCGCCGACGCCGCCGAGATCGCGCAAAAGGAATTTCGCCTCCCCGAACCCCGCACTTGGGAAAGCCCCACTCACGAAGCCGACCCCACGCTCGTGCGCCAAGACATGCAGCTCCTGCAAAACACGATGTGGAACTACGCCGGCGTCGTCCGCTCCGCCAAGCGCCTCACCCGCGCCCGCCGCATCCTCCTGGAACTCCGCGAAGAGATTCAAAGTTTCTACCGCGGCTGCCGCCTCTCCCGCCCCTTGATCGAACTCCGCAACGCCGTCCAAACCGCCCTCCTCGTCGTCCACGCCGCCTCCCTCAACCCGAGAAGCAAAGGCTGCCACTACGTGACCGAGACGGAGGAGTGAGACGCGTCGCCACTTGTCTGACCACTTGACTCACGGTGGACTTACTCCGCCCGCACACTGGACTCACACTTGTCTTACCGCAGCCGCGATAAGCCACTGAGCAAACCCCGTCAGACTAAAATCCCGCCGCTTTCGCGAGCATTCGCTGCAACCGCGCCGCCGTGCGCGCCGCAACCTTGGCTTTCAGCGCGTGCTCCCAAATGCGCACCACGCGCCACCCCTTGCGCCGCAGCAAACGATTCACTGCCCGATCCCGCTGCCGATTCCGCAAAATCTTCGCCCGCCAAAACTCCGCATTCTGCTTCGGCCAAGTCGCGTGAATCGGGCAACCATGCCAAAAACAGCCGTCAACAAACACGGCGAGCCTTTCACGCGGAAAAACAAAATCCGGCCGGCCCAGCAGTGAAACATTGCGCTTCCACCCAGTAATGCCCCGCGCGCGCATGATTGCGATAAGGCGAAGCTCGGTGGCCTTATTACCCCTCCCACGGATGCGGGCCATCAAAGCTGAGCGTTTTTTCCGGGAGAGGATGTCGGCCATGGCCGTTTTGACGGCGGAAACTATCGCCTGCCTGCTGCCGTGCTAAAGAGCGTCACGATCTCTCGAAGTTTCTTCGGCCCGAAACCGGGCCTCATCTGGAGCTGCTTCCACGTTAGCGCAGCGACTTGGCCGACTATCCAACCGCCGGAGTTACTGGGGTAAGCATGATTTCCCATTCTGATAGCCATACCCATGATCGTGCGCTGATCGCCAAGGAATCTCTGCCGCACCCGCTCCCATTCCTGCTCGACCGCCTCCATGTCGGAGCGCGGGGCGACATAAGCGTGGGTGCCAAGTGATTTCTCCCATGCCGAATCGAGTTCGATCCGTGTGTTTTGAAAACGCTGCCACGTCTCCTCCTTCTTTGCAGCTTCGGTCGGATTTCCTGGTTGCGCCTTGATGTAGGTGAGCGCCTTGGCTCCCACGACCGCCAGCGCTCCTGCCAGCGGATCGGAAACGCCCTGTCTCTCCCAGATTTGATTCAGATCGATGCGGCGGCCTGACTTTTCCACAAGCCACGCAAGCGCATAAGCGACGGTCTGGGCGCGTAGACTTCCGGAATCTTCTGGGGCGAGCCGCTGCGCCGCTTTGAACAAGATCATCTTTGCCACAACCTGCTTGAAATAGTTCAGGTCGACGACCGGCTCAGCATCGTCTTCGTGCCGCTGGGCGAGATGGAGGAAGTTTTTCTCGGCGCCGCGGCAGACCACGTGCGGCAGTCCGGCCCAGAGCTGTTCGTATTTTGCGAGATCGGTCTTTGTAAATTTCTGCGCCGCCGGATTCTGCTTCTCCCATTCGCGAATCCGCGCCGGCGTGCCTTGGCGCGTCTTGTCGTCGGGATACGAGCCGCGCGCCCGCTCGTAATACCAATGGGTGCCGCGATCGAGGCCGCTCGTAGCCGGCGCCCAGACGGTGCGCGAGAGCTTCTCCAATTCGAGATGAAAGCGCCCGTTGGCGGAGAAATCCGCTGCGTTCACCTTGTTCTGGCTGTTGGCGTATTTCGAGATGAGCGGAACGATGTCCGCCACACGCTCGGGATTTGTCAGCACGGTGAGTTTCACCTGCACGACGACATTCGCGACAACAGTCTTCTCGCGTTTCAGTGCATGGTAGATGCTCGCCGTGGTCTGACCGCCGTTGACGATCTGGAAATCCCGCACCTGCCGCAGCCGCACATGGCCGTCGCTCTTGACGTCGATCTCGACCGAAGCGGCGGTGCAGCAGAGGCCATTGTTATAGGCGAGAAATCGGTGTGGCTCTTCTTGCAGCGTCTTCTGGAGGCCTTTGTTGATCTTTCCCTTCGCTTGGAGAAACGCGCGCACATTGCGCTCCAGCAGCCGCTGGCCGTGTTCACCGTAGATACGTGCCAGCACTGGCGCCGGAAGAAAGGCCAGGTAGGTCCGGTATTCGCCGGTGGCGTCGCTAGTCTCTAAAGCAGGCACGGCGCCGCCATAGTTTTTCTCGAAATCGAGTTCGATGATCGCGCGTTCACCGACGCGGAGACGACTGAGCTTATCCAAGTCCCACATCACATAGCGCAGCTCGAGGCCTTCGATCTGTTCCTGGTCGATGTCAGCCGACTTCACCACTCCGTCGGTGAGAAGAAACAGACGTGCAGTAGTGAGCGCTTCGCGCGCCTCGTAGATCTGACGCGCCGCTTCGAACACGGGAAACGACGGCTCCAGCTTGGTGTGCCAGCCTTCGAGTGCCCGACGCAGAAATCCCCGCAATAGTTTAAACTGATGCTCGGTGTCGGCGCGCGTAACAGGCGTGGGAGCGTCCTCGTTCAGGTAGAGTGAAACAAAGAGGTCAAGGGTGGCGCCGTCGCCCGAAAGGCTCCAAGCGCTGAGCTTGGCAGCAGGAGTTGCGCCGCGCGATTTGTCTTCCCACGCGCAGAGGGTGCCATCGCTCGCCTCGTTGTGTTCGACAAGATGCTCCAGCACCACGGCGGTAAACGCCTCCTCAAGCAATGGCGGTGTGCCGGTGTCAGGCTGGCATTTGATGCGCACCTCCTCCTTGAGATCGGCGGCGAAAACTTCGAGGCGAGAAGGTGTTTCGGACATGGCGGAAATCAGGATGCTGACGTAGAGGACGGGACTACCGGACTCAGCGCGGCGGCGAGTTCCTCGTCAGCCACGAGATGAGCGGCGCAAGCGGCGAGACTAAGGCTGTAGGTCACTTCGCCAACCCCACCCGGCAGCGACGCCTCGACGATATGCGGAAAAGCTCCTAGCACCCGGAAACTCTGTACCTGCCGCACTGCGTAGCCGGTCGATTCGTAGCGCGGCGCGTGTTGGTCGAGATATCCCGCGGCGAGCAGGGACTCTTCGAAGTCCTCACGCGCCGCCGGCCAGCCGGTCAGTGCACCGCGCAGTTCCGCGACGACGACGGGGAGAGTAGTCGCGCCGCATTCGTGGGCTTCGAGCGCGAGCACATGCAGAAAAAGCGCGGGTGCACGGGTCTCGTCGAGCTGCCGCTCGCTCGCGATGCGGACGCTCTGCGGCTGCTTGGCGAGGGTGGTCTTTACCTCGATCCACGCGCGTGCGAACTGAAAATCCTGATGGGCGCCGTCAGGCCCTTTCCAACCGGCGACCGCCGCACCACCGAGTAAAGGCATCAGCCGTTCTTTCAGGAAATGCAATTCGCCCCATAGCCCGCGCTGTGCGGCCGGGTCGAGGCCTTCACGCGCACAAGCGAGAAACCGCTGCCAACGCCGGAGCTGACCGAGCAAAACGACGACCGCAGCGCTGGCAGTTGGCGCCTCCTCCACCCGCCGAGCGAGGTCTACGGTCAGTGCGTCAAAAACATCCGCAAAACGTGGCTCAGTTAGTGTCGCCCCGACATGAGGAACTCCGTCCACCGCGACGCACACAGGAGCAAGTGCCGAGAACTCCGGCCATTGGCGTCTTGCAGGTTGCGCCGCCCCATCCAAGGGCAGCAGGAGTGCCCGCCGACCTGTGCCGGCTTCGCGAGCGGCGAAGAGACTCCGTCCCGGCGTGGAGCGGCAGCGGATCAGCCACCAGCGCGAGGCATCCGCTTTAGCACTTGCCTCCAATTCTCCCCATAGAGCGGAGAAGCCGACCGCTGGACTCTTACTACTCATCGTAAGAGTCATCATCTCGGATCATGGAATCCCAAACACGATTCACCCGATACTCGACGCCAAGCACCGTTTCGCTCGCGGGAAAACTAAGAGCCACGCCAATGACTGGGTCGCCATCGCGCTTCAATCCCGTTGTGCGTTTTAGCTTTCCCTCACCTTCGCTCACCTCCGTGGGTGGCACCAGCGGATAGATCAAAAGCAAGCCGTGGCTGCGCGGCCTCAATACACGGAGCACGCGACCGTAAGGGCGCGTTGTTTGTCCTTTGTCAGGCGATCTCAGCTTCGGCGGGTTGGTGCCTTGCCACCGCAACGTGAGCGCCAGCGCAACATCCCACGCATCCTGGCCAATGCAGCCGGCTATCCAATCGAGGTCGTCCCCAAGGTCGGGTTTGCTCGAAATTGCGGCAAGCCACTTGGCGTCAAACGGCACGCCCCGAAAATCGAGTGCCTCATCAGCGGGATTCTGGATGTTCGCCTTGCGGGCGAGCCAAGTGGTTTCCGTTTGGTCTTCGGCCGAGCGGGAGACGAGGCCGGTTTCCTGCCCGGCAATGGTGCGACGATCACCAGCCTCCGCACTGCCTGAACTCACCATGACGACCGTCCAGTGCGTGAGTTCTTTGTCCGGCTTGTCTGCTTGCTGGCCGATAAACTGGACCAGTTCTGCGCCGCCGGCACGAGCGGCTTCGGGCGGGAAACGCAGCTTGGAAATAAACGTGGCAACCTCGGCGGCCGACACGTCTTTCCACATCCGAGAGCCGCCCCCTGATGGTAGCTCTACAGGTCTGCCCAACGCCGCCAGCAATCCCTCCACGGCGGCGAAATTGGACGAGGTGACGGTGCCGTCTTTGAAAAACTGTGTAGTCTGCACGAGCACGCCTGCCCACGAGAGTTCCTGGACTCTGCTATGAGACATCTTGTTCAGCGCCGTTACAATCATCCCCGCCGGATGCGTGCGCACGCGCAGGCCGAAGGTCTTGGGCGTCTGACCGGTCGCCACCATATGATCAAACTCCCGACGCAGTTCGGCTTCGGCGAGAGCGATGTGCCGATACCAGCGTTTCAACTCCGAGGTGGTGAACAGTCGGCAGAGATCGACATAACCGGGCCGGTAGCCGAACCACCGCCCCATCTGGAGCAGGGTGTCATACATCTTCGAGGCGCGCAAGAAGTAGCTCACCGAAAGGCCTTCTAAGGTCAAGCCTCGTGAAAGCTTGTCGCCGCCAATCGCGATCACACTGCGGCCTTGCGCCTCATGCGCCTTGTAGTCGAGTGGCGTCTGCGAGGACGAGTTGATCACCGCGACGTCGATCTTGGCCGCGGCTGCGTGGAGTTCCGCGTCCAACGCTTTCCATGTTACTTCTGGTCGCGCTTCCGAACCAAACTCCAACGAGACCTGAACAAACTCCTCTTCCCATAGCTGCTTCAGCTCATCACGAAGCGTTGGCTGCCGTGCTCCGTCCCCATCGCGAAGCCTCCGTTGCAAGCCAATCAGTTCGTCGCTCACCAACCGAGCCGAGTGATTCTGCACCGGTTGGAAACGCGTGACATGAACCAGCATCGAATTGTGCTTGCTCGACTGGTTGCGCACGCGGCGGGCGCCGCATACTAAGATGAAGCAACGGATCGCGCGCTTGAGTGACTCGGGTAGGTCCTTTGGGACGTGGTCGATCTTGTGCTTTGGTGGGAATGCGTCCGCGTAGTCCGTAAGGTTTCTGACAATGTTTAGACCCGGCTGGGCGGGAATCTCTCGGTCTAGGTCGCCCTCCAAACCAAATACCCGGGTCGGCCCCACGTAGTTTGAAGGAGCTTCAACGTTGATGATGAAGCTGCGCGGAAAGAGATCGGCACCATGCGTTGGAGATTCAGCGTCAGGGTTGATGAAGATGTTCGCGAACGGCGTTGCGGTGTATCCTACGTAGGAAGATTTCTCAAAGGCGTCGAGCAGCGCACGAATTCGTCCGTTGATGACGGAGACGTCCATCTCCGGGTCGGCGCCATCTTTGCTCTTCGTGTTGATGGACGCATTGTCTGCTTCGTCGTCGATGAGCAGCAGAGGCACATTGTGGATTACTGGTTTCTCAACCTCGGACGCTTGAGTGCCTGCGATAGCCGTTACCCATTCATGGAGGTTCTTAAGGACATGGCCGTTCTTTTTGACGACGAGCACAACCGGGTCGCTGCCAAGCATCACGTTTTGATTAGAAGCAGCCTTTTTGCTGAAATCTCCGTCTTCAGCGCTGCTCGTCAATGAGTGAATGGGGTAGCGCTCACCGGCGTTTTTCCCGACTCCGATCCAAAGATTGTTGGCACTCAGCTTTCGGCTGTTTCGGGTATCGAAGCCCGTGACGCCTTCGTCGATGCGCAGCTGAGTCTGGCTGCGCAAGTTGCTGTGTATGCCAGCAAGGATTACGATGAGCTTGTAGCCTGCATCGATGGCTTTGCATACGAGCCCTGTGTAGTTAGCCGTTTTTCCCGACTGCACGCTGCCGACCACCATACCTCGACGATCCCAGTTTCCTTGTCGGTTGGGATCTTCCAAGCGCTCCAGCACTTTGTCTGTGAGGCTGTGGAGACTATTCACCACAGCGTGAGGAAGACCGGCTTCGCGAGTGATATAACGTTCGTAACGAGACCAGAAACGCCAAGTGATATGCGCGCGCTTATCCGGGAGCCATACTTTGTGAGCGTCGGGATCATGGTCGTCCAACACGCCCACAGTGCCGGGTCTGACTGCGAACATGTGAGCGAGTTCGGCTGTGATGGTCTCCAACTCAGGTGTCGGACCACCAAAGAGACTCACCGCCTGTATGGCCTTCATTGCCGTTTCCCGAATCTTTTCTAGGGTCCTATTGGGTTCTTTGCCGATAATATCCGCCGCAAGGTTGCGTGCGTTGATATGGTTTTGGGCAGCGTCAGGCATCGGGGTGGTCTCGGTTTAATATCGCGAGCAGTTCAGGGAACTGGTCGCAGGGAGGATGGCTTGAAATGCGTTGAATTGCTTCATCGTGGTCGCAACCGACCGAACGAAACGCTCGGTAAAGTTCACCGAGCACCTCTTTCACTTGCGCCGTTGGCGCTCCCTCGAATGGTTCGGGTTGTGAGCCAGGTTTTTCTGCGGCTGCGATACCGATGTGTTGGAGCGGAATCGACTCTTGCACCAAAACGAGCAAAGCGCGCAGCGCCGCTTTCTCGGGTGTGCTCTCCAATACCCGCCGTACCAGCGGGTGCTCCTCGTTAATTCGATAAAATAGTCGGTCGTGCTTCGCGAGGTGGAGCCACAAACGGTTGATCGGACTGGATTCAGCCGGCGCGGTCAGCCGCGCCCCTCGATGAGTATAGACATTTTTCGCCACAGCGCGGGTGCGCTCGGCGATGCGCCGGAGGTCGTCGCGCAACGCCGCAGGCGGAGTGGCACGCGATTTGGTGACGTTGATCTGCCACTCGTGATCGAGTGTGTTAGGCAGGTCGATTGCGATGCGGGCGAGCTTGAGGTGTTCATCCTTCGTCCAGCCGAAGCCGAGCCAGTCTCCGGCAACGAGAAGCCGGTCACGGCGATAGATATAGAATCCTTGGTGCGCCAGCCAGCCACGCGGGCCAGCGCCGGCCTCATGTTCAGCTTGGGAGAGCTTGGACACGTGAGGCAGCACGCAAGCACGAACGGGCACACGCACGCTGCCAAGCCGCAGTGGATCGATCGGCAAGCGGTGCGTGGCGGGATGCTCTTCAAGGAACGGATCCCAAGGCTCCACCGAGCGGTCGTTAATGAAAAGCTGCACAGCATGCGGGCCGGTCATGAGCCGGTGAAAGACGAGCCCGAGGTGACGACGCACACCTTCAATACGCTCGAGGAAGCGCTGCTGATGGCGGTCGTTCTGCGTGTCCTGTCCGCGAGTCAGGCGATCTAGGTTCTGCCAGAGCACGACCGTGCCTTGAGGATGAGTGATGAGATGTGGCTCGGCGGCGGCATCGGCGATCCGTAGAAGGCGCCAGTCGTCGGTGGCCGCGATCACATCAAGGTCCCAGCAGCGCGTTTCCAAGGGGCCATCGACGCGGCGGCTGCGCACGGTGAGCCGGCGGCATTGCGAGAGGGACGCGGTCTTAAGGCCAAGTCCGAAGCGACCCAAGTCGTGCGGCGCGCGGGTCACGAGCGGACCCTTCGTGCCAAGACGCATGGCCTCGATGAGTTCCGCTGCGGACATGCCGTGTCCATCATCAGCGACGGAAATGGTGGAGGCTTCGCCTGCCCAGTCGAAGCGGAGCCAGACGTGGCGCGCGCCGGCGGCGATGCTGTTGTCGACCAGATCAGCCAGCGCGGTAGGTAAGTCGTAACCAAAGGCGCGCAGACTTTCGACGATGGCCGACGCGTGCGGCGGAGTCAGGTCAAAGGCGTCGTCTGGCATCGGCGAGAAATGAGAGCCTACCGTCCCACCGAAGCCGGAGTGGGCGCCGGAGGGGCGGCACAGCGGCGTGCATCGAGCCCCGCTCGTTGGGCTTCAACGCAGTAAAATGCTTCGTCGGAAAATTCCTCAGCACGGAATCGTCGCCAAGCCTCGTGACCAAATCCTTCGAGCATAACCGGCCAGCCACTACGGGTATAGCGACGCCCAAAGCGATCAACGGCTTCACCTGAGCGCGGCGAGTCGTGTTCCTCATCACCATGTTCGAGGGCGTTTTCAGGGTGCAGATCGGGAAACAACCACAGTAGCGCGTGCCACCCTTTGATGAATTCGGCCAAGGGCATAGCCTGTAATGTCTTGCGGTCCGCGCGGGTGAGTGGGTCCAACCATGCTACGGCCTCGACGTGGTCACGAGGTAGTGCGATAGGCGCAGCCGTTGCATGGTTTTGAAACCGCGAGGTCACTGATGTCTTTGCCGATCGATGAGCCGCGCCAGACCGCTCCGAATTTGGCGAAAGGAAATGCCGGACCGAGTCGCCCACGGCCTCCGCGACCAGAGGAGGGACCGCGTTGCCAATGAGGCGAAATGCGTGCGTGCGTGCCTCGGGAAAGACGAACCAATCGGGGAAGCTTTGCACGCGGGCGGCTTCGCGGGGCGTCAGCGAGCGGTTCTGCGTGGGATGGATGAACATCAGTCCGTCCTTGCTCAAATGCGCCACGATGGTGGAGCAGGGACGATTCCGGTGCTGCCGCGTGTAGCGGTCCTTGAAACTGGTCTTGTCGTAAGGGAAATCGAACTCGACCCCGCGTTTCATGGCGACGGCCGAACTCTCTCCTTCACTCAGCTTGAGAAAATCACCAAGGTCTCGCGCGCTGTGCGGACGCGCGGCGTGATTGAAAATAGCGGAAGATTTCCCGACTTCGGCTACCCGCTGCAGGTACGCTTTCCGTACGTGATCACGGCAACCGCCAAAAAAATGTGTTTTGCGCCGATCCACGTCGTAGTCCGTGCAGTGTTCGCCACCACCGGCTGCCAATGCAGGCAGGTCAAGGATGGCATCTCCCAGCATAGTGCCCTCCATAGCGCGCTGTGGTAGACTGAGCTCCGAGGGAAAATAGCCCGGAAGATCCGCCCGCACACCGATGATCAACTGGCGACGGCGCTTTTGCGGTACGCCGAGATCGGCTGCGCGCTCAATCTGTGGATGCACGCGATAGCCGGGGTGCCCTTTGGTACGCCCCAGACTGCGAGCCTCGTATTGGACTGCCGTAAAGTACCGTCCACCCGCCGCCGAGCGCAGACCGAGGACATTCTCGATCACAAAGACCTTCGGTTGGAAAAACTCCACGTGATCCAAAAAATTACGGAAGAGATGACGCCGCGGGTCTTCCTTGAGCCGCTTTTCGCCGTGGTTTGAACCATCGCGCTGCCGGGCCGTGCTGAAACCCTGGCACGGCGGACCACCCACAACGACGTCGACCGAGGTCTGCCCGATAATCGCCGCTAGCACATGGGGCGGAAGAGATGTGAGGTCAGCCTCCAACGCGAATGCCACCGGGGGCAGCTTGGTTGGAGTGCTGGCCTGCAGATTTGCACGCAATGCGGCAATGGCTTCGGCGTTGAAGTCCAAAGCGGCCATGCACTCGAAGCCTGCGCGCAGCATCCCGAGCGTGAAGCCGCCGCAACCCGAGAAAAGATCGATGAAGGTCGGCGCGCTCATTGTTCGATGCCGACGCAGAGTTCGGAGGCGATTGTCCCGAGTGCCCGTGCAAGCTTGGTAACGCTTAAAATCGTGAGATTACGCTCACCTCGCTCGATGCCGCTGATATAAGTCTGATCGAGATCGGCTTTTTCCGCGAGGCGTTCCTGCGTCCAATCCTTCGACTCGCGAAGCTTGCGCACATTCGAGCCGAATCGCACCAGCTCTCTCGCCTTGGTTTTTGCCATGCGGCAATGTTACCCGACTATGACTTAGAAGTTTACAGACGATGATTCATATTCGGGGAGGCATGATGTCTGTGGCAGAAAACAAAAAGCCCCGTTCCGGGAGGAACGGGGCTGAGGAAAACTTACGGGTCGTGATCTCGCTCTGCCTTACGGCAAATCCGTCGAGCCCATCAGGAATTTGTCGCACTCTCTCGCGGCGCCGCGGCCTTCGTTGATGGCCCAGACGACGAGGCTCTGGCCGCGGCGGCAGTCGCCGGCGGCGAAGATGCGCGGGATGCTCGTCTGGTACTTGCCGTAGTCGGCTTTCACATTGGAGCGCGCATCGGTCTCGAGCTTGATGTCCTTGAGGATCGCCTGCTCGGGCCCGAGGAAGCCCATCGCGAGGAGGACGAGTTCGGCGGGGAGGGTCTTCTCGGTGCCGGGCTGCTCCTTGGGGATGAACTGGCCCTTGTCGTTCTTCTCCCACTTGATCTCGACGGTCACGAGCGACTTCACGGCGCCGGACTCGTCGCCGATGAACTTCTTCACCGTGGTGAGGTACACGCGGGGATCGGCACCGAACTTCGCGGCGGCCTCTTCCTGGCCGTAGTCCATCTTGTAGGTCTTGGGCCACTCCGGCCAGGGATTGTCGGCCGTGCGCTCGAGCGGGGGCTTCGGGAGGATTTCGATCTGCGTGACGCTCTTGCAGCCGTGGCGCATCGCGGTGCCGACGCAGTCGGTGCCGGTGTCGCCGCCGCCGATCACGATCACGTGCTTGTCCTTGCCGTGGATCGCGCAGTGCTCGGCGCCGCCGTTGAGGACAGCCTTGGTGTTGGCGGTGAGGTACTCCATCGCGAAGTGCACGCCCTTGAGGCTGCGACCTTCGATCGGGAGATCGCGGGGGAGAGTGGCGCCGGTGCAGATGACGGTGGCGTCGTACTCCTTGAGGAAGATCTCGGCCTCGACGTTTTCGCCGACGTTGGCGTTGCAGACAAACTTGATGCCTTCCTTCTCCATCAGCGCGATGCGGCGGAGGACGACCTCCTGCTTGTCGAGCTTCATGTTCGGGATGCCGTACATGAGGAGGCCGCCGGGGCGGTCGGCGCGCTCGAAGACGGTCACGCTGTGGCCGGCCTTGTTGAGCTGCGCGGCGGCGGAGAGGCCGGCGGGGCCGGAGCCGATGACGGCGACGCGCTTGCCGGTGCGATTCTTCGGGGGCTCAGGATAGACCCAGCCCTCTTCCCAGCCCTTGTCGATGATCGAGGCCTCGATGTTCTTGATCGTGACGGGCGGGTTGGTGATGCCGAGCACGCAGGAGCCTTCGCACGGGGCGGGGCACACGCGGCCGGTGAACTCGGGGAAGTTGTTCGTCTTGTGCAGGCGGTCGAGCGCGTCCTTCCACAGGCCGCGGTAGACGAGGTCGTTCCACTCGGGGATCAGGTTGTTGATCGGGCAGCCCGAGGCCATGCCGCTGATGAGCTTGCCGGTGTGGCAGAACGGCACGCCGCAATCCATGCACCGCGCGCCCTGCGTGCGGAGTTTCTTCTCCTCCATGTGGTGGTGAAACTCCTTCCAGTCGGAGACGCGCTCGCTAGGAGCGCGGTCGACGGGGAGTTCGCGGAGGTATTCGATGAAGCCGGTTGGTTTGCCCATGGGAGAGAAAGGCTGAAGGACTTAAGGTCTGAAAGGCTGGTTGAGTCTTGGTGAGGAGGTGACGAAAGAGACCGAAAAACCTGAGGCACGAATTGGGTTCAGCCCTTCGGTTTTTCAGTCCTTCAGTCGTTTTAGTTTCCGCCGACGCGCGACGTGTCGCGGGCGTTCTTTTCGAAGGCGGCCATGATGGCTTCGTCGCCGGTGAGACCTTGGGACTCAGCGAGGGCAATTTCGGCGAGCATGCGCTTGTAGTCGTTGGGCATGACCTTGACGAACTTCGGCACGTAGCTGTCCCACGCGGCGAGGATTTCCTTCGCGCGGAGGCTGCCCGTGTAGTTCGCGTGCTTCTCGATCATCGCGCGGAGCTCGGCGATCTCGGTGGCGGTCTCGAGCTTCTCAACCGCGACCATCTGCTTGTTCACGCGAGTCGGGAAATCGCCCGCCTCGTCGAGCACATAGCCGACGCCGCCGGACATGCCGGCGCCGAAGTTGCGGCCCGCGGGCCCGAGCACGACGACGCGGCCGCCGGTCATGTACTCGCAACCGTTGTCGCCGATGGACTCGACGACGGCGGTGACGCCGGAGTTGCGGACGGCGAAGCGTTCGCCGGCCATGCCGCGCACGTAGATCTCGCCGGCCGACGCGCCGTAGAGGGCGACGTTGCCGATGATCATGTTCTTCGACGCGTCGAAGCGCGCCGCGGCGGGCGGGAAAACGATGAGCTTGCCGCCCGAGAGGCCCTTGCCGAAGTAGTCGTTGGCGTCGCCCTCGATGGAGAGCGTCATGCCGCGCGTGACGAAGGCACCGAAGCTCTGGCCCGCCGAGCCCTTGAACTTGAGCTGGATGGTGTCCTCGGGGAGGCCCTTGGCGCCGTGCTTCTTGGTGATCTCGCCGGACGTGATGGTGCCGGTGACGCGGTTGACGTTGCGGATGGGCAGCTCGGCGACGACCTTCTCGCCGCGCTCGATGGCGGGCTCGCAAATCTTCAGCAGCGTCGTCATGTCGAGCGACGCGGCGATGCCGTGGTCCTGCTTGATGGTGCAGAAACGGCCCGTGTCGGCGGCGGTATCGGGCTGGTAGAGGATGTTGGAGAAGTCGAGGCCCTTGGCCTTCCAGTGGGAAATGGCCTGCTTCGCCTCGAGGCGGTCCGTGCGGCCGACCATTTCCTCGACCGAGCGGAAGCCCAGCGAGGCCATGATCTCGCGCATGTCCTGCGCGATGAACTTCATGAAGTTCACCGCGTGCTCCGGCTTGCCGGAGTACTTCGCGCGGAGGCGCGGGTCCTGCGTCGCGACACCCGCGGGGCAGGTGTTGAGATGGCAGACGCGCATCATGATGCAGCCCGTGGCGACGAGCGGCGCGGTGGCGAAACCGAACTCCTCGGCGCCGAGCAGCGCGGCGATGATGACGTCGCGGCCGGTCTTGAGCTGGCCGTCGGTCTCGACCGCGATGCGGGAGCGGAGATTGTTGAGGACGAGCGTCTGGTGCGTCTCGGCGAGGCCGAGCTCCCAAGGCAGACCCGCATGCTGCAGCGAAGTCTGCGGCGAAGCGCCCGTGCCGCCGTCGTAGCCCGAGATGAGCACGACATCAGCGTGGGCCTTGGCGACGCCGGCGGCGATGGTGCCGACGCCGACCTCGGAGACCAGCTTCACGGAGATGCGGGCCTCCTTGTTGCCGTTCTTGAGGTCGTGGATGAGCTCCGCGAGATCCTCGATCGAGTAGATGTCGTGGTGCGGCGGGGGCGAGATGAGGCCCACGCCCGCGGTCGTGCCACGGGTCTTGGCGACCCACGGGTAGACCTTCGTGCCGGGCAACTGGCCGCCCTCACCGGGCTTGGCGCCCTGCGCCATCTTGATCTGGATTTCGCGCGCGTTGACGAGGTACTCGCTCGTGACACCGAAGCGGCCGGAAGCGACCTGCTTGATGGCGGAGTTCTTCGAGTCGCCGTTGGGGAGCGGGGTGAAACGCTCCGGGTCTTCGCCGCCTTCGCCGGTGTTGGACTTGCCGCCGAGGCGGTTCATCGCGATGGCGAGCGTCTCGTGCGCTTCCTTCGAGATGGAGCCATACGACATGGCGCCGGTCTTGAAACGCTTCACGATGCTCTCGACCGACTCGACTTCCTCGAGCGGAATCGGCGTGGCCGCCTTGAAATCGAGCAGGCTGCGCAGCGTGCAGAGGTTCTTCGACTGGTCGTTGATGATCTGCGCGTACTCCTTGTACGTGGCAAAGCTGCCGGTGCGGGCCGCCTTCTGGAGCTTGTGGATCGACTCCGGCGTGAAGAGATGCGCCTCGCCCTCGTTGCGCCACTGGTAGAGACCGCCCACGGGGAGCGTGTGGCCATTGACCGTGCGGTCCGGATAGGCGTGACGATGGCGGAGGAGGACTTCCTGCGCGATGACATCGAGACCGATGCCGCCGACGCGGGAGGGCGTCCACGTGAAGTAGTGATCGATGACATCCTGCCGGAGGCCGAGCGCTTCGAACACCTGCGCGCCGCGGTACGACTGGATGGCGGAGATGCCCATCTTGGACATGACCTTGATGACGCCCTTGGACGCGGCCTTCACGAAGTTGGCGCAGGCCTTCTTGTGATCGATGCCGGTGAGCAGGCCCTCGCGGATCATGTCGTCGATCGTCTCGAACGCCACGTACGGGTTGATTGCCGAGGCGCCGTAGCCGATGAGCAGCGAGAAGTGGTGCACTTCGCGCGCCTCACCGGTCTCGAGCACGAGCGACACGCGCGTGCGGAGGCCCTCACGGATGAGATAGTGGTGCAGGCCGGAGATGGCCAGCAGCGCCGGGATGGGCGCGTAGTCCTTGGTCACGCCACGGTCGGAAAGGATGAGGACGTTGACCTCTTCCTCCTCGATCATGCGGCGAGCCATCATGGAGAGCTCCTCCATCGACTTCGCGAGGCCCTTCTCGCCGCGGGCGACGCGGAAGAGGATGGGCAGCACGCCCATCTTGAGACCGGGGAGATCGGTGCGGCGGATCTTGGCAAATTCCTCGTTGGTGAGAACGGGGTACTTCAACTCCACGCGACGGCACGCGCTCGGGCCGGGGTGGAGGAGGTTGCCCTCGGAACCGAGACGAGTCTCGGAGGAGGTAATGATTTCCTCGCGGATACAGTCGATCGGCGGGTTGGTCACCTGCGCGAAGAGCTGCTTGAAGTAGTCGTAGAGCAGGCGCGGCTTGTTGGACAGCACCGCGAGCGCGGCGTCGTTGCCCATCGAGCCGATGGCCTCGACTCCGTCCTTCGCCATCGGGGTGATGATGATGCGCTCGTCCTCGTTGGTGTAGCCGAAGGCGATCTGGCGCTGGAGCAGCGTCTCGTGGTCGGGCTGCTCGACGGTCGGAGCGGCCGGGAGGTCGCTGAGGTGGACGAGGTGTTCCTTGATCCACTCGCCGTACGGACGCTCCGCGGCGAGCTGGGTCTTGATCTCGTTGTCCTCGATAATGCGGCCCTGGGCCGTATCGACGATGAAGATCTTGCCGGGCTGCAGGCGGCCCTTCTGGATGACGTCCTCGGGCTTGATGTCATCGAGCACGCCGGCCTCGGAGGCCATGACGACGAAGCCGTCCTTGGTGACGTAGTAGCGCGAAGGACGCAGGCCGTTGCGGTCGAGGATGGCGCCAATCTGCACGCCATCGGTAAACGCGATCGACGCCGGGCCGTCCCACGGCTCCATCAGGCAGGAGTGGTACTGGTAAAACGCGCGGCGCTCCGGGTCCATCGACTCGTGGTTGGACCACGGCTCGGGGATCATCATCATGATCGCGTGCGAAATGGGGCGGCCGGCGAGCACGAGGAGCTCCAGCGTGTTGTCGAACATCGCGGAGTCGGAGCCGTTGGGATTGATGATCGGTCGGATCTTCTTGATGTCGTCGCCGAAGATCTCGCTCTCGAAGCGCGCCTCGCGGGCGTGCATCCAGTTCATGTTGCCGCGCAGCGTGTTGATCTCGCCGTTGTGGGCGATGTAGCGGTACGGGTGCGCGCGCTCCCAGCTGGGGAAAGTGTTGGTCGAGAACCGCGAGTGGACGATCGCGAGCGCGGTCTCCATCGACGGGTTGCGCAGGTCCGGGAAATAGTCCGCGAGCTGCGTGGTGAGGAGCATGCCCTTGTAGACGAGCGTCTTCATCGACAGGCTCGCCATGTACCAGTACTCCGCGCCCGCGAGGGTGGAGGTGCGGATCTGGTTGTAGGCGTGCTTGCGGATGACGTAGAGCTTGCGCTCGAACTGCATCGGGTCGGTCACGCCCGCGCCGCGGCCGATGAAGGCCTGCCGCATGAACGGCTCGCAGGACTTGGCCGTCTCGCCGAGGGAAGCATTGTCGGTCGGCACCGTGCGCCAGCCGAGGAACACCTGGCCCTCCGCCTGCACGATCTGCTCGAAACGCTGCTCGATACGGCGGCGCACCGTGGCATTGCGCGGGAGGAAGACGAGGCCGCAGCCGTACTCGCCCAGCGCGGGGAGCTGGAAGCGCGCCTTCTTGGCCGCCTCCTCGAGGAACTTGTGCGGCATCTGCAGGAGCACGCCGGCGCCGTCACCGGTGTTGGGCTCGCTGCCGGCGGCGCCACGGTGGTCGAGGTTGACCAGCACCCGGATGGCGTCCTGCAGGGTCTTGTGCGATTTGCGCCCATGCATATCCACGACGAAGCCGACGCCGCACGCTTCGTGTTCGAAGAACGGGTCGTACATGCCTTGCTTGGGAGGAAGGCCGGGGGAGCGGCGCACGGGGCCGCGGGTGGTGTCGTTGGTGCTGGGCATTGGTCTAAAGGTGTTGGTGTTTGGGCAAAAAAAGGGCCGTCTCGTGTCTTGCGAGAGCGGCCCGGGGCGAAATTAGCGGAGAGCTCTCAGCGTCGTCAGAAGAAGCGGATCGTTTTCGTGGCCATTTTGGCGTGTTCCTCGTCCGAGCAACCCGCGTTGGTGGGTGCGTCGGCCTCGTTGGCGGCGGGTTTGACGAGGTCGTTGCTGAGCAGGTAATTCTCGACTTCCTCGCCGGACACGTCCGCGAGCATCACGCCGTCGATCTCGACGCAGGGCGAGAGGGGCTGGCCGGACTTCTGGACCATCTCCGCGTAGTTGGCGCGGTTGTTGATGATGTCGATGTCCTCAAAGGGGAGGTTGTGCTTGCGCATGATCGCGCGAACGCCATTCGACCAGCCGCAGCTGGGTTTGAGATAGGCCTTGATGTTCATGCGATGAAGGTGCGTGAGAGCAAAAACGGCGCAAGGTATAGGATACGCTTTTTCGCAATCAAGCCCGCTCTTCTAAAATTTTCTGTCATGACACGCACTGTGAGACTGTACCTGTAGCAGGCCGCGGGCCGTTTTTCGTCTCGCCGCGTTGGCAGGCCACCAAGTATCACGCAGATACATGAAAGTCCTCGTCACCGGTGCCGCCGGTTTCATCGGCTACCACGTCGCGCGCCGGCTCGCCGAGTCGAAGCGCTGCGAGGTGCTCGGTGTGGACAATCTCGGCGAGTATTACGACGTCGGCCTCAAGCGCGCCCGGCTCGAGCAGCTCGCCACGCACCCCGACGCTGACGTGCGGGACAAGTTTCGCTTTCTCCAGACGGACTTCGCCGATCCCGCGAAATTCTCCGGGCTCATGGCGCACTTCAAGCCCGACTACGTCGTCCACCTCGGCGCGCAGGCCGGCGTGCGCTACAGCTTCGAAAATCCCGCCGCCTATGTGCACAGCAATCTCACCGGCTTCGCGTCCGTGCTGGAGGCCTGCCGCCGCACGCCGCCGCGCCACCTCGTGTACGCGTCGAGCAGCAGCGTGTACGGCGCGGGGGCCAAAGCGCCTTTCCGCGAGGACGACGACACCGACCAGCCCGTGTCCTTTTACGGCGCGACCAAAAAATCCAACGAGCTCCTCGCCCACAGCTACGCGCGCATGCACGGTCTCAACGTCACCGGCCTGCGCTTCTTCACCGTGTACGGCCCGTGGGGCCGGCCCGACATGGCCCCGACGCTCTTCGCCCGCGCCATCTGCGAGGGGAAGCCGCTGAAACTTTTCAACCACGGGAAAAACCTCCGCGACTTCACCTACGTCGACGACATCGCCGAGGGCGTCGTGAAGGCCCTGCTGTACCCGCCCGCCATCCCGCCGAGCCCGCCCACGCGCATCTTCAACCTCGGCCACCACCGCCCAGTCGAGACGCTGCTCTTCGTGCAGATGATGGAAGAACTTTTGGGCAAAAAAGCCGCCGTCGAACTCCTCCCGCCGCAACCCGGCGACATGTTCGAGACCTGCGCCGACCTCACCCGCGTCCAATCCGCCATCGCCTTCACGCCGAAGGTTTCGCTCGAAACCGGCCTGCAGCGCTTCGTGGAGTGGTTCCGGGGGTATTATAAGATGTGAGTCAGCGGCAGTCGCATGCGCTGCCGGCCATCGTTCGGATAGCTCAGAGCACCCCACGCGCTCGTTGCTCGGTCAAAAACTCCCCGGGCGTAGCAATCCGCAGCCCGTAGACCTCGGCGCCGAGCTTCGTATGGAAATCGCCTTCATCGAGCGTGAGCAGCCACTCCGCTTGTACGGCCAGAGCGGTGATCACGATTGGCCGATCTTTCGCTTTCGGAAAAACCAGCGGGCGATCGAGCGCCAGATCGGCGCGTACTTGCTCGACCCGGCGCGAGATCATGCGCTTCCACGCCAACGGCGCTGATTTGGCCAGCTTGGGCAGATTCCGTCGCGTCTCTTCCCAGCAGTAATCGGAGCTGATCAGCTCCCACCCATAAGTCTGCGCCTCGAGCACCACGAACCGCGATGCCCCGCGGGACGATCCCGAAGCCGCGAGCAGCACGCTGGTGTCGAGGAACAGCCTCACTTTTTCCGGCTTTTGCCCGCCGCGCGAAAGGTCTTCATGTCCGCCTCGTCGCGTTTGATCCATGCTTGGATCTGCGCCTGCGGCAGATCGCGTACAGGCAGCGCCACGGCGGGCTGCAAGAAAATGCCCCCGTCGCGTTCTTCGATCAGCACCATCGGGTCGCGCAGCTTATCCAAGCCTAGCTTGCGACGCAGTTCTGGCGGCAGGGTCAGGCTGCCGCGTTTGGAGAGAGGCAGGGTAGTGGTCATGCGGCAATGCTGCATTGCCGCAATGCAGTTGGCAAGCGTGCTGCCCGGTTTCGTTGGAGATGTTTTGCCTTGGGCCGTGCTCCGCCCCTCCATTCGGGTCTCATCACCGTCACGCCCATTTCCGTTTCATGAAAACCGTCCTGCTCCTCGTCGCGTCCAACATCTTCATGACCTTCGCCTGGTATGGGCAGTTGAAGATGAAAATTTTCGAGGGCAAGGCGCTCTGGGCCGTCATCCTCATGTCGTGGGGCATCGCGTTTTTCGAGTACTGCCTGATGGTCCCCGCCAATCGCAACGGCTACGCCAGCGGCCTCACCGGCTACCAGCTCAAGATCCTGCAGGAAGCCGTCACGCTCACCGTCTTCGTCGTGTTCGCGTGGCTCGTGCTGAAGGAAAAACTCACGTGGAACTACGCCGTGAGCTTCGGCCTCGTCCTGCTCGCCGTGTACTTCGCCACCGCCTTCAAGCCCGGCGGCAGCACGCCGGCGGGACATTGAGCGATCTCGTGTATCTCTCGCGCTACACCGCGCAGAGCCTGCTTTCAGGCCCGACCTCGCCCGTTGCACCGTTTCTCAATCTTGTGCCTCTTGCGCCTTCTGTGCCACAACCCATCTTATCCACTCTAGCGGATAGCACATAAAATAAGAGCGCGCCTTGTGACAATTCGCCGAGCCGTGGAGCAAAACGCTTGACGTGTTCACGTGAACACTATCAGCTTTTTCCCGAATCCCGACTCGCTTCGGGTTTCCGTCGCGGCACGCTGCCGCACTCCCTATACTACTGCACTAAAAACGCCCTCCCGTCATGTCCAAAGCCGCCCCCGCCGCCAAAGCCGATACCAAGATCGCCGCCACTCCCGCGCCCGACGTCCAAGCCCGCAAGAACGTCGACCTGGCCGTCTCTTCCATCACCAAGCAGTTCGGCGAAGGCTCGATCATGCGTCTCGGCAGCAACGCCAAGATGGAGGTCGAGACCCTCACCACCGGCTCCCTCGCGGTCGACCTCGCCCTCGGCGTCGGCGGCCTGCCCAAGGGCCGCATCGTCGAGATCTACGGGCCCGAGTCGTCGGGTAAGACCACTTTCTGTCTGAGCGTCATCGCCGAGGCCCAGAAGCGCGGCGGCCTCGCGGCCTTCATCGACGTCGAGCACGCCCTCGACCCGAAGTACGCCCGCGTCGTCGGCGTCAACCTCGACGACCTCCTCGTTTCCCAGCCCGACTCCGGCGAGGACGCGCTCAACATCATGGAGACGCTCATCCGCTCCAACTCGATCGACGTCATCGTCCTCGACTCCGTCGCCGCCCTCACCACCAAGGCCGAGCTTGATGGCCAGATGGGCGACATGACGATGGGTGCCCAAGCGCGCCTGATGTCGCAGGCGATGCGTCGCCTCACCGCGGTCGTCAGCAAGACGAAGTGCATCTGCATTTTCACCAACCAGATTCGCGAGAAGATCGGCGTCATGTTCGGCAACCCCGAGACCACCTCCGGCGGCCGCGCGCTGAAGTTCTTCTCCTCGGTCCGCATCGACATCCGCCGCAAGGACCAGATCAAGACCCCCGAGGGCAAGGTCGTGGGCAACCGCACCAAGATCAAGGTCGTGAAGAACAAGGTCGCCCCGCCCTTCACCGAGTGCGAGTTCGACATCATGTACGACGAGGGCATCTCGAAGAACGGCTCCCTCCTCGACCTCGGCATCGAGCACAAGATTCTCGAAAAGAAGGGCGCGTGGATCGCCTACGAAGGCAACCTCGTCGGCCAAGGCCGCGACGCCGCGAAGGAAGCCCTCAAGCAAAACCCCGCCCTCGCCGAAAAGATCGGCAAAGCCATCCTCGAAAAGGTCACCGTCACCGGTGGCACCGCCGTCACGGGCGAAGCCGCGGAGTAAGATCGGCTCTTTCGCGCGCCCCCCGCGTAGTTCGCCGCGCCGAAAGACTCGCGGCGAATGAGGGTAGGGCGGGCTATCCCTAGCCCGCCGCTGCGACTCGGCGCAGGTGTACGCCGAGCTCAACAGATTTTAGCCACAGATTACACCGATGGGCACCGATAAGGGCACTCGGCCATCTGTGCCCATCTGTGTAATCTGTGGCCAAGTTTGCGTTCGCTGAGCACGCGGCTCACGCCTTCCCAAACTTCACCGCCACTTTCGCCGCGCCTTCATTCTCAGCCACGAAGCGCGCGAGTTTTTCGCCTCCGTCGACAATTTCCTCCTTCTGCGCCGCGGTGAGTGCCACGCAGGGCGTCACGACGATTGTAGTGCTTTTTCCACTACGCTCGATTTTCCATGCCCCGCGCACAAAACCATCGACGAGCACCGTCGCCGCCACGCGCAAGCCGGGGAGATACACCGCTCCGCGCGATTCCTCGGGTACGATGCGCGTGCGGTTAGCGTGCGAGAGGAGCACGTTGTCATACTCGGGGAGAAAACGCACGGGTGCTTTCGCGCCTTCGTCCACGATTTCGCCGTCGGCCACATCGAAGAGTTCACGACCACGCTCGTCGGTGAGCACGCGCAGTTCGCTGCGCATCGATTCAAAAACCTCTTTCATTGCGGGAAAGCCGGACCACGTCTGGAAATCTGAAAAGCCCGCCGGGCCAAACGCGGCGAGATAGCGCTTCACGAGCGCTTTCACGTCGCGCGCGGGCGCGAGTTTCTGGCCGAGCCAGTCCTCGGCGAGGAGCTGATCGGGATTGCCGGTCGCGCCCCAGCTCACGCTCGCGGGCGTCTGCACGAGTGGCAGCTCCATGCGCACGACAAAACCCATCGCGCGCTCGTCGGCTTCGGGATGTTCGCGCACGAGCGCGTCGCGGATTTCGACGAACGTCTTCGGCCCCGTCGCCAGCAGCTCGCGGCCACGCTTCAGCACGGCCGTCGAGTCGAAGGTCTGCTTCCGGTCCTTTAATATCTGCTCCATCCCGCGCGAGAGCATCGGTTGCAGCGTCGCGCGGTGCGCCAAGAAATCTCCTGCGCTCACGAGGTGCAGCGTGCCGCGCATCATCGTGCTGCGGACGATTTTCTTCTGCGCGATCAAGGTCGTCAGGTCATCGCGCGCGAAAGTCTTCAGCCGCGTCCACAGCCCAACATACGGCGGATTGGGCAACTGCGCCTGCAATCCCACGATATGCTCGACGACCTTCACCGACGTGAGTGCCGTGCGCTCCAGTAAGAACTGCCGCGCGAGATAGGTGCGATTCAGCGCCCGTAGACTCAGTCCCGACTTCGCTGTAGCTGTAGTTTTCGCCGTCTTCACCGCCCCTTGCTTGCTCCCCTTTACCGCTTTGGTCGCCATGCCTCGGATGTCGGCGACATCGCCGCGCACCGTCAAGCCGACCGCGACGACCATCGCCGCATCCGATCTGTTATCCTCACCGAGACTTCGTCGCACGTCTCGCTCTAGTCCATCGGACGGGCGAGCCGCCCGTCCCTACCTCAAACCTGCATCGCCGAAGCGAAGGGTAGGGACGAGCGGCCCGCTCGTCCGCCCCACCTCTGCGCACACTTGAGTCGCGATCAACTCCCAACGCCCCATCCTGCGCCTTTTGTGCCTTCTGTGGCCACAACTCCACCTCATCCATTCTAAGCACAGAATAACGCGCCCCTTCATCAACACCCCTCCGAGGCTGCATCCTTGCGCCGTTCTCCGCTCCTCTCCGCTCGCCGCTTACCTCCGAGGTTGCCCTTGAAAGCCGACCGCACCGGTGCCAAGGTGACCCTTCCATGAATCGCCCGTCGGCCCGTCCGGAACCCGTCCCGCTCTGCCAGCTGCCCGCTGGCGCGATGGGCCGCATCTGCACGATCCGCGGGGACGAGAGCTTTCTCCAGCGGTTGCGCGAGATGGGGTTCGGCGAGGCCGCTCTGGTCCGCAAGATTTCCGGCAGCACCACCAGCCTGTGCCAGGTCAACGGCACGCGCATCGCGCTCAACCACGACGCCGCGCGCGCCGTGCTCGTCGAGCCGCTCCCGGCCAACGCCAAGTGAGGCCACTATCCGCTGCACCCACCGGGCGCTTGCTTTGTCTGGCTCGGTCCACTCGCTTTCGTTCAGTCTTTCAGCTTTTCAGCCATTTCCGGTGACGCTGCCTCCGCACATCTCCCTGCCGGCGAAGAAACGCCCCGCCGGGCCCGACCGCTCGCCGGTGTACGCGATGGTCGGCAATCCCAACTGCGGCAAGACCACGCTCTTCAACGCCCTCACCGGCCTCCGCCAGAAGGTCGGCAACTACCCGGGCGTCACCGTCGAGAAGAAGATCGGCGAGGCGTTTTCGCAGCACGGCAAGCCGATCAAGATCATCGATCTCCCCGGCGCTTACTCGCTCGCCGCGCGCTCACCCGATGAGGCCGTGCTCCGCGACGTGCTCTTCGGCCGCCGCGCCGACACGCCGCAGCCCGACCGCATCATCTGCGTCGTCGACGCCTCCAATCTCGAGCGCAACCTCTACCTCGTCCACCAGATCCTCGACCTCGGCCGCCCCGTGATCGTGGTGCTCAACATGATGGACGTCGCCGCCGAGGAGGGCCACCGCCTCGACCCGGCCAAGCTCGAGGAATCCCTCGGCGTCACCGTCATCCCGTGCGAAGCCGTGCACGGCAAGGGCCTCGTCGAGCTGCGCGTCGCCATGAGCCGCGCCGAGCTGCCGCTCGCGCGCCATCGTTGGGACGTCCCGGCGCCGATCGCGCCCGCGGTCGCCGACCTGCAGGCATCGCTGCTGCAAAACGACGGGCGCTCGCCACTCGTCGCGCGCGCCGAGGCGTTGCTGCTGCTCACGGATTTCGACACGGTGCGCGTCGCTGGCTCCACGCCGCTCTGCGCCCGCACGCACGAGGTGCTCGCGCACTGGCGCAAGCGCTGGGAGACCGAGGGCACCGACTGGTCGGGCACGCTCATCCGCAGCCGCTACGACGCGATCAATCTCCTCTGCACCGACGTCATCCGCCGCACGCGGATCAATGGTCCGTCGTTCTCCGACCGCGTCGACCAGATGCTCGTGCACTCGGTGTGGGGCTGGCTGTTCTTCGGCGCGGTGATGGCCGCACTATTCTTCTCCATCTTCACGCTCGCGGAGTTCCCCATGAACTGGATCGACGGCCACATGGCCGCGCTCGGCGACTGGGTAAAGGGCGCGATGCCGGCCGGCGATCTGCGCGACCTCGTCACCGATGGCGTGATCGGCGGCGTGGGCACCATCGTCGTCTTTCTCCCGCAGATTCTCATCCTATTTTTCTTCGTCGGCCTGCTCGAGAGCACGGGCTACATGGCGCGCGCGGCCTTCCTCATGGATCGCCCGATGAGCAAGGTCGGCCTGCACGGCAAGTCCTTCATCCCGCTCCTCGGCTCCTACGCGTGCGCGATCCCTGGCATCATGGCCACGCGCACGATCGAAAATGCGAAGGACCGGCTCGTCACCATCCTCGTCGCGCCACTCATGAGCTGCTCGGCGCGCCTGCCGGTGTATCTGCTGATGATCGCGACGCTCCTGCCGGGCGACGCGATGCCGGTTTCCAAGAAGGTCGGCCTCATGCTGCTGATGTATGCGCTCGGCACGCTGGGCGCGTTTGGCTTCGCGTGGCTCTTCAAACGAACGCTCTTCAAGAGCGCTCCGCCGCTCATGATCATGGAGCTGCCGCCGTACCAGCGCCCGCGCTTCAAGGAAATCCTCCGCCAGATGATCGAGCGCGCGTGGCTCTTCCTCAAGAACGCCGGCACCATCATCCTCGCGATCTCCATCGTGCTCTGGTTCCTCACCACGTACCCGAAGCATCCCGACGCCAACGCCACGGCCGACGCGCAAATCGCGCACAGCTTTGCCGGTCAGGCGGGTCATGTGCTTGAGCCAGTGATCAAGCCCCTCGGCTTCGACTGGCGCATCGGCATCGGCCTCGTGACGTCGTTTGCCGCGCGCGAGGTCTTCGTGAGCTCGATGGGCGTGATCTTCGCCGGCACGAGCGACAAGGACAACACCACGCCGATCCGCGACGCCCTGCGCACCGCTCACTGGCCCGACGGCCGCCTGCTCTTCACGCCTCTCGTGTGCCTCACGCTGATGGTGTACTACGTCTTCGCCATGCAGTGCATGAGCACGATCGCCGTGGTGAAACGCGAAACCAACTCCTGGCGCTGGCCGATCTTCCAGACCGTGTACATGACCGCCACCGCGTGGCTCGTGTGCTTCATCCTGTACCAATCCGGCCGAGCCCTCGGGTACTAGTCCACCAGCCGCAGATTCTTACCACGAAACACACGAACGACACGAAATAAGAAAACTCCCGCTCCGCCTCTTTTGCTTTTCGTGCCTTTCGTGTGTTTCGTGGTCTCTCCTCCGTGAATTCCGCTCTCCAGACCGATCTCGCCCTCACCATCGTCGCCCTGACGGTGGTCTGGCTCGTCTGGCGCTCCTTTTCGAAAAAGAAAAAATCCAGCTGCGGCCACGACTGCGACTGCCCCACCCAGGATTTGAAATCGAAGCTCAAGCCCTGAGTTCATGGTGGGCGAGGGCTTGCTTTCCGAACCATCGGTATTAAAGTAATACCTTATGCCGACCCTCACCTTCAAAGTTTCGACTGCGGAAGCCCGCATCATCCGGCAGGCCGCCCATGGGGCAAAGACGAGCGTGTCGGCGTTCCTCCGCAGCCGGGTACTCGATGAATCCGCATCCAAGACTCGCACTAAGCGTGTCATCCGCCGTCATCCCGTTTCAGGTGCGCGCATTGATGCCACGCCAGGGCCGACGGTGACGCAGACTCAGATCGACGCGGCACTCGCGGACTTCCCGTGAAGTACCTCCTCGACGTTAATGCCCTCGTTGCATGGCGCCACGTCCGGGCGCCTCAGCACGAAGCCTTTCATCGCTGGGCCGCCAAAGTCGGTTTCGATGCCTTGGCCACCTGCGCCCACGTGGAACTCGGGTTTCTTCGCGTCTCCCTCCAAGTCTTCGGCCTAACCTTGGCCGAAGCACAAACCGCCCTGGCCGAAATGAAGGCCATGACCGGCGGATTCGTGGAACGCGCTCCATCTCCTAAGCTTCCCGCTTGGGCTCGCACTCCCGCCCATACCTCTGACGCCTATCTCACCCAGCTAGCTGACTCCGCTGGGCTGCAACTCGCTACGTTCGACACGGGAATTCCGCGCGCGGTTCTTATTCGCTGAGCCGATTTTTGAATCATAGCAAAATATCCGGTTTTTCTTGCTTAATTGGTAAGTTATTACTTACCGTTAGCCATGTCTTACCCATCTGCTGCCTTCACGGCGCTCGCGAGCGAGACGCGGGTGCAGATTTTGCAGCGCTTGGAGAAGGGACCGCTCACGGTGGGGGAGATCGCGGCCGGGCTGCCGGTCAGCCGGCCGGCGATTTCACAGCATCTTCGGGTGCTGGAGAGCGTGCAGCTCGTGACCGAGGAGTATCGCGGCACGCGACATATTTACCGGATCGATCCCACGGGCATCGTCGCGTTACGCGCGTGGCTCGATCGTTTCTGGACGCATACCCTCGACGCTTTTGCCCAGGAAGTTGAACGCCAAAACAAAGAACTCCGCCCCTGATGCAGACCTCCGCCATTCCCTCTGTCCGCAAGACCATCCGCGTCGCCGCCGTGCCCGCGCGCGCCTTCGATATCTTCACCGCCGGCATGCACCAGTGGTGGCCGCGCGCCCACTCGCTCAATCAAAAGGTCGAGCGGGCCGCCATCGTGGCCGAGCCACGCGTCGGCGGCCGCTGGTACGAGCGTGCGGTCGACGGCACCGAGTGCAACTGGGGCAAGGTCCTCGCGTGGGAGCCACCGCACCGGGTGCTCTTCGGCTGGCAGCTCGACCAGAATTGGCAGTACAGCCCCGATTTCCTCACCGAGGTCGAAATCCGCTTCGATCCGGCGGGCGAGGGCGCCACCGAGGTCACGCTCGAACACCGCAATCTCGAACGCTACGGCGTCTTCGCCGAGACGATCCGCCCCGGCCTCGACTCCAACGACGGCTGGATGGGTGGCCTCACACTCTACGCCGCGCTCATCGCGTCGCAGCCGGCTTCGGCCTAATCAACGCGCAAGTTCGTCGTTTCTACGCCGCCGCCCGCTGTGTGTGGGCGGCGTCATGGATCGTCTCGTGCACGAAGCGCATCTTGTTCTGCGCCGCAGGGGAGAGCACGAAAGGATATGCGTCGCCGAGGCCGAGCCCGCGGTTCAGATTGTTCAGGAGGTGCGTGAGGCTGTGCCAGTCTTCCATCATGCCCGCAAAGGTGTCCGCAGGCGGCGGGCGCTTGCCCGGCAGCGTGCTGACCGCGAAACGGCACGCCGCCGCCGTCTCCAGCGCGTCGGCCATGTGCAGGTAGTGCGCCCACGTCTCCGCCCAATCCTCCCATGGGTGTGACGCCGCGTAGGCCGAGATGAACTGCTCCCGCCAATCCTCGCGCGGGCCTTTCTCGTAGTGCGCCTTGAGCGCCGCGGCGTAGTCCGCGCGCTCATCGCCAAAGACCGCGCGAAAATCTTCCAGCCGTCCGCCATCACGCACGAGGCGATCCCAATAGTAGTGCCCCACCTCATGCCGGAAATGCCCGAGCAGCGTGCGCATCGGCTCGTGCAGCGACGTCCGCCGACGCTCGCGCTCCGCATCGTCCGCTTCGGCCAGCGCGATCGTGATCACCCCGTCGGCGTGGCCGGTCATCACCTTGGGCGCATCGGGCTCGGTGGGGTCGGCGAGAAATTGAAATTCTAGCCCGGTCGCCTGGTCGTCGACCTTGGCCACCACCGGCAGCCGCAGCGAAAACAGCGCGTGCACCAGCCGACGCTTCGCGGCCTCAAGCTTGTACCACTTCTCCTTGCTGCCCTCGACCGCGAGATTGGGAATCACGTGCGTCAGGCGGCACGCCGCGCAGAGCGTGTCCGTGGATTCAGCCGGCACCGCCCAGTTGCATACCTGATGCTGCGTGGTGTTGGCGCACAGGCGGAAATGTTTCCCGGCGACCTTCGACCCCGGCGTCGTCCACGTGCCATCCTCCGCCTCGTCGAGCGAGGTCACTGCGAGGATTTCCGGCAGATACGCCAGCGCGTGCCCGCAGTGGAGACACTGATGGTTCTCGAAATAAACGAGATGCTGACAATGGGCGCAGCGAAACAGATTCATGACCGCGAGCTGGAGCGCAGCTCGCCCACCACAGTGGTAGCCCGGCACGGAAGGTTCCTTCCGCCGCGGCGCTCGCTCAACTTGCGCCTTACGCCTGCTGCGTTCGATTCGCCGCGGTCGTACCATCGGACGGGCGGGCCGCCCGTCCCTACCCGTTAATCGCGCGGCAGAAGCAAAGGTAGGGACAGGCGGCTCGCCTGTCCGTGCTATGCGTGCTCAGCCCTCGCCCACCGGCACCACGGGCTTCTCCTCCAGCTCGACCGGCGGGCCAACCAGCGCAGCGTAGATCGCGGCCTCGTCGAGCCGCCACACAAAGATCGAGTGGCCGATCTGCTGCGGCGGCGGCCCTTGATGCCGCAGCCACGCGCAGAGGCGCGCGAACCGGAGTTGGTCGTAGTGAGCGTATTGCGCGTCCCAGAAGCCGGGTGCCGTGCTTCGCAAAAGCTCGGCGCGTTTTTCCGGGTCGTTGAGCGTGGAGTCCCACAGGGCCATGTTCTGCCGCGCGCGCCAGTAGGTGCTTTCGTAGGTCTTGTTCCAAGGACCGAAGGCATCGACGTACACGCTCTGAAACAGCGTGGCGCTGATCGCGTACAAACCCGGCTCCAGCGGAAAGGGCTGCAAGTGACGCCACTCGAAAAAACCCGGCAGTCGGTGCGACTCTATCCCATAGTACTCCGGCCGGTCCGTGCCGAAGTAAGCGAGGTAGAACTTCTCGGTGTGCTTCGGGTCCTTGCGATCCAGCCAGCGCTTCAGCCCGGGCAGATCCATCCCCCAATCGAGCGAGCTGTCCACGAGGTGCGTGTAGCCGCGATCCGCCCCGCCCACCTGCGCGCCGAAATACGCGAGGTAGTCCGGCCGGATGCGAAACGAGTCGTACGCAATCCACGCCAGCCCCAGCGCCGCGAGCCCGCGCAGCCACATCGCCCGCTCAGCCCAGAGCAGCGCCACCACGCCGCACATCACGTACAGCGCGGGATAGACCGGCAGCACGTGGCGGTGGCCGAGGTTGATGTTTTCCGACATCGCCACGGCGAGATACACCGCGACAAGGCTCATAAACGGCGCGACCGCGTACAGCACCGCGCCCGGCCGGCCCGCGCGCCACCACGCCGCGGCCGCCAGCCCGAGCAGCAGGAAGAGCCCCGGCGGCGTCTTCGCCCAGATCGTGTACGGAAAAAACATCGTCCACCCGCCGGCTTTCCAGTGGCCGTTCATGAAGGCGCCGAGGCGGTCGTCGCTGCCGAGGAGCCGATTCACCCCGCGGCGAAAACCTTCCGGGAAAAAATGCGTCTGCCGTGACCACGCGATGACCGCGCTCACCGCCGCGCTCGTGCCGTCGCGCACCGGCTGCGCGCGAAACACCAGCGCCGGATTCGCCGGATCGGGACTCGCGAGGTAGCGGAAACCGTAGTGCGCCCAGATCGCCGTCCAGCCAAACAAGCCATGCGCGACCACGAGCACCGAATAAATCGCGAGCTGCCGCCACCGCGACTTCGTCGCGCGAAAGGCCCCGCGCCATTTCACCACGAGCGGCCGGCCGCCGAGGAGTTTCACCGCGATCATCACGACCGTCACCGGCAGGATCACCAGCGCCGTGGGCTTCGCGAGCAGCAGCAGGCCGAAGATCAACAAACTCGCGAGCACGCGCAGCCACGAGATGCCGTGCAGCAGCCGCCAGATGCACCACGTCGAGCCGAAGAGCGTGACCGTGATCGAGAGGTCCGTCGACACCGTGCCCGCAAACGCGAGCATGTGCGGGCTGAACACGTACGCGATCAGCGCCACGAGTCCGCCCTTCTCCCCAAAGATTTCTCGCGCGCACGCGTACACCAGCCATCCGCCGATGACCCCGAGCAGCACCACCATCGCACGACCTTGCGCGAGCAGCGCCGCCTCGTCGTTTCCGAGATCGAAGAAGAACTTCCGCGCCACGTCGTACGGCTCCGCCTTTTGCCAATCCGGGTCGGTCGTCGGCACGAAGCGCGGATGCGTGAATACCAGTGGCAGCGCTGCCCAGCGCTTGATGAGGTCGCCGTTGCCGCCCTCGATGCGGTAGTCGTCCCGCAGCCAGAGGTTGTAGCCGATCGCGAGGTGCATGCCCTCGTCGAACGACATGCCCTTGCCCAGCGACGCGGTGAATGCCAGCACGCCATAAAGTACCAACAGTCCCGCCACCACCGCCCCCGTCCAACGCTGCCGAGTCCGCGTCTCCGCAGCGACCGGGCTGGGCGCGACAGGCAGATGGGGAGCGGAAGTTTCAGCCATGGAGGGGAGGAAACGTGGCGAACTGCGGCCTCCACCCGCTGCTGGTGCAGGAAGCGGTGCCGCAAGCTCGGTCAGCTGAAGAGACGCAAATCCAAACGCAAAGGTATTACCGATCAAGCCCGTGGCTCAAAAATCTTCTGCCCACGCTAAGCCATCGAAGGACGGTCCTTTGTAGCGGCGGTCTATGACCGCCGACTACATCTGTCCGGAAACCGAGTCCTCTCGGCGCTCATAGAGCGCCGCTACAGGTTGCCTGCGCTCGACCAATTCCTCGCGCAGGAATTCACTCGCTCACTCGTACCGCGCGCTGCGGCCAAAATAGTTCAGCAACCAGATTTCCTTCCACACGCGGTACCGGCCCTCGTGGGTGATCTGGCCAAAGTCGTCGCGCTCGGCGTGCGGGTGCAGGAAGCCGAGCTCGGTGTTGACCCGGTCAAGTTCGCTCTGCGCGGCGTTGAGATCCGCGAGCGGCATCAGCTCGAAAGGCGCGAGCGCCTGGCTCGCGACGCGGGCCTTGTGCCGGGCGAGCAGGCGCGGCAGCGAGCGTTTCCACGGGCGGCGCTCCACGAACCACGTCTCGGGATAAAAACCGGCAAAGGGCAGGTAGGAGTTGTCCGTCACGTAGCGGCAGCCGTCGGTCGTGAGCGACATCAGCGAACAACACACCGCGATGGAGCCGTTGCCCTGCGGAAGAAAGGTGATCTGCACCCGCGTCGTGGCCGCGGCGTCCTGGTAGACCGACGCGCGCACGTAGATGCCGCCGCCGGTCTCGGTCTTGAGCGCCTGCACCTGCTTGAAGCCCTGCGCACGGAGCCAGTCGCGGAGCTTGAGGATGCGCGGCTGCACCGGCCACTCCTCGCCGCTCTGGTTGATGCTGTAGCGAGGGAAGAGCGGCAGCGGACTCGAACTGTGCGCCGCGATGGCGAGCCAGTTGTAGGTCGTCTCCGCGAGGAACCACAGCAGGAAGAACAACGTGACCAGCGCCCAGTAAGGCCGCTCGATCAGCTCGAAATCGCGGCACACATGCGCGCCCGCGAACGCAAACACGAACCACCGTAGCCAGCGATCCGCGATCGCGAGCTTCGGCGACGCCAGCCGCTGGTTCACCTGCCCGAGGACGAGCGAGGTGAGAATCGCGGCGACGATGAAGTAGGAAGGATCCATCTGGACTGCGGTGATACGAATCGGCGAGCCGGCCGGACTCGGCCAAGCTCAACCTCACTCACCGTACAAAACCTCCGTCCCAAATCAACTCAGGCGTACCGGCATGATCACGCAGACGAAGCTCTCCAGCGTCTTGAACACGCCAGGGCTGACCTCGTCCTTCAGCTCGAAGAACACTTCGTCCTTCGTGAGCGCGTGCAGCGGATCCATGAGGAAATTCGGGTTGAACGCCACCTGCAGCTCCGGGCCGCTGTAGCCGATCGCCATCGACTCGTGCGCCTCGCCGAAGTCCGGGCTCTGCGCCGTAATCTCGAGGAGATTGGTCGTGAGCTTGATCTTCACCGAGTTCGCCTTCTCCGAGCAGACGAGCGCCGCGCGGTGGATGCACTGCTGGAAGAGCTCGCGCTCCAGCTTGATGCGCTGGTGCGTCTCCTTCGGGATGACCTGCTGGTAATTCGGGTAGTTGCCCTCGACCACCTTCGAGTAGAGGTACACGTGGTCGACGAGGCCGCTGGTGTCCTTGTCGGTGCCGATCTGAAACGCGGCGCGGCGGTCGTTGAAGTTGATCTTCACCTTCTCGCCCTTGCCGAGCATGCGCCCGAGCTCGGAAACGGTCTTCGCCGGGAGGATGATCGCGCCGGCGCTAGCTGCGGGCACTTCCATCTCCTTCGAGATCATCGCGAGGCGGCGGCCATCGGTCGAGACGAGCGAGAGCTTGCCGTCGCGGAAATTGAAGTAGACGCCGTTGAGGATGTAGCGCGTCTCGTCGGTCGACTGCGCGTACTGCACGCTCTTGAGCATGCTGCTGAGCTCCACCTGCTCCAGCGTGTAGGCCTTCTCGTCGCCAAACTCCGGCAGCGGGGGAAACTCTTCCTTGCCGATGCCCATGATGCGAAACGTCGAACCGCCCGAGCTAAGTTTCACCTGGTGATTCGGCGAGGCGTCGAAGGACACATCGACGTTGGGCAGCTCGCGGACGATGCCGGCAAGGCGCTTCACGGGGAGAGTCACGGAGCCGGTTTCCTTCACCTCGGCCTTGATCTTGCAGCGGATGCCGAGGTCGAGATTGGTCGTCGTGAGGGAAATCAGATCCTTCTCCGCCTCGATGAGGACGTTGCTCAGGATCGGCATGGTGGCTTTGGAGCCGACGACGTTGAGCACTTGCGCGAGACCGCTGGCGAAATGGTCGCGGTTGATCTTGAATTTCATGAGGGAGGACGAAACCGGGGGCTAAATTGGAGAAACTAACAAAGGCTAAAGGATAGGAGGTTCAATAAGGAATTAAAAGCAGTAGTCTTATAGGGGGTGAAAAAGACCAGCAACTGCCGTTCCTCAGAGGAGAAAACGCCGATTTTTCGTTGTGAGCAACTTCGAGCAATTTGCGCGCAACAGGCCGGTTGTTCGCAGCGGGCAAGTTGTCGGCAGATTGCCCGGAGTTTCTTCACGGCGGATTCGCAGTCCCGCGGCGCACCGCGGAAGGCCGGCGCGCATGGCGGATGAGACCGAAGAAAATGTACCCGAGACTGCCCGCGAGCAGCGCGTACTCCTTGATCACGATCACGAGGCCCACGCACACCAGCGCGACCACGAAGGTGCGAAAGCGCGTCCGGGTCTGGAAATCGATGTTCTTGCCGCTGGGGTAGCGGATCGTGCTCATCATGAGGAAGCCGATGAGCAGCGTGAGAAACGGCAGCGCGAGCGCGAAGCGGTTGAGGGACTTGTCGGAGTCCTGCAGCTTCAGCAGGAAGAGCACGATCGACGCGACCGTGATAGCCGCGGCCGGCACCGGCAGGCCGACAAAGTCGCGATTCGACTCCTTCTTGCCGCGGTGGAGCAGGGGATTGGTGATGACGTTGAAACGCGCCAGCCGCATCGCTGCGCACAGGAGATACACGAAGCCGACGAACCACCCGATGTTGCGAAACCACGGGATGCCCTGCGACGGCGACAGGATCAGGTAGAGCATCATGAATGTCGGCGCCATGCCGAACGACACGACGTCCGCCAGCGAGTCGAACTCCGCGCCAAACAACGACTCGCGCCCGCCGATGCGCGCCAGCCGCCCATCGAGCGTATCGCACGCCGCCGCGCCAAAGATGAACCACACCGCGTAGCGATAGTGGTCGGAGGCCGAAGCGCCGAGATAGAGGCCATTCTCGGCCGTTTCGGCCAAACGCGCCTGCATGCAGTTGACCACCGCCATGAACCCGCAGAACAGGTTGCCCGCGGTCATCAGGTTGGGCAGGAAGTAGATACGGCTCGCCTGCGTGACGTTGTAGGGGTCCTCGCGGGACTCCAGATCGCTGCCTTTGTCGGACCGCTGGGTCATTTCGTGAGACTTTCGAGGTATTTCCAAAATTTCGAGTGCTGCTCGACCAGTTGCTGCTCGGAGACCGGGAGCTTGTTGCGCAACAGGAAGTCCTCCAGCGAGTTTTTGTGGAGGATGTAGACCACGTGAAGCGTCTCTCCGTTCACATCGAAATAAAAGCGAAAATCGCCCGCCCGCAGGCGATAGAACTCCTTGCCCGCCCGCGTGAAGCGTCCGAGCGGCTCCCGTGGATGCGCGAGATCGGCGGGCTTGAGGCTGCTGATCGGCGCCACGAGATCGAGTTGCGTGAGCTGGTCGAGCTGCTTCAGCTCGCGCATGGCCTGCTCGGAGAAAGTCACCTGGTACATCAGCCGGCCCTCCCCGCGTCCGCGTAACTCACCCCTGCCGCGGGCGTCATGCCCGCAACGGCCTGCGCTAGGTCGTGCACCATCGTCCTCTTCATGAAACGTCCCGGTCTATCTCACCCCCTCCGGCCGGCAACGCTATTTCTCGCTGCCGCTGTAGCCTTTTCCCCCGCCCTCCGCGCCGAAGACGCCGCTCCCGCCAAACCCGCCGCGCCCAAACTCAGCGACCGCGACGCCGAGCTGATCAAGCGCTACGACAAGGACGGCGACGGCAAACTCTCCGCCGAGGAGCTCGCCGCCGCCCACGACCAGATGCGCATGGACGGCACCTCGCGCCCTGTCGGCCCCAACGGCGCCGCCCTCCCGCCCGGCTCGCCCTTCGGCGCGCAGATTTACCAGCGCCTTCTCCAGACCTTTGACCGCGACCACGACGGCAAGCTCACCGGCCAGGAACAAATCGACGCCGTCGAAGCCATCAAGCAGCGCAACCCCGACATCTACCAGCGCCTGATCCAGCGCGCCGACGTCAACAACGACGGCAAACTCGACGAGTCCGAGCGCACCGCGATGTTCGACTTCCTCGCCAAGCTCCCCGTTACCCGCCCTGAAGCGAAAGACGGCAAAGAAAACAAAGACGCCGCAGCCGCCGCGCGCCCGCCCCTCACCGAAGCCGAACGCGAAAACCTAAAAAAATTCCGCGAAGAATACCAACGCCGCCGCGCCGAACGCCAAAAACAACAAGAAGCCGCGACCACTAACACCTCTTCGGCTTCTGCGAGCGCATCGACCAACACCGCCTCCGCGCCAACGACTTCAGCTGTGCCCGCTACCTCTGAAACGCCGCCTGCTACGCCCGCAACCGACGCACCGAAAAAGTAAGCGCAGCGCAGCACCCGCTCGCTCCTCCTGGGAGCGCGACCGCCCCCGGTCGCCTCATCGATCGCTAATCAAATCAAATGGGGCCGCGACGCCCCCGTCGCGGAAGAACCACCAAAACGCGGCGAGGGCGCCGCGTCCCCACTTACTACCGCAGCACACTTCATCTCTTCGCGATCCTTCGCCACCTTCGCGTCTTTGCGCTTAATCTGGGCTCCGCTTACTCACTGCGCACGATCTACTTCTCAGGTTAGTCTCTCTTCGCCTCAATACTTATACCCGCGCTGGATGTAGAACTGCGCGAGGCGGTCCGTCATTCGCTGGCCTTCCATTTGCGCGCGCAGGCGTTGCATCTGCGCTTCATCAAGCACCGTTGCGGCTTGGGCGAGCACCTCCGCCATCGCGCTGCCCTCGCGCACGGTCGGGCTCGCCTCGCGACTGGTCACCTTGGTCGTCGCGAAGATTTCGCGCAGCCGCGTCAGCTGCGACTCGTTGAGCGGCGTGGCCGTAAACGCCGTCAAGCTCGCCAGCTCGCGCACATCGCTGCTCACGCTGAACGTCTGATTGTACTTTTCGAGCGCGGCCACGCCGTCGGCCCCGAGCAGATTTTCCTGCGCGGTGCGCATGTCCACTTTCTGCTGCGCGCGCAGCTGGGTGAGCGCGGGGTCGCCCCGCTTCAGGCCGAGCTTCTCCGCGGTCATGTACAAATCGACTTCGTCTTCGCCATCGCGGCTCAGCAGCTCTTCAAGTTTCTGAATCTGCTCGGCCGTGAGCTGGCGCTGCCGATAAAACGCCCCGTACTTCTGCGGCAACGCGAGTCGGTGCGCCCGCTCATACATCGCGAGCAACTCCGGATTCGACGCCACGATTTTTTGCATGCTCGGTTTTTGCGCTGCAGCCGGAGCCGGTGCGGGGGGCGGCGTCGGTTCCGCGGGTGATTTCACCGGAGAACTCACCGCCGCGATCGCCGGCGCTTTGTCGATTTGCGCTCGCAGCTCCGCGGCCTGCCGCTGCGCCGCGGCCGCGTCGCGCTCGGCGTCCCACCGTACCCGGTACGCCCAGCGCGCTGCACCAAAGCTTCCGAGCACCGCGACTAATGCGGCTGCGCCTACCCAACGCTGCGCACGCGGGCTCATGGCTTGCCCTCTTTCATCAGCAACCGCGCGCGCCGCTTCACCTCGAACTCGAGCAGATACGGTTGCGCCTGCTGCCACTGGTCGTCGCTCATCACCTTCTTGATCGCAGGCAGCGTGGCTTCCCAATCCACGCGATTGATCGCCACCTCGCGGCCCGCGCGATACGCCGGGCTGGCGTCGGCCACGATCCGCGCAATCTCCATCACTTGGGCAAACTCCAGTGGCGTACTCGCGTAACTGTTCACCGCGATCGCGAGGTCCTTGGCCCACGCTTGGGCCGCGCCGGGCCGATTGGACTCTTTCCACAGCCGCATCTGCTCGTCGCTCAGGATTTCGCGCAGCTCCGCCTCCGGCAGGTCCACTTCGCTCGGGTTGATGCTGCGCGGCGTGATGCGCAGCGTTTTCACCCAGTGCTCCGCCGTCCTGGCCTCGAACTCCGCGATCTGCTCCGGGGTGAGCTGGGCCAGCCGATACGACATCGCATAATTGCGCGCGACTTGCGCCGAGCCAAACGTCCGCAGCATCTGCTTCGCCTCCGGAAACTGCGCCAAAAACGCCTCCCCATCCGCATGCTCTGCCTCGGGTCCGACCGGTGCGACGCTCGGTGCCATGCGTCTCGTGGTCGCCCCTGCTGCATCGGCCGCCGCGGGCGACGCTCCCGTTGACCGATCCGCTCCGATCGCGCGTGCTTCCGCTTGCGCGCGCGCCGCGAGCTGGTTTTGCGCTTCGTTGGTGTCGCGCCGTGCGCTCAGCCGCGTCGCTTCCGCGATTTGCGCCGCGTGCAGCTCGTGCACCGTCACGCCCGCGCCCGTGAGGAAGAGGAGCGCAGCGAGCCCGAGCAGGCCCGCCGCGGTCGTGGTGAGTTTTGTTGCCGTCATAAGATGCCAAAGCCCGAGTGCCGGGCTCGTGCCAGAGGCCGCGCCATGCAGCGCGGCCTGTGTCACCGCCGCCTGCACTTCCGCCGTCGCCGCGACACTCGCGCGCGCTTCGAGCAGCGTACCGAGCGCCAGCGCCGTTGACGTGATCCCACGCCGCGCGAGCTGGCCGCGCAGTTTTTCCAGCGCGCGCTCCACGCGCTTCCGCGCGCCATCCTCGCCGATGCGCCACGCTGCGCCCAATTCGGCAAATCCACGCCCGAGAAAAAATCGTCCGAGCAGCGCCTCACGATCGCTCTCCGGCAATCGGTCCAGCACCTCGTCTAGCGCCGGCCGCAGTCGCGTCCACTCGGCCTCCGTGCCTTCGTGTTCGATCTCGCTCATGTGCCAGGCTGCGGTTTCGCGTTGTTGCCGACGGGACTCCGCACGACGTGCGCGTGCTGCCCCGTAGCGCGTGGCGACGTGCAGCCAGCCCGCGAGCGAATCGCGCGCGGCGAGCGTCGCGGCATTTTGCGCGAGCGCGGTGAAGACGTTTTGCGCCACGTCCTGCGCGAGATCATGCCGCCCGCCCGTGCGCCGCAGCGCCGCTTGATAGACCCAGCCGACATGCCGCCGCACGAGCTCGGCGAAACTCGCCTCCGAGCCGGTCCCCGCAAAATCGCGCAGCAATTGGGCATCATCGATCATGGCCTTTCACCCTGTATAGCCCGCCCCCGCCCCAAACCGGACAAAATTTTTCTCCCACCACACTTCATCAACTTCGCGATCCTTCGCCACCTTAGCGTCTTTGCGCTTAACCTAGTCTCAGTCTACCTCCACACTCTGCCCATGTCCGTCGTTACCCTGGCCGATGTCCGCGCTGCGCGTCGGCGCATCGCGGGCGGTGTGGTGGTCACGCCGTGCGCCGAGTCGATTCCGCTGAGCGAGATCACCGGCGCGCGCGTCTTCTGCAAACTCGACAACTTTCAGCGCACCGGCTCGTTCAAGGAGCGCGGCGCCCGCAACGCGCTGCTCCGGCTCAAGCCCGCGCAGAAAAAACGCGGCGTCATCGCTGCCAGCGCGGGCAACCATGCGCTCGGTCTCGCGTACCACGGCAAGCTCCTCGGCATCCCCGTCACCGTGGTGATGCCCGACTACGCACCGCTCATCAAAATCGCCACCTGCGAGCGGCTCGGCGCCCGCGTGCTCGTGCGCGGAAGCGATTTCGCCGAGGCCCGCGCCGAAGCCGACCGACTCGTCGCCGCGGAGAGCCTCGCGTACATCCACGGCTTCGACGCGCCCGACATCATCGCCGGCCAAGGCACGCTCGGCCTCGAAATCCTTGAGCAGGTGCCCGACGTCGATGCGATTGTCTGCCCCGTCGGCGGCGGCGGGCTCATCGCCGGCGTCGCGCTCGCCGTGAAATCTATTCGCCCGCGCGTGCGTGTGATCGGCGTCGAGAGCACATCCACGGGAAATTTCTCCGCCGCACTCCGCGCCGGCAAACCCGTCACCATGCCGCGCCGCCCCACGCTCGCCGACGGCCTCGCGACCCTCACCGTCGGCGCCAACGCTTTTGCGATCGCCCGCAATCGCGTCGATCACGTCGTGCGCGTCGACGAGGCGTGGATCTCCCTCGCGATTCTGCGCATGCTCGAGCTGGAGAAAACCGTCGTCGAGGGCGCCGCTGCCACGCCGCTCGCCGCGCTCATGGCGGGCAAGCTCCCCGCGTTGAAAGGCAAGCGCGTCGCCCTCGTCGTCTGCGGCGGCAACATCGACCCCGCGATCCTCAGCCGCGTGATCGGCAAAGGCCTCGTGCACGACGGCCGCCTCACGCGCTTCACCGCCAAGATCAGCGATCGCCCCGGCGGCCTCGCCGAGCTCACCCGCGTGATCGCCGCCAACGGTGCGAGCATCCAGGACATCGAGCACGACCGCGCCTTCAGCGGCCCCGACGTCTACGCCGTCCACGCCATCTGCACCGTCGAGACGCGCAACCGCGCCCATATCACCACTCTCCACCGCGCCCTCCGGAAAGCCGGCTTCGAGTTGGTCGTCGCATAGCCGTCCAAGGTAGGGCGCTTTATCCCTAAAGCGCCGGTTGCGCTCCGCAGCGAAATCGCGCCACAGATTACACCGATGGTCACAGATAAGGTGAGGTCTTAGTTATCTGTGCCGATCAGTGTAATCTGTGGCCAAAAATTTGCCGTCGCCTCTCAAGCCGTTTCCGTCACACTTCGTCCCATGATCGTGCGGCCCGATTTTCTCCGAAGGAAATATATCTTCGCCGCCGCCGCGATGGCCGCTTCCGGCTTCATGCTCGTGAGCGCCGCCTCGTTCGCTCCTTCCGCTCAACCACGAGCTCGCGAAGCCTACTCCGTCAGCCTGCACGAACCATGGACCAGCGAGTCTGCTCCACTCACCGAAAAATGGCGCGACTTCGACGCGCCCAAAAAACTTCCGTCCGCCTGGCGCGATCTCTCCGACCCCAAGCGCTGGTTCCTCGAAGAGCCCGCACCGATCACGCCAGCCGCTCCGAGGTAGGGCGCTTTATCCCTAAAGCGCCGGTTGCGCTCGGCAGAAAAATACTGCCACAGATTGCACTGATGCGCACAGATGATCGAAGGCACTTATCGGTGCCCATCAGTGTAATCTGTGGCGGTATGCTCTTCTGGGTCCAACGCGGCGGACTAGGGATAGTCCGCCCTACCGTTATCGCACCACCAGCGCCTCGATCGTCACTGCACCCGCGCCGGTCTTCGTCAGCACGGCCGTATAGTTGCCCGCGTTGAAACTCAGCCCACCATCCGGTGCGCTCGCGCCGAGTGCGCCGCCGGTCGTGGGTGCGGTCCACGTCTTCGTGTCCACCACCGTGCCGTCGGGCATCACGATTTTGATTTCGAGCGTCACCGCCGCATTGCTCGCATAGCGCAGGGTCACGTCGTGCGCGCCGCCGAGGCCCGCGGCGATGGACCACGTGGCCGTTCCTCCTGCCGGAGCCGCGAGCTGGGCGACGCCATTCTCCATTTTTCCGCCGGTGAGCTGAGTCTTCGTCGCCGTGTACACTTCGCCGCCCGTGCCCTGCACCGTCGAACGCTTCGCGAGCGCGCGTTTTGCCGCGCTCTGCGCCGGCATCGCGGGAGTTTTCGCCTGCAGATCGGTCGTCGCGATCGCTATGCCCGAGATGACCGCCTCGTACGAGGCTACGCGCGGAAAAGAAATTTCCAGCCAGCCACCCTTCGCGCGCGCGGTGACGACTTTCTTCAGCGCGTGCGCCGAGCCACCGCTTTCCTTCCATACATCGAGATCACGCAACACCGTGCCACCGTTCACCGCGACATCGAAGAGCCGCCAGCCCGTGCAATCGCCGCCACCGCGGCCGTACCACGGCTCAGTGAAGAAAAGCTCCACGCGATAGTCGGCCGCGGTCTGCGGCACCTTGAAGCGATAGCTGAGTTTTTCGCGCCCGTAGCGATACGTCTGAAACAACGCTTCGTCGTTCGTGCCCACGACCGCATCGCTCATCTCACGCTGACTGCCGAAGCGTTCCGGCACGTCGTCGTACTCGCCGCCCCACGAGCGCGCACCCCACGGATCGCCCTCCGCGAAATCGTGATCTGCGCTCCAGCGCTGGCCATTCGTATCCACAAAATCACTACCGCCGCAGTTGACGCGATAGAGGTAGTTCCAGCCGCGCTCGGCCGCGGTGAGCGTCTTCACGTCGCCATTGAGCGCGCGACGATGCGGTGCCTCGGGGAGATTTTTCAGCACGATGGCGTCGCGCGCCACGACCTTGCCGCTGACGCGGCCCACGGCGACGAGCACGTTGTACTTCACGTCGACGTCGTCCCACTGGAAATGCGTGCCGACTGGCCCGCGCTTCCGCACCCCGAGCGACGCACCGCCGACATCGTTGAAAAGCTCCACTTCGTCGCAATTCGAATACACCACGACCCCGCTCTTCTTACCAGGCTCGCTCCAGCGGTCGGGCCACGTGTGCGACACGAGATAGACCATCGGGTCCTTCGCCGCGGCGACGTAGTTGGCGCGGTAGAGATAGTAGGCGTCGGTCGGCTCGCCCCAGAGGGTGAGCAGGCCCTTGTTGTTCGCCGGACCCACGCGGTCGAGTTCGGCCCAGCCATCGCTGCCCTGCTGCTGCTTGGCGTTGATGATGCGGCCGGGATTGTCGTGCGTCGCGAGCAGCCAGTGAAACTGGCCCGCGCTCTCGTTGCGCACCGACTCGCCGAGGAAAATCTTCCGCTCCATCAGCGCCGCGAAACGATCCTCGCTCAGCGCGCCGTCGCGCGAGAAGCCGCCCTCGGTGTGCAGCCCGAGGCTGCGCCACGCGCCGTACTCGCCGATGAGCCGCTGCTTCTTCAGCTCCTCAGCGTACTTTTCCGGGTCGCCGCCGTAGGTGCCGCTCCAGTTTTGCGGCACGTTCCAGTCGGTGCCCTTGCCGGAATTGCACGTGGTGATGAGCCGCTGGCCCGACGCCGTGGGGTCGAGCTCACGGATGAGCGCCACGCACTCCTTGGCGAACTCCGGGGGCAGCTTGCTCTCGTTGGCGAGGCCCCAGAGCACATTCGACGGATTGTTGCGTCGCTCGCGTACCCAGTCGCGCAGCAGCGTCTTGAAGTTCGCGCGAAACTCCGGCGTGTCGTACCAGATCTGCGCCACGAACTGCGGCCACCACAGCAGGCCGTCGCGGTCCCAGTACTCCTGATAGCGCAGGTTGTGCGGCTGGTGCGCATCGCGAAACGCATTGAATCCCGCCGCGCGCACCTGCTCGACGCGCGTGCGAATCTGCTCCGTCGAAAACGCATGGCTCGCACCGAGCACATGCTCGTACTCGCACGTGCCATTGATGAACACGGGTTTTCCATTCAGGCGAAACGGCACGCCCTCCGGCCCGTTGGGATCGGGCCACTGGATCGTGCGAATGCCAAACGTCGTTGCCACACGGTCGCGCTCCGTGCCGCCCTCGCGCACAGTCGATTCCACCGAGTAGAGCGCCGGCATTTCCAGCGACCAAAGCTG
The DNA here is from genome assembly GCA_048498795.1 of Verrucomicrobiota bacterium. Taxonomy (GTDB): domain Bacteria; phylum Verrucomicrobiota; class Verrucomicrobiia; order Opitutales; family Opitutaceae; genus JBEHXH01. The sequence goes on from JBEHXH010000009.1 coordinate 110,318, forward strand.
CACGCCCGCGAGCGCCGCCGAATCCTGACGCAGCGTCGCAAGCTCGCCGGGCGCGAGAACTTTTTCCGCCCGGAGCGTCGCGACGATTTTTCCATCGGGCGCGCGCAGGCTAGTCTCAAGCGTCACCCTCGCAGCTGCGGCACCGTAGTTTTTCACTTCGGTCTCCACGTGCACCACGGTGCGCTCCACGGTGGCATCGGCGTCGTTCCACACATGCACGCCAAACGGCTCCACGCGTACGGGCGCGGTCGTGACGAGCTGCACCGGCCGGAAAATTCCCATCGGCTGGCTGCCCTCGGAAAATCCCGGTGCCGTCGAGCAGCCGCCGCAAACCCACGGGAGATCCTTGATGTCCGCCGGATGGTCCGCGCGCACCGCGAGGATATTTTTCCCGCCGATGTTCACGAGGTCCGTCACATCGAGCGTAAACGTCGTGCGCCCGCCCGCATGCTTGCCCGCCGGTTTGCCGTTCACCCACACCGTCGCGTACGAGCCCACGCCCTCGAAATACAGAAACACCCGCCGCCCCTTTTCCGCCGCGTCGACGACAAACTCCCGCCGATACCACGCGACGCCGTGCAGATTTCCATGCACGAGTCGATGCACCCCGCCGTAGTCATCCCAGTTGTGCGGCACGTCGATCCGCGCCCACGCCGCATCGTCGAAGCCGACTTGCTCCGCCCCGGGAAATTTTTCCGCGCCGGTGTCCTCCGCGACACTCCGCCACCCTGCATCGAGCGCCGTCTCATGACGCGTCTGCGCCAACGCACAACTCACCAGCAGGACAAAAGCAGTCAGGGAACGTTTTAGCACAGTGAAAAGCTAGACGCGGCAGACCGGGATTGGCATCGCGAAATCACCACTCGCGTCGCGCGCTCACGGCTGATCCAGCAGCCGGATCACGAGGGCACCGTGGATCGGACCGGTGACGGTCTGCGACTGGCCTTGGGGGCCGGTTTGGTCGGCCTTGGCGGTTTTTGAGCCGATGGCGGGGATCACTTGGTACACGCCGAGGCCGAGGCGCGGGAGGGCGAGGATCGGATTGTTCTTCCCGTCGCGCGGGGCGAAGACGCCGATGTAGGGCGCGCCGCCGTCGTTGATGAAAGCGAAGCGGCCCTCGGTCGTAGTAAACGCCATCCACTGCCAGCCGGAGAACCAGCCTTTCCACTCGGGATAATCCCAGCTCACGCCGGGGATCGGGTCGTTGTAGGCGTTGTCCCAGCGGGCGAGCTGCGTGCCCTTCAGGCGGTTCTGCCACACGCGCGCCGGGCCGCCGCCGAACCACTCCTTCGATTTCATCTTCTCCTCGGGGTAATCGAAATCCACGCCGAGCAGGTCGACGTTGCCCGGGCCTTCGTAGGTGTAGTCGAGCCGCACGTCGCCGTCCGGGGCGATAGTCCAGCGCGCTTCGCGGAGCGCACCGTCGTAGGACGCGGTCACGATGACGGCCTCGCCGTTGCGCTGCGTATCAAGCTTCGTGAGCGTGCCAAAGGGCACTGTGACGGGATTGAAAAAGCGTTCGCTGCGTTTGTACGCCACGAGGCGCGGGCCTCCGGAGAGTGAGATGCGGCGACCATCGCGGGTGAGCGAGGCGAGCCGGCCAGTGGAGCGGTCGAAAAGCGCGGCGTTGCGGCCGGAGACGACGACGAGTTCGCCATTGAGATAAGCCATGTCGACCGCGCCCTTGGTTTCCGCGGCGCGGCCGATGACCTCGGCGCCGGATTTCCAGCGCCAGCTCCAAGTCCAGAGTTCGCGTTGTTGGGAATCGATGGCGGTGACGTACAGCACGTCCGCATCGCGCCACTTTTCAGGGAGCGGAAGTTTCAGTTCGCCATCGGTACGCGCGGCGAGCGCGGGGCCCGCGACACGACCGTGGCCGAGCAGGGTGCGGTGATAGAGCGGCGCGCCGGGCGGGGCGAACTTCATCAGGCGCCATTCAAATGTTACCGTGTCGAGCTTCAGGAAATCGTAGCGGTTGCGCACGGGCAGGGTGCCGGCGAAATCCGCGGGTAACTGTGCGAGCGGGATCTGCACGGGCGACCAGATTTCGCGCACGGTGTAGAAGCTGCCCTCTTTCTCGCGGTGCGGGCCCACGAGGCCATCGGGCGCGAGATCGCGGCGCGCGTCGAGGCGGCCGTTGTCGTCGGTGCGCGCGACCGCCTCGTCCATCCAAACCCAGAGGAAGCCGCCCGCGGCGTGCGGTTTCTCGCCCATGAGTTTCCAGTAGTCGTCGAGGCCCGCGCCCATGCCGCCGTCGAAGAGGCCGTGAAGAAACTCCGTTGGCATGTAGACATCCGGGCCCTCCACGTATTTCTCCGTCTCGTTGTACGGACGGTAATGCGAGGTATTCATTCCGCGAAACGACTTCGCCCATGGGTGCAGCACGGTGCGGTGCTGCGGGTCGTGCTTGGCGAACTCGTCGTCGTTCTCGGCGTTTTCGCCGCCCTCGTTGCCGTTGTCCCAGAACAAAATGCTCGGGTGGTTCACGTCGCGCGCGAGCATCTCGCCGATGAGCTTTTTGCCCGTGGCGGTGTCGTAGCAGCTCTGCCAGCCGCCGAGTTCGTCGAGCACGTAGAGGCCGGCCTCGTCGCAGAGATCGAGGAAGTCCGCGTCGGGCGGGTAGTGCGACATGCGCACGGCATTCATGTTGGCCTCTTTGATGACGCGGATGTCCTCGCGATGCTGCGCGAGCGAGAGCGTGCGGCCGGTCTCGGGCGAGAAGCTGTGGCGGCACACACCCTTCATCGTCACGCGCGCGCCGTTGAGAAATAGCCCGTCGGCCCGCACCTCGATCGTGCGGAAACCGAAGCGCTGCGTCAGCGTGTGTCCCGCGGCGACGATGCCGCCGGTGCGCAGCGTGAACTCCACGCGATAGAGATTCGGCGTCTCCGCGGTCCAGAGCGCGGGCGAAGCGACCTGCGAGCGGAGCGTCACCTGCTTCGTGCCGGTCGGCACCGCGGCGGCGAGAGGCGCGCCGACTTTTTCGCCGGCGAGCGTGGTGATCTGCGCGACGACCTCGTTGCCCGCGGGCAAATCGCCGCCGAGAAACACGTCGGCGGAAAAACTTCCGTCGGCCTTTGCGTCGATCGCCACGCGCTCAATGTGCTGCAGCGGGCGAGCTTCGAGCCGTACGGGGCGGAAGATGCCGCCGAAATTCCAGTAGTCGCCGATGCGCTCGGCGCGGTTGATCGACTCGTTGGCGGAGTGCTTGGCGACGGTGACTTCGAGGCGATTCGGTGCGTCGAAGCGGAGCTTATCCGTGATGTCGTAGGCGAATTGATAAAAACCGCCCTGATGCGCGGGCCCGGCGAACGTGCCGTTGATCTTCACCTCGGCATCGGTGAGCACGCCGTCGAAGACGATCCGCACCTGACGACCCTGCCATGCGGCGGGCACGGTGAACTCGCGCCGGTAGAGTCCCTTTTCCTCGGGGATCGGGAGCGGCACGGGCAGGCGGTCGTTGGGCTTGAACTCCACGCCGTAGTCGTACGTGCCGAAGCCCTGCTGCTCCCAGCACGAGGGCACGGCGATCTTCGTCCAGTAGCCGCTGCTGCGTCCGCCGGTGCAGAAAAAATCCCACGGCTGCGCATCGTCGCTGCCGCGGCCGGAGAGATACTGGGTCTCGGTCGCGAGCGGAGCGCCGAGCGCGAAACCGCCGAACATGAAAAAGCAAAGCCACGAAAAAAACCGCCGGGGGAGGGTCATGCGTCGCGCGAGTGAAGTTTTCAGCGAGCCATTTGGCAACGGCTCGCTTCGAGGACCGTAATGTCAAAAAAACGTACGCATTTCTAAGGACATTCGATTTGGCAGAAACGGTGCAGGTGCCATTGTTTCGATCGTCGTAATGAACCAAGTCCGATCCCGTTCATCCTGGCTTCTGATCTGGGCGGTTTTGGCGATCCTGTATGTTTTCACGGGGCGCCTCTGCATCGCCGCGTCCGCGCTCGTCGCCAATGTCTCATGGCTGCCGTTCGTGCCGTCGGCGCTGTCGCTGATAGCGTCGCTCTACTTTGGGCGCAATGTCTGGCCCGGAGTCTTCCTCGGCGAATTCGCGATTGGGCTCGTGACCGGCGAGCCGCTGCTGGCGACCACCATCATGTCTACGGGCAACGCCCTCGATGCGGCGCTGGCGGGCTGGTGGTTCCACGACCGGCTGGGGCGGCGCATCGAGTTCGACCGGTTGAAGGACGTGGTGCAGCTCCTTGTATCCGAAACCCTGATACTGCAGCCGCTCAGCGCGGCGATGGGCATGATCGGGCTCGCGTCGGCGGGACAGCTCGCCGCTGGGCAGCTCTGGTCCACCGCGTCGGCGTGGTACTCGGCCAATATCTTTGCGCAGTTCGTCGCTGCGCCTGCGGCCATCGTGTGGCTCCGCTGGCGGCGCCCGGCCGAGACGGCCGCACAGTATCGCGAACTCGCGCTGCTCACCGCGCTCACGCTGGTCGTCGGCGCGCTTGGCGCGGGTCGCTGGGCAACACACAGCCTGCCGCTGCCGGTGACCCTGATCTTCATCCTCCCGCTGCTCGTGTGGGCGTCGGTGCGCTTCGTGCCGTCGGTCGCGGTGTCGGTCGGTGCACTGCTGGGCCTCTTTGCCTTCGACGCGGTGATGGCGGGGGCGGGCCCGTTTCGCGGCGTGGAGCGCGGCGAGCAGATGGTGTACTTGAATGTCTTCATGGGCGTGTGCCTCGGCAGCGCGCTCTTCCTCGCGGCGGCGATGGCGCAGCAACGCAACGCCGAGGCCGAGCAGGCCCGCCTCATCGCCGAGCTGCGCGCCGCGTCGTCGCAGGTGAAGCGCCTCGAAGAGTTCGTGACCTTCTGCGCGTGGACCGGCCGCGTCCGCTGGAACGGTGAGTGGGTCTCCGTCGAAAAATTTCTCCACGACCGCTACAACCTCAGCATCAGCCACGGCATCTCCGAGGAAGCGATGAGCGCATTTCTGAAAACCGTCGGTCGCACGCCCGAAGAGGGCGAAGGCCCGCCTCCGACCGATCCGGGCGCGGTCAGCTAGCACCGAAGAATGCGCCGCAGTGTGCAGCTCGGCGCGAGTGAAGCCATTGCAGTGCTAGGCGCGTGCGCCCAATCTCCGCGCATGGCTCTCCAACTGCGTCCCACCTGCGAGCACTGCGCAAAGGCGCTGCCGCCCGCGTCGACCGAGGCGATGATCTGCTCCTTCGAGTGCACCTTTTGCCGCAACTGCGTGGAGACCGTAATCCTCAACGTCTGCCCCAACTGCGGTGGCGGTTTTGTTCCGCGCCCGATCCGCCCGCGTACAGAATGGGTGAAGAACACGTTTCTCGGCACGCGCCCCGCGACGAAAGAAATCACGCACGCCCCCGTCGATGCAGCGAAGCACGCGGCCTTCGCCGCGCGGATCAGGACGATTCCCCCGGAGCAGCGGTAACAAACGCGGGCTGAGGTGAGGTTAAACGCGAAGACGCAAAGAGGGCGAAGGTGACGCGAAGAGGTGAAGGGCGTTGGGTAAGCGCGGATAAACGCCGATGGACACGGATTAAAGGCGGAGCGTGTGAATAGGCGGTCATAGACCGCGGCTACAGGAATCCTCACTAGGGCGAAAACCTTCAGCCGTGGAACTCGCCCTTCGGCGAAACGAAGGGCACGCGATAGATGGAGAAATCGCGGTGATCCGTCGTGAGCACAACTGCACCGCGATGTTTGCGAGCGAGAAGCACGGCACAGGCGTCGGCGTAGTCCATGCGTTGCTCCCAGCGGAGCATTTCGGTGAGCACAGTGACCGGTGCGGGGTCTTCTACCCGCATCTTGGCCACGATGTGGGCCAGTGCGTCCACTGCGCGTGGAGCGTTTTCGAGGATGTGCGTGGCTTCGGCGATGGCCGCGCTCGTCACAATGACCGGGCCTTGGCGTCGCAGCATCTCTACCATCGTCCAGCGGCTGAACGGATCGGACCGGTCGACCGCCGCGACCAGCGGACCAGCATCAAGTATTATGATCGGCGAGATAGCGGGCACGGAGGATTTCCCGGCGCGGACGCGGGTCGCGGGGCAACGAGACGCAGCCGAAATACTGCTCCAACCCGGCAAACACGTTGCCCGGAGCGGCCTTGATGCCGTGCGCGGAAACGGGCTTCGCCTTGCGGCGGCGGGCCGATTTTACGGGGCGGGATTTGGTCGCGCTAGGCATGGGGGATAACGGTGCATAAGCGCGGAATGCTTTCAAGCCGACAGGCCGTGGTGTGCAGCGGAAAATTCGGCGGTCATAGACCGCCGCTACAGGAGACGGATTATGGTGCGCCGGCGCGGGCCTTGAGGCGCTGGGCGACTTCGAGGTTTTGGCGGGCGCTGGTGTAGGTGGGGTCGAGGCGGAGGGCTTCGCGGAATTCGGCGATGGACTCGTCGAGGTGGCCGGCGCGGAGGAAGAGGGCACCGAGGTTGTGGTGGGGCTTGGCGAAGGCGGGATTGATCGCGAGGGCGGAGCGGTATTGCTCCATCGCTTCGTTGGTGCGGCCGGCGTTGGCGAGGGCGTTGCCGAGGTTGTAGCGGGCTTCGGCGAATTTCGGATCGAGGCGGACGGCGGTCTCGGCGGCGGCGAGCGCTTCGGCGACGTGGCCGAGGGCGAGGTGCGCGACGGCGAGATTGTTGGCGTTGCGCGCGTCGGTGGGACGGAGCTGTGCGGCGGCAGTGAGCGCGGCGAGAGCATCGGCGGGGCGGCCGAGGGTGATGAGGACCGAGCCGAGATTGCTCTGCGCGGAGGGGAGATCGGGCTGGAGCTGGGCGGCGGTCTCGGCGTGGGGCAACGCCTCGGCGGCGCGGCCGGAGTCGAGGAGCGCGGCGGCGAGGTTGGCCTGCGCATCGGCGTAGCCGGTCTTCAGTTCGACGGCGCGGGTGAAGTGTTCGAGTGTGCCGGGGAGATCGCCGCTGGCGCGCAGGATGCCGCCGAGGTTGTTGTGGGCGCGGGGATTGTCGCGGCGCTTTTCCACTGTGTCGGTCCAGAGTGCGAGTGGGGAGCGGTAGTCGGCGTGGCGGCGGAGGGTGAGGCCGGAGAAGAGCACCGCGAGGGCAAGGGCGGGACAGAGCGCGAGAAAGGGGCGGCCGGGTTTTGCGCGGTCGAGGGCGGCGTAGCTACCGACGGCGAGCAACGTGGTGAGCGCGGCGAGTGGCAGGTAGGTGCGGCTCTCGGCGGCGGGCTGCTGGATGATCGGCACGATGCTCGACGCGGGCGAGATCACCACGAAGAACCAAGCGAGCAGGAAGCCAACCTTTGGGGCGCGCACGAGCGCGACGACAGTCGTGATAAGGATCGCTCCGAGCGCGGCAACCGACGGCACCACGACGCTGCGCGACCAGTCGAAGTCCCAGCCGTAGTCGAAGACCAGCGGCGAGGGCCACACGGCGAGACGCAGATAACGGAGCAGGATGCGCGCTTCGTTGAGTGCGTAGTCGAAAGTCGAAACGCCGAGCGAGTAGCCGATGCCGCGATGGGCGAGCTGCGCTTGCAGCATCAGGCGTGCGAGAAAGATCCACGTCAGCGCGAGCGCGAGATGCAGTCGCCAGCGAGCGCGCAGCGCACCGGCAAACGAACCCGCGACAAACGTGCGATCATAAAGCAGGATCAGCACGGGCGCGGTGATCATCACTTCCTTGCTCGCCATGCCGAGGAGGCACACGACGACGGTGAGCGCAGGCCACACGCGCGACGCGGGCTGCTCGACGGTGCGGATGAAGGCATAAAGCGTCGCGAGGTAGCAGAGCGCCATCAGCGCCTCGACGCGTTGCGAGAGATAATCGATGGCATTCGTGCCGAGCGGATGCACGGCCCAGAGCAGCGCGGCGGTAAAGGCGAGCGGCGTGGCGTGTTCGCGCAGCGCGGGGGCGATGATGTCGCGGCGCAGCGTGCGGCGCAGCACGCCGAAGAGCGCGAGCGCAGCGGCGATGTGAATTGAAATGTTACCCACATGGTAACTCCACGGCGCCGGGCCGCTGACGGCGTAGTCGAGCGCCATCGTGAGGTTGGCAAACGGCCGGCCGCAGATGCCCGCATCCGGCGGTGGAAAGAGCACGGGGCCGAGCGGCCAGAGGGAGCGGATCGAGGCGTTTTCGAGAATCGAGGACTGGTCGTCGAAGACGAACGCGCCGTGAAAGCTCGTGCTGTACGCGAGCAGCGTGAGTACGGCCAAGGCCGCGCCCGCGAGGACGGGCGCCTTTTTCAAAACGGAAAACACAGCGGGGTGGGGAAGGGCCGCAGAGAGAAGCTAGGGAGAACTTCGCGGCCGCACGCCGATCTTGGCCGAACGCCGCTTAGTTTGTCGAGACCTCGTGACGACGATCGAGCCAGCCCCAGAGCGTCATCGCGCGATTTGCAACTGGGTCACTCTGGAAGAGGAAACTCGCGCCGTAGCCGACGACAAGCAGCACCACGTGCGCGAGCACGCCGATCATGATCGGGGCCCACGGGAAATTCCACGCGCCGAGATTCAGCACCGGCTCCTTGCCCGAGGAGAGCGTGGCGTACGTGGTGAAGAGCAGCATCGCGACGATGCCGATGATCGTGCCTTGCTTGTTCGCGCGCGGACTGAGGAAGGCGAGGAGGAACAGGCCTGCGAGGCCGCCCGCGACGATCGACGACGACGTGAACCAGAAGGACAACACGCGATCCGATTTCCACGCGATGATCACCGCGACGAGAATCGCGGCCGCGCCGCACACTCCGACGATGAGCTTGCCCATGAAGAGCCGCTGCGCATCGGTCGCCTGCGGCTTGAGCTTGCGGTAGTAGTCCTCGACGCCGACGACCGAGAGACAGTTAAGGTCCGACGAGAGCATCGCCATCGCGGCGGAGAAGAGCGAAGCCATGAAGAGGCCGGCTGCGCCCTCGGGGATTTTCGTCGCGAGGAAGTACGGGAAAACTTGGTCGGGCTTCGTGATCGAGGCGGGCAGCGCCTCGTGCGAGAGCTGGTAGTACGCCCACACCAGCGTGCCGATCAGCATGAAGAGCGTCCACGCCGGGATGCAGAGCAGCGCGCCGAGCGCCACGCCCTTGAGCGCGTCGCGATCGGTCTTCGCCACGAGGTAGCGCTGCACGAGCGTCTGGTCGGCGGAGTATTTTTGGAGGTACCAGAAAAAGCCATACAGCGAGAGCACCCAGAAACTCGTTTTGCTCGTGAGATCGAAATTGAACGTGCCGAGGTCGAACTTGTGCTTCGATGCCGCGAGATCGAACGCCGCGCCGATGCCGCCCGGCATGTGCATGAATAGCCACCCGAGACACACGATAAGACCGATGACTTTCACGAAGCCCTGGATGACATCGGTCCAGATCACGGCTTCGAGTCCGCCGATCACGGTGTAGAAGACGGTGATCGCGCCGGTGCCGATGAGGACGGCGTAGATGTTCCACCCGGTGATGCGCTCGACGGTGACGGCGGTCGTGTAGAAGACCGTGCCCATCTTCAGGAAGTGGCCCATCGTGAAGGCAAACGCGCTGTACGCGCGCACGCCGTAGCCGAAGCGCTTCTCGAAGTACTCGTACACGCTCATGCCGATCGCGTGGCGGAAGAACGGGATGATCACGAGGCCCACGAGGATCAGCACGCCCACGACCATGAAGCCGGGGACGAGCTCAGCCCAGTTTCCGGCGTAGGCAGAACCGGGATACGCGATGAACGTGATGCTCGTGATGAGTGCGGCGTAGATCGAGATGCCCATCGCCCACGAGGGGATGGAGCGCTTCGCGACGAAGTACGCCTCGGTGGAAGTCTGTCGTCGGGCAAACGATCGCCCGACGAGCAGCATGGCGATCATGTAGACGACGATGACGGTGAGATCGAGCCAGCGCAGGGTCATGGGGTGGTGTGGGAGTTGAGGGGGACGAGCAGCAGCAGAGAAAGTTCGGGAAAATAAACTAACCGAGTCGCGGTCGGGTCTTTCTATCGGAGATCTCGGTCGCAAACGCGCGCTGCAGTGCAGCGGTCTGTTCCGGCGTGAGCGAACTGCGCACGCTGTCCAGCGTTGCCGAGAAACGCGCGGCGACTTGGTCGGGCGATTCGCCGAGAGGGATGACGCCATTGTGCGCGGCGCGGACCTCAGCAGTCAATTTGGCGAGCGTGGAGACCAGCAGCTCGAACTGTGTCTCGGAGAGGACTTCGCCGGGCGCGGTGAGATTCTTTGTAATACGGCCGAGCTCGGTGCGCTCGGTGAGAGATTCGTTGTACTCGGTGTAGAGCGCGTAGGCGTCGTCGCCGAGCAGAGCGCGGATGTCGTCGTAGATGGGCTGCTGCAGCTCCTTGGTCACGCGCAGAGAATCTTGGGGCGCGATCGAACTGCCGTTGGCCGCGCGGCGACGCGCTTCGTCGTAAGAGGCCAGACGCAGTTCGAGCATCAGGCTCTTAAAGGTGGTGAGTTTTTCCGGCGAGAGCTGGAGTCGGCGAAAAAGCGGCGGGTACTGCCGCTCGATCGCGGAGAGCGTGGATTCGGTGTAGGCTTTGCGGCGCGCTTCTTCTTTCGGGTTCGCAGGCGTAGCGGGTTGGGATGAACTGACCGTGCGCTGAGTGTCACGAGCCGGCGAGAGAGCGGCGGGCTTTTCGGGGACTTTGTTTTGGGTGGGGCCGGCCGGTAGCTCAGCGATGCTGGGTTTCGCGGCGGGTTCAGCGCGGGCGAGCTGCTGGGCCGTGGACGCGCGCTGCTTCGACCACAGCCAGCCGAGGGTGGCGACGGTGGCTACAGCGAGCAGGGCGATGAGGGGAGTGCGTGATTTCATGTCGAGGGAGGTGACACGGAAACGCAGCGGGTACTTAGACGAAAAGCGGCGGAGCTCAGTTGGGCGTGATCGAGACGTCGTCGATCAGGAAGCGGGTGGCGGGGACTTTCTTGTCGGCGCCGGGGAGGTCGCGTCCGCCGTATCCACGTTCGCGATACACGCCAGTGCGGAAGGAGATGCGTTCGACGGTGGCGACGGGGTCAGTGAAGATGGCGGCGCGGGTGAGCATTTCCTTGCCGTCGAAAGTGATCGCGCAGTTGTCGGCGGTGGCGCTGCGGGAGATCTCGAGCGTGATCGTGTGCCAGGCGTTGGCGGTGTAAGTGGTGGCCTTGAACCACTGGCCTTCGTGACAGGCCCAGAGCGTGCCGTCTTCTTCGAGCGCGAGGCGCACGGGGCGGAGGCCGGTACCGTCGAGCAAATCGATTTCGAGGCGGCCGTTGGTCTGCGCGGCGAAGACTTTGAAGGAAATTTTCACGCCGTGCGTGACGGGGAAGACGCGGATCGCGCGCGCGTAGTCGTACGGGTCCTCATCGCGGAGTTCGAGGGCGTGCTTGGCGGCGGAGTTGGTCTCGACGACGCGCACGGGCGCCCAGAGCGGGGAGTAGATGTTCCAGTTGGCGGGCAAGGTGCCGGGCGCGGTCGACTCGAAGTTGTCGCTGATCGGGCCGGGCGCGGCGGTGGCGGTGATCGGCGTGGGGACGCGCGTGACCCAGATGTCCTCCTTGTTGACGGAGTGGGTGAGCCACATCGCGTGGTCGGCGTCGGGCGGAGCGCCATTGCCCTCGACGATGCCGCGCACGTACTGCGGGCCGAGATTCTTGAAGCCGCCGCCGAAACGCTGGTCGGGCAGCTCACCGAAGACGGTCCAGAGATTGGTGAACTTGTCGCTGTCGGTGCTCGTCATCACCGCGAGCGGGTAGCGGTTGCGGTTGGTGGGATTGAGCACGAGCGCGTACTTGCCGTCGGCGGTATGCTGCAGCCAGTACTTCGACGCGTTGTTGGGCATGTTGCCCGCGAAGGATTTGTTCTGCCACGTGACGCCGTTGTCGCGCGTGGTGGCGGAGACGCGGTTCTTCCAGATGCCGAGCACGGAGCCGTCGGGGCGATGGACGAACGAGAGCGCCTTGCCCGAGATGCTGAAGAAGCCGGTGCTGTCGAGCTGGTCCTCCTCCCACCACTGGGCGGTCATGAGCTTGTCGGCGAGCAGCGCGTCGCAGGCAGCGACGAAGCCCTTGTCATTGGATTTTGAATACAGCGGATACGGCGGCGTGAAACCGGGGAACGGCTGCTTCACGTTGAACCGGATGAAATAGATCGGGCCGAGCGTGCCGTCGGCGTGGACCTCGCGCACGGCGCGACCGATGCCGGTGCCGTCGTTGGGCGCGGGATGCTTGCCGTAGAAGGCGAGCACGAGCAGCCGCCCCGCGCCGCCGTCGGCCACGCTGGCGGGCGCGACGTAGAAGCCCATGCGCTGGTGGTTGATCGACTGCGAGCCATCGGGCAGCGCGAAGGCCGGGAAGATCACGTGCGGCGTCGACCAGTTAAGGCCGTCGGTCGACGTCAGCAGCGAGGTCACGGTCGGCTGGTCGTGTTCGTTGACCGGCGCACTGAGGTACTCGAGATAAAATTTCCCCTGCCAGTAGCACAGCATCGGCGCGTGCTGGTAGGTGTCGGTGAGCTTGTCGCCGTGCTCGGACGCGGTGCGGTTGGCGCGGGCGACCTGGATATTCTGCACGCCGACAACCGGGCGGAGATTGCCGTCGCCGGTGGGCGTGGCGTGATCGGTGCCAATGTAGGTGAGCGGCGGCGGGACGGAGGCCGCGGCGGGCTTCGCCTCGTCTTGGGCAAAAGCGGCTGCGGCGGTGGTGGCGAGGAAGAGAGCGAATTTTTGAGGGCCGCAAAAAGGCGCAAAAAGACGGGGGCTGCGGCGGGAGTCGCCATCGCGCCTATAGGCGCGCGGGAGGGTAAAGGCGGAAGTGAAGGCGCTTTTGCGCTTTTTTGCGGCGGAAGGGATTGGGGTAAACATGGGGCGGGGTTTTTTGCGGGGCGCTCAGCTCGGGCGGGACATCGTGGCGGCGAGCTTGAGGGCCTCGATGAGGCTGCGAGGGTCGCCGCGGCCGGTGCCGGCGTTGGCGAAATCGGTGCCGTGCTCGACGGACGTGCGGATGATGGGGAGGCCGAGGGTGACGTTTACGCCGCGCCAGATGCCGAGCATCTTGGCGGCGACGTGGCCTTGGTCGTGAAACATCGCGACCGCGCCGTCGAACTCGCCCTGCAACGTGCGGAAAAACACCGTGTCGCCCGGATGCGGGCCGGAGGCGTCGAGGCCCAGCTCACGCGCCTGCGCGATGGCCGGGGCGATGAATTTCGCCTCTTCATCACCGAAGAGCCCGCCCTCGCCCGCGTGCGGATTGAGGCCGGCGACGGCGAGACGGGGCTTGGCGACGCCGAGGCGTTTCACGGCGTCGTTGGTGAGCTGGAGGACTTTGATAATGCGTTCCGGGCGAACGCGATCAATCGCCTGCCGCAGCGAGACGTGGGTCGAGACGTGGCTCACGCGGAGCTTGTCGGCGACGAGCATCATGGTGGCGCCGGGCGCCTTGCACACCTCGGCGAGCAGGCCGGTGTGACCGTCGAAGTGGTGCCCGGCGGCGTTGAGCGCGGCCTTGTTGATGGCGGACGTGACGATGGCACCAACTTCCTTGGCGAGAGCGAGTTCTGCGGCGCGTTTCACGTACTCGTAGGCGGCGTGCCCGCACATCGGGTCGGCCTTGCCGAGAGTGAGCTTCGGGAAATCGACGTTCTTCAGGTCGAGCACATCGAGGCTGCCGGGGGCGAAACGGGCAGCGGCGACGGTTGCGACGGAGTTGATCGTGAGCTTGGTGCCGGTGTACTTCTGGGCGGCGTCGAGCACGGCGGCGTCACCCACGATCAGGGGGCGGCAGAGGGCCTGCACCTCGGGCTGGGAGAAGGCCTTGGTCAGCAGCTCCGGGCCGGTGCCGGCGGGGTCGCCGAGGGTGATCGCTACGATGGGGAGGGAGGGTGTGGACATCGTGTGAATAAGTGCGCGGGGTGCTTGTAACAATTCAGGCTGAAACCGGCTGAGGCAGCAGGGCCAAAAACTCCGCCGGCCAGGCGTACGAACCGGGCTTGAGCGTGACGCAGCAGTGCGGCGCGACCGTCGGACGGAGGGTCACGACGCCCGGCGCCCAGAGGTGGAGCAGCTCAAGCTGAGACCACCGCAGAGCCGCGAGAACGACCGCGGACGTCGCGCCGCCCTCGACCACGAGATGGCGGAAACCGTGGGTGGCATGGAGCGCGGTGGACAGCGCCGCAAACATATGTGCGAGCCGCGCCGGAGCGAGCGGGTCCGGGGAGATTTCCGCGGTGGGCGCGAGCGCGGCGAGCTGATGCTGCGCGAGGGCCGTGCGGAGATGGGAATTGAGCGCCGGCAGGTCGGCATGGGCGGTCGGCAGCGTATACGCCGAGAGCCGTGTGAGCAGGTCGCGCGAGGCTCCGGAAGTCGTACCCGACAGGAAGAGTACTGGCCCCGGCGGCAGCGGGACGATGTTGTTCAACTCACTGCCCTTTAGCGCCTTGGCCTCCATGAGCGCGGTGCAGAAATCCGCCGCGCCTGCCGCTAGCGTGCGCTCGTCGACCTGCGCGGCCCACGCCGCCACATCGGCCGCATTGGTGGCGTCGCCGATGATCAGTCCATTGGCCGGGAGCGGGTCGCCCGGCTTCGCCGACACGACCGGGAAATCGTAGCTCGGCCCGAGCAGATCGAGCACTGAGCTGCTGCGCGCCGGATGATGCGGATCGCGGGCGAACGCCGTCGTCGCGAGCGGTGCGCCATTCACATAATAGCAGCCGCCGCGGATGATGCGCCCGAGCGATGGGTTGGCGGGCACGAGTAGGATGCGCGACCGGCCCAGCGCATGCGCCGCGGCGGTCAGCTCGGCCACGACCGCGCCGCGCAGGACGGAGTCGGTCTTCTTGAAGAAGATCGTCGGGCTCGCTCCGAGCTGGCGGAGGGCACCGCGGATCTTTTCGCCTGTAACATGCGGTGGTAAAAGCCGGGAATCCGTATTGTGAACAACCCACTCCGCCGTGACCGGCAGAGCCCGCTTATCTGTCGGGTCCGAGACGACAAAAGCCCGCAATCCCCGGGCGTGCCCAAGCGCGGCGACCTCGGCGGCGCCCGTGAGGTCGTCGGCGAGGAGGTGCAGCGGAGCAGCAGGGGCGGTCACAGGATCGGTTCGAAGGTGAGGCGGACTGCAGCGGGACGCACGTCGGGCAAAGGAGATGCGCGGCGCGCGTTCGCGGGCTGTGGGTTAGAGCACGCCCGCCGCGCCGAGTTCGAGGCGCAGGGAGGCCATCGCGGCCGGGTCCATCGCGCGGAGCGGCGGCAGCATGGCCGGGGTGCAGAGCCCGCGGAGGTGCAGGGCGGCCTTCATCGCGGCGAGGAACTGGGCGAGGGAGCGTCCTTTTTGCAAAATCCCAGCAATAACGTCGAGCTGCTGCTGGAATTTCTCCGCCGCCGCCCAGTCCCCGGCGAGTGCCGCCTGGTCAAACTGCTGCCAGAGGCGCGGCGCGAGGTTGCCCGAACTCGGGACCACGCCGTCGTAACCATGCTTCATGGCCGTGACGCCCAGCGCGGCGACGCCCACGAAGAGTGAGAAGCCGGCCTTGCCGCCGACTTTGCCCGAGACCGCCTCGATGCGGCCGGGGGTGCCCTCGGAGTCCTTGAAGCCGATCACGCCCGGCAGCTCGGCGAGCCGTGCCACGACGTCGACCGGGATCGACAAGTGCATGGTGAGCGGGATGTTGTAGATCATGAACGAGCCCTTCACCTGCGCGATGAGCTGCTCGAAATAGGCCTGCATCTCCGCGCCATCGAGGGCGTAGTAAGACGGCGGCTGCGCGACCACGGCGTCAGCCCCGGCCTTGAGCGAGGCGCGGGCGGTCTCGACGGAGTCGGCGAAGCAGTTGCTGCCGATGCCCGCGTAGACGTGCACGCGCTTCGCGGCGACCTTCACCGCGATCTCGGTGAGTTTCACCCGATCGGCAAACGCGATCGATGCGCCCTCGCCGGTCGTGCCGTTGACGAAAACGTGGAGCCCGTGCGCGGCGAGCTGCTCGGTCAGGCGCTCGGCGGCGGCGGTGTCGAGGCGGCCGTCGGCGGTAAACGGCGTGGCCATGGGGACGATGATACCACGGTGGCGGGGTGTGTTCATGAGGAGGTAGGAGCGGGGGTCAAAGGGCGGCCGTGTAGATCTGCTCGGCGTCGGCGACGGTGAGCTCACGGAGATTGTTCTTCAGGAGGCGGGTGACCTTCATCGCGCCGACGGCCATACGCGGCACGGCGCTCGCGGGCACGCCGCACGCGCTCAGGCCGCGCGGCAGGCCGCACTCGACGCTGAGCTTGGAGAGAAAATCGATGCCGCGCGCCGCCGTCACTGTGTCATCGCTGCCCGCCGTGGCACCGAGCGCGACCGCGATGGCGGCATAGCGCGCGGGCGCGGCCGGGAGATTGAAGAAGAGCACATGCGGGAGCAGCAGGGCATTCGACAAGCCATGCGACAGGCGAAACTCGCCGCCGAGCGGATACGCGAGCGCGTGCACCGCGGCGGTGTTGACCGGACCGAGACACAAACCGCCATACATGCTGCCGAGCGCGAGCGCGCGGCGCGCCTCGAGGTCGGAGCCGTTTTTCACTGCGCGCAGCAGATGGCGGCTGATGAGGCGGATGCCCTCCAACGCGTAGAGATCGACCGCGGGGTGGGCAAATTTGTTGGCATACGCCTCGATGCAGTGCGTGAGCGCATCGAGTCCCGTTGCCGCTGTGATGTCCGCGGGCAACGAGACCGTGAGCAGCGGATCGACAAACGCCGCATCCGGCACGAGCCACGGCGAGACGACGCCCTTCTTGAGCTGCTCCGCTTCGTCGAGGAGGATGGCGTTGGGCGAGACCTCGGCGCCGGTGCCTGCCGTGGTGGGCAGGCAGGCGAGGTAGATCTTGCGCGGTGGCAGCAGGCTGATGCCGAAAAACTCTTTCACCGGTCGCGGCTCGGGCAGGAGCGCCGCGAGGAGCTTCGCCACGTCGATCACGCTGCCGCCGCCGAGGGCGAGCACGCTGTCCACCGGTTGGGTACGCTCGCGCTTCAGGATGCTTTCGAACGCCGCCACCGTCGGCTCCGGCGGCACATCGCTCACGATCCGCACCGCCACGCCCTTCGCGGTCAGCGCACCGATCAGCGGCTGCGCGAGCGGCGCCGTGCGCGGCGACGTGACGAGCAGGGCGCTCTTCAGGCCGCGCCGCACCAGCTCATCCGCGGCGTCCAGCGCCACGCCATCGCCAAAGGCGAGGCGCGCAGGCTGTTGCAGGAGGACAGGGCGGGTGAGAAACGACATGGAGCGTTTATTTCATGAAACAACTATTTGATTAGTCAATTTCAATGAAAACCACGGCAGCTCGCGGCGGTTTTTGCAACAAAATGACCGATTTTGACGCGCGCTTACCGCGTGGGCACCGATCCGCGCTCGACGAGGGTAGGGTCGACGAGGATTTGCAGGGAAAGCGGCTCCAACGGATGGCGGATACGCCATAGGAGCTGGTCCACCGCGCGGCGGCCGATGTCGTCCGCGTGGATGTCGATCGTGGTGAGCCCAGGATGGAGGTTCATGAGGAGGGACTTCTCGTTGTTGCACGAGACGAGCCCGATGTCGGTGCCCACATGCAGCCCGGCGCGCTCGAGCGCGGAGTAGAGCTGAACCGCCGTGCGATCGGAGGGGACGAAGAGTGCCGTCGGGCGTTTTCCTGCGGGGATTGCGGACCAGCGCTGCACGAGGAGATCGACGTTTTCCTCGAGTGTAATCGCGGGCAGCGGCCAGGCGCGGGTCGGCGGGGGCTCGAGCTCCAGCAGGGAGTAGTCGAGGCCGAGACGCAGCGCGGCGACCAAGAAGGCGTTTTTCAGTTTCTCAAACTGGATCTGGCCGGGCTTTGGGTTGAAAAACGCCACCCGGCGATGCCCCTTCTCGCGCAGGTGCGTGGCGGCGAGCCGCCCTGCGACCTCCGTGTCGAAATTCACGTGATCGCCCTGCGCGCCGGGCAGGCGACCCATCAGCCACACATGGGGCACGCGGTACGCTGAGCGCAGCAGCTCGGTGTCGGATTCGGGCGGGAGGTCGCCTTGATTGGGGCCTTTCAGAATGAGCCCCGCTACACGCCCCTCGGCGAGAAAGGGCGGGATGCGGTCGCCCGTCGGGATGTTGGCGAGCATCAGCGTATGGCCGTGCCCCGCGAGCGCGTGCTCGATGCCTTGCAGCGCCGAGCTGACCACCGGCACCTGCACGAGCGTGTCCTCCATGCCGAAGACGACCACGCCGATATCTGCGTGCAGGCCGTTGCGCAGATCGTGGCCGTTGCGCCCAGCGCCGCGGCGCTGGCGGATGCGGCGATAGCCGAGCTCCCGGGCGGTCTGCCAGACCTTTTCCTGGGTGTCGGGATTTACATCCGCGACATTGTTGAAGACACGGGAGACCGTGCCGAGGGCGACGCCGGCGGCACGCGCGACGTCGGTGATCGTGACGAGTTTTTTTTGGGCCATCGCGACGGGGGAGCGAGGACGAGTGGGGCAGGGTAGAAGCGAAAACTTGTTGACAAATTAGTTCATGAAATTACAAAGTCAATCATGTTATTTCATATGAAATAACATACTCACCCCTCAGAACCACGGCTTCCCCCGCCGTTTCGTCCCCTAACCCAATAAGCCCATGTCTTCGCCTTGGAATCCCCCATGCGACGGCGGTGCCCACCCAGCACCTGCTGCGACGGCGAGCCCCGTGCTCGCCTCTCCCTCCGCTTCCGCGCGCGCGCGGCGGCTGCTCCCTGCCTTGCTCGCGCTCGGCCCGGTCCCGGCCGGCGCCTTCGCCCTGCTCCTGGCCGCGCCCGCTGCGGTCCATGCGCAGGTCGCCACCGGCACGATCGCCGGCCGTATCCAAAATGTGGATACCGGCTCCTTCGTGCTCAATGCCCGCGTGACCGTCGAGGGCACCAAGCTCGAGGCCTTCACCGACGTCGGCGGCGAGTACCGTATCTCCAACGTCCCCGCCGGCCCGGTCACCTTGAAGGTCTCCTACACCGGCATGCAGGTGCAGACTGTTACCGCTACCGTAGCGGCCGGCCAGAGCCTCCAGCAGGACATCAGCCTGAGCCAGGTCGGCAAGCCCGACCAGAACGGCGTCGTGCAGCTCCAGCAGTTCGTCGTGCAGGGCGAGCGCGAGACCAACGCCGCCGCCATCGCGCTCAACGAGCAGCGCTACGCCGCCAACCGCAAGGACGTCATCTCGACCGACGCCTTCGGCGACATCAATCAGGGCAACATCGGCGAATTCGTGAAATTCGTCCCCGGCATCTCGCTCGACGTGAAGGACGGCAACAGTCCCTCCGGTATCATGATCCGCGGTTTCGATCCGAACTACACCAACGTCACCATGGACGGTGGTGCGCTCGCCTCGACGCAGATCGCCAATACGCAGACGTCGTCGCGCCAGTTCCTCCTCGAGCAGGCCAACATCAACAACCTCGCCCGCATCGAAGTCACCAAGCTCCCGACGCCCGACCAATCCGCCAATCTCCTCGGCGGCTCGGTCAATTTCGTGAGCAAGAGCGCCTTCGAGCGTTCGAAGCCTGAGCTGCGTGCGCAGATTTTCCTCTCGGGCAACAGCAACGACCTCAAGCTCGGCAAGAACCCCGGGCCCGGCGCCGGCGACCAGTACCATGTCCGTCCGAACTTCGACATGACGTACGTCAACCCGCTGTCGCGCACGCTCGGCATCGTGCTGAACTTCGCGCAGTCGAGCCAGTACTACCTGCAGAACAAGGCCGTCCCCGGCCGCCGCTATTTCACGGGCACCGCGGGTCAGGCGAGTTTCGTGTCGTTTGCGAACAATCCGCAGACGACGTCGATGAACTCGACCTTCGCGCCCAATCGCCTCGACCGCACCTCCGGCTCGATCACGGTCGACTGGAAGCCGTTCGAGCGAAATGTCCTCTCGTTCACCGCGCAGGCCAACGCGAACTACCAGCAGCAGGCCTCCCGCTCGATCAACTACAGCATCGGCGGCGGCAACCCGGTTTCGTGGGATGAGCATAATACGTTTGGTTCTACCGGCACCGCGGGCACGGGCTCGGCCGGCATGAGCAACAGCTTCCAGAACCGCAACGGTCTGCTCCGCGCGATCGGTGGCCGCTGGAATTATAACGGCGCCGATTGGAAAACCGAACTCGCCGGCACGTACTCGAACTCGAACAACCGCGTCCGCGATACCTCCAAGGGTTTCTGGAACGGCATCTCGACGTCCCTGCCCAATGTCAAAACGGTCAACCTGATCGGCATCGACAATTCCTCCGCCTCGGTCGCCAAGACCCAGGTGCTGGATGCGAACGGCAACGCGATTAACGAGCTCAACCTTGGCAGCTACAACCTCGGCAAGGTCACAAGCCAGCCGGCGGACAATCAGGACACGGTCAAGGATTTCCGCGGCAGTGTGTCCCGCTCGTTCGACGTGCGCGGCATCCCGGTCTCGCTGAAGCTCGGCGGCAGCTACAACGGCCTCATCCGCGACCAGAAGTACACTCTCACCGAGACCACCTACGCGGGTCCCGACGGCGTGCTCAACAGCGGTGACGAGCAGATGGTCACCAGCCAGGTGAACTTCATCGACACCTCCGTCGCGGGCACCAGCCCCGGCTTCGGCCGCCCCGGCGCGCAGTGGCCCGATCCGTACAAGATCTACCAGACGTACCTGCAGCACCCGAACTGGTTCGTTCGTTCCGCCGGCAACGATGGCGACACGATCAAGAACTACGCGGTCCGCTCGCCGTTGCTGATGGAAGACATCTCGGCTGGCTACATCATGGCCGACACGAAGCTCCTCAACAACCGTCTCCGCCTCGTCGGCGGCGTCCGCTACGAGTACACGAAGGACGCGGGCTACAGCTACAAGCAGGATGGCAATGCGATCTACCAGAAGGACGCGCAGGGCCACCCGATCAAGAACGCGGCCGGCACCGGCTACGTGCTCCTGCCCTCGCTCACCGGCACGGTGAGCGGCGGTCCCGAGCAAAACGCGCTCACGTACATCTACCGCGGCAGCTTCGGCCAGCGCGACTATGCGTACTACTTCCCGAGCGTCCACGCGACGTTCAACATCACGGAAAACCTCCTCCTGCGCGCCGCATTCGCCAAGACGATGGGCCGGCCCAACATCTCCGATGTCGTGCCGACCGTCTTCGTGGGCGACAACATCAACTTCGGCAACGGCCAGAGCAACGGTGTCTATCCGGGCTCGATCACGGGCTCGAATTCCACGCTCCGTCCGTGGACCGCGAAGAACTACGATTACACCCTCGAGTACTACCTCCCGCACAATGGCCAGCTGATGTTCAACTGGTACAAGAAGGACATCCGCGACTTCTTCAGCACCGTCAACCAAGTCGCCGATATCCCGCTGCTCGACTCCCTCGGTCTCTCGCACGACTACGTCGGCTACCAGTACTCCACGCGCATCAACATCAGCGATGCCATGATCAAGGGCTGGGAAATCGGCTTCAGCAACTTCTCGCTGCAGAACCTCACCTCGTGGGGTCCGCTCGAGCGGTTCGATCCGATCGCCAAGCACTTCTTCCTGATGGCGAACGCCACGCACCTCGAACTCTCCGGCTCGCGTGTCACCGCCTCGGATTGGAAGCGCTACATCCCGCGCTCGCGCAACTTTGGCCTGCGTTTCGCCTATCCGAAAGTCTCGGGCAACATCCTCCTCAACTGGAAGGGCAAGATGCTGCGCGACACGAGCACGCTCATCAACGGCGTCAGCTCCGGCGGCAGCGAGTACATCCGCGCCCGCTACCAGCTCGACGGCAATCTCGATTACCAGGTGACCAAGCGCTACGCGGTCTTCATCGCGGCGCGCAATCTCCTCAATGCTCCCACGGAGTGGGAGGTCGCCGGCCCCAACTCCGCCACCTACGACGCCATGACCAACTATGAAAAGTACGGCGTCCAGTACTCCCTCGGTGTGAGAGGCAACTTCTGATTTGTTCGTCAGGGTCAATATCGCGGGGGTGCCGTCTGGTTAACGGCGCCCCCGCTTTTTCTTTTTTAAAACTTCTGTCTTCCCGCTCCGTCCTCTGCTTCGATGCGCACTGTTAATCCCTCCGCTACCTTCGCCGCGAAGTTCCCCCGTTCGTCGTCCCTCGCGTCATGAAACCCGCTCGTCGTCTCACCGCTGTTCTGCTCGCGGTTCTCGCGGGCGTGAGCCTGCGCGCCCAGCGCGCCGCACCGCCGGCCGTCCCGGCGTTCCCCGGGGCCGAGGGCGGCGGCGCCATCTCGGTCGGCGGCCGTGGTGGCCGCGTACTCGAAGTGACGAGCCTCGCCGACCGCGGTCCCGGCACGTTGCGCGAGGCGGTTGAGTCCGCCGGTCCGCGCATGGTGGTGTTTCGTGTCTCCGGTCTCATCGAGCTCAAGACCGACCTCGTCATCAAAAATTCCCGCATCACCATCGCCGGCCAGACCGCGCCCGGGGACGGCATCTGTTTGAAAGGCCGCCCGCTCCGCGTCGACAAGGCCGACGATGTCGTCATCCGCTACCTCCGCGTGCGGCCCGGCGCCGAATCCGGTGAGCCGCTCGATGGCGTCGAGGTGCGCGACGCGCAGCGCGTGATTCTCGATCACTGCACCGTCGGTTGGTCCATCGACGAGACGATCAACACGTGGCACGGCGTGAAAAACGTCACCGTGCAGTGGTGCCTCATCGCCGAGCCGCTCAATCACTCTGTCCACCCGAAGGGCGCGCACGGTTTCGCCGCGAGCCTTGGCGCCGAAAACGGTTCGTATCACCACAATCTCTTCGCGGACGCCGCCGGGCGGAATCCCTCCGTCGCCGGCAACAAGACCGAGCACACGCTCAACATGGATTTCCGCGACAACGTGATCTTCAACTGGCAGCACCGCACCGCCGACGGCAAGCCGACCTCGTGCAATATGGTGAACAATTATTACAAACCCGGTCCCGCCACGCAGGACGACGTGCGCCATCGCATCGTGAAGATCGACGACACGCAGTCCGCCTACGGCTATCCGTCGCACTGGTACGTCGAGGGCAATGTCATTGAGGGTTTCCCCGCCATCTCGGCCAACAACTGGCAGGGCGGCGTCGACTACGACAACGGCAAGACTTCCGAGGCGCAGAACCGCGCGCGCGATCCGTTCCCCGCCGCGCCCGTCACCACGCAGTCCGCCATCGACGCCTACCCGCTCGTCCTCGCCAACGCCGGCGCCACGCTCCCGCGCCGCGATCGTCATGACGCCCGCGTCGTTGCCGAGGTCGCTTCCGGCAAGCCCGCTGTCGGCAACGGCATTATCGACAAGCCCGAGCAGGTCGGCGGCTGGCTCGAGTACCGCAGCGTGCCCGCTCCCCTCGACAGCGACCACGACGGCATGCCCGACGCGTGGGAACGCGCCAATGGTCTCGACCCCACCGACCCCGCCGACGGCGCGAAAGACTCCGACAAGGATGGCTACACCAATCTCGAAGAGTACCTCAACGGCACGAACCCGAAAGAGTTCGTTGACTACACCAAAACCGCCAGCCCCTCCAAGCCGTGAAGCCTCTCTCTAAGGTAGGGCGCGTTATCCTTAACGCGCCGCTTCGACTCAGTCTCTCGGGTGAGTCCGCATCCAACCGGCGGGTTAAGGATAACCCGCCCTACCTCGCGCTGATTGCTCTCGCGCTCACCGCTCTTTCCCCGCTTCGCGCCGCGGATCCCGCGCCTGCTCCGACCTCGGTCGCTCCCGCCGCTCCGGCGGTCCCCGCGCTCACAATCCTCAAACCCGAATCCTTCGCCCACCACATCGCGTACTTCAACGCGATGGAGGACGAGCCGGTGGTCAACGTCGTGCCCAACGCCGAGTCGTGGGCGTGGCTCAGCGCGCGTGTGCCGTTCTTCGAGTGCGCCGACCGCGACGCCGAGGAGATTTACTGGTTCCGCTGGTGGGCGATCCGCAAACACCTGCGCAAGGACCCGAGCGGTCGCTTCGTCTTCACCGAGTTCGTCAATCGCTCCCAGCCGATCAGCTCCGCGCTCGGCCATCACTTGATGGACGGCCGCTGGCTGCGCGATCAGACGTTCCACGACGACGACGTGCTCTACTGGCTGCGCGGCAATGCCGGCGCGCCGCAGAAGCACCTGCACAATTTCTCCCAGTGGCTCGCCTACGCGCTCTGGCAGCGCTGGCTCGTCACGCAAGACACGCCCGCGCTCACCGGCCTGCTCGACGACCTTGTGCGCGATTTCGACCAGTGGGAAAAAGACAAGCGCGTCGATCCGACGTCGACCGCGCTCGGCGGTAAGACCTTCGGCGCCGAAGCTCCGTCGCTCTACTGGCAGTTCGACGTGCGCGACGCGATGGAGGAATCCATCAGCGGCTCGCGCACCAAGAAAAATCTCCGCCCGCCGCTCAACAGCTACATGTACGGCAACGCCGTCGCAATCGCCGCCATCGCGCGCCTCGCCGGCCGTGAGGACGTCGCCAAGCAGTTCGACGCCAAGGCCGCCGCCATCCGTATCCAATTAGAGGATACACTCTGGGACGCCGATGCGAAGTTCTTCAAGGTCCGCCTCGAGGACGGCGGCAAGTTCTCCGATGCGCGCGAGGAGATCGGTTTCATCCCGTGGTATTTCCATCTGCCCGAGCCGGGCAAGGGCTACGAGGCCGCCTGGACGCAGCTCAGCGACGAGCGCGGCTTCCGCGCGCCCTTCGGCATCACCACCGCCGAGCGCCGCCATCCGGCCTTCCGCACCCACGGCATTGGCACCTGCGAGTGGGACGGCGCGGTCTGGCCCTTCGCCACCGCGCAGACCCTCACCGCTCTCGCCAATGTACTCGACGATTACCCCGCGCAGGACTTCGTGGGCGCGCGCGATTGGTTCGATGCCTTCATCACCTACACGCGCAGCCACCGCTACGACGGCCGCCCGTATCTCGGCGAATACTACAGCGAGACCGACGGTCAGTGGCTCAAGGGCCGCAACGAGCGCAGCCGCACTTACAATCACTCCACCTACGCCGACCTCCTCATCACCGGCGCGGTCGGCCTCCGCCCGCGCGCCGACAATGTCATCGAACTCCGCCCGCTCGCGAGCGCCGACGCGTGGCCGTGGTTCTGCCTCGACGGCGTGAAATACCACGGTCGCAACCTCACCATCCTCTTCGACCGCGACGGCACGCACTACAAGCGCGGCGCCGGCCTCACGGTCTTCGTCGACGGCCAGCAGGTCGCCCACGTCGCCACGCTCACCGCCTTGGAAGGAAAACTCCCGTGAAGCTGATCGCCCCCGTTTTTGTTCTCACCGCCGCGCTCGCTCTCGCCGAGCAACGCCCGCCCGCCGTGCACCTCTCGCGCGAAGGCGACAAGCTGGAGTACACCGTCGACGCCGCCGGCAATCGCGTGCCCGATTTTTCCTACGCCGGCTACAGCGGCGGCGGCGTGGCGCTGCCCGACGTGCCCGCGAAGGTCTCCGTCTCTCCGGCCCCCGGTGACGCCACCGCGCGCATCCAAGCCGCGCTTGATCACGTGGCCACGCTCCCACCCGATGCGCACGGCATCCGCGGCGCGGTCGTCCTCGCACCCGGCCGCTATGAAATTTCCAGCCAGCTTCATATCAACGCCAGCGGCGTCATTCTGCGCGGCTCGGGCAGCGATGAAAAAACCGGCACCGTCCTCGTCGCCACCGGCACCGACCGCCGTGCGTTGATCGCCATTCGTGGCAAGGGCACCCGCACCTTTGGCGCAAAGAGCGATGTCGCCGACGCATACGTCCCGGTCAACGCGATGACCCTGCGCATCAAAGCTCCCGCTGGTTTTACCGTCGGCACGCGCGTGATTGTCCGCGTGGAGTCCGACGAGCAGCGCGCCCGGAGAAAAGAAATCGAGCGGGAGCGTCAGCGCACCCACAAGACCGTAGCCGAGCTTCATGCGCCGCTCGAAGACTGGCTCCACGCCATCGGCACGGACGTTTCGCCCGGCCGCCAGCAATTCTCGTGGAAACCCGATGCGATCGACATCACATGGGACCGCACCGTCGTCGCTGTCGATGGCGACAAGCTGACGCTCGATGCCCCGATCACCTCCGCGCTCGATGAAAAATTCGGTGGCGCATGCGTGACAGCTTACACGTGGTCCGGTCGGCTCACGCAGGTCGGCGTGGAAAATCTCCGCTGCGAATCGACCTTCGATGCGAGCAATCCCCTCGACGAGCAGCACGCATGGGAAGCCATCGCACTCGACGCGACGGAGGACGCATGGATTTCGAATGTCACTGCGGTGCACTTTGCCGGCTCGGCGATCAACCTCGGCCGCGACGCTCACCGTGTCACCGTGCAGGATTGTTCCTCGCTCGCGCCGGTCTCCGAGCTGGGTGGTTATCGCCGCCACACGTTTCACACGGACGGTGAACTCACGTTGTTCCTCCGCTGCCGCGCGGAAGAGGGACGCAACGATTTCACCACGGGGTATTTCACGGGCGGTCCGACTGCCTTCGTCGAGTGCAGCGCCGAGCATAGCCACGGTTTCAGCGGCTCGGCCGGTAGTTGGTCGAGCGGCACGCTCTTCGACATCGTGCTGATCGACGGCGGTACGCTCGAACTCAACAACCGCGAGACGTGGAACCAAGGCGTCAGTTGGGCCTCGGCCAACTCGATGCTCTGGAATTGCTCCGCGCCCACCGTGATCAACCGCGCTCCGCCCACCGCGATGAACTGGGCCGACGGCATCTGGGGCCAGTTCCTCGGCGACGGCTGGTGGAGCCGCGTCAACGAGTTCATCCAGTCCACGCGCGGCACCCCTGAAGCGTGGAATTCCCCCGACATCGTGAGCGGCGAGCGCCTCCTCAGCCTCTATCGCGCGCAGCTAGGTTCACGGCTCGGCGAAAAAGCCATCGGCGCGCTCGCGCCGCGAAAATTCTCCGCTGCGCCCGCTGGCCTGCCCGTCATCGCGCCAGCGCCCATCGCCAAAGCCGCGGCCGACAAACCCCTCGCCCTGAAAGACGGCTGGCTCACCATCGCCGGCGCCCCGCTCGAAGGCCGCGAGACGCAGATCTCCTGGTGGCGCGGTTACCTCTACGAAAACGCCGAGCCCACCGCGCAGGCGATCACGCGCTTCACGCCCGGCCTGAGCGGCCCGATTTTCACGGACGATCTCGGTGAACTCACCGACCGCATGGTCGCCTCGCATCAAGTGCTGCTCCGCCACCACTACGGCCTCTGGTACGAGCGCCGCCGCATGGACCACGAGCGCATGCGCCGCCCCGATGGCGATGTGTGGCCGCCGTTCTACGAACAGCCGTTCGCGCGCAGCGGGCAGGGCACCGCGTGGGACGGTCTCAGCAAATACGATCTCACGAAGTACAACCCGTGGTACTTCGACCGTCTGCATCAGTTCGCGCAGCTCGCGCGGCAGAAGGGCCTCGTGCTCGTCGACGAAATGTATTTCCAGCACAACATCATCGAGGCGGGCGCGCATTGGGTCGACTCACCGTGGCGTCCGACCAACAACATCAACGGCACGGGCTTCACCGAGCCGGTGCCGTTCACCGGCGACACGATGAAGATGGCCGCGGAGTTCTACGATCTCTCGAACCCGCTGCGCCGCGAGCTGCACCGCGCGTTCATCCGCCACTGCCTCGCCAATCTCGCCGACGAGCCCAACGTCATCCACACGCTCACCGCCGAAAACAGCGGCCCGCTGCACTTCATGCAGTTCTGGCTCGATGTCGTCGCCGAGTGGGAAAAGGAAACAGGCAAGCACCCGCTCATCGCCCTCAGCGCGTGCAAGGACGTGCAGGACGCTATCCTCGCCGACCCGAAGCGCGCCGCTGTCGTCGACGTGATCGATCTCACCTACTGGTGGCGCACCGAGCGCGGCGACGAGTTCGCGCCCAAGGGCACCACCGATCTTGCTCCGCGCCAGCAGGAGCGTCTCTGGAAAAACGGCAAACCCAGCGCCCGCACCGTCGCCGCCATGGCGAAGGAGTATCGCGATAAATTTCCCACCAAGGCCGTCATCACCGGCCTCGGCGAGGCCGGCAACGTCCAGCCGCGCTGAGCGCGCCTTTCCAACTAAAACCTTTTAGCGAAGTCTCACCATGAATCCCCTGCTGCCTGCCAAATCATCCCGCCCGTTTCACCGCGTCCTGCTCGCGGCCCTCGCGCTCTGCCTCGTCGCGCCGTTCGCCGTCGCGCAGGAGCGCATGCACACCGTCGAGAAATGGGGCCTGTTTGAAATCACCCTGAAAGGTCCCTCGGACGGCAATCCGTTCACCGAGGTGAATTTCTCCGCGATCTTCACCGACGGCACGCGCACGCACGAAGTGCCCGGCTTCTACGATGGCGAGGGTGTCTACAAGGTCCGCTTCATGCCCGAGGCCGTGGGCAACTGGCGCTACGAGACGAAATCGAATCGCTGGGACCTCACCGGCAAGCTCGGCTCCTTCACCGTCACCGCCGCCACGAAGGGCAACCACGGCCCCGTCCGCGTGCACAACACGTATCACTTCGCCTACGCCGACGGCACGCCCTACAAGCAGATCGGCACGACGATCTACAACTGGCTCGATACGCCCGAGGAAGTGCAGCAAGAGACGCTGAAGACGCTCGCGAGCGCGCCCTTCAACAAGGCCCGCATGCTCCTCACGCAGCAGCCGACGCCGTACGACAAGAAGTTCGCGCCGCCGCTTTGGCCCTTCGCCGGCACGCCGCCGCGCAACTGGGATCTCACGAAGTACAATCCCGAGTACTTCCGCCACTACGAGCAGCGCGTCGGCGAGCTGCGCGACCTCGGCATTGAGGCCGACCTGATCATCTTCAACCCCTACGGCAAATTCGGCTTCGAGACGATGTCGGCCGAGAACGACGACCGCTACGTGCGCTACGTGATCGCGCGCTTCGGCGCGTTTCGCAACGTGTGGTGGTCGCTCTCCAACGAGTACGATTTCCTCCGCACCAAGACCGAGGCCGACTGGGACCGCATCGGCGCGCTCGTGCAGGCGACCGATCCCTACGACCACCTCCGCTCGATCCACAACGGCGCGCTGATCTACGACCACCGCAAAGCCTGGGTCACGCACGTCTCCATGCAAAACGGCGCCGCTGTCGAGGAGCCCGGCCGCGCCGAGATGTACCGCGGCGTGTGGCGCAAGCCCGTCGTGTATGATGAAGTCAAATACGAGGGCAAAAGCCCCTTCCGCTGGGGCAATCTCTCCGGCGAGGAAATGGTGCACCGCTTCTGGTGCGGCACCGTCGCCGGCACCTATGTGGGCCATGGCGATTATTTCTACACCGGCGAGGTCACGTGGACGTCTTTTGGCGGCCACCTCTCCGGCCAGAGCGCGCCGCGTCTCGCGTTTCTCCGGAAAATCCTCGAGGACGGCCCGGCCGAGGGTATCGACCCGATCGACAAGTGGCAGGACCCGTCCACCGGCGGCGTCCCCGGCACGTACTACCTCACGTATTTCGGCCACGAGAAGCCGACGTCGTGGCAGTTCAAGCTCTACAAGAATGGCGTCGCCGACGGCCAGAAATACAAGGTCGAGGTCATCGACACGTGGGACATGACGATCACGCCCGTCGACGGTGAGTTCGTCGCGAAGAAGCTCGATGGCTACCACTTCGTCGACGCGCAGAACCGCACCGTCACGCTCCCCGGCAAGCCCGGCATGGCCGTCCGCGTGCGTCGCCTCGGCGCCAATGGCGAGCCCGTCAAAACCGAACTCCCCACGGACTGATCCGCGCATGAAACACCGCCTCCTGACCCTGCTCGCGGGCCTGCTGCTGCTCTCGCTCGCCCGCGCCGCCGACACGCCGAAGCTTCCCGATACCTGCTACCTCTTCGCGTACTTCTATCACGACCGCGAGGCCGAGGGCTTCCGCCTCGCGTGGAGCGCGGACGGCTACGCCTTCACCATGCTCGGCGACGGCAAGCCGTACCTGCACCCCACCGTCGGTGAAAACAAGATCATGCGCGACCCGTGTCTCTACCGGAGCGCGGACGGCACGTTTCACCTCGTGTGGACCACCGGCTGGACCGGCAAGACCATCGGCTACGCCTCGTCGAAGGACCTCATCAACTGGTCCGCGCAGCAGGCCATCCCCGTGATGGCGCACGAGCCCGACGCGCAGAATTGCTGGGCGCCCGAGCTCATCTGGGACGCCGCGAAGAAGCACTACCTCATCTTCTGGTCCACGACGATCCTCGGCCGCTTCCCCGAGACCGCGATGTCCAACAAGCGTCCCGAGCGCAACCACCGCATCTACGCCACGACCACGACCGACTTCGCGCACTACACGCCGACGAAGCTGCTCTACGACGGTGGCTACAACGTTATCGACGCCACCATGGCGCCCAACGGCAACGAGTGGCTGATGTTCGTGAAGAACGAGACCTTCCAGCCGCAGACGGAGAAAAACATCCGCCTGATCCACGGTGAGACCCCCGATGGCCCGTGGAGCGCGCCTTCGCCGAAGCTCACCGGCGACTACTGGGCCGAGGGCCCGACCGCGCTCAAGGTCGGCGACACGTGGCGCGTGTACTTCGACAAGCACATGCTCAACGCCATCGGCCTCGTCACCTCGAAGGATCTGAAGACGTGGACCGACGAAAGCGCCAAGGTCACCTTCCCGAAAGACGCGCGTCACGGCAGCGTGATCGCCGTCGACCGCGCCATCGTCGAAAAACTCCTCGCCACGCCGCCCAAGCCATGAGCGTCGCCGCCGCGAAAGCCACGCCCTCGACCGGCAAGCCCGTCGGAAAAAACTACAAGTGGGCCGTCGTCGGCATGCTGTGGTTCGTCTGCTTCTTCAACTACGCGGACCGCCAGTCGATCTTCTCTGTCTTCCCGAAGCTGAAGGGCGAGTTCGGTTTCGACCCCGTGCAGCTCGGCCTCATCGGCTCGGCCTTCGCGTGGGTCTACGCCGCGGGCGCGCCGCTCGCCGGCTACATCGCCGACCGCGTCTCGCGCAAATACCTCATCCTCGGCGGCTGCCTCTTCTGGAGCGCGATCACGGTCATGACCGGCTGGTGCTCGCGTCTCTGGCAATTCGTCACCGTGCGCGCGCTCGAGGGTTTCGGTGAGACGTTTTATTTTCCCGCCACGATGTCGCTCGTGAGCGACTATCACGGCCGCGAGACGCGTTCGCGTGCGATGTCGCTGCACCAGTCGAGCGTGTACGCCGGCACCATCGGCGGCAGCTGGGCTGGCGCGTGGTTCGCCGAGCACATGGGTTGGCGCACGGGTTTTTATTTCTTCGGCGCGGCCGGTGCGTTGCTCGCGCTGATGCTCTGGCGCTTCCTCCGCGAGCCGGCGCGCGGCGAGGCCGAGCAGTCGAACGAGTCCGCGAAACCCGCCGAGCCCGCGCTCAGCGTGAGCGAGACGCTCGCGGAAATTTTCCGCCGTCCCACCGCGGTGCTGCTCATGCTCGCATTTCTCGGCGCGAACTTTGTCGCGACGATCTTCCTCACGTGGACGCCCACGTTTCTCACCGAGAAATTCAACTTCAAGCTCACCACCGCCGGTCTCTCCGGCACCGTCTTCATCAACGTCGCCAGCGCCCTCAGCGTGCCGCTCGGCGGCTTGCTCGCCGACCGACTCGCCAAGCGTTTCGCCGGTGGCCGCATGATGGTGCAGGCATTCGGACTCGTCGGTGGCGCGACCTTCATCGGCCTCGTCGGCCTCACGACCAATGCGTCCACGCTCATCGGCGCAATGTGCGTCTTCGGCCTCTGCAAAGGCCTGTACGATTCCAACATCTTCGCTGCCCTCTACGACGTGATCGCCCCGCGCGCGCGCGCCTCCGCCGCGGGTCTCATGAACACCGTCGGTTGGGGTGGTGGCGCGCTCGGTCCGCTCGCCGTCGGCCTTGCGACCAAGTACGGCCGCCACGTCGCGGTGGACACCACCGAGGCCGCGAAGAAAGCCGCCGAGGTCGCCAACATGAGCGAGGCCATCGCCTTCGGCGCCGTCATCTACGTCGTCGCCGCCGCATGTCTGCTCATCGCCGCCTTCGGTTACGCGAAGCGCGATGTCGCTGCCGCTCAAGCCGCCTGAACCACTCTCCCTTCCTTTCATGAAAACGAAACTGCTCGCCCTCCTCCTTTCCTCCGCGACGTGGCTCGCCGCGCAGGCGGCCTCGCCTGCGGTGTTGTCGTCCGAGTTTCTCAACGACGGCGCGCCGTACCCCGAGTGCCACGCATCGACCATCGTCGAGATCGCACCCGGCACGCTCGGCGCCGCGTGGTTCGGTGGCACCAAGGAGCGCAATCCCGACGTGGGCATCTGGTTCACGCGCCAAGAGGCCGGCAAGTGGCTGCCCGCCGTCGAAGTCGCCAACGGCATCCAGCCCGATGGCCAGCCGCGCCTGCCCACGTGGAACCCAGTTTTGTTTCACCCGAAGGACGGCCCGCTCGTCCTCTTCTACAAGGTCGGCCCGTCGCCCAGCGCGTGGTGGGGCATGGTGATGACCTCGACCGACGGCGGCAAATCGTGGAGCGCGCCAAAGAAACTCCCCGACGGTATCCTCGGCCCGATCAAGAACAAGGCCGTGCAGCTCCCCGACGGCGCGTGGCTCTCGCCGACAAGCACCGAGGGCAACAAGGACGGCTGGCTGGTGCATTTCGAAATCTCCCGCGACGCCGGCGCCACGTGGACGAAGATCGGGCCCGTCGGCAAAGGCCCCGCGTTCGACGCGATCCAGCCGAGCATCCTCTTTCACAAAGGCGGCGCGCTGCAGGCCCTCTGCCGCACCAAGCAGGGCGTGATCGCGCAGACGTGGTCGAAGGACGGCGGCAAGACGTGGAGTTCGCTCACCGCGATCGACCTCCCGAATCCCAACTCCGGCACCGACGCCGTCACGCTCGCCGACGGCCGCCAGCTCCTCGTGTACAACCACAGCGCTCACCGCGCCGAGGAAGCCAAGGGCAACCGCTACCCGCTCGACCTCGCGATCTCCACCGACGGCCTCTCGTGGAAACATCTCGTCACGCTTGAGAGCGAGCCCAAGGGCGCCGGCTACGCCTACCCCGCGATGATCCAGACCAGCGACGGCAAGGTCCACATCACCTACACGTGGGACCGCAAGAAGATCAAACACGTGGTCATCGACCCGACGAAGCTGTAAGCCATGCGCTCCTTGCACACTCGCGAGGTAGGGCGCGTTATCCCTAACGCGCCGGTTGGACTCAGTCTCTCTGGCCAGCAGAGCGAAGCGCGGCGGGTTAAGAATAACTCGCCCTACCTTCGCTTCGGCGCGCTCTTCGCCGCCTTCACGCTCGCCACGGTCGCACTCGCCGAGCCTCTGCACCTCACCACGCTCCGCTGCGAATACTCCACCGATCCCCTCGGCATCGATGAAACTCAGCCCCGCCTCTCGTGGCGCGTCGAGAGCGACACCCGCGGCGCGAAGCAAACCGTGTGGCAACTCCTCGTCGCGTCGAGCGCCGCGCTTCTCGCGCAGGACAAGGGCGACCTCTGGGACAGCGGCCGCGTTGCCTCCGACGAGACGACCTTTCGCCGCTACGCCGGCACCGTGCTAAAATCCTCACAGCAGGTTTTCTGGAAAGTCCGCGCGTGGGACGCTGAAAATCACGAGACCCCGTGGAGCACTCCCGCCACGTGGACGATGGGCTTGCTCAAGCCCGAGGATTGGACCGCGCGCTGGGTCTGCGCCCCGTGGGCGAGCGAGTCCGTGCTGCTGCGCAAGGAATTCGCCGTGAAGCCCGGCCTTAAGCGCGCGCTGCTCAATGTCTGCGGCCTCGGCCAATACGAGGCCTCGCTCAACGGCACCAAGGCCGGCGACGACCTGCTCTCGCCCGGTTGGACCGACTACGACAAGACCACGCTCTACGAGACGCGCGACGTCACCGCGCTGCTGCGCGAAGGGAAAAACGCCGTCGGTCTCACACTCGGCAACGGCATGTACAACGTCGTCCGCCGCGACCGCTTCGCGAAGTTCGTGAAATCCTTCGGCCCGCTCCGCGCCATCGCGCAGCTCCAACTCGAATACGCGGACGGCAAGACCGAGACCGTCGGGACTGACGAATCCTGGCGCGTCGACCGCGGCGGCATCACGTTCAACAGCATTTACGGCGGCGAGGATTTCGACGCGCGGCTGTATCCAGTTAATTGGGACAAAACCGGCTTCGACGACAAGGCCTGGTCCCACGCCGTCTATCTCGTCCGCCCGGGCCCGACGCTGCGCGGTCATAGTTTCTCCGCCGAGCCGCTGCGCGCGATCGAGACGCGCCAGCCGATCTCCACCCGCACGCTCGCCTCGGGCGCGGTGCTCTACGATCTCGGCCAGAATGCGTCGTTCATGCCGCGCATCCGCGTGAGCGGCCCGGCCGGATCGACGGTGCGCCTCTCGCCCGGCGAGGTCGTCAACGAAGACGGCTCCATCGAGCGCGGCACGATGGGAGGCTCGTCGCGCGGCTTCGCGTGGTGGAGCTATACCAAGGCGACCGATGGCGATGAGACCTGGTTTCCGAAATTCTATTATGTCGGTTCGCGCTTTCTCTCGGTGGAATTGCTGCCTGCGACGGACGGCGGCGCGCGGCCGAAGCTGGAGTCGGTCGAGGGCGTGATCGTCCACTCGATCGCGCAACCGCTCGGCGAGTTCGCTACGTCCAATCCGCTGCTCAACCGCATCCACACGCTCGTGCGCTGGGCGCAGCGGTCCAACATGGTGTCGGTCCTCACCGATTGCCCGCACCGCGAGAAGCTTGGCTGGATCGAGCAGTACCACCTCAACGGCCCGTCGATCCGCTACGAGTTCGACGTCGCGCGTATCTACACGAAGGGCATGCACGACATGGCCGACGCGCAGACCGAGGAGGGCCTGATCCCCAACATCGCGCCCGAGTACGCCGATTTCAAAGGCGCCTTCCGCGGTGCCGCGGAGTGGGGCGCCTCGTTCATCCTCGTGCCGCTGCAGCAGTATGAGTTCACCGGCGACCTCGACCTGCTGCGCGCGCACTTCACCCAGATGAAGCGCTACTTCGCCTACCTCGAATCGCGCACCAACGACGGCCTCCTCAGCGATGGCCTCGGCGACTGGTACGATGTCGATTACCCGAAGAAAGGCCGCGCTGGCCTCACCCCCGCGCCGATCACCGCGACCGCGTTTCTCTTCGACGACGCGCAAAACATCGCGCGTGCCGCCACGCTCCTCGGCAAAGCCGACGATGCGAAAACCTACGCCGCGAAAGCCGCCGCGATCCGCGAGCGCTACAACCGCGAGTACCGCAAAACGAATCCCGTCAGCTACTCCACCGGCTCGCAGGCCGCGCTCGCGATCCCGCTCGTGATGGGCCTCGCCGAGCCCGCCGATCACGCGCCGTTGATCGACTCGCTCGTGCAGGACGTGACGCGCCGCGGCTACGCCACCGCCGGCGATATCGGTTTCCGCTACCTCCTCCGCGCGCTCGCCGACGGCGGCCGCTCCGACGCGATCTACA
Source organism: Verrucomicrobiota bacterium (assembly GCA_048498795.1). Classification (GTDB taxonomy): domain Bacteria; phylum Verrucomicrobiota; class Verrucomicrobiia; order Opitutales; family Opitutaceae; genus JBEHXH01. Next base: position 145,619 of record JBEHXH010000009.1, read on the forward strand.
CGCTCATCAATCAGGATGAGAAGCCCGGCTACGGCTACCAGCTCAAGCGCGGTGCGACTGCGCTCACCGAATCATGGGACGCGAGCCTCACCGCCTCGCACGATCACTTCATGCTCGGTCAGGTGATGGAGTGGTTCTACCACGACCTCGCCGGCATCCGCTGCGACCCCGCCGGCCCCGGCTTCAAGCAGATCGTCATCCGTCCGCAACCCGTCGGCGACCTCACTTGGTGCGAAGCGAGCTACGACTCGATCCATGGCAAGATCCACGTCCGCTGGGATCGCACCGCCGGAAAATTCACCCTCCACACCACGATCCCCGCCAACACCACCGCGACGATTTACATCCCCACTGCCGAAGGCGCCACCGTCACCGAAGGCAACACTTCCGCCGACCAAAGCCCCGGCATAAAACTCCTCCGCCGCGAAGACGGCAGCTCAGTCTTCGCCGTCAGCGCAGGCAGCTACGCTTTCGAAACGGGGAAGTGAGCGATCCGAGGTAGGGCGGGCTATCCCTAGCCCGCCGCTGCGACTCTGCGGATCAGTGAGCCGAGTCCAACCGGCGCGTTGCGGAAAACGCGCCCTACCACGGCTATGCTGCGCTGAATTGACGCCACGGATTTTTACGCGACACTGCTTCCATGGTTAGCACGCAACAAGTCACCGAGGCGGCGCTCAAATTGCCGGATCGCGAGCGCTTGAGCGTGGCGGCCGCCATCTGGAAGAGCCTTGGAGCGTCTGAAGATACCCTCGACGACTTGGCGGCACTCACACGCGCGCAGGAATTGGACGCAGGTAAGGTTGAAGCCAAGTCTCAGTCAGAAGTCTTTCGTCGGGCGCGCGCGGCGCTGCGATGAATCGCCAGTTTCATCCTGAGTTCGAGACGGATTTGATCGCAGCTGCGATGTACTACGATCGGAAGAAGGCGGGGTTAGGCGCTGAATTTCTCGACGAGGCCGAGCAAGCGATCGATGCAGTAATGGATGGACCCGAACGATGGCCCGTGAAAGTAGGCGGGGTTAGACGATTCATCGTAACGCGCTTTCCTTACATCATTCGCTATCGTATCCGCCGTGAAGATGACGCGGTCCAGTTTCTCAGCATCCTTCATGGCCGGCGTCACCCTGAGGCCGAAAATGAGCGAACTTGAGATTCACGCGTTAGCCTGACCGCTTCCCACTAAACTCATACCGCCCCGCGCCGAGGATCTCCGCGGCGTTTTTTCCCGGCACGAAAACCTGCGCGGTGCAGTTCGCCGGGATGCGGATCGACCACGTGAAGGTTTCGCCGGTGAGCTGCCACGCGCTCGCGATTTCGCCGTGCATCGTGCGGTAGGTGGCGCGGGCGTGGGCGAGGCCGGAGTTCAGATAAGGGCGCAGGATGAAGTGCTGGAAGCCGGGCTGCGCGGGGTCGACTTCGATGCCGGCCACGTGGCGGAACAACCACTCGCCCACGGAGCCGAGGGAGTAGTGGTTGAAGGAATTCATGTGCGGGTTGAAGAAGCCGTCGGCGTGCGTCCAGCCGTTCCACCGTTCCCAGATCGTGGTCGCACCGTGCTTCACGGGGTAGAGCCACGAGGGGTAGTCGTCGCGGAGCAGCAGGCGGTACGCGACGTCGCTGTGGCCGGCGAGGGTGAGCTGGGGATTGAGGTGGCTGATGCCGATGAAGCCGGTGCTCAGGTGCCAGTCGAGGTCGCGGATGTTGGCGACGAGGCGCTCGGCGGCGCGGGCACGGACTTCAGTCGGAAGCAGATCAAACGCGAGCGCGAGCAGGTACGCGGTCTGCGTCTCGACAATGAGCTCGCCGTCGGCACGCAGCCATTCGCGCTGGAAGGCTTCGCGGACGTGTTCGAACAGTTTCTGGTAGCGACGCGCGTCGGACGGGCGGCCGAGCACCTCGGCGATGCGCGAGAGCTTGGTGCAATCGTCGGCCCAGTAGGCGGTCGCGAGCAGGTTCTTCATCGGCGAGTGCGTGCCGAAGGAGGTGTCGCTCGGGATGCAGAGCCAGTCGCCGTAGTTGTTGGCGAGTTGGTTGAGGCGAAGGCCGTTGGGATTGTGCGTGGCGATCCAGTTGACCCACTTCGTCATCGCGCCGTAGTGGCGCTCGAGGATACGGCGATCGCCGTACACCTGCCAGAGCGTGTAGGGGATGATGACGCCCGCGTCGGCCCAGCCGGCGGAGCCGCCGAGATTGCCGAGGCCGATGAAGTTCTCGCCCTCGCGCAGGCGAGGCGCGGTGTCGGGGAAAATGCCCTCGGGGGTCTGCGCATCCTCGACGTCGACCATCCACTTCGTGAAGAACGCCGCGATGTCGGCGTTGTAGCTCGCGGTGCGGAGGAAGACCTGCGCGTCGCCCATCCAGCCAAGACGCTCGTCGCGCTGCGGGCAATCGGTGGGGACGGAGAGAAAGTTGTCGCGCTGCGACCACACGCCGTTGAGCCAGAGGCGGTTTACGTCGGCATTGGAGCACTCGAAGTGGCCCGCAGGCGGTGTGGCCGACTGGATGGCGAGGCCGGTGACGCTGTCGATGTCGGGCTGAAACGCCGCGCCGAGCAGTGCGATGCCGTCGGGCGTGTGCGCGGTGAGTTCGACAAACTGGAAACCGTGAAACGTGAAATGCGGCGTGTACGTTTCCTCCGCATCGCCGCGCGCGATGTAGGTGTCGGTGGCCTTGGCGCGGCGCAGATTCTCGACGTAGAGCGTGCCATCAGGGCTGAGGCGCTCGCCGTGGCGCAGCGTGAGGCGGATGCCGGCCGGGAGATGTTTCACGCGCAGGCGGACGAGGCCGGAGAAGTTTTGCGCGAGATCGTAGATCCACACGCCGGGGCGAATCTCGTTGAGCGAGACGGGCGTGAGCTCCTGCACCACGCGCACCGGCTCGCTGCGCTGCGCGACGAGCGGCACCGCGGGCGCGGCGACTTCGCGGGCGTGCAGCCACGCGTGAGGCGTGCGACGCGCATCATACACCTCGCCCATCATGAAATCGGAGCTGAGGATTGGCCCCGTGGCGCATTGCCACGTGCGGTCGGTGCCGAGCGTGAGGCGGAGGCCGTCGGTCAGCTCGACCTCGAGCTGGAGCAGCAGCGAGTTTTCGAGCGAGCCGTAGCGTGCGCGCGTCTCCTGCCAGCCGACATAGCCGCTCCACCAACCATCGCCGAGTGTGGCCGAGAGCTGGTTGGCGCCGGCGCTGAGCAACGCGGTGACATCATATGTGCGGTAGTGGATGCGCTTGTCGTAGTCGGTCCACTCGGGCGCAAAAAAGTCGGCGGTGATCGCGCGGCCGTTGGCCTTCACGTCGACGAGTCCGCGTGCCGTGGTGTACAGCGTCGCGCGGCGCACCGCCGCGGGCAGCGTGAACTGCCGCGAAAAAACCGCAGGCGTGCCGGGATCGAGCAGCGACGGCGCAGTGGCCTCGGGATCGCGATGAATGATCTCGGGATCGGCCGCGATCCATTTGGCGGACCAGTCGGATTTCTCCAGCAGACCCATCGTCCAGAGCGATGGCGCGGAGACGACCTCCGCCATCGAGCCATCGGCAAACGTGAGCCGCGACTCGACCTGCCAATGACAGCTCTCGCGCGAATGCAGCGCGCGGCCCGCGTACGCGATGTGCGTGGTGCGGTCGCTCTCGATCCAATCGGAATCCCAGAGGTCAGCCGTGCCGCTCAACGCGCTCTCCGTCGTGGCCACGCGCACCCGGTAGTGCGTCTGCCGCGCGCCGGGCTGGTCGCTCTCGACCAGCCAGCTCAGGCGCGGGCGCGCTTCGTCGATCCCGAGCGGAGCGACGAGGTATTCACAGCGGAGGAGGGAGAGGGCAGGTGCGGACACGGCGGGGGAAAAGCTCCAATTTCCAACCTCCAAGCTCCAGTGAAATCCCAAGCATCAAGTGACGCACAAGAAACACTTCTGCTTCGTGATTGAACCTTGATGATTCTCTGGTGCTTGGACCTTGGAGCTTGGTGCTTCGCGTTTACGCGCGTTCCGACTGAATCTGTTCCAGCGACTTGCCGGCCGTGTCGGGCATGAAGAAGAAGCCGACGCCGCCGCTGATCGCGAGGAACAGCGTGAGCAGCCCGGCGATTTCGCCGATGCCCTTGTCCGCGAGGACCGGCACGAAGAAGCTCCACACGCCGAGGAGCACGCGGGCCACCCCGAAGGTGATGCCCTGCGCGGTGCTGCGCAGCATGGTCGGGAAGAGTTCCTGGCTGAACACCTTGTAGAACGCCTCGCCCGCGAGTGCGCCGCCGCCCGAGAAGAGCAGGATGTTGGCGAGCGCGACGGGAATCGTGAATGGCAGGAAGAGCAGGATGCCGTACGCGACCACCTGCACGATGGCGCCGATGCCCCAGAGCAGGCGGCGCGTGCGATAGTCGCGGTCCGAGTAGCGCATGAAGACCGTGACCGTGATTACCATCGCGATCGCGAAGCCCGAGCACGAGAGCAGCACGCTCGAAACGGGTCCACCGGCCTTGAGCGTTTGGATGATGTACGGGTTGAAGAGACCCGCGGTGCCCGCGGCGAGATTCCAGAAGAGGTAGATTGTCGCGGTCCAGACGAGGGCACGGAAATTACGGCCGGTGAAAAGTTCGCTGATGTTGCGCTTCACGGTGGCCGAGCTGGCGGCTTCCTTCCAGCGAGCGGATTCGGTCAGACCCTGGCGCATGGCCCACGTGACGATGGCGATGACGAACAGGTGGAGCAGTACGATCCGCGTGCCGAGGAGCTGATTCTCTGGCGAGAGCACGGCGGAGAGCCCGGCCGCGAGCACGAAGACGACCACCGGCCCGAGGCACCACGACACCTGCGTGAAACCGAGGAGCTTACCGCGCGCCTTGGCCGGTGCGAACTCGCCCACGAGCGCGAGCGAAGTCGGCACATCGGCGCCGACGGCGAGACCGATGATGACCGTGCCGGCGAAGAGCATCGCGCTGTTTTGCGCGAAGGCCGCGAGCAGGATGCCGATCGCGTAAACGATCAGGTCGAACTGGTAGATGCGCTTGCGGCCCAGCTTATCGCCGAGCCAGCCGCCGACGATCGCGCCGACGGCGCAACCGATGGCATTGGGCCCGATGGCAGCGAGCGTGCCGAGTTCACCCTTCGAGAGGGCGAACGCTTTTTGAAAGTTAACCATGCCGACGCCGAGGGCGACGATGGAGCCGGCGTCGAGATACGAGGCCATGCCGGCGAGGGCGGACCATTTCCATTGCTGGGCGGTGATCGCGCCGGAATCGGCGTGTGAGCTGGAGTGAGCGGAGGACATGTGCGTGGGTGGGGTGGCGGTAGGTGAAAAGTGAGAGGGAGAGATCAGCGAGACGGTAGCCAGACGCTCATCTCCGTGTCGCCGCGGTTGCCCCAGGCGTAGTAGGGGACGAGCTTCAGGGGGAACTCCTTCGCAGTCGGCGCGGGGGCTTCGCGGTAGAGTTGGTTGGGCGACCACGCGCTGCGTTGGCGGGCGAAGGCGGGGACGGTGAGGGTGACGAGCTTCGCGTTTCCGATCTGGTCGCGCTGGGCGATGAACTGGCGGTGCGGTTCATCGAGCGCGAGCGCGACATCGGTGAGGCTCACGCCATCGGGAAGATCGTTGGACTCGACGCAATAAACGAGCGGGCCGCAGCGCACAGCGAGCTGGTCCGTGGTTTCCTCGACGAGGGGATTGGACTCGAGGAGCACGGGTTTGAAGGCGAGATCGAGCGTGATCACGTCGCCCGCTTTCCACGTGCGCTTCACGTCGGCATAGGTGCCGGGCGTGAGCGCGGTGTCAAGCGGCTGGCCGTTGACTGCGAGCTTGGCGGCGCCGGCGTGCAGCCAGCCGGGGATGCGGAGCTTGAGCGTGGTTTCCTTCGCGGGAGCGTCGGCGATGGTGAGCTTCACCGCGCCGCTCCATGGGTAATCGGTTTCCTGACGAAGTTTGATATGCATGCCGTCGGTCCACTTCGTGTCGAGGTCGGTGCCGGCGTAGAGGTTGACCCAGAGCGTGTCAGGAGAAAGTGAATACACGTAGTTGTGCGCCTCGGCGATGGTGCGCACGACGTTGGGCGGGCAGCAGAAACTGGAGCGGATGTTGGGCGTGCGCGTGCGCGACCAGCGGAGCGGCACGGAGTCGAAGGCCTTCAGCTTCTTCAGCGCGTTGACGTAGAAGTAGTGCGTGCCGTCGAGGCTGATGCCCGGGAGCACGCCGTTGTAGAGCGATTGCTCGAAGAGGTCGGCGTAGCGCGCGTCGCCGGTGACCTCCAACATGCGCCACTGCCAGAGGGCAAAGCCGATGGTGGCGCAGGTCTCGTTGTACGCGGAGAGATTAGGGAGCTGATACGGGCGGCCATAGGCTTGTGCGACGGTCTTGATGACGGGATTGCGCGAGGAGCCGTCGGGCGAGGCACCGTCGTAGAGAGCGCCGGTCATGCCGGTGACGTAGAGTTTTTTGTCCGCGACGTTTTCGGAGAGCGCGGCGAGAGGCTTGAGCAGCGAGGTGTCGCCGTCCTCGGCGTAAACATCGGCGACGCCGGCGTAGAGATAGTTCGCGCGCACGGCGTGGCCGACGGCTTCGAACATCTCGCGGAACGGCACACGGTCCTGATTCTGGTCGGAGCCGACATCGGGCGGCACGAGCGAACGGATTTCGACGAGCTGCTTCGCGAGCGCGAGGTAGCGCGGCTCGTGCGTCGTGCGGTAGAGCTCGACGACGCCCATGTAGTGCGACGGGCAGATGGCGTTGCGCGCGAGGTCGGCGGGGACGGTCTGGCAGAGGTGGTCGATGTAATCGGCGGCTTTGCGTGCGCAATCGAGGAGCGAGGTCTTGCCCGTCGCGCGATAGTGGATGCACGCGGTGGTCATCAAGTGACCCATGTTGTACGTCTCGAAATGCTCGCGGTCCTCGAATTCCTTGGCGTTTTTCGGCGCGGCGGTGCCGACCGGGCCGTCGTTGGCGGCCTTCTGGTTGGCCGCGAGCGTGGCGGCCGCAGCGGCGGCCTGACGCTGCAAAATGATTTTTGGCGTGTGCAGATAGCCGTCAGCGCGCTGCGCTTTCGCGACGACCGCGATGATCTCGTCGAGCTGCTTGTCGATCGCGGGATCGTGCGTGACGGCATAGATCTGCGAGAGCGCCTCGACCCATTTCAGGAAATCGCCGTCGTTGAACGACGGGCCGTGAGGCTTGCCATCGCGGCCAGTGCCGAGGCCGGCGGCCATGAGGAAATTGTCCCACGCGTGGCTCTCGTTCTTGTCGGAGAAGATTTCCCAGAGATGCGGCACCATCGTGGTGCGGCAGACCTCGAAGCGCTCGCCGAGCAGGCCGCCCTGCCAGCGCACGTCGGCGAGGTCGGGCATGTACATCTTGGCGGAGGGTGAGCGCGTGGTATCGATCAGCGCCTTTTCCCCGGCGCGGGCGAGCGGCAGCGCGCCGAGCGCGAACGCGGCAAGGGCAACCAAGCGGGCGGGGCGGGCCGTGGTCATGGCGGCAAGTGAAACGGAAAAAGGCGCGGGTTTCATTTCAATTCTTTGCAGGTTCGGTGACATCGACGATCACGCGCGCGTAGCGGGTGAGCGCCGGGGTGCCGTGATCGGTCACGGCGAGGATGATGTGCATGGTGCCGTAGCGGAGGACGCGCGAGGTCGGCACGGTGAACCACGCGTGAGGCTTGTCGGCGTCCTCGATCTTGAGCGGCTGGCCGCTGCGCGCCGAGGAATACGACATCGTGCCCGCCTCGGCGTAAGCGTACCAATCGTAGCTCAGCGCATTGCCATCGGGATCGGTGGTCGGCGTGGCGTCGAGCTCGACGCGCCCGCCGGGTTTGGCCGTGAGCTGCGCGGGGTGCGCGAGCTTCACGACGGGCGGGTGATTGGCCTCGGCGTAGGGCTTGATCGTCCAATCCATGCGCGTGGCGAAGTCGTTTTGATACGCGGCGCGCCAGCGCCAGATCGTGGCGTGGTTGGTGGTATGCCACTCGCCGTCGGCGCCGAGGACCTCGTCCTGCACATTGGTCCAGATCGGGCGGGTCTCGGGCTCGAGGAACCACTTCTCGGTGCGCGGCGTGTAGAGTTCGTAGCGCCCGCCCCAGCCGCCCCAGTCGGGATGCGCGGGGTCGCTCAGGCCGTTTTGCACGAGATTGAGAAACGACGGCGTGTCGCCTTCCATCATGAATTGCCATCGCGGATACGCCGCGCCGAGCGGGCCCTTTTGCCGCACCGCGGTGTCGAGCCACTCGTTGGTCACGAGCGAGAAATCCGCGCCGTCGAAGCGGCCGTGAAACTTGTCGCCGCCGATGGCGATCCACGTCGCGTGGTGGAAACCGCCGCCGGCATTCACGCCCGGCGTGACGATGTAGAAGAGACCGGGAAACTCCTTCCGAATCCACGGGCCGCTGTTATCCTGGTCGGAAATCGCATAGACGCGCAGCCGCGAGACGAACTGCTCCAGCGCCTGCGGCGAACGCGTGGCGCGCACTTTCCAGAGGGCCTGCGCGAGCGTATTGGGCCCGCCCCAGACCGTGACCCACAGCGGGCGCGCATCGGTGCGGTCGGCGGCGCGGATCAGCAGCTCGGAGCCCGGCGAATCGCGACCCTCGCCTACGGCCTTCATGCCGTCGATGGGCAGGCCCTGCGAGATGCGCTCCTGCAGGTACTCCGCGGTGGGGAAACCGGGCTCGTTCAGCTCGAGGTTGTCGCGGACTTTGCCGTAGGCCGCGACGATCTTCCGGATCTGCTCGGGATTGACGCTGCCCTTCACGTGTGTGGCGACGAGCCCTTCGAGGTCGATCTGATTGGAGTACGTCATCAACCGCGTCATCGACATCTGGTCATCGGGATCGCCGCCGATGTCGGTGAGGACGAGTAACCGCGCTTTTTCCGCGGCACCCGCGAGCGTGGCCGTGAGCGAAAGGGTGAGGGCGAGAGAGAGCGGGCGAAGTTTCATGGCTTGGCGGGGGTGACGCAGCGTTCGGCGCGGGCGGCGAAATCGCGCAGGATGTCCTCGCGCCAGCGGCTGACGCTCTTCGCGCCCGCGTGAGCGCCCTCAGCGGCAGCAGGTGCCGGATCATCGATCCACCAGTTGGGGTGAATCGTCGAGGGGTGCTCGGCGAGCGCCGGGGTAGCGGGCACGGCGGTGAATTTGCCCGACTGGCCGTTGAGTGCGGGGAAATCGCTCTTGATGACGTAGGGCCAGACCTTGTTGGCGTCGCGGGGCGAGAAACGGAAACGCAGCACGCGGCCATCGAGCTCGACCGGACGATTGATGCGGCCATCGAAAAGGACCGTCGTGCCGGCGGCGCTCGTGAAGCCGTCGGGCGCAGGTATCGAGAATTCCACTACACCGAAAGCTTCGGCTTTGTCGGCCTCGGTGGTGAGATGGTCGAAGGTCGTCTTGCGGTTGTCCCAGATGCGCACGAACTGACCACCCCAGCCGGGCTGCGACGGGTCCTCGGGTGTGCCGTGGAGCACCCAGCCGAGCGACGGACTGTCGCCCATCTTGATCGCGCCCTTGTACTGGAGCATGAAAAAATCGCCGAGCGCGCCGTGGCCCGCGAGATGCGCGGCGCCGAAGGCGTTGTTGTTGAGATCGCCCGACTGATTGCCGCCGTTGAACCAGCCCCGGTACGTCGAGTTGGCCTCGATCATCCAGAGCTTCGGGTGGTGCTGTTCGACGTAGTTGTAGGCGTCGACGCACCACATCTTGTTCGGGCCGCCGATGAAGTAGACGCGGAGCTTGGGTAGGATATCAGGCGCATCGTGCAGCGCCTGCGCGAGGTCCTCGATGCCACCCCAGATGAGCACGTAGAGCGGACGCGGGTCATCGCGCCGCGCGCAGCGGACGATCCAGTCCGAGCCCTCGGTGGCCGTGCCGACGCCCGCTGGCCCGGGACTGTCGAACACGCCCTGCTTCGTGATCGCGCGCAACGCGTCCGGCGTGGGATAGTGCGCGGAATAAGTTTTCAGATTCGCGTAGTCCTTCGCGTAGAGATCGATGACTTGGAGGATGTGCTCCTTGCGCCCCGGGCCATAGGGCGACGAGACGAGTCCCTCGATGTCGAGCACATCGGCGTAGAGCAGCAGGTGCACCATCGACTGAAAATCGTCGGGATCGGTGCCGCCGATATCGGTGGAAACGAGCACGCGCGGGCGAGCGGGCTCAGCCGCGGAGACGGCCGCGGCAAACGAGACCGTACAGAAGAAACAGAGCAGAGAGCGAAGAAGCGTTTTCATCAGGCGGTGGCGGTGCGCGAGGGGAGTTTGTCGACGGCGACGGCGACGAGGATGACGAGGCCCTTGATGACCTGCTGCCAGAAGGGCGACACGTTGAGGAGGAAGAGGCCGTTGTTGAGCACGCCGATGATCAGACAGCCGAGCACCGTGCCGAGGATCGTGCCGCGGCCGCCGGAGAGCGATGTGCCGCCGATCACGACGGCCGCGATGGAATCGAGTTCGTAGCCGAGGCCGGCGTTGGGCTGCGCGGAGTCGAGTCGCGCGGTGACGATCAGACCCGCGACGCCGGCGAGCGCACCCGCGAGTGTGTAAACGAGGATGCGGAGCCGCGCGATGGGCAGGCCGGTGAGGCGCGCGGTGAGCTCGTTGCTGCCGAGCGCGTAAACGTGCCGGCCAAAAACGAAACGCTGCGTGACCACGATGAACACGCCCACGAGCACCGCGGTGATCCACACCGGCATCGGCACACCGAGCGCGGTGCCGGTGCCGAGAAAACCGAACGACGCGCCCAGATCCGTGATCGGAAACCCGCCGGTCCACAGCATCGTGAGCCCGCGCGCGATGCTCAGCATGCCGAGCGTGGCGACAAACGGCGGCAGGCGAAACCGGGCCACGCCGACGCCATTGACGAATCCGGCGAGCGCGCCGACGGCGAGGCCCGCGACGATCGCGCCCGCGAACGTGAACTCCAAGCGCACGCCGAAGACCGGCAGCGCGAGACCGTTTTTCAACAAGCCCGCGGCCATCGCACCGGCGAGACCGAGGATCGCGCCGACGGAGAGATCGATGCCTCCGCTCACGATGACGAGCGTCATGCCGATGGAGAGGCAGAGGTTGACGGAAATCTGCCGCAGGATGTTCCAGCCGTTTTCCGCGGTGAGGAATTTGTCGGAGAGAATCGCGAGCGCGACGACGAGCACCGCCAGCGCGAGCAGCGACTGGAAACGCGCGAGAAATCCCTTGGGCAGCGCGAGCGACATCACCGTACCTCCGCCTGGATGGGAACGATCAGCAGCAACGGCTCGCCCGCATCAACGGACTCGGGCGCCTCGGCGCAGCCGACAAACGTGACCGTGGCGCCCACCACCGCGCGCTCGCGCAACGATGGCAGCACATTTTTTTCCACAAGCCCGTTGAGCTCGGTGGAGAGGGCGTTGAACTCGGTGAGCCCGGGAAATGAGTTCACATCGAGCAGGCCGCAGCCGTCGCGCACTGTGTTGCCGAAGATGGGGCCAATGCGGACCGTGACCGTTTCATCCGCCGCGCCATCGAGCGCGATGCGCAGCGTGCTGCGCTCGTGCGCGACGACCCTGCCCGAGCCGCGCACGAAGTAGTAGGCGGTGCCGAGACCGGCGGCGTGCGCGAATTTCTTTTGCGCATCGGCGGCATTGGCGCGCAGCGCGGGCGCGAGCGTTTTCAGCTCCGTGGCTTTTGCTGCCGCCGCGGGAAGATCGCTTTGCCAGAGTTTTTGCGCGGCGGCAGCCGCATCGAATCCCGCGGGCGCGCTCGTGATGATCGCCGTTGCTGTCGCAGGCGACGCTAGCGGCACGAGGTGGAAGAGCGGGAAAAACCAGAGCGCGACGCCGGCTGCGATCAGGGCGCCGGCGTAGAAGGGCAGGGGAGATTTGAGCGTGGTGCCCACCGCGGCGCGGGGTTACTTGCGGCCGTAGTCGCCGAACTTTTTCACGTTGGCCTTCGTCACGAGCTCGACGGCGACAGGGGTGCGCTGCGGGAAATTGCGCTCGCCCTTGATGTACTTGTCGGCGTTTTCCGCGGCGGTGCGTGCCATCGTTTTCGGAAACTGCATGACGGTCGCGGCGATCTTGCCCTCGGCGACGGATTTCACGACGTCGTCCGCGCCGTCGAAGCCGAAGACCTTCACCTTGTCGGCCTTGCCCGCGGCGAGCAGCGCCTGATACGCGCCGCTGGCCATTGCGTCGTTGCCGCAGAAGACGGCGTTGACGTCGGGATTGCGCTGCAGGAGCGCCTCGAGGACCTCGAGCGCCTTGGCGCGGTCGAACTCGGCGCTCTGCTGCGCGACCATCTTCAAGCCCGGGAAACGGTCGACGACCGAGTGAAAACCTTTGGAGCGATTCCACGTATTGGTGTCGGCCACGATGCCGAGCAGCTCGATGTACTTGCCCGTCTCGCCGATCTGATCGACGAAGTATTGGCCGAGCGCGACGCAGCCCGAGTAGTTGTCGGAAAGGATCTGCGAGACCGCGGCATCGTTGGCCTCGATCTCGCGGTCCATGCAGAAGACCGGGATGTTGGCGGCCTTGGCGCGGCGGACGTTGGCGATGGAGCCCTTGGCGTCGGTGCAGTTGAAGAGCACGGCGGCGTAGCCGGACGCAATGAGATTGTCGAAATGCTGCGCTTCCTTCGCGGGATCGTTCTGCGAATCGAAGATCGTGGTCTCGTAGCCCAACTCCTTCGCGCGATCGCGCGCGGTATTGGCGAGGACGACGAACCACGGATTGTTCAACGTGGAGACGACGACGGCGACGCGCTTGGCTTCGGCGGCGTGGGCGGTGAAAGGAACCGCGAAAGTGAGGGCGGTGAGAAGGAGAAAACGAAGAATCGAGCGTGGGGTAAGCATGGGGGGTGTTTTTAACCGCGAATGGACGCTAATGAACGCGAATGGGATGGGCGTGGGGCTGCGGCGGAAGGAGTGGGGTGACGGAGTCGGACGGCGGGTTAGGGATAACCCGCCCTACCTCGGGAGGGTTTGCTGGACGGCGCGTTGCCAGCCGGCGTAGGTGACGCCGACGCGGTCGGCGGGCATCGCAGGGGTGAAGGTTTTTTCTTCGCGCGGGAGAACGGCGAGGGCCTCTATGGACGGCACTATGCCGAGGCCAAGGAGGCCGGCGAGCGCGGCGCCGAGCGGGGAGCAGTCGGGCATCGTGTTCACGCGCAGCTCGGCGCCGGTGAGGTCGGCGGTGAACTGCATGAGCGTGATGTTGGCTGTGGGGCCGCCATCGGCGTGGAGCGCGCGGAGCGGCACGCCAGCATCGGCACGGAGCGCATCGAGAGCGTCGCGGATTTGGTAGGAAATGGATTCGAGCGCGGCGCGCGCGACGTGTTTGCGCGTGCTGTGCGAAGAAAGTCCGACGATGGCGGCGCGAGCCTCGGGCTGCCAGTGCGGGAGGCCGAGACCGGAAAACGCGGGGACGAGATACACGCCGTTGTTGTCGGGCGTCTCGCGCACGAAGCGGTCGAGCTCGGCGATGTCGGCCACGAGGCCGAGTTGGTCGCGCAGCCACGTGAGCGTGGACGCGGAGCTGATGATGATGCCCTCGAACGCATACGTGGGCACGCCGCGGTGCGACCACGCGAGCGCGGTGAGCACCCCGGTGGAGGCGATGCGTGGCGTCGCGCCGATGTTGAGCAAGATCGAGGTGCCGGTGCCAAACGTGGCCTTGGCCGCGCCGGGCTCAAAGCAGCGCTGCGCAAACAACGACGCCTGAGAATCGCCCATCACGCCGCAGATCGGGAGCGGCTGCGCGAGTGCACCGTCGAGCGTGGTCTCGCCAAAACGTGCGGAGCTGTCGCGCACCTCGGGCAGCGCGCGGCGCGGAATTTCCCAGAGCGTGCACAGCTCGTCGTCCCACTGCAGGCGCGCGATGTCGAAGAGCAGCGTGCGCGAGGCGTTGGTGGTGTCGGTCGCGAAGACTTTGCCCGCGGTGAGGCGGTAGATGAGGTACGCGTCGATCGTGCCGATGAGCGCGGAGCCGTCGGTGAGTTTGGCGCTCAGCGACGCGTTGTTGCGCACGAGCCACTGGAGCTTCGAGGCGGAGAAGTAGCCGTCGATCTTGAGGCCAGTACGCGCGTGAATCAGCGGCTCGCGCCCGACGGCGACGTGCTCGGCGCAGATCGGATCGCCGCGACGATCCTGCCACACGAGCGCGGGAAAAAGCGGGCGACCCGTGGCACGGTCGAAGATGACGATGGTCTCGCGCTGATTGGTGATCGAAAGCGCAGCGAGCGAAGAAATCTTATCCGCGTGACGTGCAACGAGGGCGCGGAGAACCGTGAGCGTGTTCTGCCAGATCTCCTCGGCGTCGTGCTCGACCCAGCCGGGCTGCGGATAGTGCTGCTTGTGCTCGCGCGACTCGCGGTCCAACGCGCGGCCCTCGCCATCGAAGAGCAGCGCCTTGGTGGCGGAAGTGCTTTGGTCGAGGGCGAGGATCAGCGGCATGACTTACTGGAGGAGGCTGCGCGCGGTGGCCGCGAGGCCTTCCATCGAGATGCCGTAGTGGCGGAAGATGTCGGCTTGGGCGCCGGTGACGGTGTCTTCGTCGGGGAAGCCGACGATCTTGAAGGCCGGACGCAGACCGGCTTGCAGTAACGTCGACGCGACGGCCTCGCCGACGCCGCCGTTGACCATGTGCTCCTCGACCGTGATCACGGCGCGGCAATCGTGACCGGCGGCGAGCACCGCCGCGGTGTCGAGCGGCTTCACGCTGTGGAGACTGAGGACGCGCGCGGAGATGCCCTGCTCGGCGAGATGCGCGGCGGCGAGGACGGCGTGGATGACGGTTTCGCCATTGGCGATGAACGCGACGTCCTTGCCCTCGCGGAGCGTGATGGCTTTGCCGGCCTCGAACTTTGTCGTGGGCGCGTGCAGGTCGAGCATCGCGGCCTTGCCGAAGCGGACGAAGACCGGGCGCGTCGCTTTCGCGGCAAACTTGATCGCCTCGCGCGCCTCGAAGTTGTCCGCAGGGACGATGATCGTGAGATTGTTGATCGCGCGCAGCACCGCGAGGTCGTGCAGCGAGTGATGCGTGCTGCCGAGTGCGCCGTAGCTCACGCCCGAGCTAATGCCGACGAGCACGCCGGGGACATTAGAGTAGCAGATGTCGTTCTTGATCTGCTCCAGCGAACGCGCGGTGAGGAAGCACGACGGCGACACGCCGAACGCCTTCTTGCCGCATGCGGCGAGGCCGGCGGTGATGCCGACGAGATTCTGCTCGGCGATGCCGACCTCGACGATCTGCTCCGGCAGCGCTTTGCCGTACGGCGCGAGCTTGCCGGAGCCGCGCGAGTCGGAGGTGACCGCGACGATATTACGGTCGGCGCTGGCGAGAGACTGCAGCGTGTCGGCAAACTCCTCGAGATTAGCGCGGCCTTTCTTCAGGCCGAGTTTCTGCACCATCGCCAAGGCGGCGGGAGTGAACATGGACGGGGCGGGAGCGCTCATGACTTGGCCTCCTTCGCTTTCGCTTCGGCTGCGTCGAGCTCGGCGAGGGCTTGCGCGAGCTCGGCATCGCTTGGGACGCCGTGGTGCCACTTGCCGACGTTTTCCATGAAGCTGACGCCTTTGCCTTTCACCGTGTTGGCGAGGATGAAAAGCGGCTTGCCCGCGGGCGGCGGCGTGGTGAGCGCGGCGGTGAGCGCGGCGTAGTCGTGGCCGTCGATCGAGCGGACCTCCCAACCGAAGGCGCGCCACTTTTCGTCGAGCGGTTCGTTGGACATCACGTCGCGTGTGTGGCCAGTGATTTGGAGCGTGTTGTGATCGAGGATGGCGACGAGGTTATCGAGCTTGTAGTGGGCGGCGGCCATCGCGGCCTCCCAGTTGGAGCCCTCGGCGAGTTCGCCGTCGCCGAGCAGCGTGAACACGCGAAACGGTGCCGCATCCATCTTAGCCGCGAGCGCCATGCCGAGGCAGATCGGCAGACCGTGGCCGAGCGCGCCGGTGTTCATCTCCATGCCGCGGATTTTGCGCGTGGGATGGCCGACGTAGTAGCTCTTGTAGTGGCAGACGGTCTCGAGATCGGCGTCGGGAAAATAACCGCGATCCGACATCACCGCGTAGAGCGCCTCGACGCAGTGGCCCTTGCTCTGCACGTAGTGGTCGCGATGCGGCGCATCGACCGTCTCGGGCGTGATCTTCAGCACGCGGTTGTAGAGCACGCTGAGAATATCCAGGCACGAGAGCCCGCCGCCCGTGTGGCCGGCGCCGGCGCTGTGAATCAGGCGCAGCATCCGCCGACGGAGGGCGAAGGATTTGAGAATGAGATCGCGGTCGGTCATCGCTGAAGGTGGAGGGCGGAGATATTATTAAGCGCGAAGACGCGAAGGTGGCGAAGGTTCGCAAAGAATAGGAGGCGGGTTTGGAAGGATTGCTTCGCGAAACTTCGCGGACCTTTGCGTCTTTGCGCTGAGCGTTTGGCTTACTCCTCCGGGCGGTTGTGCCAGTAGCAGTCCCAGCCGAGGTAGACTTCGCAGGCTTCGGCGAGGATGGCGGCGGTCTGCGAGCCGTTCATCACGACATGGTGCTCGAAGCCCTCGCGGCAGACGTGGTGCATGAGCTTCTGGAGCTTGGGCACGTGGGCGACGGCACGGTTGCCGAAGGTCTTGAGGTCGTCGTTGGTGAGGTTGCCTTCGCCGACGTACGCGCGGATGACGCCCGCGGTGTCGTCGGTCGTGAAACGGCCAAACGTCAGCGGGCCGCCCGGCGTGCGGCCGTCGAGCGCGCCCCAGGTGTTTTCGACGCCAAGGGTGGAGCCGAGGATGGGCGCGTTGGAAACGGTGATGTCGGGCAGGAAGGTCTTCGCCCAGTTGCCGCAGTGGAACAGGACGCACTTGTCGTCGGAGGTGCCGTAGTTGTTGTTCCAGTCGACGAGCGCGCTCGGCGTGCCGGAGGCGAGCTGCATCGCGTACATCGTGAGCACGCCGGTGACGTCGACCTCGCACGCGCTGGGCAGGAGGTTTTCGCTCATCATGCTCATCGAGGTGCAGACATTGCAGCCGTGATTGGCCTGCAGCGAGGTCCAGCACTGGATGGCAGTGGCGTCGAGGTGATTGGCGGAAACGAAATCGTCGAGCACCACGCCGAGGCGCGCCATCTGGACGAGCTTGGCGGGCGGAACGGCGCGGGTGGGCGCGTAGGCTTTGATCTCGTCGAGCTTCTCGCGGAGACGCGCGTCCTGCTCACCGATCTTCGCGGCGACGCCGAGGATTTCGGAGAGGTCACAAGTGGTGACGCTGATGCCGGCGCGCTCGAGGATTTTCTCGGAGTAGCGCACGGTGTTGAAGGCACCCGGGCGAGCACCCACGGCGCCGATGCGCACGCGACGCAGGCCACGGACGACGCGGCATACCGCGAGGAATTTCTTCAGGTCCGCGCGGAACGAATTATCGAGCAACGCCACGACGTGCTTCGTCGTGAGCGAGTAGGGGATGCCGGCCTGACGGAGATTGTTGCAGACGGAAATCTTGCCGCAGAAGGCGTCGCGGCGGCGGATGACGTCGAGCTTGTCGAGATCGTCGGGATAGCCCTGCACGAGCACGGGCACGTTGAGCTGCGCGAGCTTGAGCGTGTCGGCGACGCCCTTCTCGTCGCCGAAGTTGGGCAGGCACACGAGCACGCCGCTGATCTCGTCGCGGTGCTGGCGGAAAAGATCGGCGCACTTGCGCGCGTCGTTGTGCGTCTCGACGCCGCCGAGCTTCGAGTCGGTGGGCGAGAGCATGATGGCCTTGAGGCCGAGCTCGGCGAAAAGTTTCTCGAGGTCGGCGCGGGCTTCGGCGACGAGCTTGTCAGGAAAGAAATCGCGGTTGCCGAAGATGACACCGAGAGTCGGAGCAGGGGGATTCATGGGATAGGACGACGCAAGAGCAGCGGAAGCGATCAGCCCCGCGGATAGGTGGGGTGGAAAAAAGGAGTAATCCGCGGATTGACCGCGGCGTGCACGATAGCGTAACTATCCGGACGATTCTTCCGCGATAGCGGTCAGTTATTGCGGTATCCTAAGCGATGGAACACTTCGACCCCAACCGCCGCGACTTCGAGCCGTATGGCTTTACGTGCGTGCGCTGGCGCCCGTCGCCGATGCTCCGGCCGGACCACCATAACGAAATCGAGCTCAACTTTCTCCAGAGCGGCTCGGTCACCTACCTCCTCGGCGGCAACAAGGTACGGATCGAGGCAGGCCGCCTGAGCCTCTTCTGGGCGGCCATCCCGCACCAGATCCTCGATTACGGCGACGAGCCGGACTACTTTGTCGCGACGATCCCGCTGGCGTGGTTTCTCCAGTGGAAACTGCCGGAAAAAATCGTGCAGCCCCTCCTGCACGGCGACCTGATCAGCGACGACAGCGGACCGCTCGCGGCCGGCGATTTCGAGTCATTTGGCCAATGGGTCCGCGATCTCAAGTCGCCCAATGAGGAAGTGCGTCGCATCGTATTACTGGAGATGGAGGCGCGACTCCGCCGCATGGCGCTCGCGCTTCCCGCCGCCGCGACGTCCGGGGGGCGCACGAAGCGCCGCAATGCCTTCGTCAGCGACGGTGGCCTCAACAAGGTCGAGCAGATGGCGTGCTTCATCGCGCAACACTACAGCGAGAAACTCACCGTGGCCGACATCGGCAAGTCGGTGAACCTCCATCCCAACTACGCGATGAGCCTCTTTCAAAAGACTTTCGGCACCACGCTCATCGACTACCTCACGCATCACCGCGTATCGCACGCGCAGCGGCTCCTCGCCACGACCGACGAGAAGATCGTCGAGGTGGCGTTTCAATCGGGTTTCAGCTCGATCAGCCGGTTCAACGAGGCGTTTCGCCGCGCGTGCGGTTGCTCGCCGCGCGAGTACCGCCGCGGCCACGTCCTCGCGGAGGAAGCATAAGTTCACTTTTCTATGAACAAGGCGAAGCACGGTTGGGCCGCGGTGCGGCGCGCGGGCGCCCTCGCGCTATTGCTGGGTGGATTGGTGGCGTCGGCTCAAGCGGCCGCGGAAATCTGGGTCGCGCCCGATGGTAACGACACCGCCACGGGCTCGCGCGAGCAGCCGCTGGCGACGATCGCGCGGGCGCTGCGCAAGGCCCGCGAGCTGCGCCGCGTAGCGGACGCGTCGGTCGCCGATGGCGTGAAGATCGTCGTGCGCGGCGGCGAGTACGCGCTAGTCGAGCCGCTTTTCGTGCGGCCGGAGGACTCCGGCACCGAGCGCAGCCCCACGAGCATCGAGGCCGCGCCGGGCGAGCGTCCCGTGGTGAGCGGCGGCGTGGCGGTCGCGGGCTGGCAGGAGTTGCCCGCGGCGACCGAACTGCCGGGCCTGCCGGCGGCGGCGCGCGGACACGTCTGGGTTGCATCCGTGCCGGACTTCAACGGACGCGCGCTGGAATTTCGCCAGCTCTGGGTCGACGGGAAAAAAGCGGTGCGCGCACGCACGCCGGATGGGGACGAGATGACTCGGCTCGTGAGCTGGGATCGCCCGAAGCGCGAGGCGTGGATCCCTGCGAGCACGACGGTCCCGAAAAACCTGCGCGGCGTGGAGATGACCATCCTGCAGATGTGGGAGATCGCGATCGTGCGGCTGAAGTCGCACCGCATCGAGGGCGACCGCGCGCGTGTGACCTTTCATGATCCGGAGGCGCGAGTGGAGTTCGAGCACCCGTGGCCGCAGCCCGTTTTCAGCAAGGAGTACGGCGCCTCGCCCTTCTTCTTGTCCAACGCGATCGAGTTTCTCGACACGCCGGGCGAATGGTACGAGGACCTTGCCGCAGGCAAGATCTACTACTGGCCGCGCGAGGGTGAGAACTTGGCGAAAGTTCGCGTGGTTGCGCCGGCACTCGAGACGCTCGTGCGCGTCACCGGTTCGCTCGACCGGCCCGTGGCGCAGGTGAGTTTCAGCGGTATCGAGTTTTCGGATACGACGTGGCTGCGGCCCTCGCTGGCCGGGCATGTGCCTTTGCAGGCGGGCATGTATATGCTCGACGCGTACGGCCTACGGCCGCCCGGCACGCCCGACTGGCGGGGCTTGGACAATCAGGAGTGGCTGGGTCGGCCGCCGGCGGCGGTCGAGGTGACCGCGGCGCAGCACGTCGCCTTTCGCCGCTGCCGCTTCGTGCACACGGCGGCTGACGGACTCGATCTCGTCAGCGGCGTCCACGATGCCGTGGTGGAAGGCTGCGTCTTCCACGATATCGGGATCAACGGTCTATTGGTGGGTACGCTGGCCGGCGGCGGCATCGAGGCTCACCTTCCCTACAAGCCGCAGGACGAGCGCGAGATCTGCCAGCGCGGGCGCATCGCGAACAATCTCTTCACCGATACCGCCAACGAGGACTGGGGCGGCGTGGCGTTGCTCGCGGGCTTCGTGCGCGACACGACCATCGAGCACAACGAAATCGATGGCACCTCCTACACCGGCATCAGCGTCGGCTGGGGCTGGACGCGCACGGCCAACGCGATGCGGCGAAACACGATTCGCGCGAACCTCATGCGCCGCGTCGCCACGCGCTTGAGCGATACCGCGGGCGTCTACACGCTCTCCGCGCAGCCCGGCACCGTCGTGAGCGAAAACGTCGTGCTGCCGATCACCATGAGCCGCTGGGTGCACGATCCGGAGCACTGGTTCTACTACTACTGCGACGAAGGCTCCGCCTTCATCACCGTGCGCGACAACTGGTGCCCCGCGGAAAAGTTTTTGAAGAACGCGAACGGCCCCGGCGTGGTCTTCGAGAACAACGGCCCGCAGGTGGACGAGAAGATCAAAGCCGCAGCGGGGCTGGAGGCAGCGTATCAAGATCTGCGGACGGGGAAGTGAGGTTGGCCACAGAGGTCACGGCGACCACCAAGCTGTATCGTGAAATCGAGAAACTGAAAATCGGGCAGCTTGAAATCGAAGTGTGGCGCGGCGGAGCCGCGCCGGTGGACGATTTTCAGATTTTCGATTTCACGCTGACCGATTTCACGATTTCAGGAGCGAGCGAGTGATGCGTTCTCCACTCGCGTCCGCCTGATCTTTGCTATGAGTTAGCCGGGTTTCGCTGTGCCGACCACTGACTCCATCAATCTCTACGATCTCACGCGGACCGAGCTGACAGCGCTCTTCGCGCGCTGGGAATTTGCGCCGGTGCATGCGGCGCGGTTGTGGAATTACCTGTACCTCGCGCTGGCGGAAAATTTCTCGGCGGAGGCGATGCCCGAGCTGCCGGCCAAGGTGCGGACGCGGCTCGCGGCGGAGGCGTCGCTGGGGATTTTGCCGACGGCGCTCGAGACCGATTCGAGCGATGGGTTCACACGCAAGTACCTGCTTACACTCGCCGACGGTGAGCGGATCGAGACGGTGCTGATGCGCTTCACGGGCCGCGTGACGGCGTGCATCAGTTCGCAGGTGGGCTGCGCGATGGGTTGCGTGTTTTGCGCGACGGGGCAGATGGGGTACACGCGTCACCTCACGCCGGGTGAGATCGTGGCGCAGGCGGTGCACGTGGCGCGCGCGCTGAAGACCGCGCAGGAGCCGCACCGGCTGCGCAACATCGTGCTCATGGGCATGGGCGAGCCGCTGCACAACTACGACGCCGTGATGCACGCGATCGAGATCCTGCGCGACCCCAACGGCCTCGCGCTTGCCGGCGAGCGCATCACGCTCAGTACGGTCGGCGTGGTCCCGGGCATCCTCCGCCTCGCGCGCGAGAAGCCCCCGCTGCATCTCGCCGTCTCGCTCCACGCCGCCACGCAAGCCGAGCGCGCGGCCCTCGTGCCCGCGGCAAAGAAGTGGACGCTCGACGAACTCATGGCCGCGTGTCGCACGTACAGCGAGGCGACTGGCCGGCGCATTTTCTACGAGTGGACCCTGATCGAGGGAAAAAACGATTCACCTGATCACGCCCGCGCTGTGGGTAACCTGCTCCGCGGCCTGCCCGCGCAGGTGAACTTGATCCCGCTCAATCCCACCACGGGCTACGCCGGTGCGCCCACGCACACCGCCGCGGCGAAGGCATTTCAGAAAGTGCTCGCTGAGGAGTTCGCTCTGCCGAGCACCGTACGTCAGCGCCGCGGCATCGACATCGCCGCCGGCTGCGGTCAGCTCGCGGTATTGGCGGAGTAGGGTGCTTGGGTTTGCGGGTAGCGGCGAGCACCAGCGAGCCGACTTTACCGCTATCGACTCGCTGGCGCTCGTCGCTGCGGGCAGATTTCTTCCGGCTTTTCACCAGCGGTATTTCGCGCTCAATTGGCCTCGCCATGCCCTCCAAGCCCATTCCCGGTTCCAGCGGTGACATCCTGACTTCGTTGCCCTCGCCCTACGTGCCGCACGGAGCGACGGGCTTGCTGCATCTCCCGCGGTTCATCGCGAAGTGCCGGTACGTGAAGCAGCACGGCGCGCTGCCGCCGAGCTACGCGAAGAACTACAAGCGTGGCTGCGACCGTTTCCTCTCGCAGCACCTCGGCGTCGATCCGATCGCGGTGGAGAAGATCGTGCACGACTGCGCCGAAGAGGGCGTCAACGACGCCGAGCTCGACCGCCGCCTGCTCGCGCTCTTCCCGCCCGACATGCGCGTCGCGCAGTGGAATCGCCGTTACGTGCAGATGGGCATGACGCCCGCGGGCCGCGATTTCATGAAGGAAGCGCTCACCGCGATGGGCTGCGCCGACCGCCTCGACGAAATCAAGAGCGTGCCCGACCTGATGGATTTCGACGAAGGCCGGATCGAGTGATTCTTCGGCCGCGAGAAACCTCAGCCGAGCCGTAACTCGTGCGGTAGGGCGCGTTATCCTTAACGCGCCGGTTGCGCTCGGTCTGCGTTTTCACCGGGCCGTGTATGCGAAAACTGGATACGACCAACTGTGGGTGGCGAGTTCGTCTCGCCACTTCAGGCGCGCTGCGCGCGCCTCCCACAATTTTCAAACGCTCAAACCGCCTCGTAGAACAGGCCGCGCGTCTCGAAAGACGGCGCCTTTTCCGTCACCCAGGTCAGGTGCTCCGCCTTGAGCGAGGCGACTTCGAACATCTTGCCCTCGAGCGAGGTCGCGCCGAGGCGATCCTTCTTGAGGAGGCCGACGCGCTTGGCGCCGAGCTTGTTCAGCGCTTCGCCGAGTTCCACGACCGTGGCGACCTCGACGTAAGTGGTGGTGGTGGTGGCGGCGTCCTTCTTCTTGCTGAAGCTCGCCTTCGGGGTGAACAGACCAATGCGTTGTTTGGACATGGCGGGAGTGTGGTTGAACCGAACAGAGCTTTTCTCACGCCAAAGCCTCCCGCGCGCGAACATTTTTCCGCTGCACTTGCACGACTATCGACGGAAAATCGGTCACTTTCTTGCAACGGCCGCGGCAGGCGTTCATGACTCCGCGCCGATGAACCCCCGTCGTGTCGCCTTAGCGCTGCTTGGCCTCCTTTCCCTTCCGTGCCTGATCGCGGCTCCGCTCGAAGTCTCCGCCCTGCGCTGCGACACCATGGTCAACCCCCTCGGGATCGATTCGGCGCAACCCCATCTCTCGTGGCAACTTACCGGCGATGGCCGCGACCGCCACCAGTCGGCCTACGAGCTTCAGGTCGCCACCACAGCCGAGGCGCTGAGCAAGGGCCCGGCCGACGTCTGGTCGAGCGGACGCACGGCTACCGCGGACCAGTTGAGCGTGCCCTATGGCGGACCGGCGCTGCGCTCGGGCCAGCGAGTCTTCTGGCGGGTGCGCGTGTGGGATGAGGCGGGCGCGGCGTCGCGCTGGAGCGAGCCGGCGGAGTGGACGATGGGTTTGCAGCGACCCGAGGACTGGGCGGCGAAGTGGATCACCGACCCGGAACTGTTAAAACACGTTCGCCCGCAGCTCGGCTATCACTCCGAAGAGACGACCAACGCTGACACTCCGAAGTGGCTCTTGCTCGACCTCGGCACGCCGCAGCGGATCGACGAGATTCGGCTGCACGCGCTGCGGCACGACGTGGAAGAGCGGCTCGGCTTTCCGGTTCGGTTGAAAATCGAGGGCTCGGTCGACGCGGCGTTCGCGCAACCGATCATGATCGTGGATTCGACGACGAAGGACCTCGGCAGTCTGTGGCTCAGCGACTTTACGCTGCCCGCGCCAGCGGGCGGCGTGACCGCGCGCTATGTGCGCCTCACCGCTACGCGCCTGCGGTTGCTTGCGGGCGTGGCCTCGCTGGCGTTCAGCCAGATCGAAGTGATGTCGGCGGGGAAAAACATCGCGGTCGGTTGCAAGGTCACTGCGAGCGACAGCTGGGAAACGGGCCCGTGGTCCTCGGCGTCGGTCGTCGATGGGCTGGAGTTGCCCGGCGGGCCGTCCGATCTCGCGCGCACGATTTTGTTGCGCCGTGAGTTCACGGTGAAGCCCGGCTTGCGCCGCGCGCTCGCGAATGTCTGCGGCCTCGGTCAGTACGAGCTCTCGGTCAACGGCCGTCGCGTCGGACAAAATCTCCTCTCGCCCGGCTGGACCGACACCCGCAAGACCTGCCTCTACGACACGCTCGACCTCACCACGCTGCTCCAGCCCGGCGCCAACGCTGCGGGTCTCACGCTTGCGGGCGGCATGTACCAAGTGCCACAGGTGGGCGGACGCTATACGAAATTCAGCAGCGCGTTTCGCCCGCTGGTGGCGCTGGTGTCATTGAAGCTCGAATACACTGATGGCTCGGTCGAGACGCTCGCGACCGACGACCAATGGCGTGTCGCGGCCGGCCCGACGACGTTTGCGCACATCTTCGGCGGCGAGGACTTCGACGCGCGTCGCGTGCAGCGCGGGTGGGACTCGGCGGGCTTTGACGCTTCGGGTTGGCGCGCGGCCGTGGTCACGGCTGGCCCGGCCGGCGCGCTACGCGGCGCGTCGCACGCGGCGCCGCTGCTCGGCACATTTGAAACGCTGACGCCCACCGCGACGCGCGAACTCAGCCCGAGCACGAAAGTTTACGACCTCGGCCAGAACACCGCCCTCGTCCTCCGTCTCGCGGCGCGCGGTCCGGCAGGCTCGATCATTCGCGTGCGCCCCGCGGAGCTGGTGAAGGCCGACGGCTCGGTCAATCGTGGTTCTTCCGGCGGCGGCAACGCCTCGTGGAATTTCACGCTCGCCGGCACCGGCGCGACGGAGAGTTGGGAGCCGCGTTTCTTCTACCATGGCTCGCGTTATCTTCAGGTCGAGTGCGTCGCGCCCGCGGGCTCGACGGAGCTGCCGGTGGTGGAGTCGATCGCGGGCGTCGTAGCGCACTCCACGTCGGAGGCGGCGGGCGACTTCGTGTGCTCGGACGATTTGTTCAACCGCATCCGCACGCTCGTGCGCTGGGCGCAGATGAGCAACATGATGAGCGTCCTGACCGATTGCCCGCACCGCGAGCGTCTCGGCTGGCTGGAGCAGTATCACCTCAATGGCCCCTCGCTCCGCTACGAGTTCGATCTCACGCGCCTTTACGCGAAGGGCTTTGGCGACATGGACGACGCGCAAACGGCGGCGGGCCTCGTGCCGAGCATCGCGCCCGAGTACACGATCTTCAACGGTGGCTTCCGCGATTCTCCGGAGTGGGGCAGCGCGCTGATTCTCGCCGCCGCGCAGCATCTCACGTGGACCGGTGACGAACTGCCGCTGCGCGAGCACTACGGCGCGATGAAGCGTTACCTCGCCTACCTCGACACGCAGGCGAAGGACGGCTTGCTCGATTTCGGCCTCGGCGATTGGTACGATATCGGGCCCAAGCCCCCCGGTCTCGCGCAGCTCACGCCGATCAGCCTCACCGCGACCGCGATCTACTACGAGTGCACGAAGTCGTTTGCGACCATCGCGCACGCTCTCGGCCACGCGGACGATGCGGCGGCGTATGCGCAGAAAGCGGAAAAAATCCGCGGTGATTTCAACCGGGCGTTTTTCAATCCGGAGAGAAAATCTTACTCCACCTGCAGCCAGACCGCACTCGCAATGCCCTATGTGCTCGATCTTGTACCGCAGGCCGATGCCCCGGCGGTGCTCGATACGCTCGTGGCGGAGGTGCAGGGCCGCGGCAATGCGTTTACCTCGGGCGACATCGGCTATCGCTACCTCCTTCGCGCGCTCGGCAAGGGCCGGCGCTCCGACGTGATTTTCGCGATGAATCACCAATCCGACCGGCCAGGCTATGGTTATCAGCTCGCGCACGGAGCCACGAGCCTTACCGAGGCGTGGGATGCGCGCGCGGCCAATTCGCAAAATCACTTCATGCTCGGGCAAATCATAGAGTGGTTCTACGGCGACCTCGCGGGCCTCGCGCCCGATCCTGCCGGCCCGGGCTTCGCGAAAGTTCTGATCGCGCCGCAGCCGGTCGCGGGCATCACGTGGGCGAAGGCCTCGCATGCCTCGCCGCGGGGCAAGATCGCCGTCGCGTGGAAAAACGAGGGCGGAGAATTTTCCCTCGAGGTCGACCTGCCCGCAAATGTTACCGCCACGGTAACACTGCCCACTGCCGACGCCGCGCACGCGACTGAGGGCGGCGTGGATTTGGCGAAGGTGCCGGGTCTCCGCGTGCTGCGCCGCGAGGCCGGTGCGGTCGTGTGCGAGATCGGCTCGGGGCACTATGCGTTTCGCGCGCCGGCGCCGCAGGGCTGAGCGCGCGGCTCCGCGTTGCCATTTGGGCAAAAGCCGCGTCTGTTGACCGGTCCCTCATGTCCGTCGTCGATTCTTTCCAGCGTCCGCTCCGTGATCTGCGCATCTCGGTGACGGACCGCTGCAACTTCCGCTGCCCCTACTGCATGCCGGCGGAAGTGTTCGGCCCGGGCTATCCGTTTCTCCGCGACCCGCAGCTCATGAAGCTCGACGAGCTCGGCCGCATTGGGCGCGCCTTTGTCGCGCTCGGCGTGGAAAAAGTCCGCCTCACCGGCGGCGAGCCGCTGCTGCGCAGCGATGTGCCGGACCTCGTGCGCCTGTTGAAAAACGACCTCGGCGTGCGCGATGTCGCGCTGACGACCAATGGCTGGCTGCTCGAAAAAGTGGCGCCCGCGCTGAAGGCCGCCGGGCTGGATCGCGTCAACGTGTCGGTCGACTCGCTCGACGAAACGACCGCGGGCAAACTCAACGGTCTCGGCTTCAAGATCGGACGCGTGCTGCGCGGCATCGACGCGGCGGCCGCGCTCGGCCTGCCGGTGAAGATCAATTGCGTGGTGCAGCGCGGCGTGAACGATGGCGAGCTGCTGGCGCTCGCGGAGTATTTCCGCGCGCGCGGTCATCCGCTGCGCTTCATCGAGTTCATGGACGTGGGCAACACCAACCACTGGTCCCCGGAGCGCGTGGTGCCCGCGCGCGAGATCGTCGAGCGCATCGGCGCGGTGTGGCCGCTGGAGCCGGTCGGGCCTGCGTACCGCGGCGAAGTCGCGGCGCGCTATCGCTACCGCGATGGTCGCGGCGAGATCGGCCTGATCAGCTCGGTGACGGAGCCCTTTTGCCGCGACTGCCACCGCGCGCGCCTGTCGGCCGACGGAAAACTCTTCACCTGCCTTTTCGCGTCACTCGGTTGGGACGTGCTCGGCTGCCTGCGCGCTGGCGCGGACGAGGCGGAGCTGGAAAATTTCGTCCGTCGCATCTGGCAGGGCCGTCGCGACCGGTACAGCGATGAACGCGCCGAGGTCCTGGCGAGCGGCGTCCCGCGGGCGAAGATCGAGATGAGCTATATCGGGGGCTAAGGCCTAGGTTTTTAGCCACAGATTACACAGATGGGCACAGATGAGATGTACGGTTATCCGTGCCCATCTGTGTAATCTGTGGCTAAGATCAACTGGTGGCAGCGATCGTTCGAGCCCGCGCCTTTTCCAGAATAGCCAGCAGGGCCGCGAAGTCTTCGTCGCGCGTGGCGCTGTGGATTTGAAAATCGAATTTATGCGATTCGCGGAGTTCGCGCTCGGCGGTTTTCATGCGGCCGGCGATCTCGTGCTCGTTGTCCTGAGCGCGCTCGCGCATGCGGGCGACGAGGCGGTCGTGGTCAACCACGATGAACACGGTGGTCATCGTCTGCGCGAGCAGGGGGATGTTTTTCGCGGCCTGGCGGAAGCTTTCCACGCCTTGCACATCGACGCTCATCACGAGGCTGCGCCCAGCCATTAGCGGGCCGAGAACGGAAGACGCGAGTGTGCCGTAGAGGCGGCGGCGGTCCTTGCCGTGAACCTGCGCCCACTCGAGAAACTCGCTGGCCTTGACGCGGCGCTCGAATTCGTCGGGCTCGAAAAAATGGTAGTGCACCCCATGCACTTCGCCGTCGCGGGGCGCGCGCGTGGTGGTGGTGATGACGCGCGAGAAACCCGGCACTTCGTTCACCAGACGATCGCAGAGGGTGCTTTTGCCGGAGCCGGCGGGACCGGCGAGCACGAGCAAGACCGGAGGAGGCGCGGGAGTCTTAGGCTTCGAGTGCTCGGCGGCGGTCGGCTCCATGCGTGGCGTGGGTCGGTCGCTGGAGTGGGTTCAGTACGTGAAGGCCACGCCGCAGAGCAGCACGCCGTAGGCGACGAGGGCACCGCCGACGGCGCGGGCGCGCCCGGGGCGGTTGAACATCCACTCGAAGAAGTCGCGCATGCGGTACGGTTGCGCGCCGAGCCAGATCGCGAGCGAGATGCCCACGTAGACGGCGGCGACCATCAGCTTGCGTTGCTGCGGCGCTTCCATGTACGCCGCGTCGAGCAGCGGCGAGGCACCGAGGAGCATCAGCGCGCACAAGCCGCGCACGGCGAGAAAATCGGGCACGGAAGAAAACGAGAGCACTGCGACCAGCGCGAAGCCGATGGTGAGCAGCACATGGTAATCGCCGAAGTCGGCGACCGAGAGGTGCCAGACATTGTAGAGGAACCACACGGCACCCGCGCCGAAGAAAAGGTACGTCGCTCCTTGCGAGCGTGGCATCGCTTTCAGCGCGGCGGCGTAGCCGCTGCTCCCCAGCGCGAGCGGCAGGCCGAGGCCGAGCAGCAACAGGCCGGTGACGAGGGTGGCGACGAGGAGGGACATCGAAAGGGTGAAGGTTGAGCGTTGCGCCCGGCGTGTCGAGCGCGGCTGCAGGTCAGCCTTGGACGCCCGCGAGCACCAGCTCGCCGTAGAGCGTGCTCACGCTGGCGCGGTCGATCTTCAGCGGCACGAGCTGGCCGACGAGACGCGGGTGGGCATCGAAGATCGCGACGCGGTTGCCCCGTGTGCGTCCGGTGAAACGCTGGCCGGTCTTGTCGGGGCCCTCGACGAGCACTTCCTCGGTGGTGCCGATGAGCTGCGCGGTGCGGCGGAGGGAGTTTTGCTTGAGGATTTCGAGGAGGACCTGGTTGCGCTGCTCCTTCACTTCCTCCGGCACCTGATCGACGAGGTCGGCGGCGGGCGTGCCGGTGCGGATGGAGTATTTGAAGATGTAGGCCATGTCGTAGTTGGCCGCCTCGAAGACCTCGCGCGTGTGCTGGAACTCTTCCTCGGTCTCACCGGGGAAGCCCACGATGACGTCGGTCGAAAAATAAATATCCGGCCGCACCGCACGAAGGGCACCGACGATTTCCAAGTAACGCTCGCGCGTGTACGGACGATTCATCGCGCGCAGGATGCGGTTGTCGCCGCTCTGCATCGGCAGGTGGACGTACTCGCAGAGCTTGGGCAGGCGGCCGTAGGCGGCGACGAGGTCGTCCTTGAAACCGCGCGGGTGCGGCGACGTGAAACGGATGCGCGCGATGCCCTCGATGGCGTGCACGCGCTCGAGGAGTTGCACGAAAGGCGTCACGCCGCCCGTATGCGCGTAGTCGCGGCGGCCGTAGCTCGTGACGATCTGGCCCAGCAGCGTGATCTCGCGCACGCCGCGGGCGGCGAGGGCGCTGCACTCGGCCACGATGTCGTCCATCGGCCGCGAGCGTTCGTCGCCGCGGGTCTTGGGGACGATGCAGAACGCGCAATCCATGTTGCAGCCCTGCTGGATCGAAACGAAGGCCGTGACCTGCGGAGGAGTTTCAGCGGCGCCGTCGGCGTCCTGCGTGAGCACGTGGTCACGGATGGCATTTTGCGAGCCGGGCTCCTCGGCGATGTCCACGAGATTGCTCGCGATCGGCAAGCCAGCGGCGCGGGCGGCGCGCAAGTTGTCGAGGTAGTCGGGGACGTGGTGAAACTTCTGCGTGCCGACGATCAGGTCGACGTCGGGCAACTGGTCGAGAATCGCGGCGCCGCGGTTCTGCGCCATGCAGCCGAGGATCCCGAGGACGAACTCCGGGTTCTTCTTCTTGCGGTGCGTGTGGTTGGCGGCCTTGGCGAGGGCCTTCTGCTCGGCGGCGTCGCGGACGGAGCAGGTGTTGAGCAGCAGCACATCGCAGTCGTGCTCATCCGGCACGATGCGGTAACCGCGGGCACGCAGGAGCGCCGCGACAGCCTCGCTGTCGCGCTCGTTCATCTGGCAGCCGTAGGTTTTGATATGGACGCGATTCACCCGGTGAAGGGTTCTGGTTATCCACCCCCCTCGGAGGGTCAAGGAAACCCCGGCCCCTCAGCCCCAAACCAAGATGATCGTGGGGATTAGGATAACCAGCAGTCCGATGGCGTTGGCCGCGAGACCGGCCGAAAAACACACCGTCCGCACCCGCTCCGGCACGACCGCGGGCAACAACGGCAGCACGGCCAGGAAGAAGCCGAGGTAAACGTGCAACAAATACCGCCCGCCCAGCCCCGGCACGATCTCCTGCGCCACGGTGCCGAGCACGAACCAGCAGATGAAACACGTCCCTGCGAGCAGCGCCAAGGCCTGCACGAACATCCCGGCGCTCCACACCCAGTCGCGCTTCGCCCGGCCAAATTCCGCGCCGATCAGCGCGAAGAGAAAGACCACGGAGAGCTTCGCCAGCACGGCATGCGCCTCGGGGCTGAACCACCCGCCGGCGTCGCTGTAGCCCACGGGCCACTGCTGCCAGAGATCGAGTTTCAGGAAGCGCCCGAAGACCGGGAGAAACGCGAAGGGATGCTGCAGCACCCATTTTTTCTGATCGATGGTGACCGAGTCGGGCCGGTCGGAGTCCATCGCCTTGGCGATGTCGAGAGTCTGGTACGGATGGTTCCACGCGTACCAGAGCACGCCCGCGCAGCCGAAGACTAACGCGAGCGTGACGATCCGCCGCTTCATCGACCCGAAGGCGGCCGTCGGCACGCAGAACAGGCAGAGCAGTCCGGCCAGCGCGACCATCTTCAACAACGCGAGCAGCGCGGCGAGCACGACCAGTCCGGCGATGACGCGATTCGAGATCGGCGTGGTCTGCGTGCGCAGCCGCCACACCACCGCGAGAAACAGCAGCGGCAGGGAAAAATTGATCGCGTCATGGCTGATGCTCGCTGCTTGCAGCAGCAGCAGCGGCGATACGGCGAAGAGCGCGATGCCGCGCCGGAAATCCGGCAGCCACTCGATGGCGGCGACGATCACGACGAGGTACGCGAGGAGATTGAAGAGCGTGGCGATGCGCAC
Source organism: Verrucomicrobiota bacterium (assembly GCA_048498795.1). GTDB lineage: Bacteria > Verrucomicrobiota > Verrucomicrobiia > Opitutales > Opitutaceae > JBEHXH01. The sequence continues at coordinate 176,956 of JBEHXH010000009.1, forward strand.
GGGCCAGAGCGGTCCGCGGGAGAATGGCTCGGCGAGCTTCATGCCCACGGCCTGCACGGCGTGGTTGACCGGGCTCTCGATGGCCGTGCTCGTGATGTCCATCCACTGCGCGCCCTCGTTTTTCGCGACGTCATGCGAGAGCTCAGACCAGCGCGAGAGCGTGCCGAGATCGTTTTTCCACCAGTAGTGATTCCAGAGGTACTCGAAGAACTTCTCGTCCTTCATGTTGAAGGTGCCACCGAGCACGTTCTGCGACGGCCGGATCGGGCGAAACTCGCCGCGCTTGATCTGCGCGGTGCGGAAAAAATGGCCGCCGCCGTCGAAGGTGATGATCGGCGGCACGAACGCCACCGCGAGCCCGCCCAGCAGCAGCCCGAAGAGCAGGACCAGCCGGGATTCGAGGCAGAGCGCCGGGAACTTCATGCGGAAAAGTGGCGGCTCAGGTCAGCGACTCCGACAGCTGCCGGCTGTGCTTTTGCGCGTTGCCCAAGAGCGTCGGCAGGGTGGCGCGCGGTCGCGCGACCATGTAAATCTGATAGGCGAAGAGGCCGCGCGAGATTTTCATGAGCCCGCGCTGCAGGCCGAGGGCGACGCGCCGCCAGAACGGGCTGCGTACCACGAGCGGCAGTGGCGCGGGGATGCCGCGCTCGCTTTCGATCTCGAAGCCCGCCTCGAGCAGCAGCCGGCGCATCGAGCCAAAGGTGAAGAGCCGCGTGTGCGTGAGATCGAGGATGCCGCGCTTGCTGTAGTTGAATTGGCCGAAGAACAGCGCGAAACGCGTGACGAGAAAACCGACATTGCCTGTCGAGATCACGAGGCGCACCGAGAGATTTTCCTGCGACGCTTCGCGCAGGGCGTTGCAGAAGGCCTCGGGCGACGCGAGGTGCTCGATGATGTCGAGTAGCAGCACGGTTTGCACATCGCCAAGCGTGCGGGGCAGGGCGGAGGCGTTGAGGTCGGCGACGACGAACTCGTCGAAATTTTCCCACTGGGTCGGCGCGAGCCGATCGACGCCGATCACCCGGCAGCGTTTCGCGCGCAGCGCGGCGCTGATGTGGCCCGGGCCGCAGCCGATGTCCATCACGGTGGTGCCGGGCGGTACCTCGGCGACGGCGGCGGAGTGCGTGCTGGGGAAGTCGAGCTTGGGCTGGTAGCGTTCGTTTTCCGCGGCGAGTTGCTCGACGTCGAAATTCCGCCGGTAGAGCAGGCCGTACTTCATCGCCCACGCGACGGTCGAGGCGCGGGCAACGTCGCCGGCGTACTTCATGCCGTTTACGCGGCAGATTTCGTCGCCGTAAAAGGTCGGGATCGGGATCTCCACGATGCGCCCGCCGGAGCGCAGAAACTGGATGATGATCTCGGTATCGAAGTGAAAGACATTCGAGTTCAGCTCGAACGGGATGCGCTTCAGCGCGGCGACCGAGTAGGCCTTGTAGCCCGTGTGGAACTCGCTGAGCCGCGAGCCGAGCACGAGATTCTGGTACCACGTGAGGATCTTGTTGCCGACGAACTTGTACGACGGCATCCCGCCCTTGAGCGCGCCGCCGGGGCTGAGCATGCGCGAGCCGTGCACGACCTCGGCCTCGCCGCGCGCGAGCGGCGCGTACATGTCGGGCAGCAATTCCGGCGCGTACTGGCCGTCGCCATGCACGAGCGCGACGTAGTCGAAGCCATGGTCGATCGCGTAGTGATAGCCGATCTTCTGGTTGCCGCCGTAGCCCTGGTTCTTGGGGTTGCGCAGCACCACGAGGGGGTGGCGGATTTTTTTGTCGCGCCGGATCGCGTCACTGATCGCGAAAGTCTTATCCGTGGAGCCGTCGTCGATGATCAGCACCTCGACCTCGTACTGCTCCAGCGGCGGGATGCGCTCGAGCACCTTCGCGATCGTCGTCTCCGCGTGGTAGGCGACGATGAAGACGAGGACCCGCGGTTTGCGAGCGATGGCCGGATCGCGAAGGGACATGGACAAGGGCGCATGGAAGTTCCCCGTTCGCCCGTGGGCAAGGAAATCACAAGACTGTGCTGGGCCGTGGTGTGCGGGGGATTGCATCGCCGCGACGGCGGGGCCAGCTTGCGCGCATGCCGGACTTCGAGATCAACGCGCCGCCTGCGCCCACGCCGAAGAAGCCCAATTTCCCGATCAGCGACGGGCTGCGCACCTACCTGCGCCGATACAAGCGCGAGCGGCCCCTCCCGGTCACGTACGAGCGCCTGCGGGCGTTTCACGAAGTCATCCCGCTGAGCGACGCCGAGGGACGGCCCACGCTGTGGGACACCGTGATTTACGAGCAGGCCGAAATGAGCGTGCTCAACGAGGGCCTGAAACAGATCTACGCGCTCCTCAAAACTGACGGCGACATGAGCGTGATGACGCACCTCTACGTCGACCGCGTGGACTTCTGCACCTTTGGCAACTCGACGCCCTTTCGCATCCGGATCGTCAACGCCTACAACGACAATCAGGACTATTTTTACGTGAAGCGCGCCGATGCCTCGCGCGCGTACGGCTTGGAACTGGAGCACTTGTTGTCGCCCAATCGCCTCAACTTCACCACCTACGGCACCACGCTCGTGGAGGAGCACATCCCGGGCATCCCGGGCGACGTCTTCATCGACCGCTGGCTCTTCAACAAGGAACTGAAGCCCATCCGCGTCGCGAAGGAACTGGTGAAGTTCAACGAGCGTTGCTTCGTCCGCCTGCTCGGCGACATGCGCTCGTACAACTTCGTTGTCGTGGTCACGCCCGACTTCGAGGAAGCGCAGATCCGCATCCGCGCGATGGATTTCGACCAGCAGAGCTACAACGGCCGGAAGAACTTTTACCTGCCGCAGTTCTTCAAGGAGAACACGGCCCTAGCCAAATTTTGTCTGAAGCATCTGCGCCAGGAGACCGCCTATCAGTACCAGCGCGAGGAGCAGACCCTCATCCTCCATCGCGCCGAGCTTGCGTCCGAACGTCTCGGCCTGCTGCTCTTCCAGATGGCCCGCGATCCGCTCTCCACGGAGCAGAAGATCAACGACCTTCGCACCGCGCTCGCCGCGCACTACGGCCGCGAGGATTACCTCGACTGCACCTCGATGGGCGCGCTCGTTCGCGAAAACATCGAGTCCATCCGCCTGCAGATCGGCCGTCCGCCGCTGCCTGGGCTGGAGCCCGAGTGAGCGGCGCGGAAAGTGCTGAGATTACAGTCTTTTATCGCGCCTGTTTCCATCTACAGTCCTGCCCGATGAACCCGCTGCGCTGCCTCCTCTGCCTGACCGCTCTGGTCGGATTGCTGCCGCTTGCGGGTTGCCTCAACAACACCCCCGACGGTGCCAACAGCCGCAAAATCGTCGAGCACGCGGTGCTCGATGCGCGCCAGCGCAAGGCGCAGTTCGCGGTCAAGATCGCCGCCGAGCTGAAGGTGCTGCTGCCGATCACCGCCGGCCCGGAATACTCGTGGCAGCTCGCGGCCAACGACCCCCGCGTGCTGCGCCAGACGAGTTCGATCAAGGTCGTGAACGACGAAGCCGGCAATAATGGCGTCATCACCTTCGAGTCGCTTCGCCCTGGCCGTTCCGCGTTGCGATTCGTTTACATCAAGACCGACGAGAAAGAGACCGACGCTATCGCGCGCTACGACGTGGCGATCACGGTGAAGCCGTGATTGGCGGCGGGATCGAGGGTAGGGCGCGTTATCCCTAACGCGCCGATTACGCTCGGCCTATCGGTGATGCAGAGTTCAACACGGCGGGTTAGGGATAACCCGCCCTACCACGGGCGCTCAGTTCGCCCAGTGGCCCGTGTGCTCTTCCTCGTCGGCGCCGACGCCTACGAGGGCCTCGGCCTCCTCGGGTGGCAGTTCTTCGAGCGGGGCGAAGCGCTCCGAGGTGAACCCGAGTTCTTCTTTCCCAGCGTGAAACGGATCGGGCGGATTGTGCAGCTCTTCGAGCAGCAGTCCGACGGTCGCGGTGTCCTCGCCTTTCACGATCTTTTCCCGGCCGAGGAAGACCTCGCGAATCGTGTACGTCACGCCCTTCACCGGGAGCTGCTTGTAGAGCGCCTTGATGAAATCGGAGAAGGAGTCGTTGATGCAGACGACGCGCTGGCCTTTGACCATGGGAAGATCAGTACGCGAAAAAACTCAGGGGTCACGCGAGAGTTTTTTGCGTGCCGGCCGTTTTCCCTTCGCCCGAGGGAGGAAATTCATTTTCGCTGCGACGCATGCTTACCCCAGCAGAAGCCGAGAGCTTGATCCTCGAAAATATCCTGCGCCTGCCCCGCGAGGATTGCCCCCTTCTTTCCGCCCACGGCCGCGTCCTGCGGTCCGAGATTCGGGCCGACCGTGACCTGCCACCCTATGACCGCGTGACGATGGATGGCTTCGCGCTGCGGTCGGCGTCGCTCGCCGCGGGCGTGCGGACCTTTCGTGTCGAGGGCATGCAGGCCGCGGGCATGCGGCCGTTTACGCTTGGTGCAGCCGACGACGCGGCGCTCGAAATCGCGACGGGCGCGACGTTGCCCGAGGGCGCGGACTGCGTCGTGCCGTATGAGGAGACGTCGCGCAACGGCGACACGATGAGCGTTACGACGGTCGGCGCAGATCTGTGCGGTGCGGGCCATGCGATCCATCGTCGAGGCAGCGATCACCGCGCGGGCGAAGCGATCGTGCCGTCGGGCACGCGTCTCACGGGCCGTGAGATCGCGGTCGCGGCGGCGTGCGGGTGCGCGACGCTTACGGTCAGCCATCTGCCACGCATCGCGATTCTCTCGACGGGCGACGAACTTGTCGAAGTCGATGCACCCGTCGCGCCGCATCTCATCCGCCGGAGCAATGACTACGCGCTGCGCGCCGCGCTCGCGGGCGCAGGCTATCCGGGCGCGGAGCGGTTTCACGTGCGCGATGTGCGCCACGAGATCCAGCACCTGCTCTTCCACCTCGTCGCCGAGTACGACGTGCTGCTCGTCGCGGGCGGCGTGTCGAAGGGCAAATTCGACTTTCTCCCCTCGGAGCTGGAGCGGCAGGGCGTTAAGAAAGTTTTCCAAGGCGTCGCGCAGCGGCCGGGCAAGCCCTTCTGGTTCGGCCTCAGCGCGCGGCGCACGCCCGTCTTCGCGTTGCCGGGCAATCCCGTGTCGGCCTACACCTGCCTGCACCGCTTCGTGCTGCCCGCGCTCGCGCAGGCGAGCGGAGCGGCTCCTATCCCGCTCCGCACCGTGGCGCTGGCCGAGACCGTGCGCTTCAAACCGCGCCTCGCGCTGCAGCTGCCCGTGAAACTGGTGCAAGGCCCGGGCGCGGAGCAGCGCGCGATGCCGCTCGCGCCGAATACCTCGGGCGATTTCGCGGGACTGCTTGGCACTGATGGTCTCGTCGAGTTGACCGCGGATGCGGAGGAGTTTCCCGCGGGTACGCTCGCGCCGTTTCGTTCCTGGCGGCGCTGATTTTCCATCGCGCGCGCGCGCGATTTGCCGCAGGCTGCGGCATGCTCACTCACCTCGACGCGCAGAATCGCCCGCAGATGGTCGCTGTCGGCGAAAAGGTCGTCACCCGCCGCACCGCGCACGCCGTGGCGCGCGTGCACCTGCCGCCCGCACTCGCCGCGCTGCTCGACGGCCAGGAGATCGCGAGCAAGAAGGGCCCGGTTTTTCAGACCGCCACGCTCGCGGGCGTGATGGGCGCGAAGAAAACCAGTGATCTCATCCCGCTCTGCCATCCGCTCCCGCTGGAGGATTGCCGCATCGAGATCACCCCGGGTACGCCCGATGCGCACGGCGCGGTGGAGGTCGAGATCCATTGCCGCGTCTCCACGCACGCGAAGACCGGCGTGGAAATGGAAGCGCTCACCGGCGCGACCATCGCCGCACTCACCCTCTACGACATGGGCAAGGCCGCGACGCACGACATTGTCATCAAGGAAGTGAAGCTCCTCGAAAAAACCGGCGGCAAGGCAGACTACCGGGCGAGTTGAAGTTTTTTTGGGACACAGAGAACACAGAGGTGAGTGAGGAGTGCACAGAGAGATTTCTCTGTGATCTCTCCTCCGTCCTCAGTGCTCTCTGTGACTCAGATCGATCCTACTTCGCTGCGGGGGCAGAGGCTATCGCGGAGCGCAGCTGCAGGAATTTCTGCTTCGTCGCGTCGTCGGTGGCGAGTTGGAGGCCGTAGTCGATGAGGGTGCCGGCGGCGTCGTTGTAGCCGCTCTCGACGCAGAGGGTGGCCGTCTGGCCGACGAGGCGGATGTGGCCGGGGAGTTCGCGGATGCCGGCGATCAGCACGCCCACGTCGTTGCGCGTGGGCTTGGCTTCGCTGTGGACCCACGCGTCGGCGGCGAGTTCGTAGATGCCGATCAGGCTCGGTGGCTGCTGGCGCGCGATGAGGAGCGGCGCGATCACGTCGGTCGTCTGCGCGGCGGAGAGATGGTTGTCCTTGCCCGCGGGCGCGGCGAGGGCGGCGGCGTAGCGCAGGCGCGCGAGTTCGAGGAGCGCGTCGGGGCGGGTGACTTTGCCGGTGGCGGCGGCCTCGAGGAATTTCCGGGCGCGCTGGTCCTCGCCGCTGGCGCGCTCGAAGAGGCCGAGGGCGGCGAGCAGGCGCGGGTCGGCCTCGCCGCGCGTGTACGGGGCGATGAGCGCCATCCGCGCGCGGTCGGCGTGCCCGGCGAGCGCGAGCGTCTCGCCCTTGATGCGGCCGATCTCCGCTTGCGTGGCGTCGCGCAGCGGGACGTCGGTCGTGGCGAGCTGGTTGCCGGTGAGCTTGAACTGCCGGTACTGATACACGGGCGTTTCGCAGTAGCTGCGGATGTTGCGGAGCATGTCGGTGTAGCCGACCTTGAAGCACTCTTTGAAGAGCGCCTCGCTCAGCGGCTCGCGGGCGGTGCGGGCGACGAACTGCGCGAACTCTTTCTGGTGCTTCCCGCCCTCGCCATAGAGGCAGTAGTGGACGAAGGCGTAGCACTGCTTCGACCAGCCGTTGTTGCCGAGCGAACTGCGCGCCTCGGGCGAGTCGTGCGAGACGCCAAAGAGTTTCGGCAGCGGCATCAGGGCTTTTTCCTTCAGCGCGGCGTTGAAGTCGCGGTCTTCCACCGGCGCGGTGGGAAACTCCATGAGTTCATCGGCACCGGCGGCGTTGAGCCCGCTGGTGGCTTGCGCGAGGCCCTTGCCCGTGGAGACGAGATTCGGGTCCTCGAGCTGGCCGAAGGTGATCGAATCCTTGTCGAACTGCATCGCCATCACGATCTGCGCGAGGCCCTCCTCCAGCCACGCGGGCGGGCGCGGCGGATTCTGCGAGAGGAGGAAGTGCACGTACTCGCGGTAGAGCTGCTTGTGGTGATCGACGGCGAAGCTCGTCTGCGAACGCGTGGTGTCGTCGCTCGGCGAGTCGGAGAGGTCGATGACCGACGACTGCAGATCGAGCACGATGGCGGTGCGGCCGGGCGCAGAGAGAAACAGGCTCGCGCGCGCAGCGCCGGCGGCGAGTTTTTCATTGGGCGCGAACAGGTCGAACTTGCCCCCGCGGCCGCACAGGATGAGCGCGGTCGGCGCGGCCGAGCGACGCGGAATGGGAAACGCGAGATCGAGCGCGCGGCGGAAGAGATCGAAGTCGTTGAGCAGTCTCTTCGTGGCGGAATCGGGGGCGTTGGTCAGCACCTCGAAGCCCGGCAGCTCCGCGTAGCGCCACGCCTCGGGCGGCGGCAGGTCGCGCGAATCGGTGACGACGAACTTCGGCAGCTCGACGACCGGCCCGGCATTCGGGTCCGGCGCAGCGCGCAGCGAGAGCAGGCTCACGCCCGCGAAGAGGAGAAAAAAACAACGTGAAAAAGAGAGGGTCATGCAGAGACACGACCCGATAGGGCCGCGGAAAGAGGGTGACGGCCCAGTCTAGCCGAGAGTCACAACACGGTTATCCCTCTTTCGAGGGGAGGGGCGGCGGAGCGTGCGGGATGCTTGCTGGCCGAGGCGTGGGCCGCTTTGCTTGCGGCGTGTCCGACGAATCATCCCCCGAGCCGCGCAGCGTGTTAAATTCCATCCTGCTCGGCGGGCTCATCGGCGGGACGTGCGATATCACGTATGCGGTGGGCTTCTCGGCGTGGCGCGGAGTGGCGCCGATGCGGATTTTGCAATCGGTCGCGAGCGGCTTGCTCGGGAAGCCGGCGTTTGAGGGCGGCGTGCCGACGGCGGCGCTCGGACTCGGACTGCACTACGTCATCGCGCTCATCTGGGCAGCGATCTACGTGCTCGCGAGCCGGCGGCTGAACGTACTGCGCGAGCGTGCAGCGGTGTGCGGCGTGATTTACGGTGCACTGATCTTTGCGACGATGAATCTCGTGGTGCTGCCGCTCTCGGCGCTCCCCGGGAAACCGTCGACCGTGCCGATCGTGGTCATCACGGGACTGATCGTGCACATGTTTGGCCTGGGCCTGCCCATCGCGCTCGTGGCGCGGCGGATGACACGAGCGTAGCAGAGGGTTTACTTTGCCGCGGGAGTTTTCGGATAAGAAATTTCCAAGCGGCTGTAGACATTGGTGCTGCCGCGGGGCCACATGACGCCGGCGCTGCCGAAGCGGTTGGGCGTGATCGTGCCTTCGAGCGCGAGCGTGTCGCCATCGACGTCGTTGCTCGCGGTGACACTGAGCTTGGGGCCGGTGACTTTGATCGTGAGGCGCGTGGTGGGCTTGAAGACGCCGCTGAGCACCTGCTTGTCGTCGAGCGGCGTGCCGACGCCGTCGGCGATGCGGTAGATTTGGAACATGCACTTCGCGGCGGACTGCGTGGTGCGCCAGAAGCGGAGAGAGTAGCCGTTGCGCGTGTGCGGGTCGTACTTGATGAAGATATCGGAGTGGAGATTGCGCTCGCCGCTGTCGGCGGGTGAGCCGGGGATGGAGAAGCCGGTGCCCTCGGTCTTCTCCGGCGTCATCGTGAGGTCGAATTGCATGTCGCCGGTTGGCGCGTTGCTCGCGTAGAGCAACTGGCCACCGGTGGTCGGCGGGCGCAGGCCGTAGCCGGTGGCAAACGTGTCGCGCAGCTCGACGACCCAGTTGCCGACGGTGTTCCAGAAACCGTTCGCCGAGGTCTCGGTGGCGTCGGTAGGGAAACTGCGGAAATCGAGCGTCACAGCGTCGGTATGCACATCGGTCGCCTTGATTGCCTCGGCGGTGACGGCCGCCACTTCGAAGCCTGGCTCGGAGATGCTGTGCTTCGGTCGCACACCGGCCTTGATGAATTTCCCGACCGCGCCCGCGGGCAGTGTGAGCGTTTTCAGCGGATGGTTACCACGGCTCAACGCGATCACGCGCGGGTGCGCGCCGGAGGCATCGTCGCAGAGTGACCACGTGACGAGCGACTGATCTTCGCGGCCACCGAGATCGAGCTGGTAGTCGACGGAGAGCGTGCCATCGCGCGGCGTGCCGAGCGTGGGCTTGGCGGCGAAGGCGGGTGGCGCGATGTACTTCGGCTCGGTATAGACGTAGGCGGTGACGAAGTAGCCGTTGGCGGCGCGCGCATCGACGGCGACCCACTCGGCGCGGTCGGTGGTGTTGCGCGTGGTGACGACGACATTCGGGCCGGTGGTGCGGCTGAGCGCGACGAGGTCGGACTTGGTCGACCACGTGATCGTCTGCTCGTTGGCGCGTGTGGGGATGACGGTGGCGCTGAGCGTCGCGCCCGGGCCGCCGGTGCGGATCGTGGGCGCGCCGCCGGCGAGCGTCATGCGATAGACGAGATTGCCATTCGCTGCCGCGGAGGATTTTTCGCCGGCCGGGTCCCAGTCGTCGGCGACGGCGTTGGCCGCGGAGCGGAGGAGATTCCAAGGATTGTAGGCGAGCAACTCGCTGTCGCTCAGCTCGCGTGAGTAGGTGAAGGCCGGCGGACCGACCGTGCAGTCCGGAATTTTGGTCGGCGTGCCGTCGGGATATTTTACGTGGTAGGTGAGCGAGTACTGATTGGGTCGCGCGGGCGCACGACCACGGCACCACACGGTATCCGGCGGGACGATACAGTCGATTAACGCCACTGGGCGCTCGGCGCTGCGAAACTCCACCTTGTAGAACTGCATGCCGCGCGCGGCCTCGAAACGGCAGCGGCGAAAGATGATGTTGGACGCGGACATCACGCCGCGGCCTATCGAGTACACGAGCGTGCAGTCGTCCCACACGCTCATCTGGCCGCCGCCCATCCAGTCGTCGGTACCCTCGATGTACACGTGGCGGAAATACGACCGCGTGGTGCGCAAAAACATCGTGTCGAGCCGGCCGAGCAGTGCGACGTTGTCGTAGACGTGCTTGTCGCCCGCGGCCTGCAGCGCGACGGCCTGCGTGATGACGTCGGAGCGCTTCGCGAGATTCTTCTTCGCGTCGCCGGGGTACTCATAGTCGGCGTTGCAGTAGTTGAGGACCGTGAGATTGCGCAGCGTGAAGCCCGTGGCGTTCACATCGAGGATGTAGCCATTGTCGTCGGCGCCCTGCATGAGCCCGCGGTTGTCGGCGAGCACGACGGCGCGGCGATTGTTGGTGAGCCCGAGAAACGTGATGTAGTTTTTCCGGATGCTCATGCTCGGCGTGCGCGGCGCGCCGCCGGGGAGCTGATAGACATTGGGCCGCAGGCCGATCACAGTTGGCTTGTCCTCGGTGCCCGCCGGGGCGGCTTCGTAAGCGGCCTGCAGGGTCTTGAACTTCTTGTTCGCCGGGTCGTCCGCGGGCAGATCGCCATCGACGAGGAAATCGTAGCTGAGCTTCGCGGGATCGATTGATGCGACGATCGGCTCGGGCGCGCCGTGCATCGCGTCTTGGGCAACAAGAGGACGCAGAGCGACGAGCAGAGTAAATGTAGCGAAACAGACGCGGCGGGGGAACGCGTTCATGGGGGTGTTTTTACAGGAGGAAACGGAGAAAGACAGGAGGGCGGAAAAGGCAGCTAAGCGCAAAGACGCAAAGCGGCGAAGGAGGACGCAAAGAATTTGGAGACGCCGAGCGGCGTTCCTCATCCCTCCTGCCTTTCCTCTGTTTTCTCCTGTAAAAACCGGCTTGGGGTTAGGCCCCGCTCAGTCGAGAAACATCTTCACGAGCTTCAGCTTGCCGTTGGTGTACGGCGGGTAGCGCAGCGACGGGTCGGGCCAGGTGGCGGCGCTGACGATGCTCTTGAAATGCGAGAACAGCTCGAAGCTGTATTTGCCGTGGTAGCGGCCGAGGCCGCTCTGGCCGATGCCGCCGAAAGGCAGCGACGAATTGGCGAGATGCTGCAGGCCTTGGTTGATGCAGCCGCCGCCGAACTCGACATTGGCGATGACGAAGTCCGACAGGCTCGAGTCGTCGGTGAAGACGTAGCACGCGAGCGGATAGCGGTGGCGGCGCACGATGCTCACGATCTCTTCGCGCTCGCGGTACGTGAGCACGGGGAAGATCGGGCCAAAAATCTCTTCCTGCAGCAGAGGGTGATCGGCGGGCAGGCCGTCGACGATGGTCGGGGCGATGCCGCGGCGCGCGTCGTCATAGGTGCCACCGTGAAGGATGTTGCCGCCCTTGAGGAAACCCTTGAGCAGGTCGTAGCGGCGCTGGTTGATGATGCGCGCGAGGTGCGGGCTCTGCGCGGGCGTGGGGCCGTAGAAATCGTCGAGATACTCCTTCATCTTCGCGATGAGCGGCGCCTTCACGTCCTCGTGCACGAGCAGGTAGTCGGGCGCGACGCAGGTCTGGCCGGCGTTGAAAAACTTCGCCCACGCGAGACGCTTGGCGGCGACCTCGAGATTGACGCTCGGGCCTACGATGCCGGGGCTCTTGCCGCCGAGCTCGAGCGTGACCGGCGTGAGGTGCTTCGCGGCCATGCCCATGATCTGCTTTCCGACGCGCGGGCTGCCGGTGAAGAAGATATGGTTGAACGCGAAGTTCTCCATGATCGCCGGGCCGACGACGGCGCCTGGCCCCTGCACCACGCTCACGAAATCGGGCGTGAACGCCTCCTTCAAGATGTCCTCCACGACGGCGGCGGTCGCCGGCGCGTCGGCTGATGGCAGCACCATGGAGCAATTACCCGCGGCGATCGCGCCGATGAGCGGCGAGAGCAGCAGCATGTACGGATAATTCCACGGGCCGATGATCAGCACCACGCCGAGCGGCTCTGGGTGCAGCGAGCTGCGGCACGGCTGGAGCACCAGCGGGCTGTGGGCGCGGCGCGGCTTCATCCAGCTCCGCAGATTGCGCTGGGCGATGCGCAGCTCCTCGTAGACGAAACCGACCTCGCTCGCGTATGCCTCGAACGCCGGCTTCTGCATGTCGCTGTGCAGCGCTTCGAGGATGCGCGGCTCAAACTTCTTCAGCACCTCACCGAGCTTCTTGAGCTGCGCGAGGCGGAACTCCGCACTGCGCGTGCGGCCGGAATCGAACAAGGTACGGTGGGCGTCGTGAAGCGGCTTGATCTGCGCAGGTGTCATGAGCGGGAAGGATAGTAAACGGACGGAAAGGCGTGAACTGGAGCGCGTTCGCGACGGTGGACGTCGTGGCGAATGAGTCTAGCCGCGGAAAGCTAGACGCAATCCGTTTCGCCCGCCGATTGCTCCTCAGGGTAACAAAGCGGCCGCGAGCGGCACGTCCGGCAGGCGCTTGATGCCAGCGACGACGCACTCGGCATTGATGCGCGCGCCAGCTTTGACCGTGTGCTGCACGTCGTTGAAATACGGGCGGGTCTTTTCCTGGCCGAACGCATCGAAGCGGTCGGCGACGAGGGTGTTGAGATCGATGAACGGCGCGCCCGTCTGCTTCGCGGCCTCGGCCGCCCACTGCGCGTAGCCGTCGAAGCCGCGCTTGATCTTGCCGTCGGCCCACTGATTGCGCGGGACGGGCGAGCAGAGGATGAGCGTCGCACCCTTGGCTTTCGCGTCGGTGACGTACTGGCGGAGATACCAGCCGTAGGTGTGGATGACCTTGCGCGTGTCGCCCACGCCGACCTGCACGCTCTCGTCGCCGCCGGCGTTGATCGTGGCGCGGTCGGGATAGTTGGCGGAATTGACGGTGTCGTTGTGGCCGAACTGCACGATGATGAAATCGCCCGGCTGCACCTGCGCGAGGACCTTGGCCCAAGCGCCCTCCTCGATGTAGCCGCGACTGCTGCGCCCACCGCGGCCCTCGTTGTAAACATGCAGCTTCGACGAGTCAAAAAATGCCCCGAGCTCCGCGCCCCAGCCCCACGGGCCGCGCTCGCCGTTGCCCGCTCCGGTCTGCATGATCGAGTCGCCGACGAGGAAGAGCGCCGGGTGCTGCACCGCAACAGGAGCGGGCTCAGCGGCCGGAGTCGGAGGAGAGGCCGGAGTATCAGCTGCGCGAAGGAGCGGGCTGGCAAGAAACAGGGCAAGAAAAGCGAAGCGGGGGAACTTCATAGGGGTACGCGGGCCAGACGGATTTGCGCGGCAAAAGGACCGGCGATTTCGGGGCGGTGCGCGTTCTTGCGCCGCGGGCGACGGACGGGCACGCTTGACCCTTCATGCCTTGGATTGTCGCCAGTTTGGTGTCGGCCTTCTTCCTCGGGTGCTACGACCTGTGCACCAAGCACGCCGTGCGCGACAATGCCGTGCTGCCGGTGCTTTTCCTCGCCAATGTCTGCAGCGCGACCGTGTGGCTCACGCTCATGGCGCTGCACGTGGTCGCCCCAAACGCGCTCCCAGCGGGGCTCACGGTGGATCACCTGACGTGGGCGCAGCACGGGCTGCTGGCGCTGAAGTCCTTCATCGTGTCGCTCTCGTGGGTGTGCTCGTACTTCGCGGTGAAGCACCTGCCGGTGTCGATCGCGTCGCCCATCCGCGCGACCGGGCCGATGTGGACGCTGATCGGCGCGCTGCTCGTGCTCGGCGAGCGGCCCTCAGGGCTGGAGCTACTCGGCATCACGATCACGCTGGCGTCGTTTGTCGGGCTGTCGTTCGCGGGCGCCAAAGAGGGGATTCATTTCCACCGCAATCAATGGATCGGCTGGCTCTTCGCGGGAACGTTGCTCGGGGCGCTGAGCGGGCTGTACGACAAGTTTCTCCTCGGCCGCGTGGGCTTCACGGCGTCGACCGTGCAGGCGTGGTTCTCGATCTATCTCGCGCTGCTGTTTCTCCCGCTCGCGACCGGCTGGAAACTCCGCTGGTGGCCGCGGCACGAGTTTCACTGGCGGTGGAGCGTGGTCGGCGTGTCGGCGGCGCTGTTGGTGGCGGACTACGTGTACTTCAGCGCGCTGCGTGATCCCGCGGCGCTGATCTCGCTCGTATCGAGCCTGCGGCGAGGCAGCACGCTGATCGCGTTTGCAGGCGGCCTGCTGTTTTTCGGCGAGGCCAACGCCAAACAGAAAATCCCCGCCGTGATCGGCGTGCTCGCCGGCGTCGTGCTGACGCTGGTCGGGGGCTGAGCGAAGGCGGATTTTTAACCGCGAATGGACGCGAATAAACGCGAATGGAGGAGGGAAGAGTTACAGCCCAAACGTTGGGTGTGTGCTGACGGTAATGCGGATGGAGTGAAGTCGGGGCGTAAAGCCCCTCCCACAGTGGGAAAACGAGCGGGTGGCGAGGACACGAAGTCTTCTATTGGAGGCTAGAGCTGCGATGGTTTTTCATTCGCGTTTATTCGCGTCCATTCGCGGTTAAAAAGACCTGTTCGGACAGTTTTTTGCGAAACCGTGTTATTTTCGGCGGCGGTCGGCGCAATTGGAGGGTTACCATGTCCTCCCTGTCTCGCACCCTCCTGCGATGGGTCGCCCTCCCGGCGATCATGGCGGCGCTGCCCTTTGCCAGCGCCGCGCCCGTCACCAGCCACCCGCGCCTCCTGATGCGCGAGTCCGACCTGCCCGCGTTGCGCGCGCGCATGAATGCCAACAACGATGTCTGGGTCGCCTACAAGACCCAGATCGTCGACAAAGCCCTCCTCATCTGGAAGTGCTCCAGCACCGCCGAGTATCGTCTCGTCGACAGCGGCACGCCCAACGATCCCTCCGACGATTATCACGCGTGGGTCCGCACCTCGTTCACCGACGAAAACGGCGTGCTCCACAAGGAAGGCGACGCCAACTGGGTCAGCGGTGGCTGGTCCAACCAAGCCGAGCATCCCGCCGCGCCCGAGGACGATCACGGCGAGCCCACGGGCAACGTCCCGATGTTTTCCGAGCAGTACGCGATGACCTTCGCGCTCATGGCGCGCCTGCTCAAGGATCAGGCTGGTCACGAGGCCGAGCGCGCGCAGTACCTCGCCGCGGCCAAGGAGTGCCTCTTCAAGGTCATCGACCAATCGAGCCTCGGCACGGCCGACGGCCAGCCGTTTCGCCAGCCGGGTTTTGCGACGGACGATCGCAGCTTTGCCGCGGAGTCGTTTCCGTTTGCGGTCGACTGGATCTACGAAGACCTGACGCCGCTCGAACTCGCGAAGGTCCGCAAGGCCTTCCTCGAGTGGACCGAGCAGTGCAACGCTCACGTCTATTTCGCGCCGCATCGCGTGAATGGCCAACACGGCCCGGCCAACTCGCCCGCGCTGCTCCGCTACGACGATCCCGATGAGGCCGCGCGTCACAGCGAAGTGCGTCTCGCGTTGAACAATCACTGGGCGAACCACCTTCGTGAGCTGGGCCTCTATGCCCTCGCGCTCGATCCGAAGGACGACATCCCCGCGGCGCAGGTCCCGCAGGCCAACGGCATCGTCAACGACACCGCGCCGGCCGGCTCCGTCACGAGCCAGCTCGTCGGTCCCGGGGGCGTCAATGACTGGGTGCCGGTCGACTACGGCGTGCTCCGCGACACGACCGGCGTGTGGCTCTATCTCACCGACTACGCGCTCCGTCACGACGGCGCGGGCGGCATCTCGGTCGAGGGCACGCAGTACGCGAGCAATGGCCTCGGCCCGGTCGCGCTGCTCATGAGCGCGCTGCACACCGCGGGCCAGGACGATCCGGCCGTGTGGGGTCCGCAGGTCTCGCTCGCGAATCACCCGTTCTGGTCGAAGACGATCCCCGCTTATCTCTCGATGCTCGCGCCGACGCCGCGTGTGAACAGCGACCCGAACTACAACTACCTCGGGCCGGTCTTCCAGCCGCCGCTCTCCGGCGACCTCGAGACGTACGCCTACGTCAACGACCAGTTCATCAAGGTCCTCGCGCCGATGGCGTTCTACGAGGCCGACGTCAATGGCCCCGCCGCGCCCATCGCGCAGGCGGTGCGCTACATCGAGCGCAATCTCGCGCAGGGCGGCGCGGCGAATTTCACCAACCGCATCCGCGACGGCATCCCGTCGAAGCACATGCGCGACTCGATCTATTATTTCATGCTGTTCGACCCGACGGCGCCGACCGCCGTCGATCCGCGCCCCGCGCTGCAGCCCGCGTCATTCTACGCGCAGCACACGGTTAACGGCAAAGAGATGGGCATGCTCATCGCGCGCAGCGGCCAGACTCCGGCCGACACTCTGTTTCATTTCCGCACGGACTGGGCGCGCATCGATCACCAGCGCGGCGACTCGCTCGCGTTTGGCCTGTGGAAAAACGGCCTGTGGCTGACCAAGGTCATGACCGGCTACGGTGTGCTCCAAGGCTGCTCCGACTACCGCAACTCGCTCGGCCTGCAGAACGGCACGCCCGCCGGCAACCAGAGCCCCGTCGGCGAGAACATCGCCGCGGCGCACGGCAGCCAATGGTTCTACAGTCCGTACGATGATCCGGCGATTCTCGCGCGCAGCATCGCGGGCGACTTCATCTATTTCTCGGCCGACGCCACGCCGCTCTACAATCACCACGCGTACGACAATCTCCGCGAGATCGAGCACGCGAGTCGCAGCATCGTCTGGCTGAAGCCCGACCGCGTCGTCGTGTACGACCGCGCGCGCTCGAAGCAGGCGGGTTACTACAAGAAGTTCTGGCTCAATCTGCCCGACACCCAAGCCAGCTCGACCGTCACGGGCCACACCGTGCACTCGACCGCGAAGGAGGGCGCCGTCGCTAAGGCGGAACTCTTCGTGACCGCGCTGCTGCCCGCCGGAGCGGTGCCGCAGATCACCGACATCAGCAGCGGCGAACCCGCGGGCGGCGAGGACATGCGGTCCCGCATGTTCACCGAGGCGCCAGGCGCGCCGCAGGAAACGCGTTTCCTCCACGTCGTCGAGGGCGCCAATGCGGGCGTCGCCAGCGCGACCGCGTCGCAGCTCGTCACGAGCAGCGATGGGGCGTTCGAGGGCGCAGTCACGGGCGACACGCTCGTGCTCTTCCGCAAGGATCTCGCGAGCAGCGGCCAGTCGTTCGCCTTCGCGGCACCGGCGGGCGTGGCGAAGTTTTATCTCACCGGTCTCGCGCCGTCGTCGGGCTATAATGTTTCCGGCGTCGCGGGCGGCACGATCACGGTCTCGCCCGGTTCGCAGGCGTTTTCCGATGACGGCGGCGTACTGGTCTTCGGCGCATCGGCCAGCTCCACGGTGGCGATCACCGCGACCGATGCGATCGGCAGCGAGAACGCGGGCGACACGCTCACCTTCACGCTCACGCGCAGCGGCGACGTCAGCGCGGTGTTGTCAGTAAATATTGGATACGCGGGCGCGGCAAGCGCGGCGGACTTCGCCAGCCTGCCGACGAGCATCACGTTTGCCGCCGGTTCGTCGACGGCCACGCTCACGCTCACGCCGGTGGACGATGTCAGCTACGAAGGCACCGAGGACGTGATCGTCAAACTCGCGCCCGGCGCGGGCTATCAGGTCAACGCCGCGGGCGCTGAGGCCACGGGCTCGGTCTTCGACAACGATGCGCCTCCGGGTGGCACGCTGTCGTTCAGCGCGCCGACCTACTCGGCGCTGGAAAACGGCGGGGCGTTTCTCGTCTCTGTCGTGCGCACGGGCGGCACCGCGGGTGTCGCGAGCGTGAAGGTCACCGCCACGCCGGGTACGGCGAGCACGGCCGATTTCACCGCTCCGCCCGCCACGCTCACCTGGGCCGATGGCGAGAGCGGCGCGAAGACGTTCACCGTCACGCCCCTCGACGACGCGACCTACGAAGGCGACGAGACGCTCACGCTCGCGCTCGCTTCCCCGACCGGCCAGAGCGGCCTCGGCTCGCCCGCGGTCGCGACCATGACCATCGTCGACAACGACCCCGCGCCTCCGGGCAACTTCACGCTCAGCGGGTCGCCCGCAAATGGCACCATCGCCGAAAACGGCGGCAGCGTTTCGTTCACGATCGCCCGCGTCGGCGGCAAGGGTGGCGCGGTCAGCGTGCAGGTCGCCACGATCAACGGCAGCGCCGTGGGCGGCTCCGACTTCACGGTGATTGCCCCGACCACGCTCACGTGGGCCGATGGCGACACGGCGGCGAAGACCCTCAATGTCGCGATCGCCGATGACTCGCTCTACGAAGGCGCGAGCGAGAGCTTCAGCTTCGCGCTGAGCAATCCCACCGGCGGTGCACAGATCAGCGGCGCGGCCAGCGCGACCATCACGATCACCGACGACGATCCGCCACCCGCGGAGTTCCACGTCGGCCCGGGTCAGGTCTACGCGACGCTCGCCGATGTGCCGTGGCAGGTCGTCGGTGCGGGCAGCACGGTCTATGTGCACTACCGCCCGCAGCCGTACGCGACCAAGCTCCTGCTGTCCAACCGCGGCACGTCCGACGCGTGGATCAAGCTCCTCGGCGTGGCGGGCCCCAATGGCGAGCGCCCGATCATCGACGGCGACAACTCCGCCATCGCACCCGGCAGTCTGCCGTTCTCCGGCGATTCCGATATCGAGGACCAGAGCCTCATCGCGGTCGCCCGCGACAACAACAAGCCCGCCGGCTTCAAGCCCGGCTACATCGAGATCCGCGGCTTCGAGCTGCGCCACGCGGCCCCGGCCTACGCCTACACGCGGCAGTCCGGCGCGGCGGATAATTTCTCGAGCTACGGCGGCGCGATCAATCTCTACGGCGCCGAGCACGTGCGCATCGGCGATTGCGACATCCACGACAACGCCGCGGGCATCCTCTCCAACGAGGGCGGCTCCAGCGAGGCGTCGACCGTGCGCGATGTGGTGATCGAAAACTGCCGCTTGCACGACAACGGCGCGGCCGGCCAGTACTACGGCTACAACATCAAGCTCCACGCCGCGGGCGTCACGCTGCAGTTCAACCGCATCGATTCGCCGCTCTCCGGCACCAACGTCGCCAATGTCCGCCTCGTCGGCTCCGGCCTCGTGGTGCGCGACAACTTCATCGACGGCGGCGCGTCGCAGCTCGAGCTCACCGAGGCCTACGGCAACCTGCCGGTCCTCGCGGCCGAGCCCGACTTCGCAGTCACGCAGGTCTACGGCAATGTGCTGCGCAACACGCTCAGCGGCTCGGGCAACGTCGTCCATTTCGGCGGCGAGGAAATCCCCGGCGCACGCACGCTGTACTTCCACCACAATACCGTGATCGTGGCCAACGGCTACTCGCGCAACGTGGTCAATGTCCACGGTGCCGCCGAGACCGCCATCGCGACCAACAACCTCGTGCGCTACACCGCGCTGACCGAGCTCTACCTCGGCAGCGGCGCGGGCACGGTGCAGCTCGGAAAAACCCTCGCGGTGCCGAGCTTCATCGCTGGCGCACATACCAGCGGCGCGGCCAATGTCGTTACTGCGGCAGCGGCCGGCTTCGCCGATGAGGCGGCGCAGGATTATCACCTCGTGGCCGGCTCCGTGGCGATCGATGCCGCGGCGGCTCTCCCCGCGGGCGCGCTCGTGGTCGACAAGGAATACGTCGCTACCGCTTCGGCGAAGCTCCGCGTGCTCAGTGGCGCGGTCGCCGACCTCGGGGCGTTCGAGCTCGCGGTGCCGGTCAATGGCGGCGCGCTTCAGTTCGCCGCGGCGGCGTTTAGCGCCGGTGAGGGCGATGGGGTTGCGACGATCACAGTCACGCGCAGCGGCGGTTCCGATGGCGCGGTGTCGGTGCACTACACCGCTACTGCGGGCACGGCTACATCGCCCGCGGACTTTGCGGCGACGAGCGGCACGCTCAACTGGGCCGACGGCGAGTCGGGCGCGAAGACCTTCCCGGTCGCGCTCGTGAGCGATGGGCTGTACGAGGGCAACGAGACGGTCGCGCTCGCGCTCGACCAGGCCACGGGTAATGCGAAGCTCGGCGCGACCAGCGCTGCCACGCTCACCATCGTCGACGACGATCCGCCGCCGCCGGTGGGCAGCGTGCAGTTCAGCGCGCCCGCCGTCAGCGTCGCGGAAAACGCCGGCACCGTGCAGCTCGCGGTCACGCGCACGGGCGGCAGCGCCGGGGCGATCAGCGTGAGCTACGCGACGGTCGTAGGCAGCGCCACGGTCGGCAGCGACTTCGTCGCGAAGAGCGGCACGGTCTCCTGGGCCGATGGCGACGTCGCGGCCAAGACCATCGCGATCGCCATTGTGAACGATACGGCCAACGAGCCGAGCGAGACCTTCTCGGTCGCGCTCTCGTCGCCCACCGGCGGTGCTTCGCTCGGGGCCACGACCACCGAGAGCGTCACCATCACGGACGACGATCCGGTCGGCACCGCTCAGTTCGCCTCCACCACGGCCACGGTCACGGAGAGCGCGGGCACGGTGCAGTTCACCGTCTCACGCGTCGGCGGCAGCGCGGGCGCGGCGAGCGTCACCTACAGCACGATGGCGGGCACCGCGGTCGCCGGCAGCGACTTCACCGCGACCTCTGGCACGCTCACCTGGGCGGACGGCGACGCGGCGGACAAGGTCATCACCGTCGCCATCCTCAACGACACCACGCACGAGGAGACGGAGGCGTTTACCGTCCTTCTCACCTCGGCGGCGGGCGTCTCGCTCGGTTCGAGCACGGCCACCGTCACGATCACCGATGACGATGCCGCGCCGCCGTCGAATGAGTACCACGTTGGCCCCGGCCAGCCGCTTGCTTCGCTCGCGCAGGTTCCTTGGACGACGCTCACCGCGGGCGCCAAGGTCTACGTCCACTGGTCGCCCACTGCGTATAAGCAGAAGGTCCTCATCTCCGGCCGCGGCACCCCCGACCAGCCGATCCTCGTCGAGGGCGTCGCCGGGCCCAATGGCGACCTGCCCGTGATCGACGGCACCGGCGCGGTTGCATCCGCTGCCTCGAAGTACACCCCGTACTTCGGCGACGTGATGGAGCGCTCCATCATCGGCATCGCGCGCAACTCCACGCAGGCGTCGAGCTTCAAGCCCGGGTACATCGTCATCTCAGGGCTCGAGCTGACCATGACAGGCCCGAAGACCCCGATGCCCACATACACGAAGACCGATGGCACCACCGCGAGCTACTACTCCAGCGGCGGCGCGATCTACATCTATGGCGGCGAGCACGTCGTCATCCGCGACTGCATGATCCACGACACGCCCAACGGCATCGTGACCGCGTGCGAGTCGGCGGAGAGCAGCGTGTCGCGCGACATCACGGTCGAGCACTGCCTCCTCTACAACGCGGGCAAGGGCGGCCAGTACAACGGCAACAACCTCATGACCGAGGGCGTGGGCCTCACCCTGCAGTTCAACCGCCTCGGCCGCGGCCTCAACCCGAACGACAATGCCAACATCAACGACCACTCCGCCGGCACCGTCATCCGCTACAACTGGATCGAGGGTGGCGCGAAGCTCGTCGACCTGATCGAGCCCAACGGCTCGCCCACGATCGTCTCGAGCGATCCGTCGTTCGCGGTGTCGCACGTGTACGGCAACGTGCTCGTCAACGGCAAGGGCGACTCCGGCACCGACGGCAGTAACCTCGTGCGCTACGGCGGCTACTACGGCAGCCAGTCCGTCTTCCGCAAGGGCACGCTGCACTTCCACCACAACACCGTGGTGGTCGACTCGACCCGCTGGCAGACCAATGTCTTCGACGTCTCGCTCGCGGCCTCGACCGTGCTCGTGAACAACAACGTGATCCACCACGCGAAGTTCTCGGCCAACGGCGGACCGTTCACGCTGATCTCGTCGGGCCGCGCGATCACGCTCGGTCGCAACTGGATTCGCACTGGCTACACCGTCAACGGCACCGCGACCGGCGGCACGGCCCTCGTGCTCACCGGCACGACGCCGGGCTTCATGAATCTGGCCGGGCAGGACTTCCATCCGGCCGCGGGCTCCGCGCTGATCGACGCCGCGCAGACGCTCCCCGCGGGCGCGCTGCCGGTGGACTTCCAGTACGTGCCCGAGGGCGATGGCGCCCCGCGCGCCGTGCTCGGCGCGGCGGCTGACCTCGGCGCCTTCGAAGGCTCGAATTAACGCACTCGGCCCTCGCCCGATCTGCCGCGCTTCGCTGCGCGGTGGGTCGGGCGGGGGCTTTTTCTTTTTCCATCATGAAGACTTCAACTCCCCGCGGCTTCACGCTCGTCGAGATCATGATCGTGGTCGTGATCATCGGCCTGCTCGCCGCCATCGCGCTGCCCGCCCTCAGCCGGACGCAGAAGCGCGCGATCGGCACCCGCTACATCAACGACGCGCGGCAAATCCGCGACGGCGCGGAACGCTACGCACTGGAAAACGGCAACTTTCCGCCCAACGGCATCGGCGCGATCCATCCTGCGCTGCAGGGCTACATCCCCGACACGATTTTCAACAGCACCACGACGCCGCTCGGCGGCGTCTGGGACTGGGACTACGATCAAAACGGCATCACCGCCTCGATCTCGGTCTATCAATACACCGCCACCGACGCGCAGCTCCTCGCCATCGACCGCATCATCGACGACGGCGACCTCACCACCGGCACCTTCCGCAAAATCGGCAGCAAGGCGGTGTACGTGATCCAGCCGTGAGCGTCACGTCGGGAGGGAAGGAGAAGGAAGGAGAATTTTTAACCGCGAATGGACGCGAATACACGCGATGAGGGAGGTGATTGGATGAACGCACGCCGCTGGTTTTGGTCGCGCGGTTGTTTTCCGGGGTAGGGGCGTCTCGCCGAGACGCCCTCGTTGGGCGCGAGTCGGGGGCGAAGATATTATCCAACAAGGCCCGCTCGGCGAGCGGGCCCTACCTCGGAGAGTTGCAGGCTACTTCGTTCTTGGGATGCCGCGCACGAGGTTTCCCCATTCGCGTTTATTCGCGTCCATTCGCGGTTAAAACAACCAGCACACCCTCGACTCAGCTCACGTCTCCAAAGCCGCGGCGATCTTGCGGCAGGAGGCTTTGATGATTTCGAGGCGGGCGTAGCGCTTGTTGTTCGCGGGGATCAGGTGCCACGGGGCCTGGCGCGTCTGCGTGAGGCCGAGCATGTCGCCGACGGCGGTCTCGTAGGAGGACCATTTGCCGCGGTTGCGCCAG
Organism: Verrucomicrobiota bacterium; assembly: GCA_048498795.1. Lineage (GTDB taxonomy): Bacteria > Verrucomicrobiota > Verrucomicrobiia > Opitutales > Opitutaceae > JBEHXH01. The sequence continues at coordinate 200,170 of JBEHXH010000009.1, forward strand.
TCCTCGTCGTTGATCTTGTGGCGCTTGTACTCGGTCTCCTCGCGGTCGCGGAAGCGGCGGAGCTGCTCCTCCTTCGAGATGTGCAGCCAGAATTTCAGCACGATGATGCCGTGCTCGACCAGTTCGCGTTCGAATTCGTTGATCTCGGAGTAGGCGCGCCGCCATTCGTCTTCGCGGCAGAAGCCCTCCAGACGCTCGACCATCACGCGGCCATACCACGAGCGGTCGTAGATCGTGACCATGCCGGCGCGCGGCACGTGACGCCAGAAACGCCACAGATAGTGGTGGGCCTTTTCCTCGTCGGTTGGCTTTCCGACCGGGATCACGCGGTAGTCGCGCGCGTCGATGGCGTCGGTGAGGCGTCGGATCGCGCCGCCCTTGCCCGCGGCGTCCCAGCCCTCAAAGACCCACACGATGGACCGGCGCTGCGCGGTGGCGGCGCGCACGATCTTGCTGAGGCGGCCGAGCCACTTGTCGCGCTTGGTCTCGTAGGTATCGGGCAGAAGATTTTGATCGAGCGGGAGGGCGAGCAGTTGGTCGCGGCCCGACGGACGCACGGGGACGATACGGCGGGGCTTGCGAGGATTAGGGAGTTTTTTTCGCACCGCGAGGTGCGGGCGGAAACTCGCAAGGAGCTGCTCGGCGACGGCGAGATTTCGCGCGCGCGGATCGGCGGCGTCGATCACGTGCCACGGAGCCGAGGGACGATGGGTGGCGCGGCGGAGGCGATTGGTCAGTCGCTCGAGTCGGTCGTAGTCGCGGTGACGGCGCCAATCGTCGGGCGACACGCGCCACGCCGTGCGCTCGTCCGATTCGAGCTCTTGCAGGCGGGTTTGCTGGGCGTCCTTGGAAAGGTGCAGCCAGATTTTGACGACGAGCACGCCATCGGCGGCGAGCTCGTCCTCGAAGCGCGAGATGCGGCGGAGAGCGCGGTCGAAGTCGTCGATCTCGCGCGGCGTGCGCGGATCGTCGGCCAGCGCATCCATGTGCCAGCCGCCACAGTAGATCGCCATGCGACCCTGCGGCGGAAGCGTGCGCCAGATGCGCCACATCGGCGGACGCTCGCGCTCCTCATCGGAGGGCGGATGAAAGGCGAACGTCTCGACGCCGCGGGGGTCGAGCCACGCATTGAGCAGGTTGACGACCTCGCCCTTGCCCGAGGTGTTGTCGCCCGCGACGACGAGCAAGACCGGGAAATTGGCCGCCTTGAGGTCGACCTGCATCTGCACGAGCGCCGCGCGCGCGACGGCCACGCGCGCTTCATAGATTTTCTTGGGGAGTCGCCCGACGGCGGCTGGTTTCGCCATGCAACGGACAGAAGTGGCGGGCGCCGCGACGGATGTCGAGACGCCGCCGCGTGAAATTCCCGAGGCTTTTGACCCCAAAAAACGACTCAGACTAGGCTCAATTCTTCGGCGAAGGAGCGGGCGTCGGTGCGGGAGTTGTCGTCGTGGTCGTATTGATGGTGGTTGTGCCCGTGTAGATCATGGTGGCGCCGGGAGGAGCGGTGCCATAAGTGACTTGGCGGGTGCCATCGGGCGCGATCGACACGTTGCTGGCGCTTTGGACGTTGTTGAAATTCACGCGGGCACCGGCGGGAAAGACGGGGTACACGCTTTGGTTGCCCATACCCGCGCCGGCAGGGGAGTCCTTCGGATTGGTGGTGAAGGCCATGCCGCTGTTGAGGTAGTTGAGCCACTGGGCGCGCTGGGAAAAGGCGGCGGAGCCCTCGGCCCCGAGGGCGGTGGAGACGTCGTTCTTCGCTTGGGCGGCGAGGGCTTGGATCTGGGTGCGCTTGTCCTGCGGGCTGAGCGAGGTATCGGCGTTGATTCGCTGCGAGGCGGCCGCGTAGGTATCGCGGGCAGAGAGGACGTTGTCCGCGGTGCTGGCCGGGAGGTTGAGCCGCTGGCTGAGCGAGGTCAGCGCCTGGTAGTCGGGATCGGTGGCGTGCTTGAAGGCCGCGTACTTCTCGTCGCCGATGGCCGTCTGGAAATCCGACATGATCTGCTGCTGCGCCAAGGCGCGTTCGCGGAAATAGTTCGGGTCACGCTGGCCGCCAACGAGGTCCTCGTTGGGGTACTTTTGATCGAAGGCTTTTTGCAGCGCGAAGAGCTTCTTGTAATCGTCTTCGCTCTCGATGGCGTCGCCGTAGCGGGCGCGGAGATTCTGGGCCGTGGCGGAGCTGTGCAGCTCGAACTGCGCGAGCTCCTCGGGCGTGAGGAGGGCGGCGATGTCCTTGTCGCGCTCGGCGCGGAGGAGGGCGAGCTTGGCGCGGTCGGAGGGGAGCTGGATGCCGGCGGCGTCGCGATAGACGTCGGCTTGGACGTCGGCGTAATCCTGTTCGATGCGGCGGAGCTCCTCGGCCTTGGCGGCCGGGAGAAAGTCGTTGCGACTGTCGCGGGCGACGTCGATCGAGGCGTCGGGTCCGAAGGCGGCGCGGAGCGCGTCGTTGAACTCGCGCCGGGCTTGAGTCAGCTCGGCTATATCCTCGCGGGACAGTCCGCCCTGCGCACCGCCACGGCGCCAGTAGCGCGGATCGGAGGCACGCTTAGCCGCGAGCTGCTTCGCCGCCGCCTGCAGGCGCTCGAGCGCGCGACCGACCGTAGCCTGGCGGGCGAGGTCGGGCGGGAGATTGGCGAGATCGACGCTGGCCGCGGCGGCCGTCGAGCCGGAGGCGGCGGGATGGCTTGAGCCGGAGGGTTTCGCGGCGTTCGCGCCGGAGTCGGAGGCGATGGGCGGGGCGCCTTGGTGCAGGACGAGCACGGCGACCAGGGCGGCATTCGCGATCAAAGAAAGGCCAAACAGGAGGGGGAGTTTTTTCATGAGCAAGAAAGGGCGGACAAGGGTAAGCGCCGCCGGCGGACCTGTTTGTCCGTCGCCTGCATAATATTGTTACCGCGGCTTAAAACGTCCGGTCCAGCGACTGCCCCGGCAGCAGTGGCCGCCAGGCCGCGCCAAACTCCCGCAGCGCGGTGCGGACGCGCGCGACCTCGTCGGCGTCGATATCGGGCGGAGTCACGCCCGCGCGGCGGCAATCGGTGATGAGCTTCAGGGCAAACGTCGCCGGGTCGGACGGGCCGCCCCATTGCTCAGCTTCGAGACAGGCGACGAGCGCCTCGCATTGGAGGCCTTGCACGTGCTTCGCCCAGTCGATGCGCGGGTCGTGGAGGGTGCGACCAGCATTTTCGAGGGTATCGCCCGCGGCCACGCGGCCGAAAAACGCGTCACGCCAGCCCATGGTGGTCTCGACCACAAAATGGATGGCCTCATGCGGCAACACCCCGCGACGCGCGAGCTGCCCCGACGTCGACGTGCCATCGAGGCGCACGCAGCTGATGCTGTCGTGGTCGATGGCGGCGGGGTGCTTGGTGAAGCGGACCAGCATAAAGGGCGCAGGCAAATGGATCTTATGCGCTTCTACAAGCGTGCATATGCCTATGTTACAATTCTCCGACGACGTCTCTGGAGCATGAATGGGACACATAGTACGCTATATTCACCGGGCCGGATGCCGGGATTGCGGAGTTGCCACGCGGACGGACGGGGGTAGTTTTCGCGTCCTTCCATGCTGAGCCTGCCAACCGAGCTGCTGATCCTGGGCCTGCTGGTCCTCGCCAACGGCGTGCTCGCGATGGCCGAGATCGCGGTGGTGTCGTCGCGGAAGGCCAAGCTCCGCAAGCTCGCCGCCAAGGGCGATGACCGCGCCAAGCAGGTGCTCGCGATCACGGAGGAGCCCACGCGGTTTCTCTCCACGATCCAGGTCGGCATCACGCTGCTCGGCGTCATCGCGGGCGCGTTTGGCGGCAAGACCATCACGGAAAACCTGCGCGGTTGGCTCGAGCACTGGCCCGCGCTCGCGCCGCACGCTGAGGGCATCAGCCTCACGCTCGTGGTCGGCGCGATCACGCTGGCCTCGGTAATTTTCGGCGAGTTGATCCCCAAGCGCCTCGGGTTGCACGGCCCGGAGCGCATGGCGATGTGGCTCGTGCGGCCCATCGGGCTGCTGTCGCGCATCGTCACGCCGGTGTCGGCGGTGCTGACCTTCGTGACGGATCGCCTGCTGCGCTTGGTCGGCATCGGCGAGCCGAAGGAGACCCAAGTGACCGAGGAGGAAGTGCGCACTCTCGTCGAGCAGGGCATGAGCGCGGGCGTGTTTGAGAAGGCGGAAAAGGAGATGGTCGAGAGCGTGCTTGCCCTCGATCAGCGGCCGGTGACGTCGATCATGACCCCGCGGCCCAAGATAGTGTTCCTTAATCTCGACGACCCCGAGGAAGCCAACTGGCGCAAAATCGTCACGAGCGGCCACTCGTATTTCCCCGTCTATCAGGCCAACCGCGACCAGATCGTCGGCATGGTCTCGGTCAAGGCGCTCTGGGCTCACTCGGCCATCGGCCTGCCGACCACGCTGAAAAATCTCCTCGTGCCCGCCCTCACCGTGCCCGACACGATGATGGCGACACAGCTGCTCGAGCAGTTCAAGAAGACCGGCCGGCACACGGCGATCATCAACGATGAGTTTGGCACCGTGCAGGGCCTCGTGACGCTGATCGACGTGATGGAGGCCATCGTCGGCGACCTGCCCGACCCGGGTCAGCGCGGCCAGGCGGAGACGCGCAAACGCGAGGACGGCTCGTGGCTGATCGACGCGACGCTGCCCATCTCCGAGCTGAAGACGATGCTCGGCCTCGAAGTCTCGCTACCGCAGGAGCGCACCGCCGAGTATCAGACCTTGGGCGGCTTCATCATCACGCACTTCGGTCGCATCCCGGCGGCGGGCGATGCGTTCGAGTGGAATGGCTGGCGCTTCGAGGTCGTCGACATGGATAAGCGCCGCGTCGACAAAGTTCTCATCGCGAAAGCCAAGCCCGTCACGCCTGCGACTGCGCCGGCGTGATGCGGAGTGGGGCTATCGGGCTGAGCGGGCGGATCATTTCTCTGTCGCGATCAGCGGCATGAAGGACGTCGGCGCGACGGTGATCGTCTCCGGCGTCGCCTTGCCCGCGAAGAAATCGCCGATCGCTGCATGCACCGCGGGCGGGCGCAACTGCGAGGTGTGCCCGGCGTTTTCGACGACGAGCAGGCGCGAGTGGCTGAAGCCGCGCTGAATTTCGCGCGTCTGCGCGACCGGCGTGAGCCCGTCGAGCGTGGCGGCGACGAAGAGCACGGGGGTGGCGCTCTTCACCGGCGCGCGGAAATCGTCGCCGAGATCGGGCATCGCCCACGCGCGGTTGATGTCGGGGAAGGGGAAGTTCAGCGCGTCGCTCATGAGCGCGGTGGCGGCTTGCGTGCGGATCAGCTCGGTGCGGGCGGGCGTGGCGCCCGACGCCGCATCAGTCGTGAACCATGCGTACGAGATCGGACTGCGTATCATCTGCCCGAGATTGAAAACGAGCGACCACGGGCGTCGGCCGTTATCGAGTTCATCGAGAATTTTTGGCAGGTAGCGGGTGTTGTCGGGATCGTTGAGGTAGAATTTCGCGAGGATGAAGCGCAGCGCGTAGCCGCCGACGCGCACGGTGAATTTTTCCTTCTGCTCGTTCTCCATTTCCACGGCGACAGGTGCGGCATCGAGCTTGGCGAGCACGCGGCGGGTGGTGGCGACGAGATCGGGAAATTTTGCGCCGACCGTGGCGTCGACTTTCGCGAGGTCGGCGAGCTGCGCGAGAAACGCGTCGGCTTCAGCGGGGAGTTTGCGCGCCGTATCCATGCCGCGCGAGCCCACGAGTACCGCGCTCTCGACCGAATCGGGATGACGGCGGATGAAGGCCTGTGCGAGCTGCGTGCCGTAGCTGTGCGCGAGCAGGCGGATCTTCGGTACGCCGAGCGCGACACGGATCGCCTCGATATCCTCCACGCTTTCGGCGACCGTATAGCAGTGCGGATCGTGGCCCGCGGCGACGAGCCGGTCGCGCACGCCGATGGAGGTCTTTTCGAAGTACGCGAGAAACGCCTCGCGCGTCGCGAGCGTATCGGGGCCGAAGCGCTCGCGGGCCGGCGCGAGCGACGGCAGCGATTGGCCGCAGCCGCGTTGGTCGAAGAGAATCACATCGGACTCGGCGCGGAGTTTTTGAAACAGCGCGCGGTAGTCCGGTGACTCTAGCTGGTCGGCGCTGAGTCCGCCCGGCCCGCCGTGCAGATAGACGATGGGCGCGGCTGGCGTGGCGGTGGTCGCGGGCAGGCGGCCGAGCGCGAGATCGACTTTCGCGCCGGTGGGCTGCGCGGGGTTTTCGGGCACGATGAGACGCGCGAGCTGGATCGGGACGACGGTCTTGGCCTTGTCGTGCGCGGTGTAGGTGGTGTCGCGCCAAGCGAGCGGCGCGGCGGTGAGTGAGCCCAGCGAGACGAGGGCGGCAAGGAGCAGGCGGTGCGGTTTCATAAAAGGGGCGCGTGGGCGAGGTACGCGTAGAGCACGCGGGCCAGCTCCTGCGTGAGCTGTTCGTCGGTCACGCGGACCGAGGCGGGGTGGGGTGCCTCGGCGAAGAGGATTTTGTCGCGGCAGGTCGCGAGCACGCAGAGCAGGCCGACCGACACGGCCGTCTCGGGATCGGAGTGGCGAATCTCCGCGCGACATTCCAGCAGCAGCGCCGCCGCGGCGCGGTACTGGTCGTCGCGCTCGATCATCGCGGCGGGCGCGATTTCCTGCGGCCGCGAACGCGCGAGCAACGCCACCGCGCGCAGCAAGCCGCGACGCTCGCGATACGTCCGCACTGCGCCGCTCATGAAGCCCTGTATACGCATCGCGAGTGACTGGCCGCGCCAGCGTACCGGATCGGTCGCCGCGGCGAGCCGGCCGCGCAGATCGTCGGAGTAGCTCTGATAGAGATGCGGGAGCAGGTCCTCCTTTGTGCGGAAGCGTGCATAGAACGACCCCGTGCTCACGTCGGCCGCGGCGAGAATTTCTCGAACCGAGAGGTCCTCGAAGTGCCGCGTGGCGAGCAGCTGCTCGGTGGCGTCGAGCAACCGTCGCAGCGTTTCCGCACTGCGCGACTGGCGCGGTGCGGATTTGAGCAGGCTGCGGCGAGGACGGGGCACGAATTAGAACGTACGTTCTAATTCGACATTCGCCGCGAGCGGGCGGCGACGAGCCGACGAAAATCCGCGTCCAGCGGCGCAATGGGTGCGATGGCGTCTGCTCCGCGTTGCGAAGAACTTGTCGGTAAAAATCCTTTGCCAACCTCGCGCGGCGCGGCGACGGTGCGGCGTCATGGCGGATCCGACATGCAAGAAGACCTCTTCACCGGCGAAAACACACGGCTCCGCGGGCGGCTCCTCCCCGACGGGGAAGCGCGACGCGCTCTTCAACACGATCACGAGCGAAGACTGGCGGCGCTCGCTCGCCTCGGCGAAGCGGCAGCCCAATGCGGTGTCGGAGAAGATTCGGACCGCGATCTCGTCACGCTCGCCGAAGACGAAGTAGCGCTCCTCGAAGCCACCGGCGAGGAGTGGGCCGAACTGGGCGCGGCGATCCGCGCGTTTCGTGCCGTGCTGCCGCTGCGACGGCTGAGCGATTTCGGTTTTCCCGAGGGCGACGAAATCGAAAACCCGCTCGAGGAATCCAATGCGCGTCTACGCCGCATCGGCGGCGGCGTCGAGGCGTGGGCTTTCGCGGCGCCGGAGGATGGCGGCTCGGTATATAAATTTTATCTCCCACGCGAAGAGAAGCGTGTGGGCAGCGAGTTTCTCTTTTCGCGCGGCGACGAAACCACGCTGCGCGCGCAGGCGGGCCTCGGCGACTACCGCGGGCTGCTCGAAAAACTCCTCCTCATCCACGCGCTCGAAGGCATGGCGACGGAGGTCGTGGCCGTGACCCCCGAGGGCGTGCTCGTGGCGAAGCAGGCGCTCGGCGAACCGTTCGCGCAGGGTGACGATGTCTCGGGCATGCTGCCGCCCGGGCTGATCGAAATCCCCTCGCGCTTCCTCCGCGCGAATCGCGATCACCCGCGACTTTTTTTCCTGCGCGATCTGGCGGGCGAAAACGCGCGGCCCTTTCTCGTGGCGGATATGCACGCGCGCAATTTCGTGCGCTGCGTCGACGGGCGCCTGCGTGTGATTGACCTCGTCGCCGCCCCTTGGCCGCTCGACGTGACGCGCCGCGAACCGCTCATCGCCGAGTGGCTATCCCGCGTCCATCGCGACCCGACCGCGAGCGCGCTGCGGGCTTCGCACGACGATGAACTATAGCTAAGCTGAGCCCCCTCATTAAGCGCGAAGACGCAAAGGTCCGCTAAGCATAGCGAAGTTGGTGAAGGAAACCGCGGATGGACGCAGATGAACACGGATGAGGAATCCGCGTTTATCCGTGTGCATCCGCGGTTAAAAAAAATTCGTATCCAAAATCTGGACACAAAAAACGCCGCCGGAATTTCCCGGCGGCGTTGAGATGAAGAAATTTACTCAGCTTTTTTGCGCGGCGAGGACTTCGAGGATGGCGGCGGCCTGTTTGTCGGTCGTGCCCTTGTAGTCGGTGTAGATGATCTTGCCGTCCTTGATGAGGTAGGCGGAGCGGTGGGCCATCTCGGTCATCGGCATCGCGCTCGGCACGCCGAAGGCGTTGACCACCGTCTTGTCGGTGTCGGCGATGAGCGTGAAGGGCAGGTGGTACTTTTCCTTGAAGGCCTTCTGCGCGGCGACGTCGTCGTGGCTCACGCCGATCACGGCCACGCCTTTTTTCGTCAGCTCCTCATAGCCGTCGCGTAGCGAGCAGCCCTGCGCGGTGCAGCCCTTCGTGTCGGCCTTCGGGTAGAAATAGACGAGCGTGTAGGGCTGCTTCTTATATACATCCGCGAAGGCGACCTTGTCGCCGGTTTCAGAAATTCCGGACACCGCGGGGGCGGCATCGCCGACTTTGAGGGGATCAGCCTTGGCGAGACCGAAGAGGGAAGAGAAGAGCGCCATGGAAACGAGGAGGGGACGAAGTTTCATAACGCGCTGAACGTGCTGCGCTGTCGCGCAATTCGCAAGTGCGGGGAGGTAACAGCCGCGGAACAATCCGGCTGGATCGGGTCCAAGCGTTCCCCCGCCAAGGCCGGCAACGGTCCGGGCGGCTGACGAACCGAAAAAAACCTATGAACATGAAAATCACCTCCACCCTCCTCGCTGCGTGTGCCCTGCTCGGCTGCGCGGTCAACGCCCACGCGCAGCAGACGCGCACCGATACGGCGACGTATCAGGCGGAGTCCACGCGCTACGGCCTGCTCGGGTCGACCTATTCGGGCCTGTCCTTCGACTACTACGACGTCCACGGCACGCAGGAGCCGAATGTCGGCCGCGGCATTTCCTTCGTGAACAACACGCCGATCAACGAGCACATCGATGCCCGTCTCGACTATGATTACACGCGCGCCACGTCGTCCTTCCGGTCGATCACGCGCAATCGCGTGACCGCCGGTGCGGTCGGCTACACCGCGATGGGTTGGGCGAAGCCCTTCCTCGGCGCCGATCTCGGCTACAAGTGGCTGAAGGATTTCGGCACCCAGCATGGCTCGATCGTGGTCCGCTCCACGGCGGGTCTCGAAATCCCGGTGGTGAACACCTTCGCGGTCACGCCCTACGCGGCCTTCGAACGCGCGACGCGTTTCAACCAGAACCAATGGAACTACGGCGTGAAGGCCAACTATCAGGTCAACCGCGACTGGAACCTCGTGGCTGGCTCCGAGCTCCAGGACTACCGCCGCGGCCCCGATACCACCCGCTATTCGCTTGGCGCGGGCTATCACTTCTAAGAAAGCAGGGGTTAGCCCCTCTCTTTCCCTTCTCGGCCACGTGCATCTTCGGGTGCCGTGGCTTTTTTGTGCGTTTTGCCTGCCTTGGGAAGAGATTGTGGATAACTTTGCCCCTCCCGGACGGTGAAAAAAGGAACTTTTGGGAGGACGGCTGGCACTAACCGCGTCCTTGCGCTCACTGCCCGCGAGTCCGATTCCCTGTGCCCGGGAGTATTTCCCGGTGAAATTGGCGTGCAATCGCCCCTCGGTCCGTGAGGATAGCGGGCCTTTTTGCAGGGTTGCACCGGACCGGGGTTCCCTTCTTCCTCTTACCTCTCGTATTTTCGTATGTTGATCCTTTCGTCCCTCCGCATGGTCATGCGCACGTTTGGCCTGATCGTTTCCCTCGCCTGCGCGGCCTCTGCTTTCGCACAGACCAATGCCGCCATCGCCAACGACGGTTTCGACCCCAACGTCGACGGCAACGTGTACGCGCAGCTGCTCCAGCCCGACGGCAAGACCGTCATCGGCGGCACGTTCACGTCGCTCACGCCCAATGGCGCCGGTGACTCCACGGCCCGCGCCAACCTCGCGCGCATCAATGCCGACGGCACGCTCGACAGCACGCTCAACCTCGCGGTGGCCAACTCCACCGGCACGGCCGCCATCTACGCCATCGTCCGCCAGCCCTCCGACGGCTCGCTGATCATCGCGGGCGACTTCACCTCGGTCGGCGGCGTGTTGCGCAACCGCATCGCGCGGATCAAGGCCGACGGCACCCTCGACGCGTCCTTCACGGGCGGCGTGCTGACCTCCGTCACGCAGCTCCTCACCCCGCAAGTCTACGCCCTCGCCCTCCAGGCCGACGGCAAAATTCTCGTCGGTGGCGCGTTCAATTCTTATTCGACCAGCCCGTCGGTCAGCACCGTGACCACGCGCAACAAGCTTCTCCGGCTCAACACCGACGGCACGCTCGACACCTCCTTCAACCCCGCGCCGAACAACACCGTGCTCTCCCTCGCGGTGCAGGCCAATCAGAACATCCTCGTCGGCGGTGGGTTCACCAACATTGCCGGCACGCTCCGTAATCGCCTGGCGCGCCTGACGCCGACGGGCGGCCTCGACAGCTTTGATCCGAGCGCCAACAACACGGTCAATTCCATCGCGGTGCAGCCTGACGGTGTGGTGCTCGTCGGTGGTACCTTCACCTCGCTGCAGCCGGCCGGCACGACCACGCCCACCACGCGCAATCACGTGGCCCGCCTCTATGCCGATGGCACGCTCGATCCGTCCTTCTTTCCGGACGTCGGCGGCAACGTCAGCGTCATTTCGTTTCAGGCCGACGGCCGCATCCTGATCGGCGGCAGCTTTGCCACCGTTCGCTCCAGCGGCGGGGACACGTTGGTTGCCCGGTCCTACCTCGCGCGAGTCGATGCCTACGGCATCGTCGATTCCACCTTCGCCCCCACGCCCAACGGTGCGGTCACTGGCATCGCAGCGCAGCCCAATGGCAAGCTGGTCGTCAGTGGCTATTTCACCCAGTTCCAGAATCTGCCGACCAGCACCGCCACGTCGCGCAATCGCGTGGCCCGCCTCAATATCGACGGCTCGCTCGACGCGGCCTTCGATCCCTCGCTGGTGACCCGTATCTCCGCGATGGTGCAGGATGCGAGCGGCGGCTTCATCGTGGCCGGTCTCTTTACCAATTTCGCCGGTGTGACGCGCAACTACATCGCGCGCATCACTGCCGCGGGTGTGGTCGACCTTGCGGTTGACCCCAACTGCAATGGCCGCATCGCTGGTCTCGCCGTGCAATCCGACGGCAAGATCCTGATCGGCGGCTCGTTTTCGTCGCTCTCGGGCACCACGCGCAACAACATCGCGCGCCTGAAGGCGGACTTCACGCTGGACGACACCTATGATCCCAATGCCTCTGGTGCGGTCTCGGGCTTCGCGCTTCAGTCCGACGGCAATGCGATCGTCTACGGCTCGTTCATCGGTTTCACCCCGAACAAGGGCACCACGACCACCACTCGCTTCAATCTCGCCCGCATCAAGTCGACCGATGGCACGGTCGATACCACGTTCGATCCCAATCCGAATAATGCGGTCTCCGCCGTGGCCATCCAGACGGATGGCAACATCGTGATCGGTGGAGCCTTCACCACGCTGCAACAGAACCAGACAGGCACGATCACCGGCCGCGCGCAGTTTGCGCGCATCACCTCCTCGGGCGCGGTCGATACGGCCTTCACTGCGGGCATCAACGGTTCCGTCACCGGTATCCAAATCCAGTCGGACAAGAAGATCATCGCGATCGGCAGCTTCAACGCGGTCGTGCCCTCGGGTGCCACCATCACCACGGTCGCGACCACCCGCAATCGCATCGTGCGCTTCAACTCCGATGGCACGATCGACACCACCTACGACCCCAACATCAATGCCACGCCGCTCGGTATCGTGCTGCAGTCCGACGGTCGCCTCATCGTCTACGGTCCCTTCACCTACGTGAATCCGACCGGCGGCAGCGGTGCCACGCGCTACCACCTCGCCCGCATCAATACCGACGGCACGCTCGATCAGGGTTTCGATCCCAACCCCGGTGCGCTTGATAGCTCGACGGTCGGCGCGGTCGTGCCGCTCTCGAATGGCAATATCATGATCGCGGGCGGCTTCAATTTCCTCCAGCCCGGGCGCTTCGGCACGCTCATCCCGAGTTCGCATGTGGCGCGCCTCACGGCGGGCGGCTTGGTTGATACCACCTTTAAGATCACCGTGCCCACTCAGAGTGCGCCAAATGTGGTCGAGGTGCACGCGATCGCGGTCGATGAGATTGGCCGCCCGGTGGTCGGCGGCACTTTCTACAACGGTCTCAATGGCGGCACGACGACGAACCTGATGCGGTTCTCCAATGTGGGCGTGCCGGACACGACGTACTCCCTCAATGTCGACGGCACGGTCAACTCGATCGTCGCGGCCACGGGCGGCGCGCTTATCATCGGCGGCGGCTTCGGCAATGTCGGCAGCACGGCGGCGACGAACCTCGCGCGCATCAGCGCCGATGGCACGCTCGACACCGGCTTCCTCGCCAGCACCGATGCCACGGTCAACGCCGTGGTGATCCTCCCCGACGGTCGCTACATGATCGGCGGCCAGTTCAAGGTGATCGACAATGTTGCCCGCGGCTACATCGCCCGCCTCAATGTCGACGGCACTTTCGACCCCGCCTTCACCGGCATTACCAACGGGCCGGTCAATACCATCGTCTATCTCCCCGGCGACCGCCTCCTCATTGGCGGCGAGTTCACCACGGTCAACGGCATCCCGCGCGCCAAGGCCGCGATCATCTCGCAGGATGGCCTGCTCGACCGCTCGTTCGATGCGCAGATTGGCAGCGGCTTTGTCTATTCCGCGGTCGCCCTCTCCGATGGCCGCTATCTCCTCGGCGGCAGCTTCACTTCGATCGGTGGTACGGCGCAGAGCTATGTGGCCCGCGTCTCCGCGACGGGTGCGCTCGACACCGGCTACGCGCCCGTGCTCAACGGCGCGCTCAATGCCTTTGCGCAACAGGTCGACGGCAGCACGATCATCGGCGGCGCCTTCACCACGGTCAGCGGCACCACGGTCAACCGCCTCGCGCGCCTGACCACGACAGGTGCGGTCGACCCGAGCTTCCTCCCCGGCGCCAACGACACGGTCTACGCCCTCGCGCTGCAGACCGATGGCCGCGCGCTGGTCGGCGGCTCCTTCACCACGCTCGGTGGCCAGAATCGTTTCTGCCTCGGTCGCGTGTCGGCCACCACGCCCGCCGCGCAGTCGGTCTCGATGGCGAGCGACCTCAAGTCGATCACCTGGACCCGCACCGGCTCGGAGCCCGAGCTGAATTTCGCCTACGTCGAATTCTCCATCGACTTCACCAACTGGTCGCTCCTCGGCCAGATGTCCCGCTCGGGCACCACGGGCAACTGGGTGCTGCCCATCGCGCCGTTTCCGGCGGGCACCACGGTGTATCTCCGCACGCGCGGTCAGACTTCCACGTCGCGCTTCAGCTCGACGGGCTACGCCCAGGATTTCCGCTACGTGCTGGTCGGCGTAACGACCGCTGCGGGCTATCAGGATGTAGCGGTTGTCGACCGCTCAACCGCGAGCTCCGGCTCGGGCGGTGGCGATTCCTCGGGCGGTTCGTCCGGCGGCAGCGGCTCGGGCGGTAGCGGCAACCCTGTCGTGGTTGGTCCGTCGTCCGGCTCCAGCCGGCTCGTCAATCTCTCCGCTCGCTCCCGCGTGACGGCCGCGCAGCCGTTGATCCTCGGCTTCTACGTCTCCGGCACCGAGTCCAAGAAAGTGGTCCTCCGCGCGGTTGGCCCCGGTCTCAAGGACTACGGTGTCACCGGCCTGCTTGCCACGCCGCGCCTCGAACTGAAGGACGGCAACGGTCAGACCGTGCAGGTTAGCACCGGCTGGACCGGCACGACGGCCGATGCGACGGCGTTTGCCAATGTCGGCGCTTTCCCGCTCGTCGTGGGCAGTGCTGACTCGGCGCTCGTCACCACGCTCGCCCCCGGCGCGTACTCGATGGTGATCTCGGGTGGCGAAGGTGTTGCCCTCGCGGAAATCTACGATGCGGGTGGCACGGCCTCGCGTCTGATCAACGTCTCTGCTCGCGCGGGCGTCGACACGGGCTCGGGTGTCTTCACCGGCGGCTTCTACATCGCGGGCGACACCTCTCGTCGCGTGCTGATCCGCGGCATCGGCCCGAGCCTCGTCTCGCGTGGTGTCAGCGACGCCATCTTGGACCCGTCGATCGCGCTCTTCGGCAGCACGGGCCTCACGCTCGATGCGAACGACAACTGGGATGCGACCAACGGCTCCGCCAATGCGCTCGCGCTCTTGAGTGAACTCCGCGCCGCCAGCACTTCGACGGGCGCCTTCGCCCTCGATGCCTCGAGCAAGGACTCCGCGCTTCTCGACACGCTCGCGCCCGGCGCCTACTCGGTGCAGCTCAGTGCCGCCTCCGGCAGCGCCAACGGCACCGCGCTGATCGAGATCTACGACGCGCCCTGAGCGGCCGCGTTTGATGGTAGGGCGGCCTATCCCTAGGCCGCCGCATGGACTCGGCATCACTACGATGCCGAGTTCGTCGTTTATAGTGGCTGCGGCATCCGGCCGCAGTTCCGAGAAAACCTGCGGGTGGAAGCCGCAGCTACTTCACGGCCTTCTCACAGCCGACGCTTTAAGGAAAACGCGGCCTACCTTGACGGTCTTCCCGTAGCCCGCTTCGTGAGAAGCGGGACTGCAGAGCCCAATGCCATCGCGGCCAATCCCGGCTCTCACGAGTCGGGCTACATTTCTTTCACGCCGATCACACTCGCCCGCGCTCACCACGCATCGCTGCGAAACGGCACCGCCGGCAGACCCGCGCCGTTGCAGAGATTCGCGCCCGGGTCGTTGACCCACGCATAGCGCACGGCGACGGGCTCGGCGACTTCGGGCGACGAGACGACGAGCGTATCGCGGTCGATGCGCGCGGTGGCGGGATGGAATTTCTTGTCGGCCCCGGCGAGTTCGAGCGATTGCACGGGTTTGTCGCGTGCGATGAGGCCATCGCTCGCGTGCGTGAAGCGCACGCGCATCGCGCGGCCCTCGCGCGTGGCGCCGGCGAAAGTGGGGCCGGTGTCGTCGTCGTTGGTGAAGCCGTACACGCGGTGCTTCGCGAGCAGCGCGAGGCGGCGGCCGACCTCCTGCTTGTTCTTCGGGTGAATGTCGTTGGTCTCGCCGATGTCGATGGCGAGAGCCTGGCCGGTGTTGGGCAGTGCGAGTGTCTGGGTCTGCGCCTCGCGGAGCCACGGCCAGAGATTGGGGATCGTCTCGTAGGTCGGATTGAAGTTCGCGATCTGCACCCAGAAAAACGGCACGTCGCCTTGGCCGAGATGCGCGCGCCACGCCGTGATCATCGCGGAGAAGAGCGCGTGGTATTCGCTGGCATGGTCGGTGTTGCTCTCGCCTTGGTACCAGAGCACGCCGCGCAGCGCGTACGGCATGAGCGGGTTGATCATGCCGTTGTAAAGGCCGGTGGGTGTCCACGAATCGCCCGGGCCGCGCGGCGGGCGGGGCTTCGGGTTTTTCTTCTGCCATGCCGCGTACACGTCGGCCTTCTTTTTTTTCTCCGCGGCATCGGCCGTGGTCCATTTCGCGAGATCGGCGGTGTACGCAGCCTTCAGTGCCGGGTAGTCCACGACGGTCTGCGCCCAGCGCGTGCGCGACACGGCGAAGGCCGGATTGCTGTCGAGGGCGAGCGGACTCATCCACGACTCGATCGGCGTGCCGCCCCACGAGCTGTGAATCAGGCCGACCGGCACGCCGAGTTTTCGCTGAATATCGCGCGCGAAAAAGTACCCGACCGCGGTAAACCCGCCGACATTCTCCGGTGTCGCCGCGAGCCAACCGGAGGTCTTGCCGGTTGACGCGGGTGCCTCCGCGACGGCATGCGAGATGCGCACATGGCGAATGAGCGGGTTATTAGCCGCGGCGATCTCCGCCGGCGCATCGAGCCCTTGCTTCACCATGAACTCCATGTTGGACTGCCCCGCGCACAGCCACACCTCGCCGACGACCACATCGTGCAGCGTGACGACGTTCTTCCCCGTCACGACCAGATCGGCGCCCTGCGCATTCGCCGCAAACTCCGGCAGCAGCGCGACCCAGCGCCCATCGCTCCCCGCCGTCGTGCCTGCCGTCTGCCCCTGAAACACCACGCTCACATGCTCACCCGCATCCGCCGTGCCCCACACCGGCACCGCCTTGTCGCGCTGCAGCACCGCATGATCCGTGAACAACGGCGCCAGCACGACATCCGCGCGCACGAGCGCGGGCAGGGCGAGGAACGCAGCAGCAAGCCGACGAGGAGAAAAGGTAAAGGCCATGGCTAGGCGGTTAGTCTGGATCCGCCACCATCAGTTCAAGAATTTTCACGTGCTGGTCGGCATGATCGATCCAGTAAGTAGATCGCTAAGCGCCCGAAGACAGAAACATCCACCGCGCGGCCTTTGCTATCGTTGTCGCGATAATCCGAAGCCGCCGCAGGTGAATTTTGGATGCGGTGAAAATGATCGAAGAGATGATTTTGCTGTGCGCGTGGCAGCGAGCGCATGTGCTCGACCACATCGAGATCGATCAGTAAACGAAACGGCATGAGGTACCGTTAACTCTGCAGGCGGTTGCGCGCCTCATCTGGTGTCATCCAGCGCGTCGGAGTAGTATTGTCGATCTTGCGAGCGAGCCCTTCGCGAAATGTCGGTGCTTTCTTGCGCTCAAGCGCGACGAGATGCGCCGTCAGGTGACGCCGCTCTTCGGAGGTCATTTGCTCCATCTCACGCTTGATTTCGGCCAAGCTCATGAGACTCAGATTAGCGCGTCGCGGCTACGCGTCAACCGGCAAGGTCACTCCGCCGCCTCGCTCGGCGCTGACGGCTCCGCTCCTTCTCCTCGCACGAGAAACGCTTTCAGTTCATCCGCCATTTTTCCACCGAAGCCGTCGACTTCGGCGATGTCGGCGGCGCTCGCGGCGCGGAGGCGGTCAATGCTGCCGAAGTGCGCCATGAGGGCGGCGCGGCGCACGGGGCCGAGGCCGGGGAAATCGTCGAGCACGCTCTCGCGGATTTTCTTCGAGCGGAGATCGGCGTTGTAGGTGTTGGCGAAGCGGTGCGCTTCGTCGCGGATGCGCTGCAGTAGGCGCAGGCCGGGGTGGGTGAGCGAGAGTTTCAACGGCGCGCGCTCGTCGGGGAAGATGATCGTCTCGTGCTCCTTCGCGAGGCCGATGAGCGGTGGTGGCATCGCATCCATGCCAATGAAGGCCTTGAGCGCGGCGCCGATCTGCCCGCGGCCGCCGTCGATCACGACGAGATCGGGAAACGGTTTCTGCTCCTCGGCGAGTCGCCGGTAGCGGCGGCCCACGACCTCCTCCATCGCGCGGAAATCGTCGTTGCCCACGAAGCTCTTGATCTGGAAACGGCGGTAGTTGTCCTTGTCCGGTCGGCCGTTGGCGAAGTGCACCATCGAGGCGACGACGTACGTGCCTGAGATGTGCGAGATATCGAAGCACTCCATCGTGCGCGGCGGACTCGCGAGGTGCAGTGCCTCCTGCAGCTCGCGCAACGCTTCCTCGTCGCCCACCGGCAGCGTGGGATCGCGGCGCTCGAAGCGGCGCGTCTTGCGCAGCGTCTCGTCGAGCGCGAAGACGACGTCGCGCAGCTCGGCGGCGCGCTCGAATTCCTGCCGCGCCGCGGCCGCCGTCATCTCGTTGCGCAGCGTCTCCAGCCACTCGCGGGACTTGCCCTCGAGAAACTCGCATGCGGACTCCACGCGCGTGCGGTAGGCCTCGGTGGTGGTGACGTTCTCCGTGCCGTAGAGTTCTTCGCGCACGTCGTCGTAGAGCTGCCAGCGGCCATCGGGCAGGCGGGTGGGATTTGTATCCGCCAACAGGATACCGAACTGCCGCCGCATCTGCGCGAGGGTCTTGCGCAGCAGGCCGCTGTGCGCGAAAGGCCCGAAGTACCGCGAGCGGTCGTCCTTCTTTATCCGCGTGAGGCGGAAGCGCGGCAATTCCTCGCCGAGGTCCACGCGCACGAGGAGGAAGCGCTTGTCGTCCGTGAAATCGGTGTTGTAGCGCGGGCGCCATTGCTTGATCAGCCGGCCTTCGAGCAGCAGCGCCTCGGGCTCGGACTTCACCTCGATAATGTCGAAGTCCTCGATCATCTGGATCAGCGCGCGAATCTTCGGCTGGGAGATCGTGCGGGCGCGTCCGCGCTGAAAATACGACGAGACGCGCTTTTTCAAACTCTTGGCTTTGCCGACGTAAATGATTCGCCCAAGCCGATCTTTCATCAGGTACACTCCAGGCTTGTCGGGAAGGTGTCGTACCTTCTCCTTGAGGTTTACCGGTTCGGCCGCTGGCATTTTTCCAGAATCCGCCTAAACGTGCTCTCCGCAAGTATGGTTTCAGCCCAACACGAAAGCCCGTCCCTCAAGCGCTACGAGCTGCTCACGCTCGGCGACGAGCTTCTGCTCGGCCTCACGACCAACTCGCACCTCACCTTCATCGGCCAGCAGCTCGGCCGCCGTGGCGTCACGCTGCAGCGCAATGTCACCGTCACCGACGACGCGAACGACATCGTCGCACAGCTCCGCGAGAGCTGGGCGCGCGCCGAGGTCGTTATCACGACCGGCGGTCTCGGGCCGACCTGCGACGACCGCACGCGCGAGGCCGTGGCCGAGACGCTCGGGCGCAAGCTCGTCTTCGATCCCGCCATCGAGAAGCACATCATGGATCGCTTCGCGCGCTTCGGCCGCAAGATGACGCCGAACAATCTCAAGCAGGCCTACCGCTTCGACACCGGCGACGTGCTGCCCAACGCCAATGGCACCGCGCCTGGCCTCTGGCTCCAGCAGGACGGCAAGGTCCTCGTGATGCTCCCCGGCCCGCCCAACGAGATGCAGCCGATGCTCGTCGACCAGGTGTTTCCGCGCCTCGCCGCCCTCGGCCTGCTCGCCGAGCGCGAGGCGTACATCCAGCTCCGCACCGCGGGCGTGGGCGAGAGCGCGCTCGAGCACAAGCTGCAGCCGATCTTCGACCGCGCGGGCGACGGCCTCAGCGTGGCTTTCTGCGCGCACACGGGCTTCGTCGACTGCCGCGTGAGTTCGCCGAGCGGAAAAATCTCCGAGACGCAGCTCAACGAAATCGCCACCGAGTGCGCGACGCTGCTCGGCGAGGACTTCGTCGGCTACGGCCACGACTCGCTCGCCAAGGTCTGCAGCGATCTCCTCCGCGCGCAGGAAAAGACCCTCGCCGTCGCCGAGACCGCCACCGCCGGCCAGCTCTCCGCGGCTTTTGCCGAGTTGTGCGGCGCGGGAAAATTTTTCGCCGGCGGCTGCGTCTGCTGCTCGCACGAATCGAAGATGCAGCTGCTCGACGTGCCCGAGGAAGTGCTCCTCCAGCATGGCGGCGCGAGCGACGAAAACGCCGTGGCGATGGCCACCGGCGCCGCGGAAAAACTCGGCGCGGACTACGCGCTCGCGATCGTCGGCTACCGCGGCGGCTGCTCGGGTGAGAAGCAAAATCCTGTCGGCCTGATGCACATCGGCCTCCACGCGCCGCACGGCGTATGGGCGAAGCAATCGAGCTGGCCCGGCCCGCGCGAAGCCGTCCGCTCCCGCGCCGTCAACGCCGCCCTCGACTGGCTCCGCCGCGAACTCCTCCGCGCCGCCAAGGGCGCCTCTCTCCCCGACCGCCGCATCGGCTCGCTGCAGTAAAGATAAGAGTAGGGCGGGGTAGGTGGATTTTGTTTTTACACGAAGATCGCGAAGTCCGCGAAGGATCGAGGCGGCAGCTCGCGCTGTTTCAGTCAGCGATGATGAATTTTAACCGCGAATGGACGCGAATCCACGCGAATGCATACGGAAAGATAGGGGCGCGTCTGCTTTCCGTTCTCTTGGAGGGCCGAGCTCCTGCGAGGCCGATCACACCATTCGCATTGCTTGCGTTTACGGCCTCGCAGGAGCTCGGCCCTCCATTTGCGGAATGCCTTCTGGTTTTCATTCGCGTTTATTCTCGTCCATTCGCGGTTAAAAAATCCCCACGCCTCTTCCCCCAAGCTTCGCGAACCTTCGCCAACTTTGCGTCTTCGCGCTTAATAAAAACTCTCGCTCACTCACTCGCTCATAGCATCACCCGCCGTCCCTCTTCCGCCGCGACGTACGCGGCGTAGATTACGTCCACGCAATCGAAGGCTAGATCGATTCCTGCCCGCGGTTCGCGGTTTTCACGGATGGCGCCGACGAAGTCCTCGATCTCCTGCGCGAAGCCGCGGAACCAGTCCTCGTCGCAGCTCGGGCGATTCCAGCCAGCTTTCGTTTCCAGTTTCTCGGTGAAATATTCGCCCTGGAAAACCGATGCCTCCGGCGCGTAAGTTTCGATGGCGTCGTTGCTCGTCATGTTGGCCTTGATCACGCCGTCGGTCATGAAGGCGGTGACGCGCGTGTTGAGCCCGCCGAGGCCGGTGTCGTTGACGAGCACACTGGCGCGCGAGCCGTCGTCGAAACCGATCACGAGGCTCGCCCAGTTTTCGACGTCGACGGGATTCGCGCTGATCCACCGATGCGCGTCGGCCGCGCGCGCGTGCTCGGCGGCGGCGGAGTTAGTGAGGTCGGCGACATCGGCGACCACGTGCACGGGACGAATCGCGCGACCGCGACGCGTCTCGCCCTCCCAGCGCTTCAGGTGCAGGCACGCGCCGACGGAGTGCACGCCCATGCGGAGCAGCGCGCCGCCGCCGGTGGATTTCCAGTCGCGGGAGAAAACAGAATTGGAGCCCGAGTGATTTTCCTCGGCGCGCAGCTCGAGGATCGAGCCCTTCGCGGCGGCGATGAGCCGGCGCATCTTGGCGATCGGCGGAGCGTACACCCAGTTTTCCGCGTAGCAGAAGCGCACGCCCGCCCGCTGCACGGCGTCGCGCACGGCCTCGGCATTGCGCCGCGCGCCCTCGCGCATCTTGGCCTTGGGCACGTGGTGGCCGATGGGCTCGGGGTCGCCGGGCTCGCCGAAATAGCCGGTGAGAGGCTTCTCCATGATGATGTGCTTGCCCGCCGCCGCCGCGCGGATCGCAAAGATATGGTGCAGCGCCGGTGGCACGCACAGGTCGACCACCTCGATGTCGGGCCGCGCGAGCAGCGCATCGAGGTCGTCGGTCACAAACGGAATCTTTGCCTCTGCCGCGAGCGCCACGGCGGTCTCACGCGTGCGGGAGCAGATGCCGCGCACCTCGACGGTGCCAGGCGGCAGCGCCGCGAAATTGGCGAGGTGCATCTTCGCCCCGTAGCGGGCGCCGACGAGACCGATGCCGATGGGCTTCATGAAATCACGTCGGTCGCGCGCGACACGTTATGCCCGCGCAGACTGCGGCTCAGTCGCGCTTGATCTCGACCAGCTCCATCACGAAGACGAGCGTGGCATCGCGACCGATCTTCGGCGGGCTGCCGCGCGTGCCGTAGGCGAGCTCGGGCGGGATGATGACGGTGCGTTTCTCGCCCAGCTTCATCTGCTGGAGAATCTGATCCCAGCCCTGAATGACGGCGCCGCGATTCACGCGAAACTTGAGCGGCTCGCGATCCGCGGCCTCCGTGGAGTCGAAGACCGTGCCATCGAGCAGCATGCCGGTGTAGCGCACGGAGACCTCATTGCCCGACTTGGCGGGTTCCCCCGTGCCCTCCTTCTCGACGATGTAGCGGATGCTCGTGGCGGTCTTCTTGGCGTTGGGCCACTTCTTGTTGACGTATTCGAGATCGTCGGGCGGCAGGCGCTCACGCTGCGCCTGCGCCAGCGGCGCGGCGAGCATGACGGCGGCAAACAACACGGCAAAAACGCGGAGGAGGGATTTCATGCGCTAAAAGACAGACGGGGTTGCGGCGACCAGACCAAGCCGCCGCCCGCGAAACGGAAAGCCTTATTTTGCGGCTTCGGCCTGCTGCTTGAGGGCCTTGTTCATTTCCACGAAGCCCGCTTCGATCGGCTTGGTATCGAGGAAGAGCACCGCGATGCCGCGCATCTTCTCGTTCTGGTGAAACACGACCTTGTTGGGCCCGACTTCCTCGATGACAAACTCGTGCGCGCCGCTGAACACACCCGGCACCGCGAGGCTGCCCGTCCACGCGAGACGACCGTCGTCCGTGGCGTCGATGGTGGTCTTGCCCGCGAGCTGGTCCTTGCCGACCGGCTTCACCGTGACCATGACCTCGGCGCCGACCTTGGCGTCGCCGTCGACCTTGATGATGAAGGGATTCCACTTCGGGTAGTCGTCGAACTTGTAGAGCACCGCGCGCACGTTCTTGGCCGGGGCATTGATCTCGATGCTGGTCTGGAGCGTGGTGCAGCCGGCGAAGCCGAGGACGCCCGCGAGGGCGGCGAGACTGAGGAGGAAAAGCGGAGCTTTTTTCATGGGCGGAAGCAGGTCGGTGGGAAAAACGGAGCGACGCAGGGGACGCCGTCGAGCTACAGCGAAAACCGCCCCGCGGTGAAGCCTGTTTTTTGTAAACCCATGGAATACAGGAACCGCAAATGGACGCGAATTAACGCGAATGCCGGACCGCGACGAGTAGGGCGTCTAACCCGTCAGGGTTCATGGAGGGCCGAGCTCCCGCGAGGCCGGGCATACCCTTGGGCCTGCTCGCATTCACGGCCTCGCAGGAGCTCGGCCCTCCATTATCCGGTCCCCATTCGCGTCCATTCGCGGTTCAAAACCTCCCCTTCACAATACCGCCGTTCGCGGTCTCGACTCCCGCTCACCCGCGATCCTTCGCGACCTTAGCGATCTTCGTGTAAAACCCCTTCCGCCCCCGTCTCTCCCTCCGCCTGAGAAAATCTTTTCTAAGGATTCGCGGCTCCCCGTGTCTTCTTCCCCGGAGCCAATGCTGTCCTTGCCTCTCCGCTGCCATGCCCTCGCTGGCTATCGCCAACCCGACCTCGCCAAGTCCCGCGCTTTCCGGTGCGGTGGCGGTCCAGCCTGTGCCGCCTAAACCCCAGGAGACGACCACGCTCGCCGCGCTCTTCGCCACCGAAGAGAGCGGCTTGCTGCGTTATGCGCTCGGGATCGTGCGGCGGCGGACGGTGGCGGAGGAGCTGGTGCAGGAGGCGTTTCTCCGGTTGCACCAATCCTGGGGCGACGTGGAAAACCCGCGCGCGTGGCTCTACCGCAGCGTGCGCAATCTCGCGATCAACCACCTCCGCGACCACGCCCGCGAGACCGACCTGCCCGAGGAGCCGGCGACCCCGGACGCCGCGCTGCCGGTCGACCGCCTCGAGCACCACGAGACGGTCGGCTCCATGCGCCTGCTGCTCGCCGAGCTGCCGGCCGAGGACCGCGACCTCATCCGCCTGAAGTATCAGGATGGATTGAAATACGACGAAATCAGCCGCCGCACCGGACTCAGTGTTGGCAATGTCGGCTACCGCCTGCACCACCTGCTGAAAGGCCTGGCCGATGGCCTGCGCCGCGCGGGCGTGGAGGGGAGCCGCGGATAAGGAGACGCCATGAATAACGACCAAAACGAATTTCCGAAAGACCAACCCGCGGCCGACGCCGCGCTCGAAGCCCGCATCGTCGCCTGGGTCGCCGGCGAGGCCTCCGCCTTCGAGGCCGCCGAGCTGGAGCGCCTCGTGGCCGAGCGCCCCGCGCTCGCCGAGTTCAAGCGCGAGATGGAAGCCGTGCACCGCCTCGTCGGCGAAGCCGCGTCCCCCGACGCCGAACCGCTCCGCCTCGCACCGGAGCGGCGGGAGAAACTCTTACAGGTGATCGCCGGCGAGCCGGAGCGCCCCTCCGTCGCCGAGCGCGCCGCCAAGTTGCCCAAAGCAACGACGCTCCCGCTGTGGAAGACGCCGTGGGTCTACTACACCGTCGCGAGCGCCGCGGCGGCGTGCCTCGCAGTGCTGGTGGCGATCGATCAGCGGCAGCCGCGGCTCTATCGAGCAGAAGCGAAACTCCAATTCGAGAAGCCGGAGACAATCGTCACGACCCAAGGCGTCGTCGATCCGAACGTGCGCAGCGAAATCGACGTCAACACCAACCTCGGAATTCTTGAGAGTAAAAAGCTTCGGCAGGACGTCATCAATTCCTTCACCCCGGAGGAGCAGGCGATCCTGCGCGGCGAGAAGAAGCAAAAATCTGCCGATACGCAGCCCGCACCGACTGCGGCAGATGAGCAGGTAAGACTGCAAGCCGTGGTCGGTGAATATCGTCGGCGCCGTGTGCAGCGGGACTCGAGCGATTCAGCGAAAGCGGAGCAGTCGGCCGTCGCGGCGTCTGAGCGCGAATACAAACAGCTGCAGAGTGAGTTCCAGACCTCGCCACTGAATCAGCCGCCGCCTCCCAAGGCCGGAGGCAGCGGCGTCACGTTCGGTGCGAGCAGAGTAGGAAGTTCGCCGTTTCTTTCCCTTGGTGATACTAGCAAGACCAGCTCCGGTTCGGGCACGGTTACGCTATCTGCTAGGATCGGAAAGGAGGGTAATGTGAACGGCGCGTCCGCGTCGTCGGACTTCAACTACGTTAGCAATGGTGGCACGGTCACGATGCTGAACGGTGTAGCTCCAACTGTTTCCGGAGACGGCGCACTAATGATCGCCGGAACGCTTGGGGCATCTGCAACCAATACCACCATCGGGGTAGCTGATTATGCTCCTGCTCCCGGTGCCAAGAGCAGCGCCGCCGACAAATCCGACATCGTGGTGATGTCGCCGTTCGAGGTGGCCGCGGATGCGGACCGGGGCTACGCGGCGGTAAACACGCTCGCAGGTACCCGGCTGGCGACGCCTTCGATCGATGTGAAGCAGGTGGTGAAGCCGGAGATCAGGCTCACTGGCGAGGATGTGGGATCGTTTTCGGGAGCGCCCAGCAAAGCCCCGGCCAAGGCCGCAGCGGCCAACCGAGACTACTCGGTCAATCTCAAGGATGTCGTGAGCACGGATGCCTTTGCCCCGACGGGGCCGAAGGTGGTAGTCAATGAGCGGCTAGAGGACAGCGCGGGTTTGATCGCGGGGAAGGCGCAGCCGACTCCAGCCGCTTCGGCGAGCCGCGATGTGAACGACGTTTTCAAATACGAGGCGAACACGGAAGGAGCGGCGAAGGCCGAAGCCTCCAAGAGCGAAGCCGTCGTCCTCAGTCCCTTCGTGGTCGCGAACGGTCGGACGGACCGGTGGACGCGGAGCCGCGGGCGGACGGATCTGCCAGTGCCGGCTCGGAGTGCGGCACCGACACAGGATGCGAAGGCCAAGGCTCCTGCGGATGTGGCTATGCTGGGCCAGGCTGGTGGCACGGTCGGGATGCCGGCTCTGTCGTCGATGGATCTCACGATGGGAGATGCCACGGGTGCGGCTGAGACGAAAACCATCGAGCATGCATTTGGGGATTCGAAGAGCGCCGAGCCGGTGGCGCTGCGGGAAGGTTTCGTGGCAGTTGCACCTGCGAGTGCCAGCGCCACGGCCTATCGCAACGAAGTCAGCACGGCGCAGGAGCCTGTATCCACGTTTTCCCTACACGTGAGCGACGCGTCGTTCCGCTTGGTGCAGTCGGCGCTCGCAGCGGCGGCGCAGGGGAAGGCTTACGATCTCTCGCCGGGGTCGATTCGGCCGGAAGAGTTTTACAATGCGTTCGACTATGGCGATCCGGCGCCGACGGCGGCGGAGAAGGTCGCGGCGCGCATCGAGCAGGCGGCGCATCCGTTTCACCAGCAGCGCAATTTCGTGCGCATCGCGATGAAGGTCGGCGCGACCGGCCGTACGGCGAGCCAGCCGCTGCGGCTCACGGTGCTGCTCGACACGTCGGGCTCGATGGAGCGGCCCGACCGGCAGGCGGCGGTGCGGCGCGCGTTGCAGGAGTTGATCACGCTGCTCGGCGCGCAGGATCGCATCACGCTCATCGGTTTCGCGCGCACGCCGCGCCTGCTGGCGGAGGACGTCGCGGGCGACAAGGCGGCGTCGGTCGTCGCGCTTGCGTCGCGCACCCCACCCGATGGCGGCACCAATCTGGAAGAGGCGATCAAGCTCGCGGGCGAGCTCGCGCTCCGCCACCGCGACGCGGCGGCGAAGAACCGCATCGTGCTCCTCACCGACGGCGCGGCCAATCTCGGCGACGCCGAGCCGTCGCGCCTCACCGCGCAGGTGGAGGCGCTGCGCCAGCAGGGCATCGCCTTCGACGCATGCGGCGTGGGGCTCGAGGGCAATGGCGACACGAGCCTCGAGGCGCTGACCCGCCACGGCGACGGTCGCTACTACGTGCTCGGCGAAGACGAGGCGGCCGACGCGAGTTTCGCGAAGAAGCTGGCCGGGGCGTTTCGCCCCGCGGCGGAAAACGTGAAGCTCCAAGTGCGCTTCAATCCCGCGCGCGTGGGCCACTACCGCCTGATCGGCTTCGAGCAGCACCGCTTGAAGACGGAGGATTTTCGCAACGACGCCGTCGATGCCGCCGAGCTTGCGGCCAACGAGGCCGCGGTGGCGCTCTACGAAGTGGAGCCGCTGCCCACGGGCGAGAGCGACCTCGGCGAAGTGTTTGTGCGCTTCCGCGATCCCGCCACCGGCGCGATGGTGGAGCGCTCGTGGCCGATGCCGTACGACGCGCACGCGCCAGCCTTTGACCGCGCGAGCCCGTCGCTGCAGCTCGCGGGCCTCGCGGGCCTGCTCGCGCAGGGCCTGCACGATCCGGCCGAAGGCAAGCAGATCAAGCTCGCCGACCTCGCGCCCGTGGTGAACTCGCTCCGCAGCCAGTACGCGCAGCAACCGCGCGTGCAGGAGCTCGTCACGATGTTCGCGCAGCTCCGCAAGATCAGCGAAGAATAATTCCGCTAAGGAAAAGGGGCCGAGGCCGTCACAACCCACGACGTCATCTTCGACCCTGCTCGTCCGATGACAAAACGCTGACGAAATCCTGACGCCACCCTGACCACCGCGACCGGCGGTTGTGAGATACTCGCTTCCGAGACTCTGCCGAAAATCGCTCCCCTCACTCACCTTTAAGCAAGGAGACAAATCCCATGCCTGCGTTAGCCATGCCCAAATCCAACGATCACTCCACTTGCACTAATCCTGTAGCGGCGGTCTATGACCGCCGAGAAACGTCAGCCCGTGTGCAACGCGATTTCGGCGGTCATAGACCGCCACTACAGTGGCTCGCCGCGATAATCTTTGCGTTCCTCGGGCTCACGTCCGCTCGCGCCGCCGACGCTAAATCCGGCACGCCACTCCCGCTCGACGGCGGGCGCATCGTAATCGAGACGCCGACGACGCAGCTGCCTCCTCCGCTGTTTTTCTCGACGCAGATTTGGGTGACGGCGCGACTCTCATCGGCCGAGATCGTCGAAGAGTGGCGCGTCGTAGTGCAGGTGGTGCAGGGCCGGCCGGAGGTGCTGACGCTCGGGCTCGTCGGCGATGGCGAGGTAACGGAAGTGACCGGTCCTCGCCTGCGTGACTGGGCGGTGCGACGCACGGCGGGAAAAGGTTTTCTCGATCTTCGCACGGTGAAACCGGCGGAGAACGAAAAAGCACCGAGCGACTATGAGTTTGTGGTGCGCACGCGCCTGAGAAAGCCGAAGATTCCTGGCTCAACCTCGCTCCTGCTGCCGACGCGCGGCGAGGCCGTGGGTTTTATTGCGGACGTGACGCTGCAGCCGGAGGCGACGCTCGATGTGCTTGTGACCGCCGTCGTGGGCATGACGCCGGTGGAGAAAGAGACCGCGATTGCGCGGGAATTCATGACGACCGGCGAAGGTCATCTTGAAATTACGCTCGCGCCCCGTGGGGCGACGCGCGCGGCGGTGGAGCTGATCGACGCGCAGCTCAGCGGGCAGGTCGACGAGGCGGCGGGTAGCGTGGCGTTTCATCTGCGCGGGCAACTGCGCGTGCAGAAAGGTGGCGGGCGTCTGCGGTTACTCGCGGGCAAGGCGGCGCTGAGCGAGCGCACTGCCGGGGATGGCTGGCACGCGGAGCTGGTCGGCACGAACGATGAACCCGCGTATGAGCTGGTGGGCGAGCGCGAGGGCACGTGGCCGCTCGATCTCGCGTTTGCCGCGACGGTGCTGGAGGACAACGATTGGCGCGGGGTGCAATTCGAGCTGCCCGCGGGCACGGTGGTGCCGCTGCGGTTGGAGGGACTTGCGGGCGAGGTGACTTTCGAGGCGAGCCAGCCGGTGGTGCCGCGACGGAGCGAGGCGAGCGCGCCATGGCAGGGCTTCATCCCGGCGGATGGCGCCGTGTCGCTTGCGTGGCGGCGGGCGCGGGAGACGAGCGAGGCGGCACTGGCGTTTACGAGCACGGAGCGCACGGAGGTGCGGCTCGGCGCGGGGCTCATGCGGCAGACGGCGGAGATGTCGCTGCGCGTGCTGCAGGGGAAACTCGGCGGCGTGCGCGTGCGGCTCGATGGGCCGGGCGAGATCGTCGGCGTCGAGGGTGAGAATGTCGTGGGCTGGAGCGTGGTCGCCGATGGCAAGGGCCGCGTGCTCGATGTGCGCCTGAGCCGGCCGGTGGAAACGGAGAGCGCGCTCACGATTCGCAGCCAGACCGAGCTCGGCAACTGGCCGGTGCGCGCCGAGCCGCTGCGGCTGACGCCGGAGGGTGGCGTGCGCCACTCGGGTCTCGTCCGCGTGGCGAATCAAGGTGCGGTGCGACTGGAGATCGCGGACGCGAGCGGGATGATGCAGCTCGCGCCCTCGCAGTTTCCGGGTGGAGCGGTGGAGGCGGGCGTGCGGCAGGTATTTGTCTATCGGTATCCGTCGGCCAACTACAGCTACCGCTTGCTCGCGACGCAGATCGCGCCGGAAGTCGGCGTGTCGGCGATCGCGACCTATGAGCTGACCGAGACGGCGCGCGTGATCGATGCGAACATCGAGCTCGACGTGCGCGAAGCGCCGCTGCGCGACTGGACGCTGCGCATCCCGGCGGACTTCACCGTCGTGGCGCTGACGAGCAACGGCATGTCAGACTATGTGGCCGAGACCGAAGTGACCGATGGCACGCGTGCGCTGCGCATCCTCTTCGCGCGCGAGATCGAGGGGCGGCAGCTCGTGCAGTTGCGCCTGGAGAAAAATCAGCCGGCCGCGGCGGGCGAGTGGCGCCTGCCCGCGCTCGCGTTTCCCGGCGCGAAGACCGTGCGCGGTCATGTCGGCGCCGTGGCGGCGGCGGGCTATCGCCTCGCGCCCGCGAAGGTCGAGCAACTCGTCGAGGTGCCGCTGAGCTTTTTCCCGCGGCAGACGCCGGGCCTGCAGCAAGCATGGCGCCTGCGCGACGCGGGCTGGACCGCGGATCTGCGCATGGAAGCACTCGGGCAGAGCGTGCAGGCGGATGTGTTTCATCTCTGCTCGCTGAAGGAGGGCGCGGTGGTGAACAGCGTGCTGCTGAATTATTTCGTGGTCGGCGCGCCCGCGAGCGAGTGGCGCGTAGATGTGCCGGCTGATGCGGGCAACATCGATGTCGTCGGGCAAAACGTGCGCCGCGATTGGCGGCGCGAGGGCGATCAACTCATCGTCGCACTGCATCAGCCCGTGCTGGGAGCTGCGACCCTGCTGGTAACATTTGAACAGCCGCTCAGTGCGCGCGGCGGCACGATCACGCCCGGCGCGGTGCGGCCGGTGGGCGTGCAGGCCGAGCGCGGCTTCATCGAAGTGGTGAGCGCGCGGCAGGTGAAGAGCGCGGTGCGTCGCGCGGAGGGATTGCTGAAATTGGAGCCGACGGAACTGCCCGCGGAATTTCGTGCGCTCACGAGCGCGCCGGTGCTGGCGACGTATCACTACACGGCGCGGCCGTTTGCGCTGGAGCTGGCGGTCGAGGCGTACGTGGCGGGTGAGACGGTGAATCAAGTCGTGGACTTCGCGACGCTCGAGAGCGTGATCGCGCGCGATGGTCAGGTGGTGAGCGTGGCGCGGTACTTTGTGAAGACGCGCGGTGCGGGCACGCTGCGTCTCGCGCTGCCGCCAGGCGTGAAGCTGTGGGAAGCGCGCGTCGACAACCAACCTGTGAACGCACGCGCCGACGGCGCGCAGACGCTCATCCCGCTGCCCGCACGGGCCAATCCCAACGAGCCCGCCGTGGTCGCACTGCGCCTCGGCCAAGTGGCGCAGGGCGCGGGCACGCAGGTGAATCTTGGCGCGCCGCAGGTCGTGGGCGCGCCGACGGTGATTGATGAATGGACCGTGCGTGGTGACATCGGTCGCCAGCTCGTACCGCACGGCGGCAACGTAGAGCCCATCGCGCCCGTGCTGACGGAGACTGGCTTCGCGTGGATAGCGGGTCGCGGCCCCAACGCCACGCTCGTGCTGCTCATGGCGGTCGTGCTCGCGGTGCTGCTGCTCCGCGCGGACGGCGGCTGGTGCGTGCCGGTGGGCCTGCAGCTTTCGGTGCTCACGGGCGTTGGCGCGCTGATCATCGCGTGTGCGGCGCTGGCTGACCGCCGGCTGAGTGTGAACGAACTGAAATTCTCCGCTACGATGGTGCAGGCGGGCGAGACCATCGCGGTGCCGCTGGGCAATGTGGGTGAGTTCCGCGCGCTGCTCGTGGGCTGGGGCGTGGCGCTGGTGTTGGCTGGCGCGGGACTGATCACGTTCGCGAAGTGGCGTGGGCGCGGCGCGCTGGCGCTCGTCGGGCTCGTGCTCGCGGCGGTGGGTCTGCTTGCGCAGCATGGCGGTGCGGTGCCGTTTTTCGTGATGGCGGGCACGGTGATCTTTGCAGAGATCGTTCTGCCCGCGGCGCAGCGCTGGTGGCGCGACCGCCGCTCGCAGGGCGCGACGCCGCTCGAGTCGCCGGGCTCGGCGACGGTGATGGCGCTGCTGTTGTTGGGCGTCGTGCTCGGCGCGAGTGGAAAGTTGCAGGCGCAGACGGAGGAAAATCCGAATCAACGCGCGGCGCAGGCGATGGTGCAGACGTGGATGATCAAGAAAGACCGGCTCTTCGCCGAACTCGACGTGACGGTGCGTGGCGGAACGGGCGAGAGCTTTCTGCTGCTGCGTGAGCCGGCGGTGCTGACGGATTTCAAGGGCGACGGCCTCCGCGTGGGCAAGGTCGAACTCGACGGCAAAGCAGCGTACTACATCGCGACCGAGCGCGAGGGCACGCTGACGGCGCACGCGAAATTTGAGCTCGCGCTCGGCGAGCACCCGACGGCGATCGCACTACCGACCGGACTGGCGGCGGTGCAGCGTGTGACGATCGCGCTCGATGAAGGCGGTTGGGAGTTCGCTTCTGCCGCGGCGGTGCAGGTTGCGCACACGGCGGGGCTCGACGACAAGCACAGCGGCGCGACGCTCGTGCTCGCACCGGACCGCCATCAACGCATCGAGCTGAAATCGAAGCGCCGCGATCTCGCGGCAGAGACGACGCAGTTCTTTGCGGAGACGGCGAACCTCTTCACGCCAGGTCCGGGCGTGGTTAATGGCCTCGCGCACGTGTCGGTGCGGCCCGTGCAGGGCCGCGTGGCGGAGATCGAGATCGATGTGCCGAAGGGATTCACGGTGGGCGATGTCGTGCGCGGGCCGGTGGGCACGTGGCGCTTCGATCCCGCGACGCGGCGGCTGCGCGTAGCGGTGGAGCCGGCGCAGGCGGAGCCATTTGCCTTCGACGTCGAGACGCAGCTTGGCGCGGGCGAGTTGCCCTTTGCGCTCACGCTGGAGCCGCTGCGCACGCTCGGTGCGGCGGGCGACAGCGGGTTGATCGCGCTGGCGTTTGGCGGCGATGCGCAGCCGGAGGGCATTCGCGCGAGCGATGTCACGGCGGTCAACGTGCAGGATTTCGACAGCGCGTTGCTCCCACGCACGCGCGAAGGCCGGGTGCTCGCGGCGCTGCAACAGGTGTGGCGCTACGGCGCGACGGGCGGCCGCGTGGAGTTGAAAGTCGCGCCCGTCGCGCCCGAAGTGCGCGTGACGAGCCGTCAAGTGCTGACCCTCGACGACGACCGCATGGTGATGGCCGCGGACCTGCATGTGGCGATCGCACGCGTGGGGTTGTTCAAGCTGAGCTTCATGCTGCCCGAGGGACTCGAAGTGGACGCGCTGAGCGGGCCGGCGCTGAGCCAGTGGACCGAGGCGCAGGAAGGCGCGCAGCGCGTCGTGACGCTGCACCTCAACGGCCGCACCATCGGCGAGCAGGATTTCGCGCTCTCGCTCGCGGGCGCAGCGCCGCGTCCGCAGGCGGCGTGGGCGTTTCCGCGGTTGACGGTGCGCGAAGCGACGCGGCAGACCGGCGATGTGCTCGTGGTGCCGGGCAAGGGCCTGCGCCTCCGCGCGGCCGACCGCGAGAAAGTCACGCAGCTCGACCCGCGCACAGTGGGCGGAGCGCAGCCGGGCACGCTGGCGTTTCGTTTGCTGCAGGAAGACTGGACGTTGTGGCTCGGCATCGAGGCGCTCGATCCATGGGTGACGGTGCAGGCGCTGCAGGAAGTGACGCTGCGCGAAGGCCAGACGCTCACACGCCTTGCGCTCCGCTATCGAGTCGACAACGCGGCGGTGAAGCAGGCGCAGGTGAAACTCGCGGGCCTCGACGCGGAGCGCGCGCGCACCGTACGGGCCTCGGGCTCGACGGTGAGCGAGATCGTGCCGGTGGCTGGGGCGGCGGATCTTTGGGAAATCCATTTCCAGCGCGGCATCGCGGGCGAGACGGATGTGCAGATCGAATTTCAAGGACCGGCGACGCGCGAGCGCGGGCAGGAGACGATCGTCACGCCGGAGTTCGTCGGCGCGCGGCAAGTGACGCAGTTTGTCGCAGTGCGCAGCGGCGGGCGCTTGGAGATCGAGGCGAGTGCGCTGCCGCGGGGTTGGGCGCGCGCCGACTGGAGCGCGGTGCCGGCGGGCTTGCAGAGCCGGAGCGACCCGAGCGTGCCCGCGCTGTGTTTCCGCGTGGCGGAGCCGGACGGCGGCCTCGCGGTCAACGTGCGCCGGCACGAAGTCGCGGAAGCGCTGAAACTCCGCGTGACGCGCGCGGAACTGATGACGCTCTTCGCGCCCGGTGGAGCGAGCCTCACGGCGGCGGACATGCAGATCGACGTCGTGGAGAAGAGCACGCTCCGCGTGCAGCTCCCGGAGGGCGCGCGGCTCTTCAATACCTTCGTGAATGGCGAGAGCATGCCGACCGTGCGCGACGGCGACGCGTGGTTGTTCTATGTTTCGCCCGGCACGACGCGCGGCGGACGCACTGCGACGGTGCGAGTCGTGTACGCGGCCAACGCCGCGCCGAGCGGGCGCGTGGCTCTCGCGGGCCCGCGGCTCAATGTGCCGTTGGAAGATGTGACGTGGCGCGTGGCGCTGCCGCCGGGCTATCTGCTGGAGAACTACGCGGGCTCGCTGCGGCTACGCGAGGACCGGGCGGCGGATTCGTTTGGTCTCGATGAGTACACTGCGCTGACGCGCTCGCGGAAGAGCGCAGAATCGCGCGAGGCGGAGACGCTGCTCCAGCAGGCGAATGCGCTCCTTCGCAGTGGCGATCAGGAAAAGGCCAGCGAGGTTTTCAACCGCGTGTCTAACTCGCAGGGCCTCGACGCTGCGTCGAACGAGGACGCGCGCGTACAACTGCGCAACCTGAAGACGCAGCAGGCGCTCGTGGGCCTCAACACCCGCCGCCAGCGCATGTATCTCGACAACCGTAGTGACGCAGCGCGCAACGAACTGCTCGAGCAGGCCGCACGCGCGAATCCCTTCATGCAGGGCAAGGTGAACTTCAACCCGCAGCAGGTCGACCAGCTCCTTCTCGGCAACACGACCGAGGAAAACTCCGCGCTGCAGGGCATCGCGGCGCGCCTCGTCGATCAGCAGCTCACGACCGAACCCGCGCCCGGCGCGCTCGACGTGACGCTGCCGGAGCGCGGCCGCGTGGTGACCTTTGCCCGCGCGCTCCAAGTCGACGGCGGCGCACCGTTGGAGCTGCGCCTAGACGTGGCGCGCACGACGAGCGGTGGTTGGGTTATCGCCGTGGGCGTGGCGCTGGCGATCGCGCTGCTCGGCTGGCTCGCAGGTGGGCTGCGGCGGGCGGAAGCGTGAGCGAAAGTGAAATTAGCTCTGATATGATTCAACCACGGAGACACGGAGGCACAAAGAAAGGCGAGTCGAAGCAACCGCGGATGGACGCAGATGCACACGGATGGGGAGATTCCGTGTGGCAAAGTCTGTCTGCGGGTTTCAATTCCTCCGTGCCTCCGTGTCTTTGTGGTGAACCTCGGGATTATTTCGCCAAGGCCGCGTCGCGGATGGCGTGGATCACGGTGGGGTCGGTGAGCACGCCGAGGACACCGTTGACGACGAACTGGATGCCGATGCAGAGGATGAGGAAGCCCATGACCTTGGACATCGCGTTCATGCCGTTGACCCCGATGACGCGGACGATGCGGTCGGAGAGGCGCAGCGTGACGTAGGTGAGCATCGCGACGAAGAGGATGCCGAGGATGATCGCGACGTAGTCGATCCATTGCTGCGCGAGTGAGGTGAAGCCGATGGTGACGGCGATGGAGCCGGGGCCGCTGAGCATCGGCATCGCGAGCGGGGAAAACGAGACGTCGCGTTTCGCGCGCGCCTCTTGCTCGGCGCGGGAGCGCCGGGTGCTGTCGCGCGCTTGGCCGAGCAGCATGCCGGAGCCGATACCGGCGACGAGCAGGCCGCCGGCGATACGGAGGCCGGGGATCGAGATGCCGAAGAACCCCATGATGAATGTGCCGCCGATGAGGAAGCTCACCAGGATCACGACCATGTAGATGCAGGCCATGCGGAGCTGCTCCAGCCGCCGCTCACGCGTGTCGCCTTCGGTGATCGCGAGGAACGTCGGTGCGGACGCGAGCGGGTTGATGAGCGGGAGCAGCGCGACGATCGTGCCGAGGATCAGCTCCCAGAAATGGCCAGCAGGCATGGTTCTTTGTACGCGTCGAGGCGGGCGCCGCCAACCACGGAATCCGGTGCAAAGTGATATGGCGTCACGCCGAGTTTACACATTTTTAGCAGCGGCCAGCTTGCGAACCGCACGGATCGGAAAATGATATGCATCAGCGATTTTCGCGGAATCGCTGCACCCTTCGTCAGGTTAAAAATTCTTGCTGGCCGACCCATGAAAGCGACCTGTCTGCACGCTGCTGCATCTGCGAATCATTGGTGGAAACCCACTTGGGGCGTGGCCGTGGGCTTATGCCTCGCCGCGACTTCGACGCAGGCGCAGCAAGCGCCGACCGTGAGCGCGCTGAAGAAGCTGAGCGTCGAGCAGTTGATGGATATCGAGGTGACCTCCGTCTCACGCACCGCGGAGAAGCTGCTCGATGTGCCGTCGGCGATTCAGGTCGTGACCGGCGAAGACATCCGGCGTTCGGGCGCGACGAGCATACCGGAGGCGCTGCGACTGGCGGACAATCTCGCGGTGGCGCAGAAAAATTCACACGACTGGGCGATCAGCGCGCGGGGCTTCAACACCGAGCTCGCCAACAAACTCCTCGTGCTCGTCGATGGCCGCACCGTGTACACGCCGCTGTACTCGGGCGTGTTTTGGAATCGGCAGGACACGCTGCTCGCCGATCTCGATCGCATCGAGGTGATCAGCGGCCCAGGCGGCACGCTCTGGGGCGCGAACGCGGTGAACGGCGTGATCAACATCGTCTCGAAAAGCTCGCGCGACACGCAGGGCTACTACGCTGAAGCCGCGGCGGGCGATGTGCTCAACGGCTCCGTCGGTGCGCGCTATGGCGGCACGCTTTCGTCGGGGACGAGCTTCCGCGTGTACGGAAAGTATCTCGATCGCGGCGATCAGGCGCTGCTCACCGGCGCGGATGCCGGCGATGCGTGGCATCAGGCGCAGGGCGGATTTCGCCTCGACGCAACGCCTTCGCCGCAGAATGCGTTCACTCTCCAAGGTGACCTCTACTATGGCCACGACGGTCTGCCGACCGGCGGGCGCGACGACAACTCGGGTGGCAATCTCCTCGGCCGCTGGACGCGCACGCTTTCCGGCGATTCCGATTTCAGCCTGCAGTTCTACTACGACCGCACGCATCTCTCTGAGCCGGTGCCCGCGCTGGCGGTGGGCACGACGGTGCTGGCACCGGGCGGAAGATTTGCCGACACGCTCGATACCTACGACCTCGATTTCCAGCACCACTTCCGCTGGGGGCGAAACCACAAGATCGTGTGGGGCGGCGGGTATCGGTTTTCCTATGACAGCGTGACCAACGCGCCAT
Organism: Verrucomicrobiota bacterium; assembly: GCA_048498795.1. GTDB lineage: Bacteria > Verrucomicrobiota > Verrucomicrobiia > Opitutales > Opitutaceae > JBEHXH01. Next base: position 236,591 of record JBEHXH010000009.1, read on the forward strand.
CGTTGGCGTTTTTCCCGGCGCTGCAGGAGCGCACGCTGGTCAGCGCGTTTGCGCAGGACCAGATCGATCTCGGGCCGGATGTCTCGGTGACGCTCGGCACGAAGATCGAGCACAACGACTACACCGGCTTCGAGGCGGACCCGACGCTGCGGGTGCAGTGGAACCCGGTGGAGCGGCAGACGCTGTGGGCCGCGGTGTCGAGCGCGGTTCGCACGCCCTCGCGCATCGACACCGACGTGTCGACGGGCGCGCCGCCGTACTTCGTGCTGCTGGCGGGTGGAGAGAAATTTGTCTCGGAGAAAGTCGTTGCGTGGGAAGCGGGCCACCGCGCGCAGTTCGGTCATCGGCTGGCGACGACCGTGTCGGCCTTCTACAATGTCTACGACGATCTCCGCAGCACATCGCTCAACTCCAAGACGATCTTCCCGCTGTTTTTCGAGAACAGTGTGAAAGGCGAGACGACGGGCGTGGAGGTGACGGCGACATTCCGCGCGACCGATTGGTGGACGTTGCGCGCGGGCTACACGCTGCTCGAGGAAGACCTGCGGGTGAAAGGCGGCCAGAGCGATTTCAACAACGCACTCAACGAGACGGCTGATCCGCGGCATCAGGCGAGTCTGCGCTCGTCGCTCGATCTGCCGCACGGCGTGTCGCTCGACGCACATCTGCGCTACGTCGATTCGCTGCGCGTGAACAGCTCGGGCGTGCCGATCAATGTGCCCGCGTATGCCGAGCTCGATGTGCGCCTCGCCTGGCAAGTCGACGACCGCGTCGAGGTCTCGCTCACCGGGCAGAATCTCCTGCATCAGCGCCACCAGGAGTACATCCTCTCCAACTCGCCGCGGGAGGACATCCGGCAGAGTTTTTATGGAAAGGTCGCATGGCGTTTCTGAGCCCAGCGAGACGCGCCCTGCTTCATTGGGGCGTGGCGGGCTGGCTGCTGGCGTTGATCGCCGCGGTGCCGCTGCACGCGCAGGCGTCGGCGACGGAGATTCGGGTGAAGGCGGTATTTCTTTTCAATTTCGCGCAGTTCGTTGAGTGGCCCCAGGCGACGCTACCGGATGACGACACGCCGATCCGCATCGGTGTGCTGGGCGACGATCCCTTTGGCGCGACGCTCGACGAGGCGGTGCAGGGCGACACTGTGCGCGGCCACCGTCTTGTGGTACAGAGGGCTGCGCGCGCGGAGGAGCTGAAGAGTTGCCAGATCGTTTTCTTCGGCCGCATGGAGCGCGCGCGCAGCGAGGAGGCGCTGACGGCGTTTCGCGGCCGGCCGGTGCTGCTCGTGAGCGACACGGAGCGCTTTGCGGAGCGGGGCGGCGTGGTGGGATTTTATGCTGAGGGGAACAAGGTGCGCTTCGAGATCAACCTGAGCGCAGCGCGCGATCGTGGACTGAAAATCAACGCCCAACTCCTGCGCCTCGCGCGGATCGTGGGGCCGAAAGGAGGCGGCTGACGTGAGCTGGTTCAAAGACCTTCCCATCAACCGGCGGCTCGCGCTCGTGATGCTCGTCACGTGCTCAGCCGGACTGGTGCTCGCGGGCGGGGCGATCGCCGGGTACGAGCTGTACGATTTCCGGCGCACGCTCGCGCGCGATGCGGCGGTACTGGCCGACATCGTGGGGCAGAATACGGGCGCGGCACTGGCCTTCGACGACGAAAATGGCGCGCAGCAAGTGCTGCAGGCGCTCCGCGCGGAGGTGCACGTCGAGGGTGCGCGGCTCTATGGGCGCAGCGGCGAGCGCTTCACGGAGTATGTCCGGACGGGGAAGAAAGTGGAGTTCGATGCGACGGTGACGGAGGAGTCGGTGCACTTCACGACGGGTCACCTGATCGTCGTGCACTCGGTCATGCTCGACGACAAACGCGTCGGCCTGATCGAGCTCGTGCTTGATCTCGAAGGGATTGGGCATCGCCTGCGGTTGTTTGGCCTGATCATGACGGGCGTTCTGGTCGGATCGCTGATCGGTGCGCTCGCGGTGGCGTATTGGCTGCAGCGCTCGATCACGGGCCCCATCGTCGCGCTCTCGCACACGGCGCGGCACGTGGAGGAGAAACGCGACTACGCGGTGCGTGCAGCGGTGCCGGGGCGTGACGAAGTCGGGCAGCTCGCGGAGGCGTTCAACACAATGCTCGCGGGCATCCAGGAACGGGCGCAGGCGTTGCGGGCGGAGATTGCGGATCGCCGGCGGGCGGAGGAGCGCTCGGCGCAGCTCGCGACCATCGTTGATTCGTCGGACGATGCGATCATCAGCAAGGCGCTCAACGGCACGATCACGAGCTGGAACCGCGGCGCAGAGAAGGTCTTCGGCTACACCGCGGCGGAAGCGATCGGGCAATCCATCCGGATGCTCGTCCCGACGGAGCGGGAGAAGGAGGTGGAGGAAATCCTCGAGCGCACCGCGCGCGACGAGACCATTGTGCACCATGAGACCGAGCGCCAGCGCAAGGACGGCCGGCGCATCGCGATCGCGGCCACCATCTCGCCGATCCACGATGCGGCGGGCGTGGTGATCGGAGCGTCGGAGATCGCGCGCGACATCACTGCGGCAAAGGCGGCGCAGGCGGCGCTCGCGACCAGCGAGCGGCACTATCGATTGATCTTCGCGGGCAGCCCGCTGCCGAAGTGGATCTACGATCCGGAGTCGCTGCGCTTCCTCGCGGTCAACCGTGCGGCGCAAGCGCACTACGGGTACACGGAGCGGGAATTTCTCGCGCTGACGATACGAGACATCCGCCCGCATGACGAGGTGACGGACTTCGATACGGCGATGAGCAGCGCCAAGGCCGGGGCGCCGATGAAGCGCGAGTGGCGCCATCGCCGGAAGGACGGCTCGGTGATCGACGTGGTCGTCAACTCGCACGACGTCGACTTCGGCTCGCGCCGCGCACGGCTCGTGGTGGTGCAGGACGTGACCGAGCGTCGCCTGGCCGAGCGCAAGGTGCAGGCGCAGCTCGCGCGCCTCGCGCTGCTCAACCAGATCACGCGTGCGACCGGCGAGCGGCAGGACCTGCCGAGCATTTTCCAAGTGGTGGTGCGCAGTCTCGAGGATCACCTGCCATTGGATTTCTGCAGCGTGTGCCTGTACGACTCGGCGAGCCACGAGCTGGTGGTTGGCCGCGTCGGCGCGCAGAGCCTCCGCTTCGCGACCGAGCTGGGGATGCTGCCGGATGCGCGCGTGCCCATCGACGAGAACGGCCTCTCACGCTGCGTTCGTGGCATCCTCGTTTACGAGCCCGATGTGACGGCGACGCCATTTCCATTTCCGCAGCGGCTGGCGCGGGGTGGGTTGCGGGCGTTTGTCGCGGCACCGCTGCTGATGGAGAGCAAGGTCTTCGGCTTGGTCCTCGCGGCGCGTACGCAGGCGGAGAGTTTCAGCAGCGCGGAGTGCGAATTTTTGAAACAGGTGAGCGAGCACGTGGCGCTCGCGGCGCATCAGGCGCAACTGCACACCGCGCTCCAGCAAGCGTACGACGAACTGCGTCAGACGCAGCAGGCGATCCTGCAACAGGAGCGCCTTCGCGCCCTCGGCCAGATGGCGAGCGGCATCGCGCACGATATCAACAACGCGATCTCGCCCGTGGCGCTCTACACCGAGTCGCTGCTGGAGACGGACAAGACGCTCAGCCCGCGCGCGCGCGACTACCTCGGCACGATTCAGCACGCGATCGACGACGTGGCGCAGACGGTGGCACGCATGCGCGAATTTTACCGGCAGCGCGAGCCGCAGATGCAGCTTGCCCCGGTGAATCTCAACCGCCTCGTGCAGCAGGTCCTCGATCTCACCCGCGCACGGTGGAACGATATGCCGCAGCAACGCGGCGTGATGATCGAGCTGCGGACGAAGCTCGCCGAAACCCTCCCCAACATCGCGGGCGTGGAGAGCGAAATCCGCGAGGCGCTGACGAATCTCGTCTTCAACGCGGTCGATGCGATGCCCGTGGGCGGAAGGCTCACGCTCGCCACGCGCGTCGAGCCGCCACCGCAGTCGGATGGCTCGGCCCGCGTGATCGTGGAAGTATCGGACACCGGTGTCGGCATGGATGAGGACACGCGACGCCGCTGCCTCGAGCCGTTTTTCACGACCAAGGGCGAGCGCGGCACCGGGCTCGGCCTCGCGATGGTGTACGGCGCGGTGCAGCGGCACAGCGCGGATATCGAGATCGACAGCGAGCCGGGGCGCGGCACGACGATGCGCCTGGTGTTCGCCGCCGCACTGGAGTCGGTGCGGACGGCCGAGCCGGCGGCGGAGCAACCACTGCCGCCCAAGCTGAAGATCCTCGCCGTCGACGACGACCCGATCCTGATCCGCGCGCTGCAGGATACGCTGGCCGTCGACGGTCACCGCATCCTAGCTGCGAGCGGCGGGCAGGAAGGCATCGATCTTTTTCGTCGCGAGCGTGCTGCCGGAGAACCATTCGACGTGGTGATCACCGACCTCGGCATGCCGTATGTCGACGGGCGGCGCGTGGCTTCGGCGATCAAGGAGACAGAGATCACGACGCCGGTGATCATGCTCACCGGCTGGGGCCAGCGCCTCGTGGCCGACGGCGAAGTGCCGCCGCATGTGGACCAAGTTTTAGGCAAGCCACCGAAACTGCGCGAACTGCGCGAGACTCTCGTGCGCTGGTGCGGAAAGCGAGAACCATGAGCCAGCCAACCATCGCAAAAATCCTGATCGTGGACGACGAGATCGCGCAAATGCGCGCGCTCTGTGCGACGCTCGGCGAACAAGGCTACGAGACACATGGCTTTAGCTCGGGGGCGGAGGCGCTGGCGGCAATGGCGCAGGCGAAATTCGATTTGCTGCTCTCCGATCTAATGATGCCGGGGATGGATGGAATCGCGCTCCTGCAGGCGGCGCTGAAAATCGACAGCGACCTCGTCGGTGTGATCATGACCGGCCAGGGCACGATCTCGACGGCGGTGGACGCGATGAAATCGGGTGCGCTCGATTACATCCTGAAGCCCTTCAAGCTCTCGGCGATTTTGCCCGTGATCGAGCGGGCGCTGACGATGCGGCGGCTGCGGCTGGAGAACATCGCGCTAGAGCGGCAGGTGCGGGAGCACGCGACGGAGTTGGAAATCGCGAACCGCGAGCTGGAGGCGTTTTCGTATTCGATCTCGCACGACCTGCGTGCGCCGCTGCGGGCAGTGACGATGATGGCGCAGATGGTCTGCGAGGATTGCGCGGGCCAAATCCCGCCGGAGAGCTTTCATAATCTCGGACGCGTCGTTGCAGGGGCGGAGCGCATGAATCAGTTGATCGAAGACTTGCTCCGCTTCTCGCGCTGCAGCCGTCAGCCGCTGGAGCTGCGTCCGCTCGATCTGAACCTGCTTGTGAACAGCGCACTGAAAGACCTCGCGGAGGAAAACGCGGCCCGCGAAGTGGAGCTAAGGCTTACAACACTGCCCGAACGGAAAGGCGACGTGGCGCTGCTGCGGCAAGTGTTCGTGAACCTGCTGGGCAACGCGTATAAATTCACCGGACAACGCAAGCCCGCGGTGATCGAAGTGGGCGTGAACGGCACGGGCGCGGACGCGGTGTTCTTCGTGCGCGACAACGGCGCGGGATTTTCGATGAAGTATGTGGACCGGCTCTTCGGAGTGTTTCAGCGGCTGCACGATCAGACGGAATTCAAGGGCACGGGCATCGGGCTCTCCATCGTGCAGCGCATCATCCAGCGTCACGGCGGACGCATCTGGGCGGAGGGCGAGGAGGGCAAAGGGGCGGCGTTTTTCTTCACGCTGCCGACCTGAGCTTATGCGAGCAGCGTGCGCTCCAGCAGCCACCATGCGCCGAGCGCGACGACGATACCGGAGATGGCAGGCACGCCGTAGCGGGCAAAGGCGGGACGCTCGCGGAGTTTCAGCAGGATGGGCAACAGCACGACCACGACCGCGAGCTGGCCGAACTCGACGCCGAGGTTGAACGAGAAGAGCGGCACGGCGAGGCCCGCGCCCCCGCCACCGAGGCCGGCCTCGCGCAACGCATCGGCGAAGCCGAAGCCGTGGATGAGGCCAAAGGCAAACGTGAGCAGCCAGCGATGCGGCGGCTCCTCGCGGCGCAGGAGATTTTCCACGCCGACAAACACGATCGAGGCGGCGATCAGTGGCTCCACCACGCGACTCGACAGCACGACGATGCCGAGCGCGGCGAGCGCGAGCGTGATCGAGTGCGCGAGCGTGAAGCACGTGATGATACCGAGCATCGTGCGGAAGCGGCGGCAGGCGACGAGCAGGCCGGTGAGAAACAGCAGGTGATCGTAGCCGCTCAGGATGTGGTCGATGCCGAGCCGGAGAAACGAGACGAAGAGCTGTGATTTCGCCGGTGTGATCGGTGGCTGCCCAGTGTCGGCGAGCGAGACCTCGAGCGTGGTGTCGGTGGCGGTGAGGAGCTTAGTGGAGAGGACGATGCCGGATTTTTCCTGCACCGTGAGCGCGGCACCGTAGCCGTAGGCGAGTTTGGAAATATGGATGGCGTCGATCCGCAGCGGGCTCGCGGTCGGGCGTGGGAAAACGAGATGGTAATCCACGTCGTCCTCGGGGCCGAGCGTGACCTCGGCGGAACGCAGCGCGAGCGGCTGGTCGCCGGAGGTGACGCGAAACATGCGCGCGGCCGAGGCGACGAACTTGGCGCGGTGCTGGTCGAAATCCTCGGGCGCGAAGCTCGGGCTGTCGGGCTTGCCCAGTGCGATGTCCATCGCGGTCGCGCGCGCGGTGGTGACGGTGATATCGAGTGAGTCGGCGTTGATCCGGGCAGTCGCCGTGATCTCGAACGCATCGTGCGCGCGCGCGAGCGACACGACAGCGAAGAGGAGGCAGAGGAGACGGCGGATCATGCGGACGCCGAGGAGTGGGTGAAAAATCCACGCGGTGCAAACTCGCCGCGCCCGAACGGTCCGCTTACCAGACCTCGACCGGGCCGCGCGGGACGGGGATGGAGCTGCGGGCCTGCGCGCCGGCATCGTCTTCATCGAGCATGAACGAGGCCTGCATCGGAGCGGGCTGGTATTTCGGGAGCAGCGCGCCCTGCGCGTCGCAGAACGGCGCGCGCCACGCGAGGTACTCGGCGATAGCGGCCTCGAAGTTGGCGCGCGAAGCGATGGTGAGGATGCGACGCTTGAAGGGCTTGGCCGGGCCGAAGCGTTTGGCGTACCACGGGGCGACGCGGCGGAAATACTTCGCGCCGTTTTCTTCGCCGTAAAACTCGACGTAGCGCTCGAAGTGGCGGCGCATCACGCGCAGCCGCTCGGCGAACGACGGCTCGGGCGGTAGCACGCCCGTGCGCAGAAACTCGTCGGTGCGGCGGAAAATCCACGGGTCGTAGAACGCGCCGCGGCCCACGCTCACGCCGGCGCAGCCCGTCTCGTCGATCATGTGCTTCGCAGCCTCGGGTGTGGTGACGTCGCCATTGCCGATGACGGGAATGGACTTCACGGCCTGCACGACGGAGCGGATGCCAGTGAGATTGACCGTGCCGGAGAAACCCTGCGCGCGCGTGCGGCCGTGGACGAAGATCGCGGCGACGCCGACCTCCTCGAGGGCGCGGGCGAGGTCGGGCGCGGTGATGTTGTCGTCGTCCCAGCCGAGGCGCATCTTGGCGGTGACGGGAATTTTCACGGCCTCGATCATGCCGCGGACGAGCGCGGCGGTTTTGTCGAGCTCGGTCATCATCGCGGAGCCGCCGCCGATCTTCGTCACTTTTTTGACGGGGCAGCCCATGTTGATGTCGACGCCCTGCGCGCCGAGCGACTCGCACATCGCGGCGGCGTCGCGCATCTCCTCGGGCACGCTGCCGAAAAGCTGCACGGCCATCGGGCGGTCCTCGGGGCAGGTGGCGACGAGCTTGAGCGCGGTGGGATTGCGCTCGAGGAGCGAGCGGGCGTTGACGAGATCGGTGGTGACCCAGCCGAGGCCGCCGAGCTCACGCAACGTGAGCCGCATCGGCAGGTTGGTGTAGCCCGCGAGCGGCGAGAGAAAGAGGATCGAAGAGAGCTCGTGCGGGCCGAGGCGCATGAGAGACTAGCGAGGCAGTGCCGCTTTCATGCGGCGGAGGGCTTCGGTGAGGGTGGCGCGGGGGCAGCCGAAGTTGAGGCGGACGTAGTCGCCGCGCTTGGCGCCGAAGAAGGTGCCCTCGCTCAGGCCGACGCCGTGCTGCTCGAAGTGGCCGATGGGATCAGCGAGGCCAAACGCGCGGACATTGAGCCACGCGAGGTAGGTCGCCTCGATGGGGGCCTCGACGATCACGCCGGGCATTTCGCGGGCGATGAAGTCGAGCAGGTAGTCGCGGTTGCCGCGCAGGTACGTGAGCAGCGCCTGGCGCCACGGCTCGCTGTCGCGGTAGGCGGCCTCACAGGCGGTGTAGCCGAGGGCGTTGACCTCGGCGACGATGCCGGCGGTGGCGCGGACGAAGCGCGCGCGCAGGTTGGCGTCGGGGATGATCGCGAGCGAAGTGCCGAGGCCGGGGACGTTGTAGGTCTTGCTCGGTGCCATGAGCGTGATCGTGCGCTGGGCGATCTCCGCGCCGAGCGTGCCGGTGGGGATGTGCGGCAGCGCGGGATCGAGGATGAGGTCGCAGTGGATCTCGTCGGAGCACAGCAGCAGATCGTGCCGCACACAGAACTCGCCGAGCTTGACCAACTCCTCGCGCCGCCAGACGCGGGCGAGGGGATTGTGCGGGTTGCAGAGGTAGAAGAGCTTCGTCTGCGGCGTGACGGCGCGCTCGAGCGCGTCCCAGTCGATCGTCCAGTGGCCGTCGGCCAAAACAAATGGTACCGTGGTGCTGAGGCGGCCGGAGTTTTTCGGCGCGCTCATGAACGGCGGATACACCGGCGAGAGCGAGAGCACGGCCTCGCCCGGCGCGGCGAAGGCCTGCGCGGTGACGTTGAGCCCGACGACGAGGCCGGGGAGCCACACGATCCACGCGGGATCGATGGTCCAGTTGTACCGAGAGGCCATCGCGTCGACGATGGCGTCGACCTGCGATTTCACCGGGCGCGCGTAGCCGAAGATCCCGTGGTCCACGCGCTCGCGGAGCGCGGCGACGATCGCGGGCGGCGAAACGAAATCCATGTCGGCGACCCAGAGTGGCAGCACGTCGCGGCCGGCATATTTCTGCCATTTCTGGGAGTCGGTGCCGCGGCGTTCCGGTGGCGTGTCGAAATCGAAGGTCATCGCTTGAAGAGCGGACAACCAACCACGGAACGCGCCCCGGGGCACGGATTATTTTGGCGTGCGGGCCGTCCCGACGCGGCGCTGTGCCGGCTCAGCGGCGGGTGGCGCCGATGCCGGGAGTGTTGGGCAGTACGATTCGGCCGCCGACGATGGCGGCGCCGGTGAAGAGGTCGTTGCGGATCAGCAGCGCGCCGTCGAGGTCGGCCCAGTCAACGAGCGGCGAAAGCTGGGCGGCGGCGGAGATGGCGCAGGACGTCTCGGTCATGCAGCCGAGCATGACCTTCAGGCCGAGGGCGCGGGCGAGCACGATCATCCGGTGCGCCTCGCGCAGACCGGTGCACTTCATGAGCTTGATATTGATGCCGTGGAAAACGCCCTGGGTCTTCGCGACGTCGGCGAGTCGCTGCACACTCTCGTCGGCGATGAGCGGCAATGGGCTGCGCTCGCGGAGCCACGCGGTGTCGTCGATTTGCGCCTTGGGCATCGGCTGCTCGATGAACTCCACGCGCCGCGTGGCGAGCCACTCGATCATGCGCAGCGCCTCGGCGGGGTCTTTCCAACCTTGGTTAGCGTCGACCGTGATTGGCGTGTCGGTCTCGGCGCGGATGGCCTCGATGATCTCGCGATCGCTCTCGGCGCTGCGGCCGAGCTTCACCTTGATGATCTTGAACTCGCTCGCCTCGCGCGTTTTCTGTCGCACGACCTCGGGCGTATCGATGCCGATGGTGAACGACGTGACGGGCGCGCGCGCGGGATCGAGGCCCCAGAGCTGGTGCCACGGCGCGCCGAGTTTTTTGCCGACCCAGTCATGCAACGCGATGTCGACGGCGGCCTTGGCGGCGGTGTTGCCGGGGGCGAGGGCGTCGAGGGTGGGGAGAATTTCCTCCAACTGAAACCAGTCGGGGAAACGCGCGAGATCGACCTTTTCGAAAAAGGCTGTGGCGGTCGCCTGCGATTCGCCGAGGTAAGGCGGCATCGCGGCTTCGCCGTAGCCCACGATGCCGTCGCGCTCGACCTCGACCAGCATCGCGGGGGTGCTGGTGCGGGTGTTGGACGCGATGCCGAACGCGTGGCGCAGCTCGAGCGTGTAGGGATAAAAACGGAAGGACATCGGCGGCGGTGAGGGAAGCGTTGGCCGGGCGAGGGCGGGCCGAAAGGAAATTTTTCTCCGGATACGTGTAACTTAACCGATACGAAAAGGTTTCTCTCCGGGCATGGAGATGTGTTCCGTTTCCCCCGTGGGTAATCCTCCGTTTCAGATCGGCGTCGATGGTGGTGGCACCAAGACCGAGTGCATTCTGATCGATTCCGGCGGCGCAATCGTCGCGCGCCACCTCGCGCCCGGCTGCAACCCGAGCGTCGTCGGCGCGGAGCAGGCCCGGATGATTTTGACCGACGCGCTATGTTCGCTGCTGGCGGACTCGAAGCTCCAGCGACCCGGCGGAGCGGTGGCGGCGACGCGGCTCTACATGGCGGGTGCGCCGGCGTTTTGGCGGGAATTTGCGGCGGCGCTGGCGGATTTCGGCCGCGTGTCGGCGGCGGACGACTCTCTGCCGGTGCTGGAGCTCGCGACCGATGGCGCGCCCGGCATCGTGCTGCACGCGGGCACCGGCTCATTCATCGCGGCGCGCGCGCCCGATGGCTCGGTGCACTACGCGGGCGGCATCGGGTGGCGCTTTGGCGACTCGGGCAGCGGCTACGAACTCGGCCGGCGTGCGATCGGTCGCGCGCTGCTGGAGCTGCAAGGCTGGGTGCCGCCGACGCGGCTCGGGCCGCTCGTGCGCGATCATACGCAACTCGGCGCGCAAGCCGACGCGTCGGCGGTGTCGCGGTATTTCTACAATGATCCCTCGCCCAATCAAAAGATCGCCGCGCTCGCGCCCGCGCTGCTGCGTCTCGCGTCGGAAGGCGATGCGACGATCACGGCGCTCGTGGTGGATTGCGCGGCGGAGCTGCTCACGCTCGCGACGCGCGTGGCGACAAAGCTCTTTCCCGATGCGCCCATCGACGCGCTGCGGGCGGGACTGAGCGGTGCACTGCTCACGCATCCCGTGGTGGCGCCGGCACTGGCGGCGCGCGCGCCGTTTCCGCTCGTACCGATTTCGGTGCCGCCGATCGAGGGAGTGCGGCGGTTGCTCGTGCGCTCGACATGAGGGCGATGCAGCAGCTCAGACGATTTGCACTGATGGTGGGGTTGCTGGCGGGCGTCTGCTTGCAAGCGGCCGAGACGTCGACGGCGAAGCCCTATTTTGAAGCGCTCCCCGGCGACCTGCCCATCGTAATCACCGCGCCGCACGGCGGCACGCTGCGGCCGGATAAATGGCCGGTACGCACGGAGGGTGTGACGGGCAGCGATCTCGATTCGACGCAGCTGGCGCACGCGGTGGTGGATGAACTCTACGCGCGCACAGGGCATCACGCGGCGCTCGTAGCGAGTCTCTTGCACCGCTCGATGCTCGATCCGAACCGCGAGATCAAAGAGGCTGCGCAAGGGAACGCCGAGGCTGAGAGCGCGTGGCGCGCGTATCACGCGGCGATCCAGCAGGCGGTCGATGCGGCGGTGAAGAAAAACGGTTTCGCCTTTCTCATCGACCTGCACGGCCACGGTCACGCGATCGCGCGGCTAGAGCTAGGCTACGCGCTCGATGCGGCGCAGCTCAATCGCTCGGATAAAGATTTCGATGCGTCGGAGCTGATCACGCTCAGCACGCTGCGCGACCTGCAGGCGAAGCTCGGCGGCAGCGCGGCGAAACTGATCCGTGGGCCGGGCAGCATCGGCGATCTGTTTACGACGCGCGGATTTCGCGCGGTGCCGAGTCCGCAGGACATGGAGCCGGGCTCAGCGCCGTTTTTCTCCGGAGGCTACACGGTGCGCACCTACTGCGCAGCGCCGGAGACGACGAAGGTCGATGGTTTGCAGATCGAGACGTACTTTGCCGGCGTGCGCGACACGGCGGAGCACCGGGCGCAGTTCGCGAAAGCGACCGCGGAGGTGTTGAAGGTTTTTCTCCACGAGCGGTATCACTACGAGCTGCCGGTGGCGGAGAAGAAGTAAGGAGCGTTCACCACGGAGACACGAAGGCACGGAGGTGCGAAGAAGAGCTTGGCCGCTGAAAAGGGGAGGGTCGCAAAAAGGCGCAAAAATATTCGCGCTGAATGGCTGTACGAGCGCGGGAGGTGCGCTACGTAGCGGGCCAGAGCTCGGCGAGGATGGATTTGAGGCGCTGGGCTTCGAAAGGTTTTTGGACGAGGGCGGCGACGCCGGCGAGGCGGAGACGGGCTTCGGCTTGCGCGGTGATGTGGCCGCTCACGACCACGATCTTGCCCTTGTAGCCGGAGCGGCGCACGCGCTCGACCAAGTCTTCGCCGCTGAGGCCGGCCATGTTGAGGTCGGTGATGAGCGCGTCCCAGTGCGCGCCGTGGTCGTGCAGCGCCGTGAGCGCTTCCTCACTGCTGCGCTTCCACTCGACGGTATAGCCGAGGTGCTGCAGCAGGCGCGCGACGGTTGCACCGACGAGTGCATCGTCGTCGACAAGCAGCAGGCGGCGATTGGCCGGAGCGCGTGGGGCGGCGGGTGCGGCGGAAATGGCGGGCGCAACGGGGACAACGGCATCGTCGGGCAGCCAGAGGGCGAACTCGGTGCCGTCGCCGGGCTCGGAGATCACGTCGATCCAGCCGTGCCATTCCTCGACGGCGCTCCACACCATCGAGAGACCGAGGCCGGTGCCCTGGCCGACGCTCTTCGTGGTGAAGAACGGCTCGAAGACGCGCTCGCGGATTTCTGCGGGGATGCCGGGGCCGTTGTCGTGCACGCTCAGGCGCTGCCACGCGCGCGAAGCTCCATCGGCAGGGCGACCCGGGGCGCGCGAAGGACCGACGCGGCGCTCGACACGCAGCACGATCTGCGGACGCCAGTCGGGCGCAGGTTGGTCGCCGAGTTTGTCGAGCACGGCGTCGCGGGCATTGAGCACGAGGTTCATCACCACCTGGCCCATGGTCGCGCCGTCGAGGCGGAGCGACGGGAGATCGGCGGCGCATTCGGCCTGCAAGTCGATGCGGCGGTCGACCGTACTGCGGACGAGCGAGAGCGTGCTCTCGATCACGGCGGCGAGCGACACGGCCTCGACGCCGCTGCCGCCCTTGCGTCCAAACTGGAGCAGGCGCTGCGTGAGGGCCTGCGCGCGCCGTGCGGCTTCGCGGACGGGACCGAGCTGCGCGGCGAGATCGGGCGGGAGATCGCGCGCCTCGGCGAGCATGCTCGCTTCGAGCAGGATGGGCGTGAGGAGATTGTTGAACTCGTGCGCGATGCCGCCGGTGAGTTCACCGACGGCGCGCAGGCGACGCGAGAGCTGGAGCTCCTCGTCGATACGCTTGAGATCGGTAATGTCGGTGTAGCTGCCGATCATGCGTGTGGGGCGGCCGGCGGCGTCGCGCAGTGTGTGCGCGCGGCAATAGAGCCAGCGCACCGAGCCATCCTTGTGCAGATGCCGCGCGGTGTGGACAAACGGCGCGCCGCCGTCGAGATGGCGGCGCAGCGTCGTGTCGGCTCCGGCGAGATCGTCGGGGTGGAGGCGGCGCCACCACTCGAGCCGGCCATTGAGTTCGCCGGGTGAGAAGCCGAGCATCTGCCAACCGCGGTCGCTGAGGGTGAAGCGGTCATCGACGATCTCCCAGTCGAAGATGCCGTCGCTCGTGGCCTGCAGCACGAGCCGTTGAAACTCTTCGGTGCGACGCAGCGCGGCCTCGGCGCGGAGACGGTCGGTGATATCGAGATCGACGGCGAGCAGCAGGTCGCGTCCGCCGAGCGTGACGCCGGTGGTGTGAAACTCGATCTCGCAAATCGCGCCGTCCTTGCGCCGGTGGCGCGCGTGGCCGCGCCGGCGGTTGCCGTCCTTCACCTCGGCGGCGATGGCGGCGAATTGTTCCCGCGTGAAAGGCTCCTGCCGGAGAATGTTGAACGACGCGCCGAGCAGCTCGGTGCGCGTGTAGCCGTGGAGCAGGCCGGTCATCTCGTTGCACTCGACAATGGCACCGAGTGTGACGGGGTCGTGCGGATCGATCAGCACGATGCCGGCAGGCGTGTTGGCGAGGAGCAGCTCGAAGCGCGCCTTAGTGGCGGCGAGTTCCTCGGTGCGCTCGGTGACGCGGCGCTCGACCTCGGCCATGCGCACCCAGTTCTGCCGCGCCTGCAGCCGGCTCAAGATCCAGATGCCTGCGACCAAGGCCAGCAGGCAGGCGAAGATCGCGGCGATGAGCCGCACGTGCGTGGCGGCCCAGTTGCCCTCGGCGGGGATGAGCGAGAGCCACTGCTCGTAGATACGATCGAGCTCGCCGGTCTGCTTGAGGGTGAAGAGCGATTCGTTGATGCGCGCGAGCAAGTCGCGGTTGCCGAGGCGCACGGCGACGCAGAGATCTTGAATGAGGTCGGGCACGGGCGGACCCCGCACCTCGATGTTGGCCACGCGCGCGGTGCGCATCGCGGTGTAGATGTTGAGCTGCTTCGCGAGCATGCAGTCGGCGTCGCCGTTGGAGAGGCGGCGCACGCCCTCGAGGATGTCGGGCACGGGGACAAGTTGTGCGCCGTAGCCCTGCTCGATGGCCCAGAGATGCGAGTAGCCGTCCTTTACCACGATGATGCGGAGGCCCTGCAGATGGTTGGGCTCGAAGGCCCGCGAGTCGCCGCTGCGCACGAAGATATTCGTCGTGAGCCGGCTGTGCGGGACGCTGAAATCGAAACGCATCAGCCGCTCGCGCGTGCGCGCGATGCCGGGGATGAAGTCGACCTTGCCCGCCTCCAGCTCGCGGAACAATTGATCGAGCGGCGCGAGGCGGAAGCGCACCTCGGTGTGCTGCACACGGGCGATGGCGAGCGCGAGCTCGGTCTCGAAGCGCGGGATGCGCGCGGCCTCCTCGGCCGAAAGATCACCCTCGGTGGCCCAACTCAGCCCGACAATCAGCGGCCGGGCTGCGGCGGGCGTCTCGGCGGCGCGCAAGCCGCTGGCCATCGCGGCGAACGCGACGGCAAGTAGCCAACGACGGAGAACCGACATGGGGGAACGACGGCGACACGGTTGCTTGGATTCGGGGGTGACGAATCGCCGGGGTGTTCCTGATGTATCGGCACCGGCCCTACGCAGCAAAGCGAATTCCGCGGCGAGCGGAAAAATGCTTTACTTGCCTGTCACTGGAATCGTGCAAGCCGCGCGGCGATGTCGGCGCGCAGGCGGTCAAGGTGGGCGAGGGTGAACGCGCCGACGTCGAGCGATTCGTCCGCAATGAGCGGCGAGAGGTCCATCGCCCACGTGATCGCGGTCATGCGGTCGGTCGCGTGCGAGGTGTGAAACGTGGCGTTGGCCGCGCGGCGGCCGAGGGTCGCGAGATCGTAGCGTTTGCCGCCGGCGACCTGGCTATCGAAGACCTCCAGCAACGGCCCGGCGAGATCGGGCCGGCCGCTGGCGTCGAGCGCGACCTTGTCCGTGTCGACGAGCCAGTCGAGATCGCGCCACACCTCGCAGCCGAGCACGCGACGCGGACGCTTTTTACGGGGGAGGGCACGGAGTGCCTCGAGGCAGCGAAGGAAAAGAGCGACGTGCGTATCGTGTTTGTCGGCGGGCTGGTGCAGGTAGACGACCTCGGGCGTGCAGCCGGTGAAGATCATGGTGAGATCGGCGAGCACGTCGGCGTGGCGGGGCGATTTCACGTCGGCGCTCGGGTGCGCGAGCTGGAGCTGGATCGCGTAGTGGCCGAGGACGGCGGCGCGCTGCTGCTCGGTGCGGCGGACGAGCTGCATTTCGTCGTCGGTGATCTGCGCGTAGTGGCCGGTGCGCGGGGAGCCCGCGCCGTTGGTGCCGACAACGCCGCCGAAGAATTTGCCCGGGGTATCGAGGCACGTGGCGATGCCCGCGTGCGCCATGATCTCGATATCGTCCTGATGCGCGCCGATGCAGAGATGCGTGACGCGCGCGAGGGCGGCGACCGGATCGGAGTTATCGGGGACGAAGATGTCGGCGTCGGGCCGGGAGAAAATCATACGGGGAAGCGTGGAGAAACGACGAGAGGCGGCAACGTGGTTTCACCCGAGGATGCGTTGCAACACGAACACACCGAGCAATAGCGCGGCGGGGGATAGGGTAAGCAAAACCGAAAACATGAGGCCAAGTGTGAAGCTCATCTCAGCGTAGGCGCCTGCTCGATCTGGCCAAAGTCTTTGGATGATCAGCTCGCCGATCCAGCCGACGGTGTAGCAGACATTTGCGCCGATGCCGTAGGCGAGAACAACGAAGAGCGTGAACACCGGTTCATCGCCCAAGCCTAGAGGGGAATCGAGCCAATGGGAGTAAATTTCCCCGAGGACGCCGAGGAGCAACCACGTGAAAGCTCCGGCAACACCGACGACCAGATTGAAAACACCACGGCGCATCTCCCACCATATGATCGCGTGGCCTGCGCTCCACGGCTCCTCGCTTCGCTTGAAGAGGCGCGTGGCGAGGATTTTTCGGGCGGGCGCGAGCACGGTTACGCGAACAGCTTCGCCGGATATTTGCTCTCGGCGACAAGCGCGGCGAGGGCGGCTTGGACGCGCGGCTTGTCGTCTTTGTAGGTGACTCCGAACCACGTGCTCGTGGTGGGCAGCACGCGCACGCGGGCTTCGCCGCGTCCGATCTGGTTGGAGACGGCGGCGGGGAGGTAGAACTCGGCCTTGAGATCGGTGCCGCGCGCGGCGAGGAACTCGCGCCACTGCGTATCAAGACGCGACCACAGAGCGGCAGTAAAGCCCCAGCAGTTCATCGAGACGAGCTCGGCACCGGAGAATTTTTTCCCGGGGCCGACGTCGACGGGCGCGATGCCGGTGTGCTCCGTGATGCTCGCGAGCGCGCCCGCGGCATCGGTGGCGCACACGCCGCGCGAGACGACGCCGTGCTCGGAGAGCGTGTTGGCGAGCGTGAAGCCGACGATGGCGAACTCCGGCGGCGTGCCGGCGGGCGACTCTTTTAGAAACTGCGCGAGGCGGGTGAACGACTCGGCGCCGTAAAAATCGTCGGCGTTGATGACCGCGAAATTTTCCTTCACGGCATCACGCGCGCACCACACGGCGTGGCCGGTGCCCCACGGTTTCTCGCGGCCGGGCGGCGGCGTGAAGCCCGCGGGCAGCGCGTCGAGCGACTGGAAGACGTAGTCGACGGCGATTTTTCCGGCGTAGCGCGCGCCGATCTTTTCGCGGAAGACGGCCTCGAAGTCGCGCCGGATGATGAACACCACGCGGCCGAAGCCGGCGCGGATCGCGTCGAAGACCGCGTAGTCGAGCACGGTCTCGCCACCGGGGCCGACGGGATCGATTTGCTTGAGCCCGCCGTAGCGGGAGCCCATGCCAGCAGCGAGGACGAGAAGCGCAGGTGCCATTGCGCCCGAGGGAAAAGTCCCGTACGCGACGGGGCAAGAGCGATGCGCGGCGGCTCCGGGTAGTTAAGCATGTAAACGCAGGGTCCGTTTACGCGTGCGCATCGTCGCGGGACGGTGTGCGTCTATCTCCCCGATGAATAACCCCCTTCGTTGGCTGGCCGCGTCGACGGCCTTGGCGGCAATTGGTCTGGCTGGCTGCATGACGGCAGCCGGCGAGGCGAGCAGCTTGGCGGCGACTCCGCCGCCGACACCGGCAGGGAAGCCGAGTGTGGCGGGCGCGTTTAACGTGCGCGCGTTTGGCGCGACGGGTGACGGCAAGACGCTCGATACCGCGGCGATCAACAAAGCCATCGAAGCGGCGGCTGCGGCGGGCGGCGGCACGGTGGTGTTTCCCGCGGGCACGTACGCGAGCTACTCGATCCGCCTGAAGAGTCATGTGGCGCTGTACCTCGACATCGGCTCGACGATTCTCGCGGCGGATCCGCCCGCGGAGGGACAGCCCGGCGGCTACGACGAGCCCGAGCCGAATGCGTGGGACAAGTATCAGGATTTTGGCCACACCCACTGGCACAACAGCCTCATCTGGGGCGAGAATCTCGAGGACATCGCGATCACGGGACCGGGGCGGATTTACGGCGCGGGTCTCAGCCGCGGCGGTGGCATGCGCAAGGACTCGCTGCCCGGCGAACCGCGCCCGGCGCGTCCGGCGGCGCCGGCGGGTGCGCGCGCTGCAGGCCAGGGTGGCAGCGGCGGTGAGGTGACGGCGGCGACGCCCTTCGGTTATCCGAGCGCGCGCGACATCTTGCCCGCGGGCGTGGGCAACAAGGCCATCGCGCTGAAGAATTGCCACAACGTGATTTTCCGCGACTTCACGATCTATCACGGCGGACACTTCGGCATCCTCGCGACGGGAGTGGACAACTGGACCTGCGACAATCTCAAGATCGACACGAACCGCGACGGCATCGACTTCGACTGCTGCCAGAATGTGCGCGTGTCGAACTGCACGGTGAACTCGCCGTACGACGACGGCATTTGCCCGAAGAGTTCGTTTGGTCTCGGCTACAATCGCATCACGGAAAACGTGACGATCACCAACTGCCAGGTGAGCGGCTACGACGAGGGCACGCTCCTCGACGGCACGCGCCAGCGTAAAGTGGTGCACAAGGAAGGCGGCACCGGCCGCATCAAGTGCGGCACGGAGAGCAATGGCGGCTTCCGCAACATCACGATCTCGAACTGCGTGTTCGAGTACTGCCGCGGCTTCGCGCTGGAAAGCGTGGACGGCGCGCTGATGGAGGACATCACGGTGACGAACCTCACGATGCGCGACATCGCGAACGCCCCGATCTTCATCCGCCTCGGCGCGCGTCTTCGTGGGCCAAACCCGATCGAGGTCGGCACCGCGAAGCGCATCAAGATCGACAACGTCGTCGCGCACAACGTGGCGGCGCAGAGCGGCATCCTGATCAGCGGCCTCGAAGGCCACGCGATCGAGGACCTCTCACTCAGCAACATCTTCATCGACTACGTCGGCGGCGGCACGAAGGAGCAGGGCGAGCGCGTGGTGCCGGAGTTTGAGAAGGAGTACCCCGAGCCGTCGCGCTTCGGCACGATCCCGGCATGGGGCCTGTGGGCGCGCTACGTGAAAAACTTTTCGGTGGACCGCGTGGAGTTCCGCGCGGCGAAGGACGACGCGCGTCCGACCCTGATGCTTGACCACGTGGTCGATGCCACCATCGACCGCGCCAAGCTCCCGCACGTCGAAGGCGCGCCGAGCGTGGTGCTGAAGAACGTGACAGGATTCATGCTGCGCCAAAGCCCCGGCCTCGCGGACACGACGCGGACGGAGAAGGTGGCGGCGGAGAAGTTCTGAGCGATTTTCGCAAAAGGATTCAGGTCTGCGATGGCCTGAATCCTATGCGGGCCAATTCTTTTAGCTGAGCCGCTGCCGCCAGTAACCCGGCGCGCGATGAAGGTGCATTACGGCCAGAATCCAAATCGTATCCGGCAACACGAGGTAGATGATGCCATAGGGAAAGCGGGTCGTGAAGTGGCGACGCGCGGGCGGGTCGAAAACGCGAAAAGCGTGCGGATGTTCGCACACTTCATTCATCAAACGCTCCATCTCGCGATAAAAGCTCACGCCCAAATCAGGGCTGAGCTCGAGGTAGTAATCCAAAGCCGCGCGAAACTCGCGATTGGCCTCTTCGTGGATGATGCGGTTCACAGCCCCACGCGCTGGCGGGCTTCGGCGAGAGCTTGATCGAGCGGGATGCCCTTAGCGCGGCCCGATTGGACTTCGGTGACGCGACGGCGGGTTTCCTGTTTCCACGCGTCATCTATTTTGGGATCAAGGCCGCCGTGACCGGAGAGCAGGATGCGCTCAACGAGTTCCGCGCGGGCCTCGGTGGACAACTGGCGGCTTTCCTCGACGAGTTGATCGAGCGTCATCGACATGGAGTCACACTGGTGTGACCCGCGAGGACCGCAAGCTTCAGGGAAGGAATGCCATCACGGCGATGAAGCAGCTACGGAGGAAAAGAAAAAGGGCCGCGCGGTGAAGCGCGGCCCTTGGGAGGGAAATCGGCTTAGGCAGCGATCAGAGATCGAAATTCACCGAGAGGATGAACTGGCGCGGGTCGATGATGCGGAAGGCCCACGGGGTGCCGTCGGGGTTGACGGAGAGCTTCTGGAGGCGACCGTCCTCGAAGACATTGTTCACGTTGAGCTGGATCGTGGAGCGGACCTTGTCCTTGAAGAACCGGAGGCGGTAGCTCGCGCTGAGATCGAGGTTGTACTGGGCCTTCAGCCAGACGGGCTTGTTGGGATCGAACTCGCGCACGATGCCGTCGGCGTCGGCGGGAGCGCCGAGGTAGCCGATGGAGGCCTTGTCCACCCAGCGGAGAGTGCCACCGACATTGAGAGGCTTGAGCCACTTGTTGTCGGTGAGGCCGGCAAGGCCGTAGTTGGTGAGGAATGCGGCGTGGTACTCGCTGGTCTGCGTGCGGCGCTTACCCTGAAGTGCGACGGCGAGCTTCAGTCCGGCGACGACATTGTTGATGTAGAAGTCGCGGGGGATGGTGCCGTTGGAGCCCTTGGTGGTCCACCACACGCTGGCCGGATTGGCCGGATCGGTGACGGTCGTCCAGGTCGGCATGCGGGTGCCAATGTACTCCTGCACGAGCGGCGAGAGGATGCCGTTGATCGGATTGGACTGGGAGAGCGAGGCCTTCATCCGGAGGTAGCGAGTCGGATTGTAGATGATCGAGACCTCTTTGCCACGGGAGTAGGAGTTGCTGGCGTCGCCGTGGGTCTTGTTCACGTGGCTGCGGATGTAGGTGAGGTTGACGCCGGCGATGCGGTTGGTCTCGTCGTCGATCATCGTCTGCGTCCAGTCGGGGTGGGCGACGAGCAGCTGGGCCTGCAGGAAGTCGGTCAGGCCTGGGTCACCGGAGGACGTGCGGCGGTCCATGCGGAGCACGCGCTGCACGATGGTGTTGAGGTCGCTGGTGCTGCGGCCGATGTCGGCGGTCTCGTACTGCTTGGCGACGATGGAGAGTTTGCCGTCGAAGAATGTGAAGCTGAAACCGTAGTCCTTCGTGTAGCCGTGCGGATCGGGGAGCGGCTCGCCGAAGACGTTGTAGGTCTGCGAGCCGGGGCTGAAGCTGTTGGACTGGCTGTAGGAGAGATTCAGCCAGCTGAGGGGCTTCACGACGATGCCCTCGTTGGTGGTCTTGCCGCGATTGATCACCCAGTCGTTGGTGCCGTACTGGTAAATGGGATCGGTGTTATAATAACCGTTCGTCGCAGCGGTGGGATTGATGGCGCTGTTGCCGTCGCGGGTGCGGCTGGAGTCCTTGCGGAAACCGGCGAGGGGGACGATGCGGCCGCCGAGGAGGAAGCCCTGCCACACGCCGCCGCCGCTACCGAGGATACGGCGGTTGGGTCGGTTGGCGTCGTAGTATTCGTCGAAGGTGACGTTCTCGTTGGTCCACTGCGCGGTCGCATTGTTGTAGTAACGCAGGTTGTAGGTGTAGGGCGGGGCAGCGTTGGCCGCGGGCGCGGAGTCGACGTTGTAGCCGTTGGTGTCGCCGACGTAGTAGCGCGGGTAGGAACGATAGCCGGTGCTGTTGCGGCTGGCGGGGGCGGCGCCCATCCACGAATTGAGGGAGGAAATCGTGTCCTGATAACCGAGGTTGGCCGCCTTGACGGCGCGGTACTCACCGTAGGCGGAAAACTGGTGCGTACCGAGCCAGCGCAGGATGTTTTGCTCGTGGGAGAGATCGAGGCGGTAGGCGAGGGCGAGGCGGTAGTTTTCCGCCTGATTCCATCCCTTCTTGAAACTCGGGGCCGAGGATCCGATGTACGGGCGGAGGAAGTACGGGTTGGCCGTGCCATCGACGAGCTTTTCGTTGACGTCGATGAACGGCTGGAGCGCGGCGCCGGTGCCGAGGAAGCGGCGATCGTACGTGGCGATGCGCTCGTAGAGCCAGCTCGCCTGCACGGCGAGGACGTTGCGCGGGGTATTGAAGATCGTCTGGTCGAGCTGCACGGAGGACGTCTCACCGCGGGTCGTGGCGTAGTTGGGTGCGGAGAGATTGACCTCGGTCCAATCGTAAAGATTGCGGTTGGTGATCTCGGGGGCGTTGTAAAGCGGGTAGGCGGTGGTGTTGCGGACGTAGAACGCACCGTTCTGAAGGAGGCGCGTGGCGCCGCCAACATTGGTCGGACCGGCGTTGACCGTGGCGTTCGGCGTGCGGCTCACCATGAAGAGGCCGGCGGTGCCGTTGCCCTCGATGTAGACGCTGGGCGCGCCGAAAAACCCGGAGTCGGAGGGCGCGAGGCCCTGCGGGAGCTGAGCGGCCTCGAGCGCGGTCGTGATGCCAGTGATGGAGGGACGGCCATCGCGGAAGTTTACCGTTTGCGTAATCGGGTCCCAAGTCGGGCGGCCGTTGTTGACCCAGTCGGTGATCGTGTCGCGCGGGGTGAGGGCGTTGGGGCGCGAGTTGTAATTGCGGTAGGACTCGAAGCTGGCGTTCAGCGTGGTCTTGGAGAACGGCTTCGCGGTGACCGCGAGCTGGAAGCGGCGCGTGGTATCCTGCGACGGCTTTCGCACGTATCCTTTTTCATCATACAAACCGAGGAGGCGCACGGCCAGCTTGTTCTTGTAGATGGGGCGGTTGATATCGAAGTTGAAGCGGTAGCCGTCGTAGCTGTCGCCGCGGGTGGTGAAGCTCGTGACCTCGCGGGTGACGTTGGCTTTCGCCTTGTTGAGATTCACACCGCCGCCGGTGTTGCCGAGACCGAAGACCGTGGAGTTGGGGCCGCGGGCGATTTCGACGGAGTCGATATCGTAGGTGTCGAAGGGCAGCGTGGTAGTGAAGCCGTTGACGGAGATGTTGGCGGCGGTGAGACCGCGCATACGGGTGGCGCCGGTGGGATTGTTCTGCACATCGTCCGTGACGGTGCCGCGGTCGACGCTGAACGAGGTGAACTGGTAGATGCCCTCGGTGCCGAGCTCGGTCTTGAAGATGTCGTTGATGTCGGTCGCGGCCGTGTCCTGCAGCTGCTGCTTGGTGACGACGGAGAGCGAGGCGGAGATGTCCTCGAGCTTGGAATTGAGGCGCGTGCCGGAGAGGGCGTTTTGCGCGAGGTAACCCTCGTCCTTCTCGGTGTTCACCTCGAAGGGCGACATCTGGATCGTCTCGCCGGCGGCGGTGCCGGGGACCTCGACCTCACGCTTCGACGGGATCTTCGCCGTCTTGGCGTTGGCGGCGGTGGTGGTGGCCTTAGCCGCGGGAGTGATGGCATAGGCGCCGGTCTTGTCGTCGCGGACGACGTTGAGACCGCTGCCCGCGAGGAGCTTCTGGAGGGCATCGCCCGCGGTGTACTCGCCGCTCACGGCGTTGGTGGACACGCCGCGAACCTGATCGACCGGGTAGACGATCTGTTCACCGGACTGTTCGGAAAAGGCCTTGAGCGTCGCCGCGGCGTCGCCGGCGGGGAGCGCATAGGATTTCTTGGCATCGGCGGCCGACGCCGGGAGGGCGAAGGGCAACGCGAGAAGACAGGCGACGGCGAAGCGCGCGCGCAGTCGCGACACGAATGGGGTAGTCATAGGTGGGGATGTAGGTCGAAAAGGCAGACGGACCGACGGAGGGTTTCCGTTAGCCGAAACCGGAAAATATTTGGCAACACGCGACGCGGTCAGGGCCGGCTGCGGCGGAGGAGGAGCACGCCGTCGTCGCGGCGCTCGGATTTCACGCCGAAGCTGACCGCGAGGAGGCGGACAAAACCATCGACATTGTCGGCGCGGAAGCTGCCGCCGACGCGGAGCGCGCCGGTCTCGGGATCGGCGACGGCGATCTGGGCGGAGTTGCGGATGTTAAACTCGGCGACGACCTCGGAAAGCGGGAGATTCTCGAACTCCAACCGCACGCCCTGCCAGACGAGCGCACGCTCGATCTCGGCGGAGGAGAGGGTGGTGACGACCGGCGCGCGCGGCGCGGTAGTCTCGACCACGACGCGCTCACCGGCGACGAGCGGCGTGGCGACGGCGGGCGCGGCCGGAGCGGCGTGGCGCTCGACCTGGACCTTGCCCTCGGTGACGAGCACGGCGACGGCCGCAGTGTCGCGGCGCACATCGAAAGCGGTGCCGACCGCGCGCACAGCGACGGAGCCGGCCTCGACGATGAAGGGCCGCAGGGGATTCTTCGCGACGGTGAAGTGCGCTTCGCCGCGCACGAGCCGCACGCGGCGTTCGCCCGGCGTGAAATCGGTCTCGATCTTGCCGCCGTGGTTGAGCTCGACGACGGAGCCGTCGGAAAGCGCAAGCCGCTCGGGCTGCGGGATCACGTGCACGACGTTGGCCGGCGCGGACGTGGGCTCGGTCGCCCGTGGCACGAGGACAAAGGCGACGGCCGCGGCCGCCGCGAGGCCGGCGAGCACGCTGGCGAAAACGATGCGCCGCGCCCAGCGCGGGCGGGCGAGCAGATCGGGATTGGGCTGCGCGCTATGCTCGGGCCGCCACTCGGCGAGGCCATCGAGGATGCCCCAGGTTTTTTCCAAGCGCGCCAACGTCTCGCCGTGGCGAGGATCGGAGCTCAGCCACTGCAGGTACTCGTCCTGATCGGCGGCGGTCAGCCCGCGGTCGCGGCGAGCGAGCCACTGTGCCGCAGCGGCGGCAATGGCCTCCGAGCGACCGGAGTTATGGGCAGGATCGGCGGGCATGGGAGAGTTCAGGGCAGCCCGTGGCGTGCCAGGAACTCCGCGCAGCGCCGCACTCCGTTGCCCACCTGGGCTTCGACCGTGTGCTCGGAGATGCCGAGCTCCGCGGCGATTTCCTTTTGGGAAAGGCCGTAGATCTTCCGCAAGGTAAGCACCTGGCGGCAGCGGTCGGGGAGGGACTGGATGGCCTGCGTCAAAAGTTCGAGTTCCTGATTCTTGGCGGTGAGTTCGGCCGCACTGGGGCCGTCAGCAAAGACGGATGACTCGTCAATTTCCGTTAGAGGTTCCGCGCCCGCGGTGCGATGATGGCGGACGAGGTCGATCGCGATGTGGCGCGCGGTGGTGAAAAGAAACGCCTTCGGATTCGCGATCTTGGTGCCCGCGTCGTGCGCGCGGCAAACACGCGCGTAGGTCTCCTGCACGAGATCGTCGGTATCGGGCAGCGACGGAAACGACCCCCGCAGCCAAGCGCGCAGGAGCTTCTCATGGGGCTGGATCTGCTCGGCGAACCAGCGTTCACGGCGGGGATCGGACGCGTGCACAGCGCGGACCGAAACGGAAAGCCCGCGGCGATTCAAGCGCGGGCGCTGGGAATCTGACGGTCCGGCAGTGGTGAAGCAAAAATACGCGCAACGGCTCGATGGCGATTGCTGGTGCCTGATGGATATTCTCGGCCGGTCGGGGATGCCGGTTTTTGTTTTTTACAGGAGGGAACGGAGGAAAGGCAGGAGGAATCTTTACAGAAGATCGCGAAGGTAACGAAGGCCCGGAGGTATTCTTTGCGTTACCTTCGCCATCTTTGCGTCTTCGCGCTTAATTCCGAAATTCCGATC
This sequence comes from Verrucomicrobiota bacterium, assembly GCA_048498795.1. GTDB lineage: Bacteria > Verrucomicrobiota > Verrucomicrobiia > Opitutales > Opitutaceae > JBEHXH01. Next base: position 262,232 of record JBEHXH010000009.1, read on the forward strand.
TCCTGCCTTTCCTCTGTTTTCTCCTGTTAAAATGGATCGTGGTGAGAGATCGCAGCTCTCTCGACGTGGAGTCGCGGTGAGACGCTCAACGAGCGCCGATGAAACTGAGTTCATCGGCGATGTCGGGCCGGCTCGCGGGTGCTTGCCGCTACACTAGGAGAGCGCTCAGGCGCGCGGCGTGTGGCTGCGGGCGGCGAGCTGCTTCGCGACTTGGCCGTCGAGCATGACGGTCTGGGTCGGGAAGGCGAAGCTCAAGCCGCGGGCGGCGATGGCCTGCATGATCTTGAGATTGATGCGCTCGCGTACGGCCATGTGGCGGCCCCAGTCGGGATCGGCGGTGAAATAGACGAGCTGGATGTCGAGCGAAGACGCGCCGTAGTTCGCGAAGTGGACGATGATCGTGTCGGGATGGACGCCGATGTCGGCCTTCAGCAGCGCGCGGATATCCTCGAGGATCGCCTGCATCTGCTCCGCGGTCGTGTCGTAGGTGAGACCGAGCACTTGGTCCACGCGACGCTGCGGCATGCGGGAGAAATTGGTGATGGCCTCGGCGGCGACCGTCTTGTTCGGGATGACGACGAGCGTGCGCGCGCCGGTGCGGACCTTGGTCGACCGGAGGCCGATGTCCTCGACCTTGCCCTCGCCGGCGGCGAGCTTGACGACATCGCCGACCTTGAACGGCTGGTCGATCACGACGACGAAGGAGCCGAAGAGATTGGCGATGGTGTCCTGCGCCGCGAGGGCGAAGGCCAAACCACCGATACCCAGCGAAGTGATGAGCGCGCCGACCTTGGCGCCGAGGCTGTCGGCGATGATGATGATGCCGATGATCAGAGCCAAGACGAAGAGCGTCTTCTTGATCAGCGGCATGAACGTCGCGACCGTCATCTGCTTCTCGTGTGCGATCTCCTCGAGGTGATCGAGGATGGCGCCACCGGCGCGGATGACGCCCCAGAGCAGCACGCCGAGGACGGCGATGATCGCACCGTTGCTGATGAGCTTGTCGACGTGCTCGGAGAGCTGGAGCACGGTGAGCGCGGCGAAGATGCCGAGCACCATCACCATCGTGGCGACGGGGCCCTCGAGCGCTGGGAAGAGCTTGTCGTCGAGCGTCGTCTCGGTGTTCTCCGCCAGCTTCTTCAGGTAGTGGAAAATGACATTGGTGATGATCTTGCGCAGCACGATCGCGAGGGCGAGGAGGATGCCGCACGCGATGTAGTGGAAGAGCTGGTCATCGATCGTCGGGAAAAAATGGTGCAGCCAGTTGACGAAGCGCTCGAGCAGGTCGGTGACCTCTTTCGTCTTCACGGTGTCGGCGACGGGCGCGGCCGGAGGCGGCGTGGTGGCAGCGGCAGCAGTAGTCGTGGCGGCTGCGTCGGCAGCGCGGAGCGAAACCACGGAGACCAGGGCGAAGAAAAATTGGACTAAAACGCGGGACATAAAGGACACGTTTCAACGCCGCCCGGGCGGGTTGTCAATGGTCGCCCGGCGCAGGGCGGCGGCTCACTTCTGGTCGTCGCGCTGGTGCTTGGCCTTCATCATCAGGCCGGAGCCCACGATCGCGAGTGCGCCGAGCAGGCCGACGCCGTGCGCGGCCCACGAGCCGAGGTGGAATTTATCGGCGACCAACGGGTCGGTGACAATCATCTCGCCGCCGACTTTGCCGAGGATGGCGGCGCCGATCCACACGATGACCGGGTAGCGATCCATCGCGGTCGAGAGGAGCTTGCTGGTGAAAACGACGAGCGGGATGCTCAGACCGAGACCGAACCATAGCAGCAACGTGCTGCCCTTCGACGCGGCGCCGACAGCGAGGACATTGTCGATGCTCATGGTGATGTCGGCGACGACGATCAACCACACCGCGGACCAGAGACTCGTGGCGCTCTTGCCGTGGGCCTCGTCCTTCGGACCGAGGTTGTCGCGGAGGAGTTTCAGCGCGATCCAGATGACGGCGGCGCCGCCGATGATCTTGATGTAGTTGAGCGCGAGGAGCTGCGCGGCGATGGCGGTGAGGCCCACGCGGAGCAGCACGGCGGCACCCGAGCCGAGCACGATGCCCGTGAGGCGCTGACGCGGCTCGAGCTGACGGACGGCGAGGGCGATCACGACGGCGTTGTCGCCGGCGAGCACGATGTCGATCACCACGATCTGCAGGACGGCGAGACACCATTCCCAGAGCGTGTGCGGGGCGGCGATAGCAGCAGCGAGAAGCATGGCGGAGGAGCGTAGCGGCACTGCATTTTGCGGCCGGACGAGCGTCAACGGCATTCGCCCTCCAAAATCGGGCGATTATTCCAATGGCGTCAAAAACCGTGCCCGCCACTCCGGCCGCGGCAGCGGACACGCCCGCCACTCGCCGAAAATCTGGTAGCGCCACCGCGCGATGAGCCGGTACCCCGCGTCGCGCCACGACCGCGGCCACAGCGCGAGCAAAGCCGCGAGCGCGCGCCCTTTCCCGCCGCACACGCGCAGCGCGCCGATCGCGCCATCGGTCCGCAGGAAAAACTCCCCGCGCAGTCGCCCGGCCCAGTCGGGCACGAAGACCAGCGAGTCGAAATCCGCCACCGGCAGCCCGCGCGCCGCGAGGAACGCCTGCGCCTCCGGCGACTGCAGCGACGCGAAACGCAGCACGCCCTGCCGATCGAGCCGCAGCATCAACCGCACGACACGATTGCACAGCCCGCACTCTCCATCGAAGAGCAGGACCGGACCGCGGATCGTATCACTGGCCGAGGCGACCATGCGCTCACGGTCGCATGGTCGCGGGTGCATCGCAAAAGCGAAATCGCGGGGCGTCGATAAGGGGGAAGGAGTTGTTAACCACGGATGGACGCAGATGGACACGGATGGGGAATCCATTCGCGTTTATTGGCGTTCATTCGCGGTTAAATGTTCACCCGGATTGATTGGAGCAGGCGTGCCGCCTGCGAGAAGTGGGATGGCAGGCGAGGACGCCTGCGCTACTTTTTTTGGGCACAGAAAAAGCCGGACGCCCTTGCGGGTCGTCCGGCTGTTGGTGGGAGGAGCACGCGGCTCCGTTGACGAACCTGACCTGGTTTTACCTAAGCTTAGTTCAGCGCGATCTTGCGTGGCTTGAGCGCCTCGGACTTCGGGAGCGACGCGCGAAGCACGCCGTCCTTCAGCTCAGCGGCGATCTGGTCGACGTTGAGCGCGCGCTCATGGGTGAGCACGAGCTCGAAGGGCAGGTCGGCGGTCTCGCGGTGGAGGGCGGTCCAGCCTTCGGGGCGCGCCCAGGCGCGTCGGCCGACGAGGCGGATCTCGGTGTCGTCCGCGGTGAGCTCAAGACCTTCCTTGGCGACACCGGGGAGCTCCACGGTGACCGTGTAGGCCTCGGGCGTCTCGGTGACCTCATAGACGGGCTTCAGCGACGGAGTGCGCTCGGCGGTCTCGGTCTGAGCGGTGGCCGGAGTGCGATTCAGGGACGGGAGGAGGTTGGTGAAGAGTGACATGGTGATGTTTCCTTAAGCAGTTGTATTTGTTTTTTGGATACGCCTCAGGTGCTTACTTGATGGCGACGGTGACCTTCTTCGGCTGGGCCTCCACACGCTTCGGCAGCGTGACGGTGAGGACGCCGTTTTCGTAGGCGGCAGTGACTTGGTCGGCCTGCACGGCCTCGGGGAGGGATACGGAGCGGGTGTACGCCGGCGTGGTGGCGGCCTCGCCCTCGCCGGTCTTGGCGTTGACGGTGATGGTGAGATAACCGTCGACGGTCTCGACTTGGATGGCGTCGCGGCTCACGCCCGGCAGCTCGGCGCGGACGTAGGCGTTGGCCTGATCCTCATAGAGGTCCACGGGGAAGCGGCCGCTGGCGGACGGCGCGTAGTCATTGAGCGCGCTGGCGAACAGGCGGTCGATTTCGCTCTCGAGGCCGCCCCACGGGGAGCCGGCGAAGGCGCGACGGGTGTTGATGAAGTTGCGGGTCGGATAGGTGTAGCGAACGAGTCTCATATGCGTAGGTGGGATGTGGTTGTTTTGTTGGTTATTGAGAGTAGTCGCGGAGATTTCCGCTGTGCCCTACTGTCGCAGGTCGGGTGCCGGTCCGCGGCGCTGCGCAAATGGCGAGAACAGCGGGACTTGCTGCCGGGCGGGCAAACCCGGCTGGGAAAAACGGTCCCGCGGTGAGACGGCGGGTGGGTAAATATTGCGCGGTGGGCTGAGCCGCGTGCAGACAGCGCAGGGCGGGGTGGATGCGGGATGCGTCGGCGTATTTTTTTAACGCAAAGGACGCGAAGCGGGCGCGAAGAGGCTAGGGTAGGCTGAGATTCTCAGGCCGGCTGCGCTTGGGGTGGGGGCAGCTGGGGCGACCGCGGGGTTTGCGCGCGAGGACGAGCAGAGGGTGCTGAGTCGGACGGGCGGGCCGCCCGTCCCTACCGCCGGAAGGTGCAACCGCTCACTGACGCAGGTAGCGCGCGATCATCGCGTCGTCGTTGCCCGCCACGTCGAGTTCGCAGAGGAGGCCCTGCTTGTCGATCAGCCAGAGTTGGGGGATGCCGCGCAGGGTGTACTTCGCGCGATAGATGTTGTGGGCGAAGCCTTGGCCGTCGAAGTAGGTCGGCCAGGGGAGCGGATTGGCTTTGAGGAAGGTGCGCAACGCGGTGGCGTCGGAGTCGCAGCTAATGCCGATGATTTCCACGCCTTGCGCGTGCCAGCGGCTGTAGAGGGCGCGGAGTTCGGGCAGCTCGTGGACGCACGGGCCGCACCACGTGGCCCAGTAGTTGAGGAGGACGACTTTGCCCTTCAACGCGGCGAGATCGACCGGCTGGCCGTCGAAAGCGGTGAACTTCAGCGGAAAGGGTTTTCCCACGGCGGCGAGTTCTGGCGGCGTGTGGAATGGTTGGGTTTCAGTACGATAGATATCGGCGACGAGCAGCCCGAGCACTACGGGCGTGAGCACGTAGCTCAGCCGCGCAAGACCGACCCAGCGCAACGCGAGAACTCGAGACCAGCCGAGCAAGCGGAGGCCGCTGATCGCGCCCGAGGCGATGGTGAGAGCGACGAGCGCCACGCTGCCGATGAAGGAAGCGGTCGTCGTACCCAACCAATAAGGCCGCTCGGCCGAGAACCAAAACCACAGCATGAGGCTCAGGCCGACGGAGAGTAGAATCTGGATGGCGCCGAGGAGGCCGAGGAAAAGGCGCTTCATGGGGTGGGGCGTCACCAAACACGACGGTCGGCCGCGGAGGGCAAGCGTTTCGCGAAGCGGGGCGGTGACTATATGCTCGCAGCCGCGAAATAACGGGGAAGCAGCTCCATCGATTCGCGCGGTGACGAGACTGCTACGGCTAGCAGACGCGGATGACCGGAAGGTCGAGCAGCGCGCCGAGTTTTTCGATTTTCTCGGCGACGTGACCGGTGCCGACGGCGCAGTGGTGGGCGGGGCCGTGGCTGTTCCAGCGGTTGACGAATTCGCGCGCGCCGCAGGGGAAACGATAGCGGCTGTTGGTGTTGCCGATTTCGAGGATGGGGCCGGCGACGGACTCCGCTTCGGCGCAGAGGAGCGCGAGTTGGCCGTCCTGCTCGATGACGGAGAGGAGCGTGACGGGCCCGTGGCGCACGGTCATCTCGACGGAGAGGCCGCGGCCGACTTTGCCGTGATAGACGGCGAGCGGGCGGACCTTGGTCTTGCCCTGCGCGATCTGAATATGGCCCGGACCATCGTGACCCATGAGGACCACGTCGTCCTTGAAATCCATCAGGTAGTACTCGGTGAACGAGCCGCCGACGCCGAGGAGATCGAGGATCTTCATGGCCTGCACGTTTTTCACCTCGTACTCGCCCGCGACCGGGATGCCGCGGCCTGTGAGCAGCGAGGTGCCGAGGATGATCGAGGCGATCGTGGCCTCGTTTTCTGCGACGCCGGTGCCGCGGTAGAAATACGCGAGCGAGCCGAGGCGGTGCTGGGCGACGAGTTCGTCCAGCGCGAGCGACGTGCGCGCGGCCTCGGCCAAATCCTCCGCGCCGCAATCGGCCTGCACGTCGAAGGCCTCGCGAAACTCACCCACGCGGCGCGCGATCGCGTCGGGGGAAATCGTGCGGCGCAAGGCTGCGAGTTCGTCGACTTCGAGGATCTCGATGTGGGTGCCGAAGGTGGAGCACTGGAGCGTGGTGTCGGAGTAGATGTCGAGCATGCCGCCGTAGTAGTGGCCCATGAGCCCGAGGCGGTTGCCGTCCATGCCGGCCATCGTGCGCGCGGCCTCGACCCACGCGTCGACCTCGCGCCAGCAGGCTGGATCGTCGTCGAGCACGCCGGTGACCTGGTGGAAACGCACGCCGGCGCGCTTGAGGACATTGGCGATCTCGGGGACCGGGCAGGCGGAGCAATGCGCCAGCCACTCGCCGGTCATCTGCGTGCGGTTGGCCAGCCGGTTGAAGGCGGCGTAGTTGAGGGCGGCGGACGGGGCGAGGTTGAGCACGATCACCGGCACCCCGGCGCGGCGCACGACCGGCAGCACGGTCGAGGAGAGCGCGTAGGTGGTGACGTGCAGGAAGATCACGTCGACATCGGCCCGGCGAAACGCGCGGCCGGCCTCGTAGGCGCGGTCGGCGGTGTCGACGAGGCCGAGACTCACGATCTCGACACCGGGGCGCGCGAGCTTGGCAGCCGTGCGCGCGAGGTAGCCCTCGAGTCGCTCCTTGAGCCCGGTGAACTGAGGCCAATAAGCGTCGAGGCCGATGCCGAAGAGACCGATCCGGAGGGTGGGGGTATGCACTCGGACAGTCTAGCGCGTGGGAGCTTGCAGGGGAATCCGTGGCGTGATCTTTCGCATACGAAAAATGCCGCAGAAAGCGCATGACTATTTCCGGTACCTGCCGAGTTCGCCGGCGAGTGAACCGTGGGGCTTGACCGTGACGGCCGCGGGATTCACGGAGATCCGCCCCGGCACGCCCTATCCGCCGGCGCGGCATCCCGACGACCACGATCTGAACTGGGAACGCGGACGTCGGCTGGCGGCTTTTCAAATCGTATCGATCCAAGCGGGGCGTGGATGGTTTGAGTCGGAGCCGACCGGTTTGAAGCGCATCGCGGCGGGCTCGGCTTTTGCCGTGATGCCGGGTGTGTGGCACCGCTACCGGCCGGACCCGGCGACGGGCTGGACCGAGTCGTGGGTGGAGATGAAAGGCGCGCTCATCGAGAAACTGATCGTTGGCCGCGTGCTGCGGAAAGCGGAGCCGCTGCGGCGGCGCGTCGCGACCACCCAGCTCGACGAAGCGCTGAACGCGCTGCACGTCCGTGTGCGACGCTCGACCGGGCGCTTCGATCCGCAGATCTCGGTCGGGGCGTTTGCGATCCTCGCCGCGTGGACCGGCCCCGGGCAGGAACCGCGGGCCGAATCAGCCACGACGGCCAAGATCATCGAGGCCGAGCAGTACCTCGCAGCGCATCACCACGAAGCGATCGACCTGAAAGCCTTCGCGAAACAGCGCGGCATCGCGTATTCGCATTTCCGAAAACTCTTTCGCGCGCATACGGGATATGCGCCTTGGGCGTATGTGCTCCGCTTGCGCCTTGTACGCGCCCGTCGGATGCTGCTGCAGAGCTCCGCCACGCTGGAAGAAATCGCTAGCGAACTGGGCTTCAGCTCGGCGTTTCATTTCTCGGCGGCCTTCAAGCAAGCCTTCGGCCTCGCACCGAGCGTGTGGCGGAAGCGGCAGTAGGGCCGGCGTGGCGAATCGAGTCTCGTCAGGGGACCGACAGCTTGATCGGTGAGATCGTCGTCGTTCTCACGGTGTCGCGAAAAGGGAGTTCAAGCTCGTCGAGCTTCACGTAAATCTCGCGATTCTCATCGGGTCCAATCACTCGCATCCTCCAGACCTTCAGAAACGCCTTGTTATCGCGGATGCCCTCGAACGCGACGTGCCGCATCGATTGAAGCGTGCCGACCTCGGCGTAGGTCGCTTTGAATTCGGATACGGTGACGTGTTTTGGGCCCGCGGTGCATCCAGCGAGGAGGAAGATGAAGGCGCTAAGGAGTAATCGGACGATCATCGGCGGCGTGAGGTCGATCAGACAAACGGGGCTTAGGTTTCTCAGTGTGTAGGCGCCGGAGGCGACGAGGCTTTATTGGCTGCTCTCTGACGGGCTTCGTTCAGGGCTTTTTCTTCCGCCTCGAAGCGGAGTTCCAGATACTTCCGATAGGAGGCATAGGCCAGTGTCGAACGCTTCTCGCTGACGATGTATCCGGCGATGCTGGCGCTGGCTTTCAGGCCGAGGATAAAGCCGAAACCGCAGCCGGTCACGTAGACGATGATCGCGAAGAAACGTGCTGTCCCGGGTGAGATGGCACGGCCAAGGAACTCGGCGGCGTAAACCAGGAAATAGGCGAGGTTGAGCAGGCCGAAGGCGTAGGCGAAATAGCGGATCGCGCCCGGGTCGCTGAGGGTGGCGGGTGGTAGTTCATCGACGCCCGAAGTGACCGCAGCGTAGAGACTCCAGGCAACCCATGCGCCTGCCGCGCAAAAACCGTTGAAGGGAAGACGCAGACACTCCCACAGGATAATACGGCGCCGGATGTCGGACTCGGTGACTAGTGACATGGGCGGATTGAGTGAAGGGACCTAATTAATCCGGTCGGAAGCAAAATAAACCCGCAATACAGTCCATGGAGTCAATGGAGCGCTAACGGTCTTGCGGAGATTCGGATAAGATGGGGTGCAGAGTTCTTTCTCAGTTCAGGCAAAGATAAGACGAAGGAGCGGAGTTTTTATTTGAGGAGGTGGGAAGGGTGGTGGGATTTTTCCTCTATTTCCCGGTTATTCCCGCATGTTCTCACGTGTTCCCGCGAATGGTCGTGGGGCTGCGACGTGCCGATTTGGCGGCGGTTTTGAGGAGGGCACGTGTCCGGAGGCTTTGTCCCGAAGACTCGGGGGCTTTTGACACTTTTTTTGCAAATGTGACACACCCGGTGAGTGGACATATGCGTACCTTTCATTAGGGTGGCGGCTCCAGCGAAGGAGTCTCCGTTTTTTCCGCCCGATCATGAGTCCCATTCGCATCCTCCATCTGGAAGACAACGCGCTCGACGCGGCGCTGATCGCGCGGGCGTTGGCGACGAGTCGGCTCGACTGTCATGTCGCGCTGGCGGACCGCTTGCCGCTCTATCAGGAGGCGGTGCAGCAGGGGGAATTTGACCTCGTGCTGGCGGACAATGGTTTCCCGGGCTACAGCGGACTCGATGCGCTGGCGGCGGCGCGGGAGCACCGGCCGATGGCGCCGTTTATCTGCGTGTCGGGTTCGGCGGAGCCGGAGCGGGTGCGGCGGCTGTTGGAGGCAGGGGCGGACGACTACGTGACGAAGGACGCGATGTGGCAGGTGGCGGCGGCGGTGCATCGCGCGGTGAAGCAGATCGAAGTGCAGCAGCGTATCACGGCGCTGGAGCGGCGGCTCGCGGACAGCACGCGCCAGATCGCGGACATCGATCGCGAAGTGGAGGCGCTGGCCCGCGCGGTGTCGCACGACCTGCGCGCGCCGCTGCGGAGTGCGGGTGGTTTTGCCAACATCCTCGAGGCCGACTATGCGGATCGCCTCAGTGCGGATGGCCAACTCTGCGCGCGGCGCATTGTAGAAGGCGTGGGCAATGTCTTCGGCCTCACGGACGATCTCGCGCGGCTCGCGAAGGTGGCGGGTGCGCCGCTGGAGCGCACGCGGGTCGATCTTACGGCGCTGGCGCGCGAGCACATGCGCGACCTCGCGGCGGCAAGCCCGGAGCGCTCAATCGAGTTTGATTGCACGGAAGGTCTGGTTGCCCACGGCGATCCGACGCAGATGCGGCTCGTGGTGGAAAATCTCTTGTCCAACGCGTGGAAATACACGGGCCGCCGGTTGCACGCATCGGTGCTCTTCGGTGCCGAGCGCTCGGCGTACGGCCCACCGGTTTTTTACGTGCGCGACAATGGCGCGGGCTTTGACGAAAAGCTGGCGGGGCGGCTCTTCGCGCCGTTTCAGCGGCTGCATCACCCGTACGATTTCCCGGGCAACGGCATCGGGCTCGCGATCGCGCGCCGCATCGTGCACCGCCACGGCGGCCGCATCTGGGCGCAAGCGACGGTGGGGCGCGGTGCGACGTTTTTCTTCACACTGCCGGAGACAGCGTAAGGTAGAAAATCGGCCAGTTTTTTTGGCCACAGATTACACAGAGGGGCACGGATAAAGGCGTCAGCTATCTGTGCCCATCTGTGTAATCTGTGGCGGTATGGTCTTTGGTATCGAACGCCTCGGTTGACTCAGTGGCCCGGCTTGCCGGTAAATGGGCGGCTTGGTGGCATGATTCACGTTTCTTCCACTCCTTCACTGCGCGAGAAAATCGGCCAGCTCTTGATTGTCGGTTTCCGCGGTTGCACGCCGGCGGAGGTCGGGCTCGCGGTGCGCGATGTGCGTGAGCACCACGTGGGCGGCGTGATCCTCTTCGATCAGGAAATGGCGGGCGGCACGATCGACACGATGGGCGTGCGGCGGCGCAATATCGAGTCGCCTGCGCAGGTGCGCGAGCTCGTTGCTCATCTGCAGGCGCACGCGCGCACGCCGCTGCTCACGTCGATCGATCAAGAGGGTGGGCGGGTGAATCGACTGAAGCCCACATATGGTTTTCCGGCGAGCATCTCGCACGAAGAGCTGGGCCGCATGGACCAGCTGGAGGAAACGTATCGTCACGCGGCGGCGACGGCCGCGACGCTCGCAGACCTCGGGCTTAATCTGAATCTCGCGCCGGTCGTCGATCTCGATGCGCATCCCGATAACCCGATCATCAAGGGCAAGGGCCGCAGCTTCGCGGCCGATCCGGAAAAAGTGGCGCGGCATGCGGCGGAATTTGTGCGGGCGCACCGCGCGCATGGTGTGCTCGCGTGCGCGAAACATTTCCCGGGTCACGGCAGCGCGCAGGGCGACACACATCTCGGGCTCGTCGACGTGACGCAGACGTGGCACGAGCGCGAGCTGGTGCCATTTCAGCGGTTGATCGAGGCGGGGCTCTGCGACGTGGTGATGAGCGCGCACGTATTCAACGCGCGACTCGATCCGGCGCTGCCGGCCACGCTTTCACGGGCGGTGATCACGGGTCTGCTGCGCGAGCGGCTTGGTTTCACGGGCGTGGTGACGAGCGACGACATGGAGATGAAGGCGATCTCGAGTCACTACGGTTTGGAGAAAGCCGTGGTTCTCGCGCTCGACGCGGGCATCGATCTGCTCTGCTTCGGCAACAACATGACCTATGATCCCGACATCGCGCCGAAAGCGATCGAGATCGTGGAGCGCGCCGTGCGCGATGGGCGGCTCGCGGAGAAGAGAGTCGATGACGCGTATGGGCGAGTGCAGGCGCTGAAGGGGAAGATCGGGGCGCGCTGAACGGGAAGGAAAGCGGACGGAGGTGAAGTCGATCCGTTAAGCGCGAAGACGCAAAGAGGGCGAAGGTTCGCGAAGTTGAAAACAGGAAGAGGGGAACGCTAATCTTCGCTAATTTGTGGGGAGTAAAAGTTGAAGGAGAGTTGGTGTATCCGATAAATTGGTACGATTTGATCGAGATCGAATTAGCGGAGATCAGCGAAGATTAGCGTTCCAAAAAATCTGCGCTGTCACGCGCGGGTGAGCGATTGGAACGCGGGGCGATATTTCCAACGGGGCCGGTTTTTATTTACGGCGGGGCGCGCGCGTGAATGCTGCGGGTGTTCTCTATAACATGCACTCGATTACCCCGTTCGCCTTCATCTCGCTGGGGAGTTTCGCCGCGATGGCGGTTTACGCGCTCGCCGGCATCGGCCTCGCGATCCTCGGCTACAAGCTCTTCGACTGGTGCACCCCCGGTGACCTGCACGAAGAGATCGTCAAGAACCGCAATACTGCAGCTGCCCTGGTGGGGGCCGCCGTGATCGTCGGCGTCTGCCTCATCGTCGCTGCGGCCATCGTGGGGTGAAACACTTCCACCATCTGCAGGGTCTCGATCAGAGCCGACCGCGTCCGCGCAAGTCGGCGAATGTTCTGGTGCCCCTGCTTATCGCGGCCGGCCTCATTGGCACGCCCATCGCCATCGGCGTCCTTGCGAGCAGCAATGACGACGACGCCCCGCCGGCCGACGACGGCCAGCCCGCGACGGTCGACACGGCGACAGCGTATCCAATGAACCACTACATCACGGGCGTGGGCTATTACCACGCGCCGTATCACACGTGGTTTCCGTTTCCCTTTGGCTACCACGATGCGTCGCGCGGTTGGTATCGCGGCGGACAATGGCGCCCGGGCCCGACGCCGACTCCCACAGAGCAAGCCGAGGAAGCGCGTGCGAGCGGCTTTGCGTCGCGGTCCGGCACCGGATCGGGCGGCAGCAGTGCGCGCGTGATGACTTCGCGGCCGAGTGCCGACGCGGTCGTGCGGGCCAATGCCGCCAGCTCGGCGGCGCATAGCAGCTCGGCCGCGCACGGCACGTCGCCGGTGTCGCGCGGCGGTTTCGGTTTCTCGTCCCATCCCAGCGTATCATGAGACGTCGCCCCATCACCGCGCGCCCCGACTGGCGCGAGAAAGTCGAGGAGATCGGCTTCACCTATCACACGCACGACACCGGCCCGTACTGGGACGAGAGCGTGTGCTACGAGTTTTCGGCGAAGGAAGTCGACGAGCTTGAGCTCGCGGCCAACACCCTGCACACGCTGTGCATCGAGGCCGCGGGTGTGGTCATCGAGAAAGGTTGGTGGTCACGCCTCGGCATCCCGGAGAAGGCGGTGCCGGCGATCCTCGCCTCGTGGGAGCGTGACGACCCGAGCGTGTATGGCCGCTTCGACATCGCGTACGACGGCATGTCGCCGCCGAAGATGCTCGAGTACAACGCCGACACGCCGACCTCGCTGATCGAGGCGGCGGTGGTGCAGTGGTATTGGTTGAAGGAGCTGTTTCCGCACGGCGACCAGTTCAACTCGATCCACGAGAAACTCATCGAGGCGTGGCGCCACGTCGGCAGCGAGCGCGTGCACTTCGCGGCGGTGCGCGATCTGCCGGAGGATGAGCAGACGGTTACGTACCTCGCCGACACTTGCCAGCAGGCGGGCTTCAAGGTCGCGTGGACCGCGATCGACGAACTCGGCTGGGACCGCGACGCGCGCCGCTTCGTGGACAACGCCAACGCGCCGATCGAGGCGCTCTTCAAACTCTACCCGTGGGAGTGGATGTGGCACGAGCCGTTTGGCGAGTTCATCGCGACGGCGCCGAATCTCTTCATCGAGCCGCCGTGGAAACTGCTCCTCTCGAACAAGGGCCTGCTGCCCGTGCTCTGGGAGTTGTACCCGGACCATCCCAATCTGCTGCCCGCGTACGAGTCGCCCGCGCCCTTCGTGGACCGCGCCGGTTCGCGCGCGAGCTACGTGAAGAAGCCCCGCCTCAGCCGCGAGGGGGCGAACGTGGCGCTCGTCGAGCACGGCAGCACCGTCGAGGAAAACGGCGGCGACTACGGCGAGGAAGGTCACATCTACCAGGCGCTCGCGCCGATCCCCAACCTCGGCGGCAACCATCCCGTGTGCGGTGTGTGGGTGGTGAACCACGAGGCGTGCGGCATGGGCATCAGGGAGGATACGCGGCGCATCACGGGGAATCTGAGCCGGTTCGTGCCGCACCGGATGGTGTGATGGAGCGAGACGGAGCGTGGGGTGGGCGGAGGTTTTCTCGATCCGTTAAGCGCGAAGACGCGAACGTTGCGAAGGTTCGCGAAGTTTTGAGAAAGGGGAGATTGTTTGGAGTGGCGGAACGCGTGAGCGTTTCGCGGGTTGGCAGTTGGGGAAAGGCGCTCGGGGACAGGAAGTTTTGCAATTGGCCCGGTGGAGGACGCTGTGTCCTAGCGAGCGATTTGACTCGGCATCGGGGAGCGGTTCTGGGAAGGGTTCTGTTCGTTTCGCCAAAAACACCTCAATATGTCCGTCTGGGAATATAAAGTCATCACGAGCGGCAAGGGCGGCTTCGCGTCGCCGGCGCTCATGGAGAAATTTCTGAACGATCTCGGCAAAGATGAATGGGAAATCCTCTCGTTCCATACTCAGCCTGAGAACATTCTCGCCTTTTCCGGCCTCGCGCGGCGGCCCACGCAGCGCGACTGGACGCTGGCCGATGCTGCCGCCACCGCGGCCAAGGCCGAGGCCGAAAAACTCCGCGCGGAGTTCGAGGCCAAGTTCAAGGGCCTGAGTTCGGCCAACCCGGCGCAAGCCGCCGAGGAGAAGCCCGAAAACGCCGCCGCCGAGAAGGCCGCCGGCGACGACAGCCTCCGCTCGCTCCGCGACACCGAGAGCGACCAGGACCCCGACGCGCCCGAGGAAGAGGCCGACGAGTGGGACAAACTTACCGCGAAGGAAGAGGACGAGCTCCCGTCGTTCTTCGAGGCGATCCGCCCGCACCTCCGCCGCAATCAGCGCGGCCCCGGCATGAGCGTGGGCGTGGATTTCCTCGCGAAGAAGTGGGGCCTCGAGGAGGACGACCTCCTCGGCGCGCTCAAGGAGTGCGGCTTCGACGTCCCCGAGGACGAAGACGCCAAGCCCGTGTACCTCGAGTACGACGGCGATCTCTTCTGGGTGAACATCAACCGCCGCGGCGAGATCTGGGTGAACACCAAGGAAAAGCCGCGCCCAGTCTTCAAGGTGACGCAGGCCCCGCGCTTCATCGTCGAAGAGAAGGAAAAGCCTGAAAAGCCCGCGAAGCATGCCGCCGCCGAAGGTGCCGAGTCTGCCGGGGATTACGCCGCTGCGCCTGCACACGACTCCGCCTCCGAAGGTGGCGAAGCCAAGCCCGCCAACGAAACTGCACCGGCCGAGCCCGCCGCTCCCGGCGAACCGCTCCCGGCCGGCGACGGCCTGCTCGCCAAGATCCGTCCGCTCATGCGCCGCAATCGTCGCGGCCCCGGCGGCTCGGGCAGCGTGACCTTCCTTTCCCGCGCCCTGCGCTGCAACGACGCCGACCTCATGGCCGGCTTCGCCACGCTCGGCCTCACGCCCCCGGAAAACCAAAACGACAAGGCCCCGCAGGTCGAAGTCGGCGGTCACATCTGGTGGCTCAACAAGGACGGCCGCGGCGGCGTCTGGATCAACGGCCGCGAGAAGCGCGACAGCGACCACAAGGACAAGGGCGAAGCGCCCACATCGGCTCCGACGGGCGAAGTTGCTCCTGAGGCTCCCGCCGCTGTGACGCCAGAGGCTGCAGTCGCCGCACCGACGGAAAGCGCGCCGGCTCCCGCTTCGACGGATGAAGCGCCCGCTTCGGTTCCTGCGCCCGCGACGTCTGACTCTTCCTACGTGGTGCCCGCCGTTCCGTCGAGTGACGGGGCTGCTGCCTCCGCTCCGGCTCCGACGGCGGAAACTCCCGCTGCTTCCGCGAGCGAAGCTGCTCCGGCTGCACCTGCGGCCGAGGCTCCGGCAAGCGAAGGGTCCGACAGCGCCGAAGGCGACGCCGAGAAGAAGCCCAAGCGCACCAGCCGCCTGCGGCGCGGTCGCTGAGTTTGAAACGCTAATCCGCGCTAATCACCGCTGATCAATGCAGCGGAAATTAAAGGTAGGGGCGGCTCTCCGAGCCGCCCTTTGCTTTTGGTGGAGGCGAAAGCGTTGAAAGCGCGAGCTTGAGCCCAACGAGGTCCGCTCGGAGAGCGGACCCCACCTCGGTCGATTTTCTCAAATTGTGGGTGGCGAGTTCGCCTCGCCACGGGCTGAGCGCTGGGGCCGATTCGTTGGGCGACGAGCGCGCAACCCACAGGAAGAGAGCGCAGGCATTCCGCCTGCCACCGAGCGACGGCAGGCGAGACGCCTGCGCTACGTTACGCGGCGAGGCCGCCGCGTCCCCATGTCGGAAGCGAGCTTCGAAGGAATCAGACGGCTTTCTGTAGCGGCGCTCTATGAGCGCCGGAGAGACTCGGTAAGTGTGCAGGCGTTTTTCGGCGGTCATAGACCGCCGCTACAGTGTCGGAAAACTGGTATCAGCGCCGATTAGCGCAGATCAGCGTTCCAAAAAAGACCTTCACAGTTTCCCCACACCTCACGCGGCCTGCTTCAGTGTTTCGAGGGTGCCGCGGAGGCCTTCGAGCATTTCCTGGGCGTCGGCGGTGCAGATGCGGATGACTTCCTCGTCGACTCCGGCGGCGGTGCACTTGTCGGCGCTGAGCGCGAGGTGCGGCGACTCGCCCGGGATGCCGGCACCGAGCTGCGCGGCGATGTGGGCCGCGAGATTGAGCTGGCAGGCGTCGGCGAGCGGGACCGCGGTGTACATCGGATCGAGGTGAAGCTTCACCGTGTTGACCAGCTCCATCGGGAAGCGCCAGTGGTCGAGCAGCAGGGCGGAGACCTCGACAGCGGAGAGGCCGTAGACCTTGCGCTCCCAGTCGGAGACGCTCGGCTGCACCGTCTCGCCGGGGTAGCGGCTGCCGCCCTTGATCTTGTCGATGATCACGCGGCCGACATTGCGCAGCAGGCCCGCGGCGTAGGCACCGCGCGGGTCGATGCCGGTGCGGTGCGCGATCGACTCCATCGCGGCGGCGGTGGCCACGGAGTTTTCCCAGAGCTGCTCGGCGGAGAGGCCGTAGCTCGTGAGGTCGCCCTGATAGCTCTGGTGCGAAGCGGCGAGGCCGACGATCCGGTGGATCTCGCGGGCGCCGACACGGGACACGGCTTCCTCCAGCGAGTCGCAATGGCTGTTGAGGCCGAACATCACGCTGTTGGCCAAGCGGAGAATCTTGAAGGTCAGCGACGGGTCGAACTGCACCAGTTCCACGATATCGGCGAGATCGGTGTCGGGGTCCTCGAGCAATTTGCCGAGACGCGCGAACACCTGCAGCGACGGCGACAGCGTGCTGCCAAGCGATACGATCGTTTCACGTTCCAAGGGCATGGATGGACCTAAGCCCGTACATCGACCCAGTTGGGGGCGCGCTTGAGCGGTAAAAGCCGAGGGCGAGCGCGGCGGTTTGGCTAAGCGCGAAGACGCAAAGATTCGCAAAGGAATACTTACAAGCCTCCAACTCTCAATTTCTTCGCGAGCCTTCGCGTTCCTTTGCGTCTTCGCGCTTAAACTGGACGCAGCTGAAAACGAACTACCTCAGCCCAACCTTCTTCACGGCTGCTTGTACACCATACCCGATTTCATCACGAAGCTCGGCTTCAGGGTGAGCTTGATGTCGGCGAGGACATCGCCGGGGACGGCGACGAGGTCGGCGTATTTGCCGGGCTCGACGGTGCCGAGGTCCTTGTCGACGCCGATGAGCTTCGCGGCCTCGCGCGTGGCGGACTGGATCGCGGCCATCGGCGGCATGCCGGCCTCGACCATGTAGACGAACTCCATGGCGTTGTCGCCGTGCGGGGCGACGCCTTGGTCGGTGCCGAAGGCGATCTTCACGCCGTTCTGATACGCGCGCTGAAACGTGGCTTGGATGAGCGGACCGATGGTCGCGGCCTTGGGGCGGACGATGGCGGGGAAGTAGCCGTCGATCTTGGCTTTGTCGGCGACGAAACGCCCGGCGCTGATCGTGGGCACGTAGTAGGTGCCGTGCTCTTTCATCATGGCGATGATCTCGTCGGTCATGTACGTGCCGTGTTCGATGGAGTCGATGCCGGCGGCGATCGCGCGCTTCATGCCCTCGGTGCCGTGCGCATGCGCGGCGACCTTGAGGCCGTACTCATGCGCGGTGCCGATGATGGCGGCGAGCTCCTCGGGCGTGAACTGCGGGTTCTGGCCGTTGCTCGCGAGCGAGAGCACGCCGGGATCGCCCATCAGCTCGAAGCTCCGGCCATTGGTCGGGTCGGCATGGCCGCCCGTGGTGGCGATGGCTTTGCCCGCGGTGTAGACGCGCGGACCTTCGACCCAGCCGGCGGCGATGGCCTTGCGCAGGGCGAGCGTGGAGTTGTCGGTGTCGCCGAGATTGCGGACACTGGTGAAACCGGCGAGCAGGGTCTTCTTCGCGTAGAACGCCGAGCGTAGCGCGTAGTCGCCGGGGTTCATCGTGGTCCACTCGGTGTAACTCGTCGGCGAGTTCTGCGAGTCGAGGTGAACGTGGCAATCGATCCAGCCCGGCGTGACCGTGGCGGATTTCAGGTCGATGATCTTGTCGTCAGCATTGGCGGCCGTGTAACCAGCCTGCACCGCGGCGATGCGCTCGCCGTCGATCACGACCGTGACTTCTTTTTTCGGTGCATCGGCGACGCCATCGATGAGCGTGCCGGCGTAGATAAGCGTGCGAGCGGAGGCGGAAACGACTGCGGCGCAGAACAGCGCGGCCGCGAAAGGGGCGAGGCGGGCTTGCATGGGCTACGACAACCCGCCGCGCAGAACGAGGCAACGGCGGAAACGAAAACGCCCGCCGAGGAAAATCGGCGGGCGTGAAGTGCTAAACTGGATACAGCCGCTTAAATACGGCCGAGTGCCTGCGAGATCAGGGCGCTTCGTACAGCTCAATCAGCGCGACGCCCGTGGAGGCGGCGACACCCGAGACCTGGATCGAGTACACGCCGGGGTTCAGCGTCGTGACGATGACGGCGTCCTTCGAGCCTGCGGCGAGCGCGAACGCGCCGGACTGGGCCTGTGCGGTGGCGGTCGAGGCGTCCCAGTTGTCGTTTTCGGCGACCTTGGTGTTGCCGTTGAAGACGGCGAGCGTGGGATCGGCGAGCGCGCTGGTGAGGCCGTAGTTGGCGAGCGTGGGACCGACGGCGCGGATGAGGACCTTGCGCGGTGTGGTGCCGCTGATCGCGAATCCGGTGATGAGGATGTTGTCACCGGTGCCGACGAAGGCGCGCGCGGAGAAGTTGACGAAGCGCGGCGTCGCGGTGGTGAAGGCGCTGGTCGGCGTGGCATCGTAGAGCTCGAGCAGCGCGAGGCCGGTCGCTCCGGCCTTGCCGGTGAGGAGGAGATTGTACGTGCCGGCGGTGGCGTTGTTGGTGAAGAGCGCGGCGTCCTTCGAACTCGCAGCGAGGGCAAACGCGCCGGTGGCGGCGCTCGCGCTCGTGACCTGCGCGTCGTTGTTCCAGTCATCGTTCGACGTGTTGGCCGCACCGGAGACGGTCAGCACGGGATCGGCGAGCATGCCGCTGATTCCGTAGTTGGTGAGGGTGGGGCCGACGGCGCGGGCGAGCAGAGCTTTCGCGCCGCTGGTGCCAGCGCCGCCGATATTGAGGCCGACGATCATCGTCTGGTCGCCAGTGCCGGCGCGCGCACGGATCGAGAGATTGCTCAGGTAGCCCGCGGTTGTGGGCGTGCTCGGCGCGTTGTTGACGGTGAGCACGGCGGCGCTGCTCGTGATCGAACCGCCGGAGTTGGTAATTGTGACGGTGTAGCTGCCAGCGTTGGCCGCGGTCAGCGCGGCGATGATGTAGCTCGCGTTGGTCGCGCCGACGATGGCGACGTTGTTGAGGTACCACTGATAGAGATTTCCCGTGCCCGACGCGACGACGCTGAAGGTGATGCTGCCGCCGACGGTGCCGGTCTGCGCGACCGGGGCCGTGGTGATGGCGGGGGCGGTCGTGCCGCCCGAATTGCCACCGCCACCGGAAGATGTGCCGCCGGGCAGGATGGTCGTGCTGCCGGAAAAGACATTGAACTCACCGACGAACACGTAGCGACCGCCGCCAAACGCGACCTCGTTCGCGTAGTTGACGTTGGTCGTCGAGCCGATGGTGACCCACGTCAGGCCATCGTAGGAAGCGCGCGCGAGATTGAGGTCAAACGAGCTGGGGCTCGGCGACGCGGTGACGGTGAACGCGTTGTTGATGTACTTGATCGTCTCCGTCTGGAGAGTGATGCCGGGAGTCGCGGCGGTGAACGTCACGCCATCGCTGGAGACGTACTGGCCGGAGGTGTTGCCGCTGAAGTAGGTGACGATGAGCGTGGAGTCGCTCGCGGCGAGGATGCCGGGGTTCACGGGAGCACCCGCGAGTTTGGTCCAAGTGATGGCGTCGCTGCTCGAGTAGAGACCGGCGATCGACGCGTTGCCGTAGACGGACGAGTAGAATTTGCCTTTGAAAAACGTGATGTGGCTCGAAGAACCACCGGCGACGATCTGGCGGCCGGTCCACGTGACGCCATCAGGGCTGGTGAGCGCCTGCGCCGACGAGGTGGCGCAAGGACCGGCGTAGAGGCCGTTGCCGAAGGTGAATTCGTTGGGGGCATTGATCGTCGCGCCGAGCGAGGCGGACGAGGTCCACGTCGCGCCGTCGGTGCTGGAGAGGATCACGCCGTTGCCGCCGGTCTGGCTGGAGGGCGTGACGCCGAGGAGAAATTTGCCGTTGAGGAAGCGCGGCGCGCCGGTGGTGCCGGTCGCGGAGAGGGTGCGGCGGGTCCACGTGACACCATCGGGGCTCGTGTAGGCTGCGGGTGTGGTGGTGCCGAAATAGGCGGCGAGGACGAAGGTGCCGTTGCCATAGTCGACGCCGGTAAGCTGGACGCCGATGCCGGCCGCGGTGACGTCGGCCGGAGTGGACTTGGTCCACGTGGGGACTTGCGCGCGGGAGAGCGCGGTGCAGGTGAGGAGGCCGGCCAGCAGGGCGAGGCGGCGGAGAGGTGTCTTCATGCGCCCCCAGTTTATCGGGAACGCGCGAAGCTGTCGTTACGCGTTCCCGCGTAAGGGTCGCGTCAACGCACCGCGGGCCGCAGCAGTTCGGTCGCGCTTACGATGAGCGCGCTGCGATTCTCCACGCCGAGCCGTCCGAAGATACGCTCCATGTGCTTGTCGATCGTGCGCGGGCTCGCGCTGAGGATGGTGCCGATCTCGGCGTTGGTCTTGCCCTGCGCGACCCAGTAGACGACCTCGGCTTGGCGCGGGGTGAGACCGAGCGCGCGCAGCGCATTGGGGCCGGGCGGCGCGTGCTCCTCTTCGAGCGCGAGCATCACGAGATCGTCGCGGCCCGGTTCGGTAAAGCGACGCACGTGCAGAGCGGAATCGCCGAACGAAAAGCGCCCGCCGGCGGCGAGCGTCGCAGGTGGTTGGCTGGCGAAATATTTTGCGAGCAGGTCGTGCGCTAGACGCGTGGCGAAAAGCGTTTCACCGCCGCGGCCGAGCACGATCACGGCGCGGTCGAGCGAGGCGGCGAGCTGCTCCTCGGCGTCGAGGCGGATGGCGACCTCGGTTTCGAGCTCGGCGTTTTTTGCTTCGACGGTGCGGCGTGCGGCAGCGAGATCGAGCTGCACGCGCACGCGCGCGGTGAGCTCGGGGACGTGCACGGGCTTCGTCACGTAGTCGACGGCGCCGGCGGCAAACGCGCGGACCTTTTGGTCAGCGACGTCGATGGCCGTGAGAAAAATCACCGGGATGTCTCGCCACGCCGGGACCTCGCGCAGCGAACGACACACGGCGAAGCCGTCCTCATCGGGCATCACCACGTCGAGCAGCACGAGGTCGGGCCGCGTGCGCGCGAGTACAGCGCGCGCGGCGGCACCGCTCTCGGCGAGGAGCACCCGCACGCCCTCTTGGCGCAGCGCATCGCAGACCACGCCGAGGCCGGCCGGGGTATCGTCGACAACAAGCAGGGTGGGCGGGGTCTTCATGACGTGGCTTCGAGGAGCTGGCGGAGACGCGAGAGTTGAAACGCCGCCGCCGCGGCGTCGAGTTCATCGAGCATCGGCGCGGCCGCGGGATGTGCAGCACGTGCGGTTTCAACGTGGCGTCGGAACGCGACGAGGTCGCCCTGAGCGAGTGCTTCACGGAGTGTTTCGCGCACGTCAACCGGGAGTGAGCCACGAGGAAACGGCGATGCGCTGGCGGTGGGGGTTTTCGCGGCGGGCGCGGTGCGCCATGTGAGCTGGAGGAGCTGGCCGATTTTTTCGACGAGATCGGCGGTGCGAAACGGTTTCGGGAGAAAATCGTCGCAGCCTGCGCGGCGGCCGTCTTCGGGATTGAAGGTCAGCACCGAGGCCGACGTGAGCAGGATGCGCAGGCTCGCGCCGCGTGGTTGCGCGCGCAGGCGGCGCGTGAGCTCGATGCCATCGATGTCGTCCATGCGGACGTCGATGATCGCGAGGTCAGGCCACGGCGTGGCGCCGGCAGCGAGATCGCGCAGCGCGGCGAGACCCGACTCGTAGCTCACGCAGACGAAGCCGAGCGGCCCGAGCAGATCGGCGAGGAGCTGACGGTTTACCGCATGATCGTCGACGATCAGCACGTGGCGCGGCGTGCCCTCGTAGCCGGTGACGGGCGCGAGCACGCGAGTGGCCGCAGGCGTGGCCGAGGGCAACGTGAGGTCAAAAGAAAACGTGCTGCCTGCGCCGAGTGCGCTCGTGACCTGCAACGAGCCGCCCATGCGCTCGACGATCGCACGACTGATCGCGAGACCGAGGCCGGTGCCGGTGGCGTTGGGCCGTGAAGCGCGCGCCTGCTCGAACGGCTGGAATAGTTTCACCTGATCGGTCGGCGCGATGCCGGGCCCCGTATCGATCACGGAGAACTCCACTGGCTCGTCGGCGTGCGCAGAACGCCGCACGCGAAGAACCACTTGGCCGGTGGAGGTGAACTTCACGGCATTGCCGAGGAGATTGTCGAGGACCTGCCGGAGCTTCTGCGCGTCGCCCTCGACCCAGCCGGGCAGGTCGGTGGCGACATCGGTGGAAAACACGAGGCCCTTGGCCGCGGCGGTAGGGGCGTGCGCGGCGGCGACATCCTTGAGCATTTCGCCGAGGAGAAACGGCGCGGGCCGCAGCTCCAGCTTGCCCGCCTCGATCTTCGCGAGATCGAGCACGTCGTTGATCATGTGCAGCAGGTGCTCGCCGCTCGACTGCACGATGCGCAGGCGCTCCTGCTGATCGGCGGCAAGACGACGGTCACCCTGCAGAATCTGCGCATAGCCAATGACACCGTTGAGCGGCGTGCGCAGCTCGTGACTCATCGCGGCGAGGAAAGAACTCTTCGCCCGGCTCGCGGCCTCGGCCTGGTCGCGCGCGGTCGCGAGATCGCGCGTGCGCTCGACGACGAGCCCTTCGAGTCGGCGCTGTTCGCGCGCCGCGCGACCGAGCCGCCAGCGCACATAGGCGAATACCGCCGCGAGGCCCGCGAGCGCGTAGAGCGCGAAAGCGAGCGGGCTGCGATGCCACGGCGGGGCGACGCTGAACGTGTACTGCGCGACCTCGCTGATCTGCCCACGCGCATCGCGCGCGCGAACTTCAAACGTGAACGGCCCGCCGATCAAGCCGGTGAAGACGGCCTGCGGTTCGTTGGTGGGCGCGGACCATTCGTCGCGGTAGCCGACGAGACGCGTTTCATAGCGCACATTGGCGCCGGGGTAGTGGCGTGGCGCGGCAAAGCGGAAAACCATCGGCGCACGCGAATAGCCGAGCCGCGGGGCGGTGGCGCTGAGCGACAATTGATTTTGGTCGGTGGTGATGGCGCGGAAGATGGGCTTCCAATGGGCCGCCGGCGCTGGATCGGGCGGCTGCACGAGATCGAGGCGGACGACGCTCGTGGTGCTGGAAGCCCAGAAGATTTCGCCTTCGCGGAGTATTCGTCCGGCACCCCAATAGCCCACGGCCTCTTGCACATGCGCGGGAGCTGGGTGCCAGCGAAACTGGTTGGGCGCATCGGCGGCGAAGTAACCGAGCGGACTCACGCAGCCCGACACGCCGGACCAGAGCGAGGTCCAGAGCCGGCCGTGATCGTCAAGCTCGGCCGGGAAATTGCGCAGGGCCGTGACGCCTTCGGCCGAGTAGCGCTCATCGATCGGGAAGGTCCGGGTCGCGGCATCGAAGCGGTGCGTGCCGTCGTCGGCCATGAAGCTCACCCCGCTCAGCGAGCGATACGGCGCGGACCAGCCGTGGGTGTTGGGCAGGCCGGCTTGGCCGGGCGGGAAATGTTCGACCTTCGCGTGCGTCCAGTCGTCGTCGGCCGACGACGTGATATGAAAAATCCCGGCGAAGGGGCTCGCGCACCAGAGCGAGCCGTCGTCGTTTTCGACCGTGTTCCAGATTTCCTGATCGGGCGCCAGTCGGGCAATCAGCGTGGGCTGGTTGTCGCGCAGCGTGAAGACATGCAACCCGCGATCCGAACCGCACACCCATGTGCCGGGGTGATGTCGGAGCATCTGGAAGTTATTGCAGTAGGCCTCGGCGAGGTGACGGACCGTGGAGCCATCCAGCCAGTCGACGCCGATGTTGCCCGTGATCATCAAGCCGGCAGGCGTGGAGAGCACGTCGCTGCACGGAGTCTTGTAGCGCGGATCCACGACCCAGTGTGCAGGTTTGCCAAGCGCGGGCTGACCGGGCTCCAGACGAAACAAGCCCGTGCCGCTCGCGCGGTAGAGGGTGCCCTCGTGGCGGACGAATTGGCCGCCGTTGGCGGGGTCGATGCCGTTGCGCTCGTCGAAGACACTGAGGCCCGGACTCAGGTCGAACCGGAGAAGTCCTGAGCCCGTGCCGATCCACAGCCCGCGGTCGGAGTCGGCGCAAAACGTGCCGTAGCTTTGCACCGTCACGCCCGCTGAGCCGTCGATAAGTGTGCCCGCACTGAGATCGGCCTCGGCGATCACGATGCCGCCGCCGGAGCCCTGCCGCTGCAAAACATAGCGGCCATCGCTGAGGCGCGTACCGTCGCGAACGGCAGATTCGGCGAAGAGTGGATCGAGTGAGATGGCGAAGTGCGTGAGCTGGCCCGTCGCGTAGTTGAGCCAATGCGCACCGAGGCCCGCGACGAAGACGAGAGCGCGCTGTTCATCGCCGGGCAGGACGACGGTGCGCTTCTTGACCAGCGAAAGACCCGATTCGAGCGGCGTGAGTTTTTCGCCGTCAAAAACCGTGAGCCCATCGCTCATCCGGTGAATGTAGAGCCGGCCGCCGGCAGCATGGAGCGTGCTGGTGGGGTCGGCCGGGAGCGGCCACACGCGCACGCCCTGCGAGGTGAGCGTGATCAGCGCCGTGCCGGAGAGCACGCAGACGCCGTCGTGCCAAGGCACGAGTCCGGACGTAGTGCCGACGACGCGTTGATCGGGCGGAAGATCGGTGAGATGCGACGTATAGTGCAGCGCGCCGGTCGCGGCGTCGGGCTCGATCGTGCCGAACTCATTTTCGCCCGCGACCCAGATGCGACCGGAAGCATCGCAGACCGCCTGGGTGACGAAGACTGACGGCATCGCGATATGCTCGAACGTGTGCCCATCGTACACGATGACCTTGTACGAGCTCCCGAGCACCACGAGCCCGGTAGGAGTGACGGCGACGGACGAGACCCAGCTTACACCGCGATAGGCCTCCGGCTTGAAACGCGTGATCGGCGGCAGGCCGCGTTCGGTCTCGGATGGCGCAGCGACGACCCGCGCGACGGAGGCAAGCGCCAGCGCGAGCACGCGGGCGAGGCGGGCTTTCTTCCGCGGACGAAGAAGAAACATGGCGCACGACCGTGACGACGCGCGCCGGGAGAGCACCTCAAAAGCGCGGCGAAGCTTACGCAGGGATGCGTATACCCACTTCGGACGGGATCGGCGATGATGGCGCTTTCTCGAACCCCGGCTTCGGCCATTTTCCCATGAAAACGAAATCGTTTGTCGCCCGCTGGCTCGGGCTTGCCTCCCTCGGATTTGTGCTCGCCGGCTCTGCTGCCTACGCCGCGGACGCCAAGCAGCTCTGGACCGCCAAGCTCTCCGGCGACGCGAAGTGGCACCAGATCACGGGCCTCGGCACGCTCATCGTCGGCACGGACGACGCGATCACCGCCTTCGACCCGACGAGCGGCCAGCAGCTCTGGACGCGCAACGAGTTCAAGAAGACCTCGCCCTTCAACGCCCGCGAAGTCCCCGGCACGCCCTTCCTCATGTGCCACACCGCGGCGGGATTCGCGGGGCTGACGAAGGTGACCTTCTCCGAACTCGACTACCTCACCGGCAAGACCAACTGGCAAACGGAGGAAATCAACGGCCAGTTCCTCGGCGTGGTGCCCGTGGTTGAAAAGGGCCTCGTGCTCTGCATCTTCAACGGCAACGGCGCTGACGGCAAAACGCCCGGCACCTGGATCTACGCGTACGACCTCGCCGAGGGAAAACAGAAGTGGGCGACCAATTTCGCGAAGATCGGCGCGATCCGCCTGCACATCGCGGACAACTCCGGGAAATTCATCCCCACGACCGACCTCTCCGGCTACCACGATCCGGTGATCGAGGGTGACAACATTTATCTGCCGTACCTCGGCTGCCATTGCCTCGACCTCAACACCGGCACGGTGAAGTGGGGCGCGGAGATGATCAAAGGCGGCAACGAGCTGAAGAAGGCGCACGCGCCGCTGCGCATCGTCGGCGACCGCATCTACGGTTCCGCGGGCGGCAGCGTCTACGCGCTCGACAAGGCGACCGGCGCGGTCGTGTGGAACAGCGAGCGCATCTCCAGCTACGCGGGCCTGCTCAAGGCGCGCAACAACGCGCTCGTGGCGCAGCTCGAGATCGTGGGCGACAAGATCTTCGCCCGCTACGGCGGCAATTTCTCCACCGGCCAGGGCGTGCAGCTCCGCGAGCCGCTCGGCATTGTCGTGCTCAAGGCCGCGAGCGGCGAGGCCGTGTACAGCTACGACAAGGTGAAGGAAGGCCTGACCAATCTCATCGTGCTGCCGGAGACCAACACCGTGATGTTTGCCGACGCGGGCAATCTCTACGGCCTCGATGCCGCGGCGACGACGCCGACGGAATCGTTTCACGTGCCGATCGAGTTCAAGCGCAAGATGGGCGGCGGCGAAGTGGCGCAGCTCGGTCTCGGCGCGCTCGGCGGCATCACCGGCATCGCGAAAGCGGCGATGGCGCAGAACAAGGCGCGCCTCGACGTGCCGGTGGCGATCACGCGCATGCAGGGTCACATCGTGGTGATGGGCAAGCAGCACCTCCTCGGCTTTGATCCCGCGGCCAAGGCCGAGAAGTGGTCGCTCTACTACGCGGCGCCGAGCGATACCTTTGGCATGGCGGCGATGTTTGCGGTGACTGCTTTCGCCGGGCTCGCGGGCAACGCGCAAGCGGCGCAGGGCGGCTTCGGCTCCTCGCAGTACGATAGCGGCATCAGCACGATCCACAGTTCGCTCGACCGCTACAACAAGGTCGCCGGCGAGCGGAAATCCGCCACGCAGGGCAACGAGGCTTATTCGTACGTGCTGACCAAGGTCGGCAAGAGCAAGGACGTGGGCATCGTCGGCATCAATCTCACCACGGGCGAAACCGATCGCGAACTCGCGCTCGGCTCAAAGGAGCCGGACTACATGACCGACGAAAAGGCCGGCCGCATCTTTTACTTCAAGGGCAAGGACTCGATCGTGACGTATCAGTTCTAAGGATACGCGACTGGGTCCGGGCCGGGTCCAGCGACTTTGCCCGACACCAAACCATAGCGACGCCGTCCGGTGACGGGCGGCGTTTTTCTTTGTCGGACCGCGAACGGCGCTCAGCCGACCGCGGTGTGCAGGCGCTGGTAAACGCGCTGGGCGCGCTCCGTGGCCTGCTGGAATTCACGGGCGCCGAGGCCAGCCTTGGCGAAGTTTTCCGCGGTGAATTTCCAGCGCTTCTCCTCGCCGGGCAAACCGTAGCAGCGATGCTCGGCGGAGCCGCAGGAGAGATTGAGCAGATGGATGATCGGATTGTGCTTCCCGTCGGGCAGATAGTGGTGACGGATCGCGATCACGGCATCGGCCGGGAGGTGCCAGTGGAGGAGGATCTTCTCGGCCGCTTCGCAGTTGGTGACGCCCCACGTGAGCCGCTCCCAGTCGCCGATGTCGGGGAAGCCGCTGGCCGCGAAAGGCTGCGGGGCCTCGCCGAGCGGCGTGACGCGCTCCAGCGCCATCTTGCCGAGCGAGCGCAGCAGGCCGACGGTGTAGCAACTGCGCGGGTCTTCATTGGCCTTGCCCGCGAGCTCTTCCATGATGACCGCGACGAAGAGCGCGTTTTCGCGCAGGCGGCCGCCGGACACGCCGTAGTAGCGGAGCGGCTGATCGGAGAGCTGCTGCGCCGCGATCGCGCCGACGAGCCGGTGCATCTCCGCGAAGCCGACGGAGGCGAGCGCTTCCTCGATCGAGCCCGCGGGCTCGGCGCGCGCATACGCGGCGCTGTTGGCCATGCGGATCAGGCGGGAGACGAGCGACGGGTCCTGGCGGAGAAGGGCGGTGACGTCCTTCGCGTCGGTGTGCGGATTGCGAATCAACTGGCCGAGCTCGACCAAAAGCCGCGGAGCGGCCGGCAGCTCTGCAGCAACCGCGATGAGATCGGCTTCGGAAATTGGGAGAGTCGTAGGATGCGCCAACATACTCCCAACTCAACGGCACGAGGGCCCGCGGTCTTTACCGCAAATCGGTAAGAAATCGGGGAAGTGGAACGCTAATCGGCGCTGATCTTAGCTAATCCGGAAAAGGCACAAACAGAAATCATGTGAGTCGTTGCCTAGCTACTTCTTCGGCAGGACGGCGGTTTTCTGTAGCGGCGCTCTATGAGCGCCGAAGCGCGCGGTTCGCGGACGGGTGTTTTCGGCGGTCATAGACCGCCGCTACAGGGGAGCTGTACTACTTCGCCGCAGGAGCCGCGGGCTCGGGCGGCGTGCCGTCGGTGATGATGCGGATCACGTGGTAAGTCGCCTCGGTGGTGCCGACGTTTTTCATGCCGTGCTCGTCGTTGGAGCCGTAGAAGAAAATCGAGCCGGGGCCGGCGGTCTTCGCGACGCCGTTGATCGTCGCCTCCATCGTGCCCTCTTTGATGATCACGATCTCCTCGTCACCATGATGATGCGCGGCGTGCGGGGCTTCGCCGGCCTTCAGGGTGGTGACGTGGCACTCGAACTTGGTGCACGTGGTGGTGGCTGAGTCCACGACTTCGCGACGCGCGCCGACCTTGGTCGGCTTGGCCTCAAGCTTTTCCCAGTCGAAGACGCCCGACTGCAGCTTGCCCAGCACAGCGGCGGCGGCGACGCCTTCGGCGGGGGCGGAAGCGGTGAGGTCGGTAGTGACGTTGAAGACCGTGTAGGTCGCGGGCGTGGTGCCGACGTTCTTCACGTTGTGGAGATCGTTGGACGCGAAGAAAATCATCGAGCCCGGCCCGATGCGCGTGACCTTGCCGTTGATGAAGACATCGAGCGTGCCCTCGCGCAGGATGATGAACTCCTCGCGCGCATGCTTGTGCGGCGGATGCGACTCGGCGCCTGGCTTGAGCGTAGAGATGTGGCTCTCGAAATTCTTGAAGGTCGCGGTCGGCTGATCGACGACATCGCGCCGCTCGCCATTGGCCGTGGGCTTCACGGTGAGCGAGTCCCACCCGAAGACGCGCGAGCCGAGCTTCTCGGTGGATTTCACGGGAGCAGGAGCAGGAGCGGGCGCAGGCGTGGGAGCATCAGCGCCAAACGAGGCGAGGGGAGTAGACACGGCAAGAACGAGGAGACAGCGGAGCGGGTTTTTCACGAGGATGGGGCGGGGGTTCTTGGTCCGCGCGTGAGACGCAGACCGCACCTCACCATTTCTCACTCCACTCAAGACGCAAACGCCAACTCACTCCGACTTTGGCGTTTGCCCCTTTGGGTTTTGCTCTCTGCGCGCGAACGCGCGCTTACATGCGGCAGATCAGCAGCTCGCGCTCGTAGACGAGTTCCTTCGGCAGCGCGGCGTGGAGGTCGATGAAGAGTTCCTCGTGGCCGAGGACTTCGGTGCGCCAGGCGGCGCGGTCGAAGGCCTGCAGTTCGTCGAACTTCGCCTCGGGGAAATCCAAGCCCGTCCAGTCGATGTCCTTGTAGCGCGGCACCCAGCCGATGGGTGTCTCCTTTGCGCGGCCACCGGCTTGCACGCGGTCGAAGACCCACTTGAGCACGCGCATGTTTTCGCCGAAGCCCGGCCAGATGAACTTGCCGTCCTTGTCCTTGCGAAACCAGTTCACGTGGAAGATGCGCGGCGTCTCGGTGAGCGTGCGCTGCATGTTGATCCAGTGGCGGAAGTAGTCGCCCATGTTGTAGCCGCAGAAGGGCAGCATGGCCATCGGGTCGCGACGGACCTTGCCGATCGTGCCGGCGGCGGCGGCGGTCATCTCGGAGCCCATCGTCGCGCCGACGTACACGCCGCTCGACCAGTTGAACGCCTGATAGATCAACGGCATCGTCGTCGCGCGACGTCCGCCGAAGATAAAGCCACTGATCGGCACGCCCTCGGGGCTTTCCCACGCGGCGTCCATCGTCGGGCACTGGTGCGCGGGCGCGGTGAAACGCGAGTTCGGGTGCGCAGCCTTCGCGCCCGTGGCCTTGGCGATCTCGGGCGTCCAGATTTTGCCCTGCCAATCCGTCGCCATCTCCGGCGGCTCGTCGGTCATGCCCTCCCACCACACGCTGCCATCGGGCGTGAGTGCGACGTTGGTGAAGATAGTGTTCTTCGCGAGGGCCTTCATCGCGTTGGGATTCGTCTTCGCGCCGGTGCCGGGCGCGACGCCGAAGAAGCCCGCCTCGGGATTGATCGCGCGCAGGCGGCCGTTGGCGTCGGGCTTGATCCACGCGATGTCGTCGCCGACGGTCCAAACCTTCCAACCCTGCTTCTGAAAATGCGCGGGCGGGATGAGCATTGCGAAGTTGGTCTTGCCGCACGCGCTGGGAAACGCGGCTGCGACGTAGACCTTTTTTCCCTGCGGATTCTCGACGCCGAGGATGAGCATGTGCTCGGCCATCCAGCCTTCGTCGCGTGCCATCGCGGACGCGATGCGGAGCGCGAAACATTTTTTGCCGAGCAGCGCATTGCCACCGTAGCCCGAGCCGTAGCTCCAGATCTCGCGGGTCTCGGGGAAGTGCACGATGTACTTCTCCTTGTTGCACGGCCACGCGACGTCCTTCTGGCCCTTCGCGAGCGGCGCGCCCACGGAGTGCACGCACGGGACGACGCGTTTGAAATCCTTGTCGATCAGCTCGAAGATCTTTTTGCCGACGCGCGCCATGATGCGCATGTTGACGACGGCGTACGGCGAGTCGGTGAGTTGCACGCCGATCTGCGACATCGGCGAGCCGATCGGGCCCATGCTGAACGGCAGCACGAACATCGTGCGGCCCTTCATGCAGCCGTCGAAGAGGCCTTTGAGCGTCTTCCGCATCTCGAAAGGGTTGACCCAGTTGTTCGTCGGGCCCGCGGCTTCCTTGGACAGCGAGCAGATGAACGTGCGGTCCTCCACGCGCGCGACGTCGCTCGCATCGCTGCGTGCGAGATAGCAGCCGGGCCATTTCTTCTGGTTCAGCTTGATGAACGTGCCGCCCGCGACCATCTGGGCGCAGAGTGCATTGTACTCGGCCTGCGAGCCGTCGACCCAGTGGATCGCATCCGGCTTGAGCAACTCAGCCATCTTCTCGACCCAGCGCAGAAGGTGTTTGTTCGTGCTGAGGACTTTATTGGTGGGGCGTTTTGTCATGGTAGGCAGATACCCTTTGAGCAGCAGCGAGTAAACGGGAAACGGGGCGCGCGCGCTGCGTATTACGCGCCATTCTGTGCGCAGAAATGTACCGGAATAATCCTTCGCTCCGGCAACCGGAGGAACGGATTCAACAAAATAAAGGTAGCGGCGGGGCGCGTGATGGGGATGCGGCGCCCCCGCCGCGCAGGCTGAGCGGAACCGCGACGAGGGCGTCGCGGCCCCATTCAAAAACTCGGAGCTGAGCTCAGAGCTTCTTCGTGATCTGCACCGAGTACGTGCGGCCACGGGCCATCACGTTGTACATCGAGGGATCGTAGCCGCGGGAGTCGGCGGAGAGCGGCGGCTTGGCGTTGAAGAGATTGTTCACGCCGGCGCGGAAAGTCGTGTCGCGGAACCAGCGGTTGTCGCCGCCGATCTTGTAGCTCGCGAAGATATTGTAGCTCTTCGTGTCGTGCACGACGTAGCGGTACGAGTACGTGCCGTTGGTGTAGATTGGCGCGATGTAGCCGGGCTGGCCGAGCGAGTCCCAGATCGCGGAGGTCGTGGTAGCGTTCACGTCGGTGTAGCGGCCGATGTAGTACCAGCCGAAGCCGGCGCCCCATTGCTTCTTGCGCCAGGAGAGCGTCGTCGCGCCGCGCCAGATTGGCGTCGCGCCGCCGACATTGGTGCTGTTGCCCTCGCGGTAGTTGGTGCGCGTGGCGCCCGCGGCGGTGTAGGCGTGGAAATCATTGAGGTACGTCCAGCTCGCATCGAAGACGAAGTCGCCGAGCGACAGGCGCGGGAGGCGGTAGTTGAGATCGAAGTCGAAACCGTTCACGAACTGCTCGGCCTTGTTGAAGTAGCTCGTGCGCAGGATATCGATCGCGCCGACGACCGCGCGCTGGTTGGCGGCGCTGCGGGTGGAGTTGTACGTGGTGAAGAAATCCTTGTCGGCCTGCGTGGGCGCGAGGCGCACGACGGACGGGTCGCCCTTGTAGGCGGCGGTGCCGGAGCCGAGATCGATGCTGCCGATGGCGGTGCCCGCGGCGAGCGCGGCCTGCGTGGCGGCGAGAAGGGCGGCGGTGTCGTCGGCGATGCCGCCGCCGGAGGCGATGAGGTTCTTCTGGCGGATTTCCCAGTAATCGATGGTGAGCGAGAGGCCCTTGATGCGCGGCACGTCGATCACGATGCCGGCGGATTTGCCGGTCGAGGTCTCGGGCGAGAGATTGGGATTGCCGGAGGCGACGCTGCGGCGGTTGGACGCGCCGTCGGTGATGAGGCCAGTGACCGCGCTGCGGTACGTGTCGGTGCTGCCGGTGACGGTGCGGATGAGCGTGCCGGTGAAGAGCTGCGCGAGATTTGGCGCGTGGAAGCCGCGGTTGTAGGAGCCGCGCAGCATGATCCACGACGTCGGGCGCCAGTTCACGCCGTACTTCGGCTTCGTGGTGTCGCCGAAGTCGGTGTAGCTCTCATAACGGCCGGACGCGGTGAGCTCGAGCGAGCGCACGAGCGGGAGGGTGAACTCCTTGCCGACGATGGGCAGCACAGTCTCGGCGTAGAGCGCCGCGACGTGGCGATTGCCGTGTGTGTCGGAGTTGGGCGAGAAGCCGAGGAAGTCGTTCGAGCTCGGGTCGAGGCCGGAGTTGCTCGGATTCAGACCGGCGAACGGAGGACGGTAATCGTCGTACGCTTCGTAGCGGAACTCGCCGCCGAAGGCACCGCCGACCTTGTTGCCGCCCCAGAGGGAGACGACATCGCCGGAGGCGTTGAAGTCGCCGCTGCCGAGCTTGGTGATACCGCTGCGGATGAAGCTGGAGCGGAAGGTCGACGTGACGCTGTCGGGATTCACGAATGCGCCGGTGGCGATGAGCGTGCCGTTCTGCACGGCGAAGGTGCGCGTGAACGGATTGAAGGCCTTCGTCGGGTCGGTCTGGTTGAGCGCCTTGATGAAGAGGCTCTTCCGGTCGGGCCCTTCTTCATCCTCGATCACGCGGGCGGTGGAGTAGAGGAGCGCGGCTTCCCAGTTCCACGAATCGAAGAGCTTGCCGCGGAGGCCGGCGACGCCGCGGTACACGGAGTCGTCGACGAAGTCGGTGCGGGTGGCGAGATCGGTGAGGCGCTTGTTGGTGATGGAGACGGCGGACGGCGTGCCGGTGAGGCGCGCGGTGCCGTCGCTATTGGGTGCGCCGGTGGTCGACCAGAAACGATCGCCGAAAGGATTGTAGGGATTGCTCGCAGGCACGATGACGAAGCCATCGGTGCTCTGCGTGATGCCATCGGGCTCGCGGTAGGTGACGGACTCGGCGCGATAGAGGCTCGCTTCGCCGAAGAGCGTGACCTTGTCGGTGAGCTCGTAGTCGGCGCTCGTGTAGATATTCGTGCGGCCGCTCTTGGGCTGGATGACGCGATAGGCGTTGTTGTTCCAGAAGTAGTCGTGCGTCACGCCCGCACGGCTCGGCGTGGCGGTGCCGAAGGCGGCGCCGCCAGAGCCATTGGGCTGCAGCACCCAGAGGCCGGAGGTGGCGACGAGCGTCGAAGGCACGCCCGAGGGGCGCGCGCCGGTGAAGCCGGTGACGTTGCCGTACTGATCGGTCGCGGTGATCGTGCCCGTGAGATAGTTGCCGTACTCGGTGGTGGCGGAGCGGGCGTTGAAGGTGGTGTTGGTCGCGACATTCCAAGGCGCGGGCGCGCGCGTGCTGTTGTCGTTGTCGGCGGCGAACGCGCGATCACGCGCGAACATCGCGGCGCGGTGATAATAGTCCGCGGTGATCATCGCGTGGCCCTTGTTCTTCAGGAAGCTGAAGCCGTGCGTGAGCGTGGCGCGCCACTCCTGACCATCGCGGTAGCTCGTCTCGCCCGCGCGGAGGGAGAGCTCGGTGCCCTTGTAGTTGCGGGTGGTGTTGTAGTTCACCACACCGGCGACGGCGTCGGTGCCGTAGATGGACGACGCGCCATCGCGCAGGATGTCGATGCGGTCGAGGCCGCGGTTGGGGAGCTGGTTGATGTTGGTCGAGAGCGTGGGCACGCCTGCTTCGCTCTGGCTGATCGGGTGCGGCGCGAGCCGGCGGCCGTTGAGCAGCACGAGGCTGTTGCTCGACGGGATGCCGCGTAGGGAGATGGTGGCGTTGTCGCCGCGCGCGGTCGCGCCGAGCGTGGCGGTTTCATTGCCGGGGAGGCCGGTGACCTGCGGCAGGGCGGTGAGGAGATCAGACGGCTGCGACGCGTCGCGCACTTCCATGGCGCTCGAGTCGAAGATCGTGATGGGGAGAACTTTTTCGGTCTCGAGCCGCTTGATGGAGCTGCCCGTGACGCTGAAGGCTTCAAGTTGGACGGGCGTCTCCTCTTTCGCCGGCGGCGGAGTCGGAGCGACCTGGGCAAACGCGATGACGGGCAACGCCGCGAGGGCAGTCAGCAACGCGCGGGAGGAGCGGGGGCGTGAGTCGGGTTGAGGATTCATGGTCGGGTGCAGGTAGGGAAATTATTGAGCGAAGAGAGCCTTCATCGCGAAGGGCGCCATGTCGTGATCGGAGTGAGCGACGCCGGGCGCGGTTTCGAGGTGCCAGCCGAGGTCGAGCTTCCGCGCGTGTGCGGCGGCTTCGAGCTGGGCGAAGAAAAACTTCCCGCGCGCGAAGCGAAACGGCCCCTGCGCCTCGGCCTCGGGCGAGTGGCGCAGCGCGCGGGCCTTGGGGTCGATATCGGCCGTGCCGAGGAGTAGCACATTGTGCTGGGTGAGCATGTGGCGCAGCGCGTCCTCGGTGACCGGCGTGTCCTTGAGACCGTACGGATACGCGCCGGTGAAATCGGGGAGCGTATAGAAACCGGCGTTGGCCACGACGGCGCGAGCGATGCGCGCATCGGGGAGAAACAACAGCAGGCGCTGCACGAACTGCCCGCCCGCGGAGTGGCCGTAGAGATAGTACGAGGGCGTTTCGTTGTGCGTGCGCGTGCGGACTTCGTCGAAGATCTTTTCGAGCGCGGAGAAGGCCCACTGCGCTTTCGGCAGCGTGGTGCCCGACGCGTCGCGCACGTGGCCGGTGATGTAGTCGTCGCTGGGAAACTCCTTCTCGGAAAACTCCGGCACGATCAGCACGAAGCCCCGCTCGCGCGCGTGCGGCAGTAGATCGGCGAAGCACACATCGGCGTCGCGTTTGATGCCGTGCAGCGCGATGACGATCGGCGTCTTCGCGGTGGCGTCGGCCGGCACATAGCTCCAGATCGGAATCGGTTTGCCTGCGTGCGTGAAGACGAAGCTCGCCGTCGCCTTCGGCTCAGCCGCAGTGGGGGGCGTAGCGGCTGGCGCAGATGCAGGCACAGTCGGCTCGGCCGCGCGCGCGGAAAGTGCGGCGCAGAGCGCGAGTGAGAGCAGGGCCGGCTTCATGAAAAGAGGGCAACGGTTCATACTTCCTCCTGATCGTAAATGGCCGTGTGCGGCTTACCCGTGTCATCAATCCAGCCGCGATACATGCCCTCGGTGTTGAAGGGCAGCGCGAAGCGCCCGTGCCGGTCGAGCGCGATGAGCCCGCCGCGCCCGCGCAGACGCTCGTGAATCGCGAGCTCTGCGGCGCGCGCGACATCGAGACCGCGATGCTCGATCAGCGCCGCGACATCGCTCGCCGTGACCGCGCGCATGAACGCCTCGCCGTGGCCCGTGCACGAGACCGCGCACGTGGTGTCGTCGGCAAACACGCCTGCGCCGACGAGACACGCTTGGCCGACGCGGCCCGCGTATTTGTTCGTCGTGCCGCCCGACGAAGTCGACGCAGCGAGATGGCCCTCGCGGTCGAGCGCGACGGCGCCGACGGTGCTGTTGGCCTCGGGGCTCGACGGATCGACGGGCACCACGACGTCCTCGGAGAGCGTGGTGCGGTCGGTGCCGCGGAGCTTCACCATCGCGTTCCACCGGTACGGCGTGAAGAAATACTCCGGCGCCTCCAGCGGCAGCCCTTGCTTGAGCGCGAAACGCTCCGCCGCTTCGGCTGCGAGTGTGACGTGCGGCGTGTACTCCATGATGCGGCGCGCGAGCTGCACGGGATTGCGCACGCGGCGCAGCAGCGTCGCGCTGCCGGCCTTGCGCGTACGACCGTCGACGATGGACGCTTCCATCTCGATGTGTCCCTCGCGCGTGAAGGCCGAGCCGCGCCCGGCGTTGAAGAGCGGGCAGTCCTCGAGCCACGTCACGGTGGCCTCGACGGCATCGAGACTCGGTGCGCCGCGATTGAGCAGCCGATAGCCGGTTTCGAGCGCGGTGCGCAGCGCGGTGTGAAACTCCGCGGCGCGCTCGGCGGTCATCTCCGCGCGCGGCAGCGCACCCGCGCCGCCGTGAATGACTAGGATCGCGCGGTTCATGCGTCAGCTCCCGGGTTGGGTTTCATCGTCGTTTTTTCTCGCAGCAATGCCGATGCCGGTGAAGCCCGCGATCAGCGTGAACACCGCGCCAGCATAGCAAAAAATCGCCCACGGCGCATAGGCTGCGACGGGAACCTTGAGCGCGCCGCTCATGAACGCCCCCGCGATGCTCCACGGGATCAGCGGCACGCCCACGATGCCGCAGTCGCCGATGGTGCGCGTGAGATTTTTTCCCGCGAGCCCGAGCTTCCGATACGCGGGACCGAACAACTCCGATGGCAGCAAAATCGTAACGAACGCCGCGCCCGTCATCAGCTCCACCACGAAGCAACTCACGGCGGTCGCACCGATGAGCCGCGGCGTGGTGGTGGTGAACTTGAAGAGCCGCACGAGCACCGGCTCGAGCAGCCCGGCTTTCTGCAGCACGCCGCTGAACGCAAACGCGCAGAGCGCCACGAGCGTGACGTGCATCATCTTGTCCATGCCACCCTGCGCGAGGAGCTTGTCAACGAGGGCGTTGCCCGTGTGCGGCTCGAAGCCCGTCACGGTCAGATTGATCGCATCGACGAGCGGCGCGTGCTGCACGAAGACCGCGAGCGCCACCGCGACCGCGACCGACAGCACCATGCCGGGCATCACCGGCCGGTTGCCGATGGCGAGGCCGAGCGTGACGACCGGCGGCAGCAGCAGCCACGGGCTGAAGACGAAATTCTTCGCGAGCGCCTGCCGCACCGCGTCATCGGCGGCGAAGGTCGCGGCGTTGCCCGCGCTCGTGTGGCCGACGAATGCGTAGATCGCGAGGCCCACGAGAAACGCCGGCACCGTCGTCCACATGCAGTGGCGGATGTGGTCGTAAATATTCACCCGCGCGATCGCGACGGCGAAGTTGGCGTTGGCCGCGAACGGGGAAATCTTGTCGCCGAGATACGCGCCCGCCACCAGCGCGCCTGCCGCCGGGCCCTCCGGCACGCCGAGCCCCTGCGCGATGCCCATGAATGCCACGCCGACTGTCCCGATGGTCCCGTAGCCCGTGCCCGTGAGCGACGACACGAGGCCGGTCGCGAGCGAGGCCGTGACGAGAAACATCTTCGGCGAGATCAGCCCGAGCCCGTAGTAGATGATCATCGGGATCGTGCCGCACGCGAGCCAGCTCGCGATCAGCGCGCCCACGACGACGACGATCAGCATCGCGGGCATGCCTTTGTGAATGCTCTGCATCATGCCCGCCTGCATCTCCTTCCAGCCGAGTCCGAGCCACGCGGCGAGACCGCACGTGAGCACGGTCGAGAGGATGAGCATGATCTCGACCTTGACCTTGTAGTAACCGAAACCGACGCCGACCAAGAGCGCCGCGCCTACGATCGGCACGAGTGCGTGCGCGAGCGTCGGGGAGCGCTTCAGCTCGGCGGACGGGGCGATGAGGCCGGGTTCCATGCAGGGGTGCAGGCTAGGGGCGACGAGTCGGGGTACGAGTTCGAGGAGGTGAAAATCAGATTGTATACTTGTATACAAGTATTTTTCGGACAATTTTCTCGCTCCCCCGATGATGCAGGCCGAAACAACCGCTGCCACCATGAGACCCGCCGTCCGGCCCTCCCTCATCGAGATCGCGCCGCAAGCCATGCGGCCGACCGCGCTGCCGGACCACGTCTACGCGGTGCTCAAGCAGCGGATCCTCTCCTGTCAGCTCCCGCCGGGACAGCGGCTCGTGGAAAAAGCCCTCTGCGACGAGCTTGGTGTCTCCCGCACGCCGCTCCGCGAAGCGCTCAATCGCCTGAGCCACGAAGACCTCGTCTCCTTTCAACCGCACGCCGGCTACCGCGTCGCCGCGATCACGCTGGAGGGGTTCCGCAATCTCATCGAGCTGCGTGCCGTGGTCGAGACGCAGGCCGCGGGCCTCGCTGCCGAGCGCTCCACCGCGACCGACATCGCCGAGCTGCGCGCGCTAGCCACGCTGCCCTACGACCCGGCCGACGACGGCGGCTTCGTCGATTACTGCCGCGCCAACGCCCGCTTTCACCTCCGCGTCGTCCGCACCGCGCGCAATCCCCTGCTCGAGAACATCGTGATGTCCGCGCTCGATCTCTACCAGCGCCCCACGTACCTGCGCATCGGCCGCCAGCTCGACCCCGCGAATCCTTCCGCGAAACACCACGCGCTCGTCGACGCCATCGAGAAACACGACGCCGACGCCGCCCGCACCGTGATGCTCGGCCACGTCCGCGGCGGCGGCGAACGCATCCTCGAAGCCCTCCGCGCCGCGAACTATTCGTGAGGCAAGTCAGTCAGTAGAAAGCAGGGAAAATCTAACCGCGGATGAACACAGATAGACGCGGATGATCGGCCGTCATTCGTGTGAATTCGTGTCCATTCGTGGTTTCACGGTTTGGTTTTTAACCACGAATGCACACGAAGAGACACGAACGGATCCCTGATCCGCGTCCATCCGTGTTCATCCGCGGTTAAAAACTCTCCTGCCTTTTCTCCGTTCCCTCCTGTAAACCCCCAAAAATCTCCCGCTGCTCACACCGCCCCGAACTGATCCAGCGGTAGCTCACGCCATTTTCCCGCGGGCAAATCGCCCAACGTGAGTTCGCCAAATTTTTCCCGATGCAGCGTCAGCACCGTCGCGCTGCAGGCGACGGCGAACATGCGGC
Source organism: Verrucomicrobiota bacterium (assembly GCA_048498795.1). GTDB lineage: Bacteria > Verrucomicrobiota > Verrucomicrobiia > Opitutales > Opitutaceae > JBEHXH01. The sequence goes on from JBEHXH010000009.1 coordinate 301,531, forward strand.
GCACTTGGTGGTATTTCCCCTCGGTAAGCACGAGCTCCGCTTCGCGCGGGGCGATGATCTTCAGCTCGGCGGACGCGCAGGGTTCGTCTTCGCCGTCGAGCACGAGCGTGCCGCTCGCGAACTTTTCTACGAGGTCTGGCGCGAGATCCATGTCGACCGTCGCGCGGTAGAGTTTTGGCACCTTGTGCTTCGGCGAGGTCAGCCGATGCACGAGCGGGGAGAGATCGGTGACGAGCAGGAGGCCGCTCGTGTCCTTGTCGAGACGGCCCACGGTCGTGACGGTTGGGCTGCGCCGCCGCCAGCGGTCGGGCAGCAGGTCATAGATGCTCGGGCCCTCGCGGCCGTCGTGCGAGCAGACGAGACCGAGAGGTTTATTCAAGAGAAGCAGCAAGCCATCGGGGTGGTCGATTGGCTCGCCGTCGATATGCACGTCTGCGGCTTTCACCTTCTCCGACGGATCGTCGGCCTCTACGCCGCGGATCGTCACGCGACCGTCGTCTAGCCAGCCGCGTGTCTCGCGGCGCGAGCAGTAGCCGAGGTTGGAGAGGAGCTGGTCGAGGCGTCGCATCCCGGCATGGGCGCAAAAAGCGGCGACCGGCGCAAAGCGAAATCCCGCGCCGAATCTTTTTGCGCCCGCGCTGCCTCTTTGCGGCGATGTGGGGCGTACCACGTCCCATGCTTCGCTGGCTCCTGCTGCTCCTCGCCCTGACCTTCGCCGCGCTCGGCCTGCTCACCGTCGTGAAGGCGCCCGACTGGCTCGCGTGGAAACTCGCGCTGCTCGCCGGCGAGTTCGGCCACTACGTGGCGTTCGCGCCGCTCATCATCTTCGTCGTCGCGTGGCTCATGCGCACGAAACAAATGCCCTTCGCCATCGCCACGATGTTCGTCTGCGCACTCGCGATCGGCCTGCTGCTCAAGCCGGCGTTTCAGGCGGCGAGCATCGCGGAAAATCTCCCGCGCCAGCTCGGCCGCGCGTTTGGCCCCGCGGTCGCTCCCGCGCACGCGCCGTTTTCCTTTTTCAAACTCTTCACCGGCGGCCCCTCGCCCGTGCAGTCGGAGCTCATGCCGTACAGCGGCGACCTTCGCCTCGATTTCTATCGCCCGCCCGGCGTCACGAAGCCCGCGCCTTGCGTGATCGTGGTGCACGGCGGCGGCTGGGATAATGGCGACCGCGGCCAGATCGCTTCGCTCAACGACTGGCTTGCGCACCTCGGCTACGCCGTCGCCGACATCTCTTACCGCCTCGCGCCGCAGGATCCTTGGCCCGCGCAGTTCGCCGACATCTCGGCGGCGATCGCGTTCGTGAAAGCCAACGCGACGAAGCTCAACGTCGATCCCACGCGCCTCGTCCTCGCGGGGCGCAGCGCGGGCGGCCAGCTCGTCGAGGCGACCGCGTATGGTCTGCACGATCCCGCGGTGCGCGGCGTGATCGCGCTCTACGCGCCGGCCGACATGCACTTCGCGTGGAAGTACGCGCGCGACGACGACGCGCTCAAATCCCCGCTGCTGCTCCGCCAATTTCTCGGCGGCACGCCCGAGACCGCGCGCGTGAACTACGACACTGCGAGCGGCATCATGCTCGTCGACAAGAACACGCCGCCCACGCTCCTCGTGCACGGCTACCTCGACACCCTCGTATGGTACCGCCAAAGCGAACGCCTCGCCGCCAAGCTCGGCGAAGCTGGCGCGCAATACGCCTTCGTCTCGCTCCCCTGGGCCACGCACGCTCTCGAGTACAACCTCTCCGGCCCCAGCGGCCAGCTCACCGCGTACTCGATGGAGTGGTTCCTCTCGGCCGTGACGAAGTGATTTCGGAATTAAGCGCGAAGACGCAAAGGCGGCGAAGATTCGCAAAGAAAACCTTCGGTTCTTCGCGACCTTGGCGATCTTCGTGTAAACCCTCCTGCCTTTCCTCCGTTTCCTCCTGTAAAATTTCCCTACCGCTTGTTCAGTACAGCAGGTACTTCGCTCGTTCTTTGCGGAATTGGTCTTCGCCGGTTTTCCACGAGGCGACGATTTCGGCGGCGGATTGGCCGGCGGCGAAGGCGAGGCGTGGGACGTCGGAGCCGTTGACCTTGTCCCACATCGAGAGGCGGTTGCCGGCGCGCGCGAGCACGTCGAGGCCGGCGACTTTTTTCAGCGCTTCGAGCGCGTAGTAGTTGAGCGCGGTGAGCGGCGCGTGTGCGGGGTCGGTGAAGTATACCTGCACGCCGCCGATGAGCTCGTCCTTGTACGCGCTGTAGTAAGGTTTGTACGTGACCGGCTGGAAATGGAGGCCGGGGAGCGCGTAGCCGTTGAGCTGCGCGGCAAACGCGTGCGGGTCGACCTTTGGCGCGGCGATGCACTCGAACGGCAGCGTGTAGCCCACGCCCACGCTCACGAGCTGCGTCTCGCCGAGCATGCCGGTCGCGACTTGAAAGAGCGGCGACTCCGCGTGCGGGATATGCGGCGACGCGGGCACCCACGGCAGGCCGGTGTCGGCCCAAGTCATGTCGCGGTGCCAGCCCTCGAGCGGAACGACGGTGAGCTTGCACGGATGCGCGATCCAGCGGCGGTCGTTGATCATGCGCGCGAGTTCGCCGCAGGTGAGACCGTAAACATACGGCACATCCCAGCGGCTCACGCCCGAGCGAAATTTTTCCCCGGCGAGTAGCGGCCCCTCGATGCGCTCGCCGCCGAGCGGATTGGGCCGGTCGAGCACGATGAACTCGATGCCCGCCTCGCCACACGCATCCATCGCATCGCCCATCGTGCTGACAAACGTGTACGAGCGGCACCCCGTGTCCTGCAGATCGTACACGAGCGCATCGAGCTCCTTGAGCATCGCGGGCGTGGGCCGGTGGGTCGCGCCGTAGAGCGAGTAGACGACGAGCCCCGTGTGCGGGTCGACGGAGCTCGGGACTTTTTCGCCCGCGGGCACATCGCCGTACACGCCGTGCTCGGGGCCGAAGAGCGTGACGAGTTTCACGCCGGCCGCTTTGCGCAGTACGTCGATGGTCGTCTCTAGCCGGTGGTTGACGCCTGAAGGATTAGTGATGAGCCCGATGCGCTTGCCCGCGAGTTCGCGAAACTGGTGCGCCGCGAGCACCTCGTTGCCGAGCTTCACGCGCGGCTCGGCGACGGGGGAGCGTGGTGCGGGTGCGGATGAAATCGCGTCGGATTTCGGCGAAGGAGTGGTTGGCGTTGGATTCTGCGGCGTGGCGCAGCCGCCAAGGAAAACGAGAGTCGCAAACGCGAGCGGGAGACGCGGAGAAAACACGCGCCGATTGAGCCGCGGTGCATGGGAAAAGTCCACGTTTGTGCGGCGGCGCAGCGGTGATTTTCGAGACGTTTCTCGGTTGTGGCGGAGAGCGCGGGCGGTGAGACTGCGGCCCGTGTTCTCCATGAAATTTTCGGTGCGGTTTGGCGTGATGGCGGGACTCGCGGTGGGCATCGCGTTATTGCTCGGGAGCTGCGCGCTGCCGCGGACCTTTGTGAAGCGCAAGGGCGACGAGATCGTCGTCGCTGGGCAGTTGTTTCACACCGGCACGCGCGTGATCACGTGGATGGACGCGGGCGGCTACGATGCGTACCGCGTCGAGCGGCGCTTCAGTCCGTACGCGGAGAGCAGCTGGGAAAAATCGAAAGAGCTGGTGAAGGACCTCAAGACCCCGAATCGCTACGGTCTCCGTGCCGCGGGCCTCTCGGACGAGCAGATCGAGCGCGTGCGCGGCGGCGGCTGGGAGCTGAAGGACCTGCAGAACACCGTCGACCAGTTCGTGCTGCACTTCGACGTCTGCGGCCTGAGCAAAGTCTGCTTCAACATCCTGCAGGATCACCGCGACCTCAGCGTGCACTTCATGCTCGATGTCGACGGCACCATTTACCAGACGCTCGACCTCAAGGAGCGCGCGTGGCATGCCACGACGTCCAACGACCGCTCCATCGGCATCGAGATCGCCAACATGGGCGCGTACCCGCCGAAGGAGACAAAGCCGCTCGATGAGTGGTATCGCAGCGACGGCCCGGGCAAGACGACGCTCACGATCCCCGCGCGCATCAAGGAGCCGATGATCTACACGAAAAACTTCGTCGGCCACCCCGCGCGCCCCGAGCCCGTGACCGGCGTCGTGCAGGGACAGGAACTCGTGCAGTACGATTTCACGCCGCAGCAGTACGCCGCGCTGATCAAGCTCACCGCCGCGCTCTGCAAAGTGTTTCCCAAGATCACCTGCGACTACCCGCGCGACGCGCAGGGCAACGTACTCCTCAAGAAACTCCCCGACGACGAACTCAAAGCCTACCACGGCGTGATGGGCCACTACCACATCCAGACCAATAAGACCGACCCCGGCCCCGCCCTCCAGTGGGACAAACTGATCGGCGGCGCGCGGAGCCTGCTGAATTTGCCGCAGGTGAAGAAGAGCACGAACGGCTCGGACTGATTTTTTTTGGCCACAGATTACACAGATGGGCACGGATAAATCTAGCCGATCATCGGTGCTTATCTGTGTAATCTGTGGCTAAAGATCTGCCGAGGCGAACGCGGCGGAGTAAGGATACTCCGCCACTGCTGTCCGGTTAAGGAAGAGAGTAACAGAGCCTTCACAGAGTGAGAATCGAAACCGAAAAAGTGTGAGCGATTTGGAAACCGAAAATCACTATGACGCGGATAAAGCGACCGTCTCGTGCTCAGTGCGACTTCGTCGCTCTGACCTCTCTCTAAGGAAACCCGACAATACACTGAGAAGTATGTCGTTTCGCTGACCTCAGTCCGATCACGAGATTTTTGTCGGAAGGTCTTAACCGGACAGCAGTGGATACTCCGCCCTACCCCTGAGACTTCTTCCCAAACGTCGCGTCGATCTTCAGCAGCGAGGCGGCGATGAAGGATGGGACAGTGGAGACGAGCACCCACGTGAAGAAATGGGTGTAGCCGATCTGCGACTGCAGCCAGCCCGCGGGCATCCCGGGCAGCATCATGCCGAGGGCCATGAAGCCGGTGCAGAGCGCGTAGTGTGCGGTCTGATGTGACCCGCGCGCGACTTGGATCATGTACAGCATGTACGCGGTAAATCCGAAGCCGTACCCGAACTGCTCGATCGCGACGCAAATGGAAATCAGTGCAGTGCTCTCCGGTTGGGCGTGCGCGAGGTAGATGAAAACCGCATCCGGGAAATGGATGATGCAGACCATCGGCCACAACCAGCGCGCCAGTCCGTGCTTCGCGATGGCGGCACCACCGAGCAGGCCACCACAGGTGAGAGCGAAGATGCCGATCGTGCCGTAGACCCAGCCGACCTCGCCGGTCGTCAACCCGAGCCCGCCGGCGTCGCGGCCATCGAGCAGGAAGGGCACGACCATCTTCACCAATTGAGCCTCACCGAGGCGGAAGATCAGCAGGAAAAAGAGGATCGTCCCGATGCGGTCCTTGACGAAGAACGAACCCAGCGCACCAAAAAATTCCCGCAGGAACGTGCCAACTTGGGAAATGTTGCCGGGTGTATCGCTCGCAGGGCGCGGCAGGATGGCGCGGTGCCAAAACGCGATGCCGATGAAAAACGCCACGGCGACGGCGAACGTCACTACCCAGGAGAACGGCTGATTGCCGGTGCGCACTTCGAACGAGGCCGTCGCACTGCCGCGGAGTTTGGGATCCGCTTGCACGACGACCAGTGCAGGCTGCTGCCAGTTGGAATCATCGAAGACCAGACGAGCACCCTCGACGACGGCCAGGCTGCTGTCACCTGAGCGGAAGACTACGGTCGCGACGATTTCTTGCCCCGGTGCTTTGTTCAGGCGCAGGGCCGTGACGCCGATATTGCCGGCTTTGCCAGTGGTTGAAGCGCGCTCGGTGCCGAAGTGGTCACGCAGCCACTGGCCAAGCGGCGCGGATACGTCGCGAGTCCACCAAGACTCGGTTGCAGGCGTGGCGGCTTGGCTGCTATTTTGGCGCGTCCGTAAAAACTGTTGGGCGGTATTCCACTCGTGGGCCTTCGCGATGAGTGCGCTGACCTCAGCCCGGTCGCGAGGCTGGCTCGCTAAAGTGATCTCGCTGGAGCTGGCTTGGAGGATGAGTTCACCCGATTGACTGACGGGTGCAGCGAGCGCGGTCGGGTCGATGCTGCTCACGATTGCGCTTCCCGCTCGCTCGCTGGCTTGCGCTGACAACTCGACCTTGGGCAAGCCGGTGTGCGCCTGAAGAAATCCGGCGAGGATCACGAGCAGGCCTTGGCCGAAGATGGTCGCCACCCGGTAGAAAGTGCTGCGAATGCCGACGAACGCCGCTTGCTGATGCTGCGGGAGGGCGAGCAGGTAAAAACCGTCGGCGCCGATATCGTGGGTCGCGGAGCTGAATGCCAGCAGCCAGAAAAATGCGAGGGTGTACTTGAAGAAATCGGGCGCTGGGATGGTCAGCGCCACGCCGGCGAACGCGCCGCCGATCACAAGCTGCATGATCCAAATCCACCAGCGACGAGTGCGCAGGATGTCGACCAGCGGGCTCCAGAGCGGCTTGATCACCCACGGGAGGTAGAGCCAGCCGGTGTAGAAGGTGATGTCGGCGTTCGAGATTCCGAGGCCCTTGTACATCACGACCGACAACGTCATCACCGCCACGTACGGGATGCCTTGAGCGAAATAGAGCGACGGAATCCATAACCAGGGATTTCTCGGGCGAGCAGGGGCGGCGTCCATGAAGGCGAAAAAGATTTAGCGGACAGGAGTGGTGAGGTCGAGTGCGGCGCGGCGGCTTTCGAGGCCGAGGTGATTGGTGCTGGTGACGACGACCTCGGTCACGGGGCCGAGGATGGAATCGGGCGTGAGGTCGACGAAGGGTTCGGCGGCGGGCTGCACGGAGAAACGCCACTGCGTGCCGTAGCGTTTCCACACGGCGAAAACCACCGGGCGCGGACGGAGGCTCCACCAGTGCGTGCGGATGGCGAGGCGTGAGGCCGACGAGCCGTCGGTGTTTTTTTGCGCGACGAGATACGGTGCGCGTGCGGGCACGGTGGGATTCAGCCACGGCGTGGCGGGGACGAGCGCAGGGGTGGAGTAGAGGTCGCGCTGTAGAGAGGAGCTGAGGCCCTGCCGATCCTGCATGAGCGCGATCATGCTGAAGTGGATGTGGCCGGTGCCGGGCGTCTGCGTGCGGAGGAGCGAGATTTGGCGGAGCACTTCGTCGGGCCTCCACGATTTCGCGGTGGAGTGGACGGAGCTGGTAAAGAGGCCCGGCCACACGTGGCGGCCGGCGGTGTTTTGCGCGGACCAGTAGGCGAGCAGCGTGCCGAAGGCCTGCGCTTTCTGGTCGATGGGCCAGTAGAGCTGCGGCGAGAGGTAGTCGACCCAGCCGCGCTGGAGCCAGAGCTCGACGTCGGCGTAGAGCGAATCGTATTGGCTGAAACCAGCGATGCCGGCGGGGCGGCGGTCGGGGCGACCGAGCCCGAAGGGACTCACGCCGAAGCGCACCCACGGCTTGAGCCAGTGGACGGAGCGGTAGATCTCGGCGATGAGATCGTCGACGTGTTGCCGACGCCAGTCGGCGCGGGCGAGTTTGCCGCCGTGGGCGAGGTAGGCCTGCCACGCGGGGTCGTCGGGGAAATCGAGATTGGCGGTGCTGTTCGGGGCCTTGATCGGGTAGGGATAGAAATAGTCGTCGAGGTGGATGCCATCGACGTCGTAGCGGCGGACGACATCGCGGATGACGGCGAGCGTTTGCGTCACGGCGGCGGGATTGGCGGGGTCCATCCAGAGGAGGTCGCCGTAGGATTTCACGGCATCGGGGTGCGTAGTCGCGAAGTGCGTGGCGGCGAGCGGGGATTTGGCGGAGGAGTGGCGCGCGCGGTAAGGATTGAACCACGCGTGCAGTTCGAGGCCGCGACTATGCGCCTCGGCGATCCACTCGCGCAGCGGATCGTAGTCGGGATCGTCGGGTGCGCGGCCCTGCGCGCCGGTGAGGTATTCGGACCAAGGCTCCAGTGTGGAGCGATAGAGCGCATCAGCGGCGGGGCGGACTTGGAAGACGATGGCGTTGAGCTGAAGCGCGCGGGCGCGGTCGAGGATGGCGCGCATCTCGGCGCGCTGCTGGGCGACGGGCAGGCCGGGTTTGCTGGGCCAGTCGATGTTGGCGACGGTCGCGACCCATGCGGCGCGAAACTCGCGCGGGGCAGGCGGTGGATTTTCACGGGACTTCGCCGGCGGCAACGTGGCGCAGCCGGCGAAGAGTGTAGTGAGAAATAGGATACAGCCGACGAGCCGAAAAGACGGGGCGGCGTGCATCGCGCGAGTCTCAGAGCTGGCCGAGGGCGGCGCGGATGCTGCCGGCGTGGCGATCGAGCTCGGCGGCGGCGGCGGTGACATCGATGCCGCGGCGGAGCGCGACGATGGCGACCTTCACGCGGTACTTGCAGGCCTCCAGCGTGGCACGGGCGGCGGCCTCATCGGCACCGGTGGCGCGGACGGTGAGGGCGAGCGCGCGGCGGTAGAGCTTCGCATTGGTCGGGAGCACGTCGACCATCAGGTTGCCGTAGACCTTGTGCAGCCGGACCATGATCGCGCTGGAGAGGGTGTTGAGCGCGATCTTCTGCGATGTACCGGCCTTGAGGCGCGTGCTCCCGGAAATGGTCTCGCTGCCCGTGTCGAGAGTGACACCGATTTCGGCGAGCGAGGCGACGGGGGAGTCGGGATTGTTGGCGATGCCGATGGTGAGCGCGCCCGCGGCGCGAGCGGCCTCGAGCGCACCGAGCACGTAGGGCGTGGCGCCGGAAGCGGCGACGCCGATGACGACATCGTTGGTCGTGGGCTGCGCAGCGCGCAGATCGACCGCGCCCTGCGGGCGATTGTCCTCGGCGCCCTCGACGGCGACGAAGAGCGCCTGTTGCCCGCCAGCGAGAATCGCGATGGCGCGCTCGCGCGGCCAGGAAAACGTCGGCCATAGCTCCACGCTGTCGAGCAGGCCCAGACGACCGGAGGTGCCCGCGCCCACATAGATCAGGCGTCCGCCCGCGGCGATGCGCGGCGCGGCGGCGTCGACCGCGCGGGCGAGTTGCGCAGCGGCAGCGTGCACGACCTGGGCGGCGTGGACCTGATCCTCGGTAAAGGCGCGGATGAGGTCGGTCGTCGCGTAGCGGTCGAGCTCGGGATGACTGGCGCTGGGTGTTTCGGTGTTCAGCATCGGGAAAACGGCGGCAATTTCGCTGTGCGACGGAGCGAGGTTAGTTCACAGTGAAGCGGTCGCATGAACGAACTCTACGTCGGCACCCTGTCGGGGACCAGCATGGATGGCATCGATGCCGCGCTGGTGCGCTTCGCGCCGCAGCCGCAGCTCGAGGCGACACACACGCTGGCCTATCCACCGGAGCTGCGCGCCGAACTGCTCGCGCTCGCCGTGCCGGGGGAAAACGAGATCGATCGCATGGGACAGGCCGATGTGCGCGTGGGAAAACTCTTCGGGCAGGCGGTGAACGAACTCCTCGCGCACGTTTGTGTGGCGGCGAGCGAGGTGACCGCGATTGGCAGTCACGGACAGACGATCCGGCATCGGCCAAAAGTGTCCGCACCTTTCACGTTGCAGATTGGTGATCCGAATGTGATCGCGGCGGAGACGGGCATTGCGGTGGCGGCGGATTTTCGACGGAAAGACATGGCGCTCGGCGGGCAGGGCGCGCCGCTCGTGCCGGCATTTCACGCGGCGATTTTCCAAAAGCCCGGCGTGAATCGAGTGATCGTGAACATCGGCGGCATCGCCAACGTGACGATCCTTTCCGGCGAGACTGTGCCCGTGCGCGGCTTCGACACCGGGCCCGGCAATACTCTGCTCGATGGCTGGGCACGGCGCGTGCTCGGCACGCCGATGGATTACGACGGCGCGCTCGCGGCGCGGGGACGCGTGAGCGAGGCGTTGTTGCACGAGCTGCTGACCGATGAATTCTTCCGCGCGGCTCCGCCGAAGAGCACGGGGCCGGAGCATTTTTCGACGGCTTGGCTGGAGCAGCGACTGGCTCGGGCGCGGGGCAACGCGAGCGATACAGACGTGCAGGCGACGTTGATGGCGCTGACGGCGCAGTCGATCGCGGATGCGATTCGCGTCGAGCGGGTGCAGGAAGTTTTCGTGTGCGGCGGTGGAGCGCGCAATCCGGTCCTCATGCGCGCGCTCGCGGAGCGGTTGCCCGGCTGCACAGTCGCGGCCACCGACACGCTCGGCGTTGCCGCGGGCTGGGTCGAGGCGATGGCGTTTGCGTGGCTCGCGTTTCAGCGGAGGCATGAGCGGCCGGGAAATTGTCCGGAGGTGACGGGCGCGCGGCGGGCCGCGGTGCTGGGCGGGTGGTTCTTGCCGCAGTAGATTATTTTTTCGGCAGCGTGATCTCTCCCGCGGCGATGCGGTGAAGAAACAGCGCGACGATCTGTGCGCGCGGCGCGATGGTGTCGACGCGGCAGAACTCGCGGTCGCTGTGCAACTGGTCGCCGACCGGGCCGAGGCCGTCGAGGCACGGCAGGCCGGCCGCGGAGAGAAAATTGCCATCGCTCGCGCCGCCACCGTGCACCCACGTGAATGGCGCCACGCCGACATCGCGCGCGGCTTGTTGCCACGCGGGGAACAAAGCCTCCTCGGCGGGCAGGCATTCCTTGGGCGGACGATTGAGGCCGCCCTTCAGCTCGAGGCGAAAGCCATCGCGCTGATTCACGCGCGCAGCGAGGGCGTCGAAACGCGCGAAGAGCGGCGCGGCGTCGCTTTGCTGCGTGATGCGGAGATCGATCTCGGCCTGCGCGAAGTGCGGCACGACATTGGTCGCGCTCGTGCCGCCGCGGATGTTGCCGACGTTGACGAGCACGCCGGGCAGCTCGCTCGGAATCTTCGCGGCTTCGAGGAGAAATTCAGCGAGCGCGAGGATGGCGTTGCGGCCGTCGTTGGGAATTTTCGCGGCGTGCGCGGCGCGGCCGTGACACGTGGCGACGAGTCCGCCGGTGCCCTTGCGCGAGTGGATGATGTCGCCCGCGGGCCGCGCGGGCTCGAAGACGAAACCGAATTGGTGCCGTTGCGCCGCGGCATTGAACAACGCGCGCGAGCCGTGCGTGCCGGTTTCCTCGTCGGGCGTGAGCAGCACTTCCCAGCCGACCTGTGCAGCGTGCGGTGTGAGCTCGAAGGCTTGCAGCGCGGCGAGTAGCGTGACGATGCCGCCCTTCATATCGCACGTGCCGGGACCGTTGATCGTGTGCGCGTCGAGCCAGCGGCAGCTTTGAAACGCATCGTCCACCTCGAATACCGTATCGTAGTGGCCGCAGAGCAGCACTTGCGAGGGGGCCTCGGGCCGCACGCGGAGCGCGAGCGACGTGACGCCGGGGGGATTATGGCCCGGCGCATCGGCCGCGACCTCGATGATCTTCGCGTGCGGAAATGCGTGAGCAAACACTGCCTGCAACTCGGTGCGCATCCGCGCGAGGCCCGCGGCGTGGCCGGAGCCGGAATTGATGTTGGCCCAGCGCTCGAGCAACGCGCCGAGTTCGGCGGTGCGAGAGGGGAGCGTGCGGATGGAGGAAGGGACGGACATTAGGCTAGGCTGCGGCGGGAGCGGTGCTGGGCACAGAGGGCACAGAGAGAGGAGGCGAGGTCACGGAGGCGGTCTCTGTGATCTCTGCTTAATTCTCTGTGAGCTCTGTGTCCAAGTTGAGATCGATTTTCTTAGAGCGAGGCGCCGCCGGGCAAGGTCACACGGGGCATTTGGTCGCCGTCGAGTTTGCGGAGGTTGGCGAGTGGGTCTTGCTCGAGGCGGAGGAATTTGAAACCGATCAGGCGCTGCTTCGCGCCGGGGGCCTCGGCCATTTTCAGCGAGCGGGCGACGAAATCCGCGATGGGCTCCTCGCGCACGGCGGGCTCGGACGAGTGGATCAGGTGCACGGTGCCGTCGGGGCCGTGGGCGATGAGGCCGGTGTGGCCGACCCAGGCGTTGCCGCCGTAGACCTCGGTATTGGGATGGCCGCCGGGTGCGATGGAGCAGCGCACAACATTCACGAAGTCGCCGTCCTGCAGGTGCGGCAGCGCGAGCGCGAGATCGGCGATCGCAATGAAGGTGTCCTTGTGATCCTCGACCGGGAAACTCGTTTTCACGCCGAAGTGGCTCTGGAGAAATTTCGAGCGGTCGATCTTCTCCTCGAATTTGCCGGCCTTGTCGCCGGCGAGCTCGTTGGTGAGATCGTGGACGAGCCAGCGGTTGGAGATATTCCAATCGGCCTCGGTGTAGTGGTTGCGCGTGGCGACGCCGAGCTGGCCGTCGCGGTAGCGGATGCGCTGGAGCATGCGCATGAAGCCGCTCCAGTCGGAGCTGAGCGCCATCGCGTAGGTGTGTTCGCAGAAGACGAGGCAGTCGCTCTTGCTCAGGCAATAGATCGGCTGTGGGTCATACGTCTCGAACGGCATCTCGCCGAGCAGGTAGATCTCGTAGGGCTGACCGATGTTCTTGCGCGCGAGGCTGACGATGCGGGCGCGGAGATCGGGCTCGGCGGCGTGAAGATACTTCAGATAGAGGCCGATCTCAGCCTCGGAGAATTTGTAGAGCGGCTTGTCGAGGAGCGGCTGGAGCTTGTCGACGGGCACGCCGAACTTTTCCGCGGGAGGCGTGGCGGGTGCGGGCTTGGAAGAAGTCGAGGCCGCAGCGGCGGTCGCTGGCGTCGTTGCCGGAGTTTGCGCATGCAGCGCAGCTGCGCCGAGCATCGCAGCGGAGAGGAGGCGAAGAGTCGTGGTCATGAACGAAAAAGGGGCGATCCGCGAGGGATCGCCCCGAAGGGATGAGATGATTTTAGAACTGGCCGCTTACGCCGAAGTTCACGGTCACGTCGGGCGTGTAGACGATGCGCAGGCGGGACGGCGTGTAGCGATAGCCGACGGGGCCCTTCTGCGAGATGTTGTTCACGTCGAGGTTGACCGAGACGGCTTGCGAGACCTTGTAGCTCACACCGGCGCTCACGGTGGTGAGGTCGGTGCGGTAGAGGCGGGCCGGCACGGGTGTGAGGGGCGAGACCGGCTCAACACCGGCGCCGCTTAGGTGCTTGCTCGTGTAGTTGAGGCCGAACGAGGCGCCGAACGCCTTGTAGGCATAGGTGAGGCGGGCGTTGCCGGTCCGCGGGATGAAGCCAGCGACGTCGTTCTTCTGGATGTCGGCGATGCCGGTGAACTTGCCCGTGGTCTGGAGCCAGGTGTAGTTGGTCGCGATGCCGAGGCCCTTGAAGAGGCCGGGCAGGAACGACAGGCGCTGACGGTAATCGAACTCCCAGCCCTTGACGTCGGCGGAGCCGGCGTTGACCGGCGCGGTGAGCGTGTAGCCGCCGAAGTTGCCTTCGAAGCCGTTGTCCGCGCCGAACGGAATCTTGTCGGCCGAGACGACGCTGAGGATGTAGTCGGTGATCTTCTTCTCGAAGACGCCGAAGGAGACGATGCCGCTATTCTTCGTGTAGTACTCGACCTTCACGTCATAGTTCTTGGCGACCTGCGGCTTGAGGCTGGGATTGCCGGCCGTGACCGTCTGGGCAGTGTCGCTGAACGTGAGCGTCGGCACGAGGTTGGCGAGTGCCGGGCGACCATACGTCTGCGAGTAGCTGGCGCGAAGTTTGAGATTCGGCGAGAGGTCGTAGCTCAGGTGGAGGCTGGGGAAGAACTTGTCGTAGTGACCCTTCGTCGAGTGAGGGCGATAGTCGATGGCCGCGCGCTTGAACGGATCGGGCTCGGCGGTGGTGGTGGTCGAGAAGAGTTTGACGTAGTTGAACGTGTTGACCTGCACGTTCTCGAAGCGCACGCCGCCGATGGCGGTGAGGCGGCCTAGCTTGGTCTGGCCCTGCAGATAGGTCGCGTCGACGCCTTCCTCCATGATGCGTCGGCTGGTGTACGGCTGCTGCGAGGCGTAGACGAGATCCTCGGTCCACTTGGAGGTATCGTTGAGGTCTTTGCTGACGGCCACGGGATCGAGGGTGGGGAGGCGGACACCGTTCTTTTCCTCGAAGGGCGTGATGACCATGGCGGCGTAGCCAATGAGGGGGATCTGCGCACCCGCGACGGAGCCGGCGGGCGCCGCCGTGTCGGTGTTGCGGTTCCAGCGGCGCGGGGCCACATTGCGGTTGTTCACGCGGCGGTTCACCGTATCGAGGCCGGTCTTGAACGTGATCGGGATCTCGGTGGCCAGCTTGTACGAGGCGTTGAAGGTGGCGCTGACTTCGTTGGTATCGGTGTCGGTGTCGCGCTTCGTGAACTGGATGTTGGTCGTGTAGCTCGTGGGGAGCGTGACCAAAGGACCTTGGGTCTGCTTGAAGACCTGGCCATTCGGGTCGGTCTTATCGAGGCTGAAGCCGATGTTGTCGGCGCGCATGGTGAGTTCGCCGCCTTGGCGCTCGCGGCCAGCGCCGGAGTCCCAGTGGGTGTTGCTCCAGCGGGCGGCGTAATCGAGCTTCAGGGCGCCGAGGTCGTGCTCGCCGGTGAAGGTGCCCGTCGGATTCTTGCTCGTGAAGGAGAAACGCCACATGTCGAGGTCCATGCGGGTGGTGCCGTTGGTGCCCGTCTGGCGGAGGTCGGTGTGGTTCTCCGTGAAGCCGGGGAGAATCGAGGCTGAGCCGGTGGTGCCGACCGTGGAGTTGCCGAGCGGATCGATCTTCACGCGATCGTAGAAGGGCTCGGAGCCGGCGTTGTAGAGGAAGTTAAAGGAGAACTTCGAACGCGGCGAAAGCCGGTAGTCGGCGCGGAGACTGATGCCGGTGATGAAGCGATCGTCCTGACCGGCCTGGGTCGTGTAGTCCACGAAGGCGGGCGTGACGGTCGGGTCGGTGGTCGTCTGATAGAAGAAGCTATCGTAGACGAGCATGTTGACGACTTCCGAGTAGGAGGCGTTGACGGAGATGCCGAGGTTGTTCTGGCCGCCCAGGACGTCGAAGCGCTCCATGTAGGAGAAGCTCGAGATCGGGTGGAGCGGGTGATCCTTGCGCTGCTGGGAGCGGTCGGACCACGGAGCGGACCAGCGGGTGCCGATGTTGTAATTGAAACGACGACGCTCGGCCATGCTGAGGGGCGAGCGGGTCTTCAGGTTGAGCTGGCCGCCGAGCGAGTCGGCGCGCTTGTCGGGCGTCTGGCCGGCGATGACCTCGATCTCCTCGTACATGGCGCCGGAGAAGGAGTGGAGCGTGGCGGTGCGGCCGTCACCACCGACGCCGGTGGCGGACATGCCATCGATGTTGAGGCGGGTGTAGCCCGAGGGCATGCCGCGGATGCTGACATTGTTGATGACGTTGTCCTCGTCGATCGTGAACGAAATACCGGGCAGGCGGGAGGCGAGTTCGCCGACGCTCATCGTCGGGAGGTTGCCCCACTCGTCGAGGGCGGAGACGTTCTTGATATTTCCGGCGTTGCGCTGCTCAGTGATCGAGAGCGCTTGGCCCTCGCGCACGGTCTCCACGGTGAAGGCCGACATCGTGACGAGGTCGGAGGTCTTCAACTTGAAAGCGACCTGCGACGTCTGGCCCGCGCCGACCACCACGCGCTCGGTGCTCGTGGCGAAGCCGGAGTAGGAAATCTCCACATCGACCGGACCGGCGGGCACCGATTGAATGAGGAAGCTGCCGGTATTGTCGGTCAGCACGGTGGTCTTGGTCGCGGGAATGGTGACGACCGCGCCCTGCAGGGCATTGCGGGACTCATTGCTGGTGACCGTGCCGGCGATGGTGCCGGTATCGGCCGCAATCGCGGCGGTGGCGAGGAGGGATGACAAACACAGGCTGGACGCGTAGCGCAGCAGCCGGACAGGCAGACCTAGCAGGGAACAAACGTTTCGTGGGCGCATCTTAGTGTTGGTTGACCCGCAACCGGTCGGGTTCTGGCGTTGCGGGTGTAGTTGTAAGGGTCTGGCCCTCTGCGATAGGACCGCACTTCGCCGCGTCCAAGGATTTTCCTTACAGGCCGGAGGTGTGTTACGAGCTCTCCGAGGGAAGACGAAAAGGCGTTAGCATTTTCGGCAAAAAGTTCGTCATTTCCGATAATGCTCGTCGGCCCGCCACGGAAACGTCACGCGGCTGTGACGGACTGAATCCGGCGGTGCACACACCAAAGCGCTGCGATTTTTTGCTCTACCGAAAGAAGCGCAGCGATTGCTACTTGTTACGCCGCGCCGTGCGCCGGCCCGGGGCGGCGCGTCCGCCGTGACGGTAGTTGAGCGGCGACACGCCGTACGCGGTGCGAAAGGCCCGACTGAAACTATAGATCGACGCGAAGCCACACAGCTCGGCGATCTCCGAGACGCGCTGCGGCCCGAGCCGCAGGAGGCCGCACGCCTGCTCCAGTCGGAGCCGTCGTAAATGTCGGCCGATGCTCACGCCGCACGAAGCGCGGAAGCGCGCGCGCAGATGACTCGGGCTGATGCCGAGAGCGCGCGCCATGTCGCGGATGCCGAGCGGCGGGCCGCCGCTGCGCTGCGCGAGCTGGTTGACGCGCATCACAAGACCGGGCACGGGCGCGGCAGCGGCCGGGGCGGCGTGGGGCAGGGGCTTTATGCGCGTGAGCCGCGCGAGGAAGAGCGCGAGCAGGAGGATCGGCAAATCGGCCGTGCGGTCGGTCTCGTAGGCTTCGACCAGCTCGGCGGCGAGACCGCGGAGATTGGCGGTGAGTTCAAAAGGCCGGTAGCGCAGCGGTGCGAGCGCTTCGGCGGACTCGCCGAGTTCGAAGGTCACGAACAGCCACGACAATTCCTCGCGCGCCGGCTCGGTGTAGTGGTGAAACTGGAAGGGAAACACCAGCAGGCCCTCGCCGGCCTTGAGCCGGATCGAGCGGTCGTCGACGCACACGGTGACCGCAGTGCGCAGCGCACAGATGAGCACGAAGCGATGGTGCAGCGCGCGACCGCGGCGCGGCTTGTTGAGCCCGGTGGCGGCGGTGCGCTGGAAGCAGACGATGTTGTTGGGCAGCATCAGCGTCGCCGCGTGACGGCCAAGCAATTGATGCAGCGGCTGGGGCAGGCGGGAGACGAGCTCGTCGAGCTTCGGGGCGGGGGTGGGTGGCATATTCGGCAAAAACATCGTCATTTTTGCTATTCCGCACCGCAAGCCTGCGCCGTATGTTATATGCAAGATTCGCCCACGCCGCCTTTTGCCATGAACTTTCCGCACCTGCTCGAACGCTATCATCAAGAGCACGTCGCGCTCGCCGTGTTTCCCGGCAGCCGCGAAGCGGCGCGCGCCGTCGCGGCGGAAATCGCGACGCTCATCCGCACCCGCCAGCGCGAAGGGCGCACCTGCGTGCTTGGCCTCGCGACCGGATCGACGCCGGTTAACGTCTACGCGGAGCTGGTGCGCCTGCACCGCGTGGAAGGGCTGAGCTTCGCCAACGTCACGACCTTCAATCTCGACGAGTACTACCCAATCGCGCCGGATCACGCGCAGAGCTACCGGCGCTTCATGCGCACGCACCTCTTCGACCAAGTCGACCTCGATCCGGCGCGCACACACCTGCCGCTGGGCACCGTGCCGAAGTCCGAGATCGATGCGCACTGCGCGGCCTACGAGGAGAAAATCCGCGCGGCCGGCGGCATTGATTTTCAAATCCTCGGCATCGGCCGCACGGGCCACATCGGTTTCAATGAGCCGGGCAGCCCGCGTCACTCCGTTACGCGGATGGTGACTCTCGATCCGCTCACGCGCCGCGATGCCGCGGGGGATTTCGGCGGCGACGAGCACACGCCCCGACACGCGCTTACCATGGGCGTGCGCTCGATCATGCAGGCGCGCCGCGTGGTGCTGATGGCGTGGGGCCAGCACAAGGCCGACATCGTGCGTACCGCGGTCGAAGACGAGGTCAGCGCGAAAGTGACGGCGTCGTTTCTCCAAGAGCACGACAACGCGCTCTTCGTGCTCGATGACGCCGCGGCCGGATCGCTCACGCGTTTCCGTGCCCCGTGGCTCGTCGGCGACCTTAGCGAGCAGGGCCTCGAGTGGGACGAGCGCATGACGCGCCGCGCGATCCTCTGGCTCTCGCAGCTCAAGAAGAAGCCGATCCTCAAGCTCACCGACGACGACTACAACGAGGCCGGTCTGCAGGATCTGCTGCGCGCCCACGGCTCGGCTTACGAGTCCAACCTCATCGGTTTTTACCAAATGCAGCACACGATCACCGGCTGGCCCGGTGGGCGCGATCCCGCGAAGACCAAGCCCGGCGACGCGCCGGTGCGGCCACTGCGCGCGAGCTCGGCTGGCGTGTTTCCGAAACGCGTGCTTGTGCTCTCGCCTCATCCCGATGACGACGTGATCTCGATGGGCGGCACGCTCTGCCGCCTCGTCGACCAAGGCCACGAAGTGCACATCGCCTACGAAGTCTCCGGTGCGGGTGCGGTGTCCGACGAAGCGGTCTGGCGCTCGCTGGCCTTCGCGCGCGATGCGGGCCTCGTCGATGCGGCTACAGTGGAACGGCTCGGCAAACTCTGCGCGGCGCATGAGCGTGGTGCATCGTTTCCCGACACACCGACGCTGAATGGGTGGAAGGCGCTCATCCGCCGCCACGAAGCGATCTCCGGGGCGAGCGTCTGCGGCGTGCCGCGTGAGCGGCTGCATTTTCTCGAATTGCCGCTCTATGCCGCTGCGCCGCGCAGTCGTAATTACTCCGCTGCTGATGTATCGATCATGAGCGATTTGCTCAATCGTCTGCGGCCGCACCTTATCTACGCCGCCGGCGATCTCGACGATCCGCATGGCACGCACCGTCTCTGCCTGCACGTGCTCCGCGAGGCGCTCGCTCAATCGCTCAATCAGCCATGGTGCTCCGAAGCAGAACTCTGGCTCTATCGCGGTGCGTGGGCCGAGTGGCCGCTCGACGAAATCGACCTCGCCGTGCCGCTCAGTCCGCAGGAAGTGCTGCGCCGCCGTCGTGCGATCTTCCGTCACGAAACGCAGAAGGACCAAGCGCTCTTCCTCGGCGAGGATCGTCGTGAATTCTGGCAACGCACCGAGGACCGTGGCCGTCGTCTCGCGCAGGCTTACAATTCGCTCGGCCTAGCCGAGTACGAAGCGATCGAGGCCTTCAAGCGCCACGCGCCCGCGGAGTTCGTGAGCGCGGCGTTTTGAGGGCCCGTAGTTGAAATGTTACCCACGGGAGCAAACGATGCGCTTCCGCGGCACGGATGACGCGCAGCCGCTATATTTTCTTGTGGCGTGAGTGGTGCGGCGACCTGTTTTGTACCTCGGTGCGTGTTATCCAGTCTTTACTTTTGGGAGTTCTGAGTGGTCTCGCTTTGCGAGCGGTGCCTGCAGCCGATGAATTCGTTCGGCCGCAGGTCATCGATCGCGTGAGCGTTTCGCCCGATGGAGCGACGCTGGCTATTTTGAGCCACGTGGAGCAGGCATCGTCCATCGTGGTGCGCGATTGGACCACGGGGACGAGCAAAGTGATTCGATTGGTGATCCCGGGTAAAGACGGTGCACCACGCCTCCTCAAAGCGACCGATATTACCTGGGTGAGTTCACGACGGATTTTGTTTACCACCGGCGGGAGCCAGGCTTTGGCGGTCAATTTTCAAGATAACGTGGAGCGGAAGCTCCCTGAACTGGTGTATCCCGGTTCATACGTGACCGTTTCGCTCGAACGGGACTCCACCCCGATGCAGGCTTACGCCGTCGATATCGATGGCGGTAAGCTCACGCAACTTCCCGGCATGCCTATGCTGATGATCGACCGATCGCTGCCGCCTAGCGGCTTTCTGTGGCAGGCCAGAAGCATTCAACCCCTGAAAGCTACAGAAGGCTCCATGCTGGTGCGGGCCAATACGGATCATGCTTGGTCCGAACTCCTGCGGATCGATACGCGGACCGGGGCAGTCGCTCGGGTCACGGCTACACCCAAGGGGCCGATCAAAATCTTTTACGATGATGCGGATCAGCCGGTGGCGGCTATTGGTCTGAAGGATGGCGGGCAGTTTTATCGCTACGATCGAGCCAAGGACAAGTGGGTGAGTGTGCGTTCGCTCGAACTAAAGGAGGAGATCCAGGTATGGGGTGCAGATCGGGCAGCGGCGCACGTGTACGTATCGCGCAAAGGTCCGGATGGAAAATGGCGGCTGGATACCTACGACGCCACGGCAGGCAGTTGGAGCGGGACACCACTGGAAGTATCCGGTGCCGACGTGGCACCGCCGCAGTCGATCGCATATAGCGGGGTGAACTTGACCGTGCCGGTCTTTGCCCGGAGAGATCAGCGCTTGCTGGGTGCTCGGTATGTTTCGGATGGGCCGAAGCCGATTTGGCTCGATGAGAACTTCGCGGCGGTGCAGCGATTGGTCGATCAAGCTCAGCCCGACTACACCAATGTCATCGTCGAGTCAGACGACGCGGAACAGCGGTTTGTCCTATTTTGCTTTTCGTCGCGCGAGGCCGGATTTTATGCCGTGCTGAATCGAGCGTCAGGCCAGTTCTTGAAACTGGACCGGCGTTATCCGGGCCTCAAGGCGGACGAGATGGCCGTAGTGCGACACGCCGTGCTCACGCGGCAAGATGGGTCGGAGTTGGATCTCTGGTTGAGCGTGCCGCCTGCGACGGAAGCGCAGCGGTTGCCGTTGGTGGTTCATTTCCGGCCGGATTCTTCACGGCAGGAGTTTTCGGCTTTCGACCCGGTGACTCAATTCCTCGCAACCCGCGGTTACGCCGTGCTGCAGGTGTCGACGCGGAAATCGGCGCCCGTACAACCGGGCAAACGAGATCGACCACAGATTGAAGCGCGGATCGCCGCCACGGGGGAAGCGGTCGATTGGGCGGTGGTGCAAGGCGTCGCAGATGAGCGTCGCGTCGGATTATTGGGCGTAAGCTTCGGTGGCTTTGAAGCGCTGTCGGCGTTGCGCCTGGAGGCCAAGCGGTATCGATGCGCAGTCGCACTCTCACCCTATGTCGATTTGTCAGAGCTCATGGACGACGCCGGGTTCCAGTATCTCCATGCCGGCGATATACTGCAGATCGGGAAGCTCGAAGACTCCAAAGTCGCGCGCGAACTTTCGCCGGTCAATTTTGCCCCTCAGATCAAGGCCCCGGTCATGCTCATCGCTCTCCGCTCGGTCACGGCGCCGACCGTTTCATCGGTGGAGCGACTGGCCAGCCAGCTGCGACGGACAGGGCGCGATATTGAACTTGTCGTGCAACCGCAGATTAAGAGCGATGCGGAGCTGGCGGCCGTGAATCGCGAGAACCTGCTTAAGATCGAACTCTTCTTCGCGCGTACTCTTCAACCAGCCGACGGTCCTCGTGCTCAGTAGAAGAATGTCGCGCTGATCGAGCCGAAGACGGAAGACTTGAGCTGGCCTTTGAACTCCTTGGTGCGCTCGGCTTGGGAGTAGGTGAATTGCCAGCGCGTGGTGCTGTAGGCGAGGCCGCCGAGCATGTCGCCGACGAAGCTTTCCTTTGGGATGCTCGGACTGGAGCGGAACGTGTTGCCATCGAGCGTGACATCGCGGGCGACTGCGCGGCCGTCGAAGGCGAGAAATGCGAACACGCTGTGCGCGGGGCGGATCGAGGTATTGGAGTCGCTGCTGGGGCGGATGAGGTTGGTGCCGAAGTCGGGCGGGAGGCACCAGCCGCCGCGTACCTCGAAGCCGAGGTTGGCGAAGGTGAAGATATTGCCGAGCGTCACGCCTGCGTGGGGAATGAAATCTGCGGCCCACCCGGAGTGGGCGTAGGGTGTCGAGAAATGATACTTCCGCTCGAAGGCGAGCTCAAGGCCCGGCTCGTTGTGGATCTCGTTGGGCCAGCCATGGGCGTGCGCGATGCCGAGGGCGGAGTGGACGTTGTTCTGCACCTGCCGGCCGAGTGCGCCGGGGCCGACCATGCCGGTCGTGACCTCCACGGTGTCGAGGATGCCGACGGCGCGCCAGCCGGTAGCAGTGACGCGTGGCGGCTGATAGACCTGAAACGCCGATGTGCCGTAGAGCCACGCGCAGTAGGGGCGGTCGAGCGGCTGCGGCTTGGTCGTGGAGATGTCGGCGGGCGTGTAGATATTCTGGCCGATCGCGAGGCCGAGCTTCAGGTCCTGTCCCGCGGGCACGAGCGCATCGATGGCTTTGGCGATTTTTCGGATCGGCGCGGGCACGGGAGCGACCGTGAAGTTGGTGATCGGTGCGGAGAGAAACGAGAGCTTGAAGCCGTTGGTGTAGTGCTGGTCCGTGCCGGCGAAATATTTGTCGTTCTCCGAGTACACACTCACCGAGCCGAAACGCAGGCGCTCGGGCGGCAGGTCGGAGGAGGCGGTCGTCTCTGCGGCGCGGAGCGCGAATGTGCTACCGCAGGCGAGAAGCGATAGGGAAAGAGTGCGAAATGAAGCGGACACGGGAAGGGACGTGAAAACGAAACGGCACCTAGGAGGCCAGTCTTTCCGATATTTGGAGTTTGTCGCTTTGGCGTTTGGAATTTTTCCCGCTGCGTCTGCGCGGAGTCACTTCATGGGCTCGATGTGCACGCTCACGTCGCTGATCGTGTGGCGGGTCGACGCGATGAGCGCGTCCTTCACGGCGTGGGCGATGTCGTGGCCCGCGCGCACGGAGAGATCGCCGTCGACGCGCACATGGATGTCGACGAGATGACTGTGCCCGCTGCGGCGAACGCGGACCTTGTCGAGTGCGCCGACGCCGGGGACCGCGAGCGCGAGAGCGCGCACCTCGGCCTCGAAGTCGGCGGGCACGGCGGTGTCCATCACATCGCCGAGGGCGCGGCTGAAAATGTTCACGCCATTGATCGCGATGAGCACGCACGCGAAGAGCGCGGCCCAGTCGTCGGCGGTTTCCCACCCTTTGCCGCCCCAAAGGGCGATACTGATCCCGACGAATGCGGCACCAGAGGTTACCGCATCGGACCAGTGGTGCAGCGCTTCGGCGCCGAGCGCGGTGCTCTTGGCGGCCTCGCCTGCGGCGGCGAGGCGGCGGGAGAAGGCGATCTTTGTGATGATCACGCCCGCGAGCATGGGGAGCGTCCACCACGCGGGGCCTTGGTGCGGCGTGATGATCTCGTGCACCGCGTAGATACCGATCCACGCGGCCATGCCGAAGACGAAGAGCGCGACCGCGAGCGCCGCGAGCGACTCGGCCTTGCCGTGGCCGTAGGGATGCTCGGCGTCGGGCGGCTCGGCGGCGACGCGCAGTCCGGCCCAGACGAGCGTGGATGAAAGGATATCCATCAACGACTCCGCTCCATCCGCGATGAGCGCGTACGTGTGGCCGAAGACGCCGCCGGCGATCTTCACGACGGCGAGCGCCGCATTGAGCCAGATGCCGCGCAGCACCAGCCGCGCGCTCTCATGGGCGCGCTGCCGTGTGGCGACGTGATGGCTGGCGAGGTGGACCGACACAGGAAAACCGTAGGCGGCTGCGCCACCGCGCCGCGAGGCTGGAATTGAAACGAACGAAAACCTACCGCGACGGAAGTTTTTTGTCCGGTTTTCGCGCGAGCGGGTGCAACTTGGAAACCGCCGCATGTCCGATGACGCCACGCTTCTCCGTCAGTACGCCGCCGAAGGGCGCGACCCAGCTTTTGCCGAGCTGGTGCGGCGGCATGTCGACTTCGTGTACTCGGCAGCGCTCCGTCAGCTCGCGGGCGACGAGCACCTCGCCCGCGATGCCACGCAGCTCGTCTTCATCGATCTCGCGCGCAAGGCGCGCCCGCTCGCCGATCACCCGCTGCTCCTCGGCTGGCTCCACACCGCAACTCATCATGCCACGGCGAAACTTGTGCGCACCGAGCAGCGCCGCCGCGCCCACGAACAAAAGGCCTGCGCCATGTCCGAACTCTCCTCCGATCCGGCGGCCGACTGGGCCGCGCTTCGCCCGCTGCTCGACCGCGCCCTGCTTGACCTGAGCGAAGCCGACCGCGCCGCGGTGCTTCTGCGCTTTTTCGAGAAACGCTCCTTCGCGGAAATCGGCACGCGCCTGCGCCTCGGTGAAGATGGCGCCCGTAAACGCGTAGAACGGGCGCTCGACAAACTCCACGCGGCCCTCGCTCGTCGAGGCATCGGCTCCAGCGCGGCGGCGCTTGCGACTGCGCTCACGGCAAACGCGGTGCAAGCGGCGCCAGTGGGATTGGCGGCGGCTGCTGCGACGGCGGCGTTGCAGGCCGCAAGCACGGTGCCGCTCGTGATCACATTCTCCATGACCGCAAAGTGGATCGCAGCAGCCGTAATCGTGGGCGGCGCGGCCGTGACAGGATGGAAAACCCACGAGAGCACGAATCGGTTGGCGACGGAGAACGCCACGCTGACCGCCCAAGTTGCGCGGCAGGAGTCTCGGCTGGAGCCAGCGCGAGAACGCTTGCGGCAATTGCGCCAGCAATCGGTCTCTACCAACGATGACGAGGAAGTCTTCGATCCCAAGGCTCTGGCTCGCGCAACGCTTTACTTGCATCCCGACTACGTTCGATTGCTGCGCGCGCCGGTAATTCCATCCACGGCGTTGGATGCGCTGAAGGTTCTGCTGAACGAGAAGCTTTACGCACTCAACCGAGCGCGGGCGATAGCGAAGTATCGCGGCTTGAGCGAGGAAGTGATCAGTCAGTATGCTTTGCTATTGAACGACGCAGTGGAGCCGATCGATCGGCGTTTGCAGCGAGTCCTCGGGCCGACGGCCTTTGCGTACTTCGAGAACTACGAGCACACGCTTCCGTATCGCCGCGCGCTGGGCGTGTTCGATTCTCCGTGGATCTTGCCGGCCGATGTGATCGACGACCGTCAAATGGACCGCCTCGTGCAGGCGCTCGCCGACTCTCATCGAGGAGAATCAGATGCCTTTACGGATGGGCTGTGCATGATCCCGGAGTCGGTGGTAGCCGACGCGTCATCGTATCTCACCGTGAAGCAAGTCGCGGCCCTGCGTCGCATGCAGGCGATGCTTGCAGCGGAGCGAGAGATTTTTATCCGCAACCGGAGCGCGGCGCAGCGCGGCGAAATTCAACTGAGCGCTGGATCAGCCATGGAGTATGCGCCACGGACTGAGCACTGAGGCCAGCATGAGCTTGTCGCGCACTTATCCCGTTGTCGCCGTCGCTGTGTTCATCGCGGGCGGTGGATTAGTCTGGCAGGAAATGAGGCTGGGGCAGTTGGACCGCGAGCAAGCTAAGTTGCAGGTACATTTAAGAGGCCTGGTGGAAGAGCGCGGCACCTTAGCTCGTGAAATCAACCGCCGCACCGAAGAGGCGAGATCACCGGCCGCGCGCCGCAAGAAGCTGGTTGATGCGGCGATCCTTCACGCGGTCGATACGATCGAAACGGCGGTGCGGCGCGACGCCGCGTCGGCGCCCGCGCGGTTGCCGCTCCCGATTGGGCCGCAAGGCGAGACGGCCTTTGCCGAGCTGATGAATGATCCCGACTATCTTCGTTTGTGGACGACCGTCGCAGAGGGACAGGTGGAGTTCAGATATGGTTTGGCGTTGGCTCCGTTGGAGTCGGAGCCGCAGAAAGCCGATGCCTTGCGCAAGCTTTTAGCCGAGCGGGTGCTGATTGATCGCGAAATGGAGCGACTGGGCCGAGAGCAGGGCCTTTCTTCCATCGACCGACCAAAAGCTCGATGGCGAGCACGTGACGCATTGGAGGATGAAATCCGTGCACTGGCCGGTCCGGAGCTCTATCGAGAACTCAAATGATTGCGGCGAGACGCGGCAAAGTTTGAGCAAAGCTGCTAGTTGACCCGCCTGCCTCGGCGTACCACGGTTTCGCGCCATGGCGTCGCAGATCAGCATGTCGGCCAACGATCCGGTGAAGCAGTTTTCCGTGTTCACGGAAAACCGCGTGGGGCGGTTGCACGACCTCACGTCGGTCTTCAAGAAGCACAACGTGCACATCATGGCGCTCACGGTGCTCGACACAACGGACTGCGCGATCGACCGGTTGATCGTCGACGATCCGGACAAGGCGCGAGAGCTGATGATCAGCAACGATTTTCCCTACTCGGAGTGCAACGTGATCGCGGTCGAGATCAGCGACGAGTCGGAGCTCAACAACGTGCTCGCCGCGCTGCTCGAGGCGGAGATCAACATCCACTACATCTACAGCTTCATCAAACGGCCCGAGGGCCGCTCCGCGCTCGCGCTCAATGTCGAGGACCCCGATGTTGCGGCGCAGTCGCTGAGTCAGCGAGGGTTTAAGATTCTCACGCAGACGGATATTTCGCGGTGAGGTGAGTTGAGGAGCGGGCGATTTTTGGCCGCAAGAAGGCGCAGAAGGGTTGAGGGCTGCGGCGGAGGGCAGGGGGCGCCCATAGGCGCGCGGGAAATTTGTTGAGGTGTGGGAGAGGCTTTGCACCCCGACGGTTGTAGGGAACAGCGCAGTTTTGCGGACGGAGGTTTGTCGGGGCGTAAAGCCCCTCCCACAGTTCGATCCGCGGGCAGCGCTAATTTAAGTGCAGCTCCGAGCGGATGTGGGCGATGATCGCTTGGGGGGACTCGGCGATGTCGATGTGCAGCGCGTCGGCTGGAGCTTCGAGCGTCTCGAATTGCGAGCGGAGCATCTCGGGCTTCATGAAATGCCCGGGGCGGTGGCCCATGCGCTCGAGGATGAGCGCGTAGTCGCCGTCGAGGTGGACGAATTTCACATCGAGCGCTTGGCCAGCGAGCACATCGCGGTAGCTCGCGCGGAGGGCGGAGCAGGCGATCACGGCGTGCGCGTGGCGATTGCGCGTGGCGTCGATGAAGGCGCGGATCGTGGCGAGCCACGGGCCGCGGTCTTCATCGGTGAGCGGAGTGCCGGCGGACATCTTGGCGATGTTGGCCGGCGGATGAAAATCGTCGCCGTCGCGAAACTCCCAGCCAAGTGACGCCGCGAGTTTCTGGCCGATGGTGGTCTTGCCACTGCCGGATACGCCCATGACGACGATGACGGCGGGCTTGCTCACATCGGCGCGAGTTTGGACGTGACGGCCGGATCGCGGTCCTCGTCGGCGTCGAGGTAGTCGAAGAAGGTCTCGATGCCTTTGCCCTCGAGCTTGCTCTCGGCGATGCGCTGGTTGAGTCGCGGGCGGGCCTCGTCGCGCCAGCCGCGCTTCATCATGAAGCAATTCCACAAATAGCACACCTCGTCGGTGCGCGCGCCGCCGGTGGCGTGGGCCCACGCGAGGAGTTGTTCATCGCTCTCGCCGGCGAGGGCACGTGTGGTGAGGTCGGCATGGCGCACGCCGAGGAAGACGCAGCAGCGCGTGTCGAACACGCCGGGCTTGGCGTCGCCGACGTTTTCCACGTACTCGGCCGGGAGCTGGCCCTTGGCGTGCAGGCGGATCTTGTCGATCATGCGGCCGAAGTAGACGAGGCGGCCGACTTTGGCGTAGGGACTGCGGAGACCGGGGACAGCGGACATGGCGGAGTTTTTTGGTGAGAGATTTTTGCGGACGTGGAGCGACGAGTTAGAAACTTTATCCGCCAAAGCGGAAACCGAAAATCCCGTCATTCACGCCACCAGTACACCGCGGTGGCCAGCACACCTAGAGCCCACGTCGGAAAGTTGACCCACAACTGGTGAAACGGCACGCGCCAGTGGTGCACGACGTAGATGATCGCCACGTGTTTCACCGCGATAAGGATCCAGCAGATCAGGATGAATCGCTCCACCTTGGGGTCGCGCTTGCGCGGGCGCTTCACGCGCACTTCGGTGACGAAGCCACGCTCGTAGCCCGCGGCGGGCTCACGCGAGACGAGACGGAGAAGGTTGGCGAACACAGCGTCAACCTACTGCCTCTGGCGCCAAAAAGAAAGCGCCACTGAGCTGCGTCAGCAAGGTAGGTGAGTTCCTACCTTTGCGGGAATCGGGGGCACCCCGCCGCACCATCGCGCGCAACGCGGGTCAGGGTTGAGCCAAAATCAAAAACCAATCCCCTATGAAATCCTCCCGTATTCTCATCTCTCTGCTGATGGCTGGCTCGATGGTTTCCTTCGCGCGCGCTGACAGCATGGCCGACAAGACGGCTGAAAAGTCGATCGAACAGAGCTACACCTATCACTCCGTCCTTCAGGGCAACGTGAAAGTCTCCGTCGACAACGGCGTCGCCAAGCTCACCGGTAAGGTCTCCGACACCAACCAGAAGAAGCTCGCCGAAGACACCGCCAGCGGCACCAGCGGTGTCACGAGCATCGACAGCCGCATCAAGGTCGATCCCGACACCAAGGAGCGCTCCGATGATTGGATCAAGTTCAAGGCCAAGACCGAACTCCTTGTCCGCGCCAACGTGAGCAGCACCAACACCAAGATCGATGTCGTCGACGGCGTCGTGATGCTCTCCGGCACGGCCGAATCGACCGCGCAGAAGGAACTCACCGAGGCCTACGTGAAGGACATCGACGGTGTGAAGTCGGTGAAGAACAACCTCACCGTCGTCACTCCCGCCGAGCGCAAGTCGATGAGCGACACCGCCGCGGACAAGATCGACAACACCACCGACAAGATGCGCGTCTCCACCAACCGCGTGGGCGACAAGATCGACGATGCCTCCATCACCGCGCAGGTGAAGTACGCGCTCCTCTCCCACAAGTCGACGAGCGCCGTGAAGACCTCGGTCAACACGATCGACGGCAACGTGATCGTTAGCGGCGAGGCCGCCTCCGACGCCGAGAAGGACCTCGTCACCACTCTCGCCAAGAGCGTGCGCGGCGTGCAGTCCGTCGACAACAACATGACCGTCCGCAAATAAGCGGCGGATCGTTTTTTCTCCCACCAATCCGAAGGGCGCAGGCAACTGCGCCCTTTTTTGTTTTTATTTTTAGAGCCCACGAAACACACGAAAGCCCACGAAAGGTAGGGCGCGTTTTCCGCAACGCGCCGGTGCGGCTCGGTACGATCAGTGCGCAGAGATCAACCGATCCTCATTCGTGTGATTTCGTGTCCATTCGTGGTTTCATTGCTTGGCGGATTTGTCATTTAGAACGGTGAGACGTTAACGGGATTACTCGCGTGGTAGTCCTCGTTCCCTCCAAAGAGGGATGTGGCTGTTTTGGGTGCGTGCTACGGTGCGAGGGTCGGATTCTCCGACGCTGCGCGCGGGGACTAAGCCGCGCGCACTTACCTAACCCCCACCGTAAACTCCTCCCTGCTCGCGCTGGCGAAAATCGTCCCGACGCGCGGTGGGTGGGCTGTTGCCTGACATCATGAAACCGATCTCCCGGCTCCGCTGTTTTGCCGCCGCGACCCTCGTCGCTTCGCTCGCGCACGCCCAGACCAAGCCTGCATCGACTGCGCCCGAACCCGACTCCGAGACGGTGCAGCTCTCGCCCTTCACCGTGGAGGCGGACAACTCGTGGACGGCCACGACCACGCTCGCGGGCAATCGTACCAAGCAGGAGATTGAAAAACTTCCGGCGTCGATCGACGCGATCACGTCGGAGTTCATGCGCGACCTCAATCTCGGCACGCTCGAGGACGCTGCGTCGTACGTCGCGGGTCTCACGGTGCAGCCACGTCTCGAGTCGCGCAACGACGATGGCCGCATCAGCTACCGCGGCCTCACGGGCGCATCGAACACCTCCCGCAATTTCTTCCTGTGGTACGTGCCGTCGGACACCTACAACGTCGAGCGCCTCGACTTCAGCCTCGGCTCCAACTCGCTGATGTTCGGCGACGCGGCGCCGGGCGGCCAGGCGACGGTTTACACGAAGCGCCCGCAGTTCCGGAATTTCGCCAACGCGTTTTTCAGCTTCTCGAGTTTCAATACCTCGCGTTACCAGATCGATCTCAACGCCGCGGTGAACAAGCGCTTCGCGCTCCGGTTCAACGCGGTGAATCGCGTCGACTCCAGCTACATCGACCACACCTACCAGCGCCAGAAGGCGATCGACCTCTCGCTGCTCTTCCGGCCGTTCAAGACGACGTCGATCTTCATCGAGGGTGAGCGCGGCAAGCAGGTCCGCCGTCGCGGCGAAAACGCGCTCACGATCCTCGATACCGCGGCGGCGGGCCGCGCGTTCAACCAGAACAACCGCTGGTACTTCACCTCCGATGGCACGATCTTCCAGCGGCCCAGCGCGTCGATCCCGACCGTCGACACCACCGCGGCGAGCGGCAACACGATCTCGCTCCTCGCGGATCAGAAGGTCGACGTGACGTTGCCCGGCGGCGTGAAGAAGACCTTCGGCAGCTACAGCCGCTATCTCGATGTGATCGGTCCGCTCGATTACCTCGACCGGCCGTACAATGTTTTCCAAGTCACGATCGACCAGTCGATCGGCAAGCTGGAACTCGAGGTCGGGTACAACCAGCAGTTCCAGCATCAGGACCGCAACGACAACTCCTTCGGCACGACGCAGTCGCCGCCGGTGCTCAATGTCGACGGCGCGGGCCGGCCTTTCATGGACCTCACGGGCACGGCGCAGTACAAGAACTTCGGCAACATCGTGAACGCGGGCCGCATCTCCGCGGCGTATCCCTTCGAGTTCGGCAAGTGGATGAAGCAGTTCCTCGTCGTCTCCGCGCTCCGCCAAAAAGACTTCGCGCACAACCGCCGCTACTTCCTCGCGAACGTCGCGGGCACTGGCACGCTGCAGAACAACATCATCACGCAGCGCGCGTACTTCGACGACCCACGCATCAACACCAACGCGTACTGGGCGCAGTTCGAGTTCCAGAATCTGCCCGCCAATGCGACGTTCCAGCCGGGCATCGTCGAGACGTATGCGAACACGTCGCCGTTCATCGACATCCGCTACAATCGGAATCTCTCCGCCTCTGCTTCGGGCGAATATTTCGGCGGGCGCCTCACGTCGCTCGTCGGCCTGTCGTGGAGCCGCATCAGCCGGAAAATCCCTGCGCTGAGCAATTACACGCTCGATGCGCGCGGCAACATCCGCGATCCCGGCCTGCCCGATGAAAATCCCTCGGCGTTCGTCTACGATCCCGGCTACGACCTCGGCGCGCGCAGCACGACGGTCGGCTTGAGCGGACAGGTGATGAAGAGCGAGAAGCTCAATCTCAATGTCTACGGCGTCTATTCGCAGTCGTTCAATTTCCAGTCGGGCACGACCTTCTTCGGCGATGTGCTTGGCCCGATTCTCGGCACGACGCGCGAGGCAGGCATCAAGGGCGATGTGCTCGACCACACGCTCTCGTTCACCATCGCGGCGTACGACATCAAGCGGCAGAACGTCGCGTACGTGTGGAATCCCGACAGCCTCTCGGCCGTCCAGCTCGAGGACCTGATCAATCCCAACAACCTCAAGCTCGGCGACGCCGCCTATCAGCAGGTGACCACGAGCATCGTCGGCAGCGAGCGCCGCACGGTAAATTCGCAGGAAGAGTCGCACGGCTGGGACCTCACGCTGCAGGCGAAGCGCGTCAACGGCCTGCAAGGCCGCGTCACCGCCTCGCTCGTGCACGTGCGGGCGACGCCGGACTTCACGGCGTTCAAGTCGCTGCTCGATGCGGCGATCACCCGCACCAATGCCGCCAACGCGCCCGGTGGCGACGCGACGATGGCGGAGAGCGCGACCAATATCGCCAACGCCACCACGATCTACAACTCAGCCACGTCGACGACGAAAGTCAGCGGCCTGCGCAGCGCGCCGTACACCGGGAGCTTCGTGCTCGATTACGAGATTCCCAATGTGAAGGGCCTGCGCGCCGGCTTCAGCGGCGTGTACACGCCGGACTACAATCTCGGCATCTTCAACGGCGTGGCGTACCGCGGCGGCGCGCGTTTCCCGCTCGGCGCCTATGCGATCTACGACCGCAAGATCGCGGGCGTCCGCAGCTCCTTCCGCCTCGGCGTGCAGAATCTCTACGACGTGATCAACGGCGGTAGCGAGTATCGCAAGACCGGCACCACGGGCTTCAACACGCCCGCGCAGGCGCCCAACTACGTGTACCGCTACCTCGACCCTATCACGTACACGCTCTCAGCAGATTTGCGGTTCTGAGCGCAGTCACAGAACCGCTGGGGTCAAAAAAGGTAAGGCCGCTCCCTCACGGGGGCGGCCTTTTTTTCGGTCGAGAGCAGTCGGCCTGCTCAAGCCGATGCGGGCGCAGCGCGTCGACGGCGATACAGCGCGCCACCGATCGCGACTACGCCGAGAATCACAGCGTAAGTGGAGGGCTCGGGGATGGCTTCGAGCGAAAACTGCAGCGACTTCCCGGTATAAAATCCGGCGGTCCAATCCGTGCCCGAATTGAAGGACCCCGCGGTGTCTTCTTGGACGAAGCCAAGACCGGTGCCGCCGGTGCTTGTATTGGTGTTGTCGAGAAAGAGCGCATGCCCGCTGCTGACTCCGATGGGCTCGATCACCAACCAATAAAACGTACTCCCGGACAGCGGCATGTTGTTGGTCTCGGTGAAGGTCACAAATTCCGTCCCGAACGTGGGACTCGGAGACGGTCCGCTAAAAGTGACGCCTGTATCGGTGCCGGGCACGCCGCCATTGTCGGTGAAAATATGCACGGCTGCGCTGATGCCCGAAGCGATTGAAGCGGAAACCGTGATGCTCGTGACTTCGTACAGATCTGCGCTGGTGGAGAATTTCTGGCCCAACCAATCCGCTGTATCCTGCGGCTGGAAAGTTCCTCCGAACGTGTTGCCGAGATTGCTGGCGAGGACGGTCTGTGCCGTGGCTGGCGTGCCGATCGTCAGTGAGACTAACGCACCAAGGGCCAAAGCCGGAGCAAGCCGGCGAAGAAGCGAGAGCTGAATGAAGCGGGAGGTCATGGTTGTGGCGGCAGACCTAGATGGGGCCGGGCAAAATGCACTATTCAGCGTGCGGCATTTATAGCGAGGTATTATGCGGAAAAACGCCGGGCTAGTAGCATGCGGCGTTCGGATTAAGCGAGCTTATGCAGAGCCATCGCAGTGCGCGCCGATGTGGGGCAATAGAATGAAAATGGAAATCGGCGCTTGACGGTGACTACAAGCGTAGTCCATCAGGATTACAGTTGTAGGCAACATGACTCCGAAAATTTCGAGCTCCGAGTGGGAAGTGATGGATGTGCTGTGGGCGCACGCGCCCCGCACCGCGGCCGAGGTCTTCGCGGCGCTGCCCGCGGACCACGGCTGGCACCAGAAGACGGTGAACACGTTTCTCGTGCGCCTCGCCGCGAAAGGCGCGTTGCGCGTGGCGAAGGAGGGCGGGGTGAACACGTATGTGCCCAAGCTTCGGCGCGAAGACTGCGTGGCGAGCGAGGGGCGCGGGTTTCTCGCGCGCGTCTTCCGCGGCGCGGCGGGGCCGATGTTGCTGCATTTCTGCGAGTCGTCCGAACTTTCAGCTGATGAGATCCGCGAGCTGGAAAAATTGTTGAAGAAAAAGAAGGCGAAAAAATGAACCTACCCCTTATCCTCGAAGCCTGGTCGGCGGTTTGGTCGGTGTCGTGGCGCGCCGCGTGGTTGATCGTCCTGCTCGTGCTGTTGCGTCGCGCGGTGCGCGGACGCGTGCCGGCGCAGGTGTGGTTTGTCGTGTGGCTCGTGGTGGCGGCGCGGCTGTTGCTGCCGTTCAGCGTGCCCGCGGCGTGGAGCCCGTATAATCTTGCGCCGACTCTGCCGCGCGCGGCCGTCGTGGCGACGCCGCCGGAGATCGAGAAGCCAGCGATGGTAGTTGAGTCTACTGAGTCTGCGGCACCGGTGAGCGAGGTGGTGGTGCAGTCGGCGGCGAAGGCCGTGCCGATTGCCGCGACATCGGTTGCGCCTGCAGTGACGAGGGTACGCTGGTCGCGCGAGGAGTGGCTCGCGGTGATCTGGCTCGCGGGCGTTGTTACGGTGGGAGCGTGGCGCGTGGCGGGGCTGGTGAATTTTCAGCGGCGCTTCCGCGCTGATCGCACGCCGGCGGGACGGAAAATTTGGGCGGTGGTGTCGCGCGAAGCGACGCTACTGGGTGGCACATCGGAGCCGCAGGCTTGGGAGACGAGCGCGGTGGATACGCCGGCGCTGTATGGCTTGTGGCGGCCGTGCCTGCTGTTGCCGCGTGGACTCGTGGCGCGGCTGACGCCGGAGGAGCTGCGCCACGTCGTGCGGCATGAGCTGGGGCATTGGCGGCGGCGCGATCTCGCGGCGCAGGCGCTATTGCAGGTCGCTCTGACGGTGCACTGGTTTAATCCGCTGGTGTGGTTCGCGGCGCGATTGGCGCGAGCGGATTGCGAGCATGCGTGTGACGAGTACGTGCTGCGCCGCGAGGCGGCGGGGACAACTCACGACTACGGCGCGACATTGCTTAAGGTGCTAGGCATGGTCGGCGGCCGCCGCCGCTCGGGTCCGGTGGTGGCGATGCTCGAAGGCAAGGAGCAGCTCACGGAGCGCATTCGCCGCATCGCCGGGTTTCGCGCGGTGACATCGAGTCGCGTGGTGATCGGGGCGATCTTGATCGCACTCGTGGCGGTGGCGGGATTGACCCGCGAGGCACTGGCCCAGGCGACCGAGCCAAAGGCGACGGCGAAGGCTTACTCCACGCCCGCGATCGTGACCGAAAATACCATTGAGGAACAGCGGCAGCTCGTGGACCGCGCGAGCGCGGAGCTGTACGATTTCAAGCAGCGCAACCGGGTCGTGTCGTTCGACGAGCGACGCGACACGATCAATGCGGCGCTCCGCGCGGCCAATGCCGAACTGCTGCACGCAGTGACCGCGCAAAACAACTTGGAGATTCGCTGCCGGCAGATCGAAGAAGCGCGGGCCAAGAAGGTCGACCTGAGCACGCTGCCTTACTTCAACAACCGGCCGGGGATCGAGTCCTTGCGGGCCCGTTTGGTTGACATGGAGATGGAGCAGCGCCGGCTGGCTGAGCGCTATCTCGAGAAGCATCCGAAGATGACTGATATGGCCCAGGCCATCACGCTGGTGCATGAACAGCTCGACCGCCTTGTCGAGTCGACGGCGCGTCAGATCACGCAGGAATATCTCGACGCGAAAGAGCAGGCCGAGGTGGCGCGCCATGCGGTGGAGCAGCGGGAGAGCGAGGCGCTCGCGCTGGATCGGCTCGATCAGGAGTATCGCGCCCGCGAGCGCGAACTGCGGACGCGTGAACTGATGCTGCAAAACGCCGTGCAGCGGCTTGGGGGCGCCGCGCCGGCGCCGGCGAAGAGCGCTCCGACGGAGTTTTCCGTGAGTGTGCTTGGCGAAGTGAATCGACAGGGCGCGATCAGCTTTGGGGGCGGGGGGCACCCGACGCTGCTCGACGCCATTGCGCAGGCGGGCGGTTTCACGAATCTCAGCGACGGCAAGCGGGTGCGCGTGCGGCGCACAGACCCTGCGACGCAGTCGCCGACGGTGGTGGTCGTGAATGTCATGCGCCTGCTCGATGATACGCAGACGACAGCGACGACCGAAAGTCGCGACGCGCTCATTTTGCAGCCCGGCGATGTGGTGTACGTGCCGGAGAAGGTGCTGTGAGGGTAGGGCCGGTTATCTCTAGCCAGTCGTGTGGAGACCTAAAACTTTGGCCACAGATTACACAGATGCGCACAGATTGAGGCCCTGCTATCTGTGCCCATCAGTGTAATCTGTGGCTGAATAATTCTATCCCGCGCAACCGGCGCGCTAGGGATAGCGCTCCCTACCTTTACTTCTTTGCGGCCGGCAGGCGGCCGTAGAGATCGGCGAAGGAGTGGAGATAGGCGGCGCTGCCGCCGTTGATCAGATTTTCGATCTGGTCGGCGCGGTAGCGCCATTGCCAGTTGCCCTCGGCTTTGCCGGGGGTGTTGAAGCGGGCTTCGCTGCCGAGGCTGAGAATGTCCTGCAGAGCGAATACCGCGAGGCGGCTCGCGCTCGGATACGCGGCGCGGATGAAGTCCCAACCGATCTCGCGGCCGTCGACGCGCAGGTAGCGGCGGGCGTGGTCGCGCTCCTTTTCGCTGGCGGCGGCGTACCAGCCGAGCGTGGTGTCGTTGTCATGAGTTCCCGGATACACGACGCTGTTGCGCGAGGCGTGGTGGGGGAGGTAGCCGTTGGACGCTTCGCCGCCGAAGGCGAATTGGAGGATCGTCATGCCGGGCAGGCCGGTGGCGTCGCGCAGCTCGATGACCGATGGCGAGAGATCGCCGAGATCCTCGGCGATGATCTTGGCGTCGGGGAATTTCTCGCGGACCTTCTCGAAAAACGCGCGGCCCGGGCCGGGCACCCACGCGCCCACACGCGCGGTCTTTGCGGGCCACGGGATGCGCCAGAAAGAATCGAAGCCGCGGAAATGATCGATGCGCACGACGTCGCACGTCTCGAAAGTCGCGCGCAGGCGCGCCATCCACCAGGCGTAACCATCGGCGGCGTGGCGGTCCCAGCGGTAGAGGGGGTTGCCCCAGAGCTGGCCATCGGCCGAGAAGTAATCGGGCGGCACGCCGGCGACCGCGATGGGCGCACCGGTTTTTTGATCGAGCTCGAAGAGCTCGGGGTTGGCCCAGACATCGGCGGAGTCGGCGGCGACGAAGATCGGGATATCGCCGATGATCGAGATGCCGCGCTTGGTCGCGGCGGCGCGGAGCCGGCGCCACTGCGTGAAGAACAGATACTGCGTAAACGCGTGCATCTCCACGGCGTCGGCGAGCTGGGCGCGCAGCGGGGATTTTTGCGCGAGCGCAAAGCTGCGCAGCTCGGCGGGCCACAGCGTCCACGGCGCGCCGCGGTGGTGATCCTTGAGCGCGAGGAAGTAGCCGTACGGCTCGAGCCACGACGCGTGCTTCTGCTTGAAGGCGGCGAACGTCTCGTCGGCGGGATTGAGCAGCGGCGTGCCGCGCTGGCGGTAGCGCGCGAAGGCGGTGCGCAGCAACGGCCACTTCAGTTCGTAGAGCCGGCCGAAATCGATGCGGTCGGTCGGCAGCGCGGCGAGCGGTTGCAATTCGCCGATGGAGAGCAGGCCAGTGGAGACGAGCGCGCGCAGGTCGATCAGGTAGGGATTGCCCGCGAAGGCGGAGAAACACTGGTACGGCGAGTCGCCATAGCCGGTGGGGCCGAGCGGGCAGACCTGCCAGTGCGTCATGCCGCCGGCGGCGAGAAAATCGAGAAACCGCTCCGCGTGCGCGTCAAACACGCCGATGCCCTGGTCTCCGGGGAGCGAGGTCGGGTGCAGCAGCACGCCGGCGCCGCGTTGATCGAGCCAGTTGAAGAGCGGGGACGAAGAAGGCATGTGCGGGGGAGCTTGCGGGGCGGAAGGCACTGGTCAGGCAAAAAAGCGGCCGGTTGCATGCGGCGCGCGAGAGCGGACTCGCGATGGAGCCTTTTTGTGCTACCGTGGTCTCATCCCACAGTCCCATGAAAACCATCCGCGCCTTTTCGCTCCTGCTGTCGGGCCTGCTGGCCACGACATCGCTCTTTGCCATCACGAACAACCCGGCGAAACAGCCCGATTCGCGGATCAAGGTGGTCTTCGATCACCCGGAGAAATTTACCGACGTGAAGGACGCGCTCATGCCGACCGAGAAGGGCCGCGACGACATTCTCCGCGACCTGCGCGAGTCGTTTCAGCAGGCCGCAGAGCGCCGGCTGCCCGAGGGCTACACGATGACGATCACGTTTTCCGACATCGACCTCGCGGGCGACTTCGAGCCGCAGCACGGCCCGGAGTGGGACAATATCCGCGTGGTGAAAGCGATCTATCCGCCGAACTTCGAGTTTACCTACACGATCACCAACGGCGTCGGCGAAGTGGTGAAGGAGGGCAAGGAGAAGCTCCGCGACCTGTCCTTCGACATGCGCATCGGCTCGATGCACCGGCCCGACTCGCTGCACATCGAGAAGGACATGCTCGAGGATTGGCTGCGCGGCGTGACCCGCGGCCTGAAGAAATCTTGAGCGCGCCCACGCCCGCCGCGGAAACCTGCGCCCGCCTCGACCGCTGGCTCTGGGCCGTGCGTGTGTACAAGACCCGCGCGCTCGCCGCAGATGCGATTCGCGCCGGGAGCGTGCTCATCGCCGACCTCGCACCGAAGCCCGCGCGCGAAGTGCGCACCGGCGAGATTCTCACCGTGCGGCAGGGCATCGTGCGGCGCACGCTCGTGGTAAGAGCTGCGCCGCGCAGCCGCGTCGGCGCGAAGCTGGTGGCGGAGTATTGCGAGGAGCGCACGCCGCCTGAGGAGTGGGAGAAAGCGCGCGAACAGCGCGTGCAGCAGTTTCTCGCCCGCGAAAAAGGCAGCGGGCGCCCGACCAAGCGGGATCGGCGCGCGCTGGATCGGCTCTTGGAGTGAGAGAGCCGCACGTGTGGTGTGCGCGTAGGCCGATGAGTTTGCTCCTATAGGTCGTAAGGGTCCCATAAGTCCTATAGGACCTATGGGAGACGCACTGTTTTCGCGATGGCCCTGGCCGATCACTCGTGCGAGCCTGCCAACTCCGATGAATGTCTTCTCCAAATTCGAGACCGAGCTCGCGGTGCGGCCGGATGACATCGACCTCTATCAGCACGTGCACAGCACGCGCTATCTCGACTACGTGCTCGCGGCGCGCTTCGAGCAGATGGATCGGTTTTACGGGATGTCGATGCAGGCGTTTGCGGAGCGCGGACTCGGCTGGTGGATGACCACGGCCAACATCCACTACAAGCGCCCGCTCGGCTGGGGCGACCGCATGACCGTGCGTTGCTGGATCGAGCATTTCACCGAGACCGGCTGCCGCGTGTGCTTCGAGATCGAGAAAATTCCCACCGGCAAACGCATCTGCGACGGCTACTGCGACTACGTGCTCGTGACGCTGGCGAACGGGCGCGCCACCCCGCTGCCGGACGACGTGAAAGCGAAATATTCGATTTGAAACCGGCCCGGTCGCATCGGTATCGTTTTTGCAAGTTGGTCATGGGCAAGGGGCCTGCGCGAATTACCTTGCATTTTCCGCGGGATGGGCTGTTCTTTGCGCCCTCGTTAGAGAAAGCGTTTTGATGACAGGACTGGTGAGTCGTTGGCTGAGCAGGTTGCTTAAGTGATGATTTCGAAACCCAACAGTGGGAACGGACTGGCAGCGGACGGTGGCTCTACGAATCTCACTAATGAGCAACAAACTGTATGTCGGTAACCTGTCCTTCAAGACGACCGAAGACGAACTCCGTTCCCATTTCGGCCAGTTCGGCAGCGTGACCGATGTCTACGTCGCCATGGACAAGATGACGGGCCGCCCGCGTGGCTTCGCTTTCGTCACCATGGGCACGGCCGAAGAGGCCAAGTCCGCGGCGGAGAAGATCAACGGCACCGAGCTCGGTGGCCGTCAGCTGACCGTTAACGAAGCGCGTCCCAAGGAAGAGCGCTCCGGCGGCTTCGGCGGCGGTGGCGGCGGCGGCGGTCGTGGCTACGGTGGCGGCGGCGGCGGTGGCCGTGGCGGCTACGGTGGCGGCGGCGGCGGTGGCCGTGGCGGCTACGGTGGCGGTGGTGGTGGCGGCCGCGATCGCGGCGGCGACCGTTACTAATCCGAGTTTCACAGAAACCGATTTTTCGAGGGACGGGGCTCCTTTCGGGCCCCGTCCTTTTTTTTCGCAGGCCACCCCTTGTGGTTTGCGCGGAATGGGGAACTCAGGAAATCCGGTGGCCCGCAAGCGCCGCAGGATTTCTTGATTTCCGCATTCCACTCCGGCTCAGGCCGGCCGGCCCGTTTCGGGCCACCACGATGAATCCGGAAACACCGGGGAACGTGCTGCGCTTCGCAGCCCTCCCGGCCGGGATCGTCGTCCTTATCCGACACTCAGTATCATCCCGATCACTCAAATGGCTTTCAAAGCACTCAATCTCTCCGATCTCGTCCTCCGCGGCGTCCAAGCTGCCGGCTACACGGATCCCACTCCCATCCAGCTCCGCGCCATCCCGGCCGTGCTCAGCGGCGGCGACCTCATCGCGTCCGCCCAGACCGGCACCGGCAAGACCGCCGCGTTCGCGCTGCCCATCCTCTCCCGCCTCGGCACGCATGGCCGCGCCCGCGTGCTCGTGCTCGAGCCCACGCGCGAACTCGCCGCGCAGGTGGAAACGTCGTTTCGCGATTTCGCGCGCTTCACCGATCTCCGCACGGTCGCCGTCTTCGGCGGCGTCGGCTACGGCACGCAGCGCAGTGAACTCCGCCGCGGCGTCGACATCATCGTGGCCACGCCCGGCCGCCTGATGGACTACGTCAAGGAGCGCACGATCAACCTCAACGAGATCACGATCCTCGTCCTCGACGAAGTGGACCGCATGCTCGACATGGGCTTCCTGCCGATCGTGAAGGACATCATCGCCCGCTGCCCGCGCGAGCGCCAGACGCTGTTCTTCTCCGCCACCGTGCCGCCCGAGATCGCTGCGGTCGCGTCGTTTGCCCTGCGCAATCCCGCGCGCGTCGAGGTCGGCGTCAACCGCTCGGTCAACGAGTCGGTGAAGCACGCGCTCTATCCCGTGGCGCTCGAGCAGAAGTTCGACCTCCTCGAGGCGCTGCTCGCGAAGACCGATTTCGACAGCGTGCTGGTCTTTTCCCGCACCAAGCACGGTGCCGACCGCATTGCGCGCAAGCTCAAGGGCGGCAACCACTCGGTCGCCGTGCTTCACGCCAACCGCTCGCAGAACCAGCGCATCGAGGCGCTCGCCGGCTTCAAGTCCGGCAAGTACGAGGTGATGGTCGCGACCGACATCGCCGCGCGTGGCATCGACGTCGCGGGCGTGTCGCACGTGATCAACTACGACGTGCCGGAAAAGCCCGAGGACTACGTGCACCGCATCGGCCGCACCGGCCGTGCCCAGGCCGTGGGCGACGCCTTCACGCTCGTGACGCCGGA
Source organism: Verrucomicrobiota bacterium (assembly GCA_048498795.1). GTDB lineage: Bacteria > Verrucomicrobiota > Verrucomicrobiia > Opitutales > Opitutaceae > JBEHXH01. The sequence goes on from JBEHXH010000009.1 coordinate 342,136, forward strand.
AAACTTCGGCGACATTCGCGACATCGAGCGCTTCATCGGCGCGAAGATCCCGCAGCTCCAGCTCGAAGGCTTCAACTACAAGCCGCTCGGCGCCCCGCGCCCGAAGCAGCAGCCGCAACACCGCGGCCAGCGCGGTGGCCAGCAGCAACAGCGTGGCGGTGGTCACGGCGGCCGTGATGGTCGTGGACATGGTGGCGGCGATCGCCGCGACAACCGCGGTCAAGGCCACGGCCAGCAAGGTCATGGTCACTCTCAGCCGCGCAGCGCGCAACCCGCGCAGTCGCCGCAGCAATCGCACGCCCCGGCTCAGCCGGCAGCGGGTGGCCAGGGACAGGGGCACGCTCCTCGCGCCGCGCGCGCCCCGCACGCCGGTGGCCGTCCTGCGCAGTCCGAGGGCTGGGGCCAGTTCTCCGGCGGCGGCCAAGGTGGTCTGCACCGCGGCCAGCGCCGTCGCGGCTGAGTCGCGACGTGGAGTTGATTTTCCGATACGCGCTCGTTGAATCGGGCGCGTAGCGGAAGCCGTGTGATGTTTTCTGTAGCGGCGGTCTATGACCGCCGGAGCGACGCTGTACGCGCACCGGCGTTTTCGGCGCTCATAGAGCGCCGCTACAGGTAGGGCGCATCGGCGCCCGCACGAAAAGACAAACTGCACGTTTACGCTCCGCGCACGACCTTCGTCACGGGGAGGCTCGTGCGCCGTGGGTGCTCCAGCAGCACCCGCTCGACATCGGCCAGCAGGCGCTCGGGCTTGAAAGGCTTTTTCACAAACGCGGCGATCTTCAGTGCGAGAAAACTCCGCACCGCCTGCGGCTGCGTGTCGCCGCTGCACACGATGACGGGCAGCGTCGCGAGCGCGGGATGTTTACGCACGTCCTCCAGCAGGGAGAGGCCGGTGTCGCCCTTCTCGTCGAGATGCTGATCGAAGATCGCCAGATCGATGTCGGGCTCGGCGCGGAGAATCTCGCGGCCCCGTGCACCATTGTCGGCGGTCAACGGTTCGTGTCCCGCCGAGAGGAGCACGGTGGTGATGAAGCCCATGATCTTGGGATCGTCTTCGACAACAATGATTTTGGCCATCGCGAGCCTGACGCTGCTGATGCGTTCGGGGATGCGGCAAAACCGCGCCGTGCCGGAATTCCGGTAGCTGGAGCAATTGAATGGCGCGTCCGTCTTTGGGTTTGGCCCGTAGGATAAGCTCCATTCGGTTTCGGCTCCCCCGCATATACCGCTTCCGCTCCATGCGATTCTGGCGTTTCGTTTTTCTCCTATCGGTGACGGGATTGATGGCCCGAGCGGCATCGCCGGCGTTTGATGCCTTTGCCGAGCACGTGGCCGAGGAGTGGCTGCGCGGCGATCCACAGTATGCGACCGAACTGCAGTATTTTCCTCGGGCCGAGCAGGACAAGCTGGACCGCCAGTGGCTGCCCACCGATCCCATCACGCAGCTGCCGATCGATCCGGCAGCGCGAGCGAGGCGAGTCGCGCAGGCACAGGACATTCTGAAGCGCCTCGCGGCCTATGACCGCGCGACGCTGACCTCGATGCAGCGGGCCTCGGCGAGTGTGATCGATTCGGCGCTGCGTAAGATCGTCGAACTAGGGCCGGTAGCGGAGAACTGGTACATATTTCAGCCGGAGAGCGGGCAGCAGCTGAATTTGCTCGGATGTCTCGGTCGCTCGTTTCCGATGCGCGACCGCCGCGACGCGGAGAACTATCTCGAGCGCTTGCGACAACTCGGTCCGGTGCTCGGGATGTGCGAAGCGGAAGCGCGCGCGCGTGAAGCCAAAGGCCTTGTGCCACCGACACTCGTGCTGGAGATCACGATTGCGATGCTCGATGCGCATCTCACCACGCCGGCGCACGATCATTTTCTGGTGAAGAATTTTCGCGAGCGCTTGGCCAAGCTCAGCGACGTCCCAGAGCATGACCGGGCCGAAATGGAGACCGAGGTTGAGTCGCTTGTGCGCAAATCAGTCATCCCGGCACTGGGGCGCATCCGCATTTTTCTCTTCAACGAAAAGGCCATCGCCGGAGCGCAGCTGGGTTTTTCGCACTTGCCGGATGGGCGCGAAGCATACGCGGCGGCGATTCATGCCAGCACCGATTTCGAAACCGAACCAAGCTTGATGGCGCTCTATGATTGGAAGCAGGTTTCCGATGCCAATGTGAGTGAAATCGACCGGCTGCTGCTGGAAGCCCGGGTGAAGGGCGATACCCCAACGCAGCGCTTGGAGGAGTACGATCGAAGTCTGCGCGTGCCGAAGGGGAAGGACGCGGAAGAGCGTTTGCTGCAGGAGGGCCGGCGATTCATGGCGGAATCCGAGCCGCGAGTGCGCGAAGCCTTCGGGGTGTTTCCTCGTGCTCGCTGGGAGATTCGGCCGAATGGACCGTATGGCTCGATTTACGACTTGGCCGCGCCAGAGAGCGGACAACCAGGGATATTTCTCATGCCGACCGATCCGGACGATGTCGACGCCGGCTTGATGCTGCACTCGATCTGCCACCACGAAGTGATGCCAGGACACCATTTTCAGATGACCCTACAGCAGGAGCAGCCGGACTTACCGCGGTTTCGCCGGTATCGAGTGTTCGGGGACGAGCCTGCGTTTCTCGAAGGCTGGGCGCTGTATGCCGAGCGCGTATCGCTGGAGCTTGGTTGGTACGATCACGATTTGCCCGGGAAAATTGGGGCGTTGGAGCGTGAGGTGTACTGTGCGCGGCGCGCGGTGGCCGACTGCCTTTTGCATTCGGGTAACAAGACACCAGAGGACATGGAAAGGTTTGGTTTCGATTTGTATCGCGCAGCACGGCTGGCCGTCTGGCCCGGGCAGGCGCGGGCGTATTGGTTCGGCGAGCGCCATATCCTCAGCATGCGCGAGATCTTGAAGAAAGGTTTGGGCGAGCGTTTTTCCCTGCAGGAGTTTCATCAGGTGATTCTCCGCACGGGAAACGTGCCGCTCGACGAACTGGATGCGACGTTGGTCGAGTGGGCGCAGGCGATCCGGAAAAGGAAATAGCGACTCGCGCGCGGCGGTTGGCTCTATCAGGAATTTTGCGATGCCTCCTGCTTCTCCGATCGAAAAACATCTGCGTGCGCTGCGCGGGTGCACGCGTTGTCCGCGGATGCACAAGCCGGTGGTCGTGGGGCGGCCGGCGGTGAGCCGAGTAATTCTCGTGGGGCAGGCGCCGGGAGACAAGGAGCCGATGCTCGGCCGGCCGTTTGCGTGGACGGCGGGGAAGACGCTCTTCAAGTGGTTTCACGCGACGCTCGGCTGGAGCGAGGACGAGGTGCGCGACCGCATCTACTTCGCGGCGGTGTGCCGGTGTTTTCCGGGGAAGCGGCCCGAGGGCGGCGACCGCGTGCCCGCGCCGGACGAGATCGAAAACTGCGCGCCGTGGCTGGAGCGGGAGTTTGCGCTGCTGCAGCCGCAGCTCGTGCTGCCGGTGGGCAAGCTCGCGATGACGCAGTTTCTTCCTCAGCCGCTCGCGGCGCTGACGGAGATCGTGGGCCGGAAGTTTCGGGTCGAGTACCGCGGGCACGCGGTGGACTGCATCCCGCTGCCGCATCCCTCGGGCGCGTCACCGTGGCATCGCATGGAGCCGGGGAAGACGCTGCTGCATAAGGCGCTGAAACTCGTCGTGGAGCACCCGGCGATCCGCGGCTAGGCGTCGCGAACGCAGCGGAAACCGATGTTCGTCGTCGACGTGTCGGGGTCGTTGGAGCTGCGGGCGTCGACGCGGTAGCGGTTGCAGTAGCTGGCGTGGCAGAGGTAGCTGCCACCGCGGATGACACGGCGGGGACCGGCGGCGGGACCGGTGGGGTTTTCGCGCGGGGAGGTGCGGTAGAAATCGGCGGAGAAAAAATCCCAGCACCATTCCCAGACGTTCCCCGTCATCTGGTAGAGGCCGTATCCATTTGGCTTATACGTACGGGCGGGGGCGGGTCCGAAGTGGCCATCGGCGCACGTGTTGTGCGTGGGGAAGTTGCCCTGCCAGACATTCATCATGTGCTTGCCGGCGGGCTCCAGCTCCTCGCCCCACGGGAAACGATCCGGGTGCGGGCGGTCGCCGCGGGCGGCGTGCTCCCACTCGGCCTCGGTGGCGAGGCGCTTGCCGGCCCACGCGGCGTAGGCGAGTGCGTCGTGCCACGAGACGTGCACGACGGGATGGGCCCAGCGCTGCTTGATGTTGGAGCCGGGGCCCTCGGGGTGGCGCCATGTGGCGCTGTCGACGCGGCACCACCACTCGTTGCCCTGCACGACGGCGCGCACGGCGGTGGCGAGCTGCTTTGGCGTGAGGTGGCCGAAGAAGACGAAGGACCAGCCGAAGCGCTCCGCCTCGGTGCGGTAGCGCGTGGCGTTGACGAAGACGTTGAACTGCTCGTTGGTCACGACGCACGCGTCGATCCAGAAAGGCGCAAGCTCGACCTCGTGCACGGGGCCCTCGCCATCAGCGGGGAAACCATAGTCGCGGTCGTTGCCCATGAGGAAACGGCCGCCGGGAATGAGCCGCATGCCCTCGGTGCTCCCGCGGGTCGTGCGCACAAAGGCGGGTGCGGTGGCGCCGGAAGGAGCCGGGTTGGCCGGGTCGCGGCCGGGAGCGCAGCAGGCGTCGCCGTTCATCGCAGAGTGTTTTGCGGGGTGAGTGGGAGCGATTCGAGGCGGAATTTATCCGGCCATGGCTCAGACGGTCTGAGGGGTAAGGTGTAGTGACGTGAAATACGGATAGGTATCCCAGCCAACCATGTCTCCGTTACCCCGGCCGCGGGCTGCCTTGATCGGCGTCTCCGGCTACGGAAAGATTTACCTTGAGCGTGTGCTGCATCACGCGACGACCGGCGAGCTCACGCTCGTCGCTGCCACCGTGATCAATCGCGCGGAGGAAGCGGCGGCGTGCCGCGAGCTCACGGCGCGCGGCTGCACGATCTACGGCGACTACAAGGAGATGCTCGCGGCGCACCACGGGGAACTCGACCTCGTGCTGATCCCGACCGGTATCCACTGGCACGCGCGCATGACGCGTGCGGCGCTGGCCGCCGGCGCGCACGTACTGGTGGAGAAACCGCTGGCCGCCACCATCGAGGATGTGCGTGCAATCCAGCGCGACGAGCGAGCCACAGGCCGCTTCGTGGCGGTAGGTTTTCAGGATATCTATCTCGCGGATACGGCGGCGGTGAAAAAGAAGCTGGCCGAAGACTACATCGGCAAAGTCCGTCGCATCCGCAGTCGCGGGCTCTGGCCGCGCCCCGCCGCGTACTACGCGCGCAACGACTGGGCGGGCCGCGTGCGGCTCGGCGAAGAGTGGGTGCTCGACTCCCCGCTGGCCAACGCGCTCGCGCATTTTCTCAACCTCGCGCTCTTCGTCGCAGGCGACACGCCGACGACCTCGGCACGACCCATCGAGCTCGAAGCGGAAACCTACCGCGCGCGGCCGATCGAGAGCTATGACACAGTTGCCGTGCGCCTCACCACGCACAACGGCGTGACGGTTTGTTTCTATGCGACGCACTCCTGCACCGCGGTGATCGAGCCCGAGCTGATCCTCGAAGGCGACGCGGGCCGCGGCACATGGAGCGCGGAGGCCGGCTGGTGCCTGGAGCGGCACGACGGCGCGAGCATCCGCTTCCCCCCACGGGGCGAGACGCAGGCGCGCAAGGAGATGTTTGAGCGCGTGCTGCGGCGGCTACGCGATCCGCAGGGCTTCGTCTGCGACACCGAGATCGCCGCGCAACACACGCTGTGCGTCAACGGCGTGCGCGAGTCGGGTCCGGTGCACGACATCGCTCCTGCCTACATCACGGTGCACGGCGCGGACCGCGGCGGGGCGGCGCAGGTGTCGATCGCGGATATCGAGTCGCATTTCGCGCGGGCCTACGTCGAGGGCGCGCTGCCGAGCGAGATCGGCTGCCCTTGGGCGGTGCCGGCGGGCCGCGCTACCATCGCCGAACTGGCGGGGACCGGCGAGCCGGCGAGCGCGGCCAATTCGGGATCGCGGGTTGGAACGTGACCTGCTCTATTCAGGGCACATGAAGCTTCCGCGCGTCCTGCTGCCCCTCGCGTTTGTCGTCCTCGCCGCTTCGGCGCACGCCCACCCGGGCCACGACGGCGACCACGGGCTGACGTGGGATTTCGGCCACCTCGCGGCCCATCCGGGCGCGACGATGCTGTGGCTGGCGATCTTCGCCTTCGCGGTATGGCTCGTGGTGCACCGCGTGCAGGCCGACCGCGCACTGGCGCGTCAGAGCTTGCGGACGTCGCAGGACAAGCGCGGGTAAATCCGCGCGAGGATTTTCCGGGCGGCGCGCAACGTCGCCCGTAGCCGCACCGAATCGGATGCCACGAGCTTGAGGCTCCAGCCGCCGCGCCGCAGTGCGCTGAGGCCGACCCACACGCCATCGCCGTGCAACGCGATGAGGTCGGTACGCCAGCTCTCGCCTGCGACGGGCGGGGCGATGAGGACGGCATTGGCGAAGCAGGCGGCGGGACCGGAGCCATTGAGCTCAGCGAGAGCGCGGAGCGCTTCGCCGGATTGGTCGAGGCGCTCGCGCAGGATGAGTTCGCCGTCGAGCCGCACGCTGAGTTCGAGGGCGAGCCGGTCCCATGACCACGCTTCGCCGTGGCCGACGCGGCCGGGCTGGAGTTGATCGACGAAGAAAAGTCCACCGCCGCTCGCGACCTCGACCGTGGTGTGCTGGCGGAAACGCGAGCCGCGGTGCGGCACGAGCGGCTCGGGCATCAGCTCCAGCCAGCCATCGGCCGCGACGGCGAAGTGCTGGTGTGATTCCGCGAAGCCGTCGGCCGTCATCTTGAAGACGCGGCTCGCGCTCGGCGTGGTGACGAGCAGCGCAGCGCCGGATTCGACGGCGATGTCGGTCTCCAATTTGTCGCCTGCGAGGATGCCGGCGGTGGGATTGACGACCTGTGCGATGAGCACGCCAGCGTCGGCGTCCCAGTAGGGTTTGCTCAGATGAAACGGCGCGCGAAACGACTGCCCGGCGAGCACAGTGCGGCCGTGATCGCGACGCGCCGCGCGGAGCTGAAGATGGCCGGAGAACTCAGGCATGAGGACAGCCGCAAAAAGGCGCAAAAAGCGCAGAAGAAAAAGTGTGCGGGATTTTTTTGCGCATCTTGCGCCTTTTTGCGGCTACCGAGACTTGGCTTTTTGGGCGAAGAGGACTTCGCGCTCGATCCAGGCGATGACGGCGTCGAGGTTGTGCTCGCGCTTGAGGTCGCAGAAGAGGAAAGGGCGGGTGCCGCGTTGGATCTTCGCGTCGCGGTCCATCACGCCGAGGTCGGCGCCGACGAGCGGGGCGAGGTCGATTTTGTTGATGATGAGAAGATCGCTGTGGCGGATCGCGGGGCCGCCCTTGCGAGGAATTTTGTCCCCCTCGGCGACGTCGATCACGTAGATGAAGGCGTCGACGAGCTCGGGGGAAAACGTGGCGGTGAGGTTGTCTCCGCCGCTCTCGACGAGGAGGAGTTGCAGGTCGGAAAATTTCGCCTCCAGCGCACGGCAGGCCTGCTCGTTCATCGTGGTGTCGTCACGGATCGCGGTGTGCGGACAGCCGCCGGTCTCGACGCCCGCAATGCGCTCGGCGGGCAGGGCGCTATTGCGAATCAAAAACTCGGCGTCTTCGGAGCAGTAAATGTCGTTGGTGACGACGGCCATCGAGTAGCGCTCGCGGAGTTTCTGCGAGAGCTTGAGGCAGAGCATGGTTTTACCGGAGCCGACAGGGCCGCCGATGCCGATACGAGGTGCGCGAGACATGAAGGGAAAGGGAGGACGGAGCGGGAAGTGAGAGCGGAGGTTTGGTTAAGCGCGAAGACGCTAAGATGGCGAAGGGACGCGAAGTCTAATGAGGAAAGAGGAAGATTTTAGGTTCAGTTCGGAGCGTAAAAGATGGAGACGGATTCTTTGCGAACCTTCGCGATCCTTTGCGTCTTCGCGCTTAGATTCATCACGAGATAAACATTCTCGAGTCGGCCGTCTCGTGGCGGGCGGCGGCGATGTCGAGCCAAGGGTTGAACCAGCCGATTTCTTCGAAGGGCGCCGTCTCGGCGGCGGCGATGAGGACGGGGGCGGCGGCGAGCGACTCGGTGAGGAGGGACTGCGCGGCGTTCTGGCCGAGGCGGAGAATTTTCATCGCGGCGGCGATGAGCGCGGCGAGGGCGGCGTAGGTGATGCCGGAGAGCACGGCGGGGAGCGGCGCGCCGAGCACGCGGCCTTCGAGGGCGGCGGAGACGGCGGCGGACGGCGGCCAGTTTTCGGCGGCGGCGCGGCGGAGAAATTCCGCGGCGAGCGGCGAGGAGTGGAGACGAGCAGCGAGTTCGGCGCGCTGGCGGCCGATGTTTTCGGAGGCAATGCGGGCCTCGCGAGCGGTGCGCAGCGCGGAGGACAGAACACACAGCTCGCCGATACGCGACCAGTTGGGCTCGGCGAAGGCGTGCCACGCGTGTGCGGCGAGCGGGAGATCGGCGTGACGCAGCGCGGGGAGCGCGGAGAGCAGGAGGAAGCGGCGGAGCGTTTCGCGATCGTGGATCACGCCTTGCTGCACGAGGCCTTCGAGGCCGAAGGAGTGCGCATAGCTGCCGGTGGGGTAGTACGAGTCGCCGGCCTGGAGGAGGCCGAGGAGCCAAGTGGGGGAAGGCTGAAGGACTGAAGGGCTGAAGGGCTGAGGATCGGAGACGTGGGCGGACATTTTAACGTTCTGGATTCAGCTCTTCAGTCTTTCAGCCCTTCAGCCTTTTCATGCCGGTGGCTGGGGCCGAGGTCATGTGAGGGGAGATGGCCGCGGGCGAAACGGCCCGGGCGGAAGACGGCGGTGGTCGCGGTGAACGGGACGTTGATGCGTGCGAGGAGATTGCGCACGGCGGGCTCGTCGGGCGCGAGCAGGTGCGTGGGCTCGGCCTGCAGTTCGAGATGAAGATTGCCGACGGCCCAGCCGATGCCCGCGGCGGCGGACGGCGCGAGGGCGAGCGAGATTTCGACGACAGGCTCGGGCTGCTGGGCGATGACGTAGCGCGCGGTGGCGGATTGGAAAAACGTGTCGCCGGGTTTCAGCGGAGAAGAGAGCTCGAAGCCGAACTCGGTCCCGTCGGTAGCAGTGCCGCGCCAGAGACGCTTGGCGAGGGTGAGGCGGTCGATAGATAATTCGACGGCGGGTAAAGTGAGATCGGGCTGGGCGAGGGCGGCGTTGACCAAGCGAAGCGGCGTGTCGCTCACGGAATGGTCAGGCGCACGTACGCGCCGGGCTGAAGGTTGGCGATCGAGGCCTGAAGCAGCGCGCGGGCAGCCTGAATGCGGCGGAGATCGTTGGTCGAAAGTTCGAGGATCGCGATCACGCGTTCGCTGAGATTCTGCTGATAGCGGATATTTTGATCAGCGGTGATGAACGCGTCGAACTTGCCTTCAGCCTGTTTCAACAGCTCGCCGTTTTTCATTCCGCCCCAGCCGCATTGCTGAGCGGTCTGGCATTCGTGGCCTGAGAGCAGACGGTGGAGCGGCCACGGCACGCACTCATCGAGCAGCAACTTCATGCCTTCGTGGGCAGCAGAAGCGCAGACTCAGAGCGCTCCAAAATCTCGCAGGCCATCTCGCGCGTCACGGAGGGAAAGCACTCGAGGAACTCGTCGAGCGAGTAGTTGTTTTCAAAATACTCGAAGAGCGTTTTGACCGGAACCCGGGTGCCCTTGAACACGGGCGTACCGCCCAGGATATCGGGATCGACGGTGATCGGGTCTGATGGGCTCATGTGCGAGTGGTACGAGAGCGTCGGGCGGTCCGCTAAAGTATATCGGCAAAATGCTTCGGATGCGGCGTTGGGTCAAGTTTCAGGACAGCCGCCATTTTCAGAACAAGAAATACCGCTGCGCCATGGGGAGGACTTTGGCGGGTTCGCAGGTTAGGTGTTCGCCGTCGGCTTTGACGGTGTAGGTCTCGGGGTCGACTTCGATCTTGGGCATCGCGTCGTTGTGGAGCATGTCCTTCTTCCCGACTTTGCGGCAGCGCTTCACGGGCTCGAGGCGGCGGGCGAGGCCGAGGTCGGCGAGCTTGCCCTGCTTGAGCGAGGCTTCGCTGACGAAGGTGATGTTGGTCGACGTGAGGGCCTTGCCGGCTGCGCCCCATTGCGGGCGGTAGAAGGTCGGCTGCGGCGTGGGGATCGAGGCGTTGGGGTCGCCCATGTTGGCCCAGGCGATGAAGCCGCCTTTGAAAACGGTCTCGGGTTTCACGCCGAAGAGGGCGGGCTTGAAGACGACGAGGTCGGCGAGCTTGCCGACTTCGATCGATCCGACGATGTGGCTGATGCCGTGGGCGATCGCGGGATTGATCGTGTACTTGGCGAGGTAGCGGAGCGCGCGGAAGTTGTCGGCCTTCTCATGCGACTTGCCGGAGAGCGGGCCGAACTGCGTCTTCATCTTGTGCGCGGTCTGCCACGTGCGGAGAATGACCTCGCCGATGCGGCCCATGGCCTGCGAGTCGGACGACATCATCGAGATTGCGCCGAGATCGTGGAGGCGGTCCTCGGCGGCGATGGTCTCGGGGCGGATGCGCGACTCGGCGAAGGCGACGTCCTCGGGGATCTTCGAGTCGAGGTGGTGGCAGACCATGAGCATGTCGAGATGCTCGTCGATGGTGTTGACCGTGAAAGGGCGCGTGGGATTGGTCGACGACGGGAGGACATTGGCCTCGCCGCAGACGCGGATGATGTCGGGCGCGTGGCCGCCGCCCGCGCCCTCGGAGTGAAACGTGTGGATCGTGCGGCCCTTGAAGGCGCGGATGGTATCGTCGACGTAGCCGGATTCGTTGAGCGTGTCGGTGTGGATCGCGACCTGCACGTCGAACTCGTCGGCGACGCCGAGGCAGACATCGATCGCGCCGGGCGTGGTGCCCCAGTCCTCGTGAAGTTTCAGGCCGATGGCACCAGCGAGGATCTGCTCGCGGAGCGGGGCGGCGGTGCCGCAGTTGCCCTTGCCGAGGAAGCCGAGATTCATCGGGTAGGCTTCGGCGGCCTCGAGCATGCGGTGGAGATTCCATTTTCCGGGCGTGCACGTGGTGGCGAATGTGCCGTGCGCGGGACCGGTGCCGCCGCCGAGCATCGTGGTGATGCCGGAGCTGATCGCCTCGTCGATCTGCTGCGGGCAGATGAAATGGATGTGCGTGTCGATGCCGCCCGCGGTGACGATGCAGCCCTCGCCCGCGTACACCTCGGTCGCGGCGCCGACGGTCATCGGATTTTTCTTCTTCGTCTTCGGATCGGCAAAGGCGGAACCGAGGCCGCTCTGGATGCCGGGGTTGCCCGCGTGGCCGATGCCGACGATGACGCCGTGCTTGATGCCGATGTCGGCCTTCACGATGCCGAGGACGGGGTCGAGGATCAGGGCGTTGGTGATGACGAGGTCGAGGCAGTCCTTGTCGAGTGCGGTGGGCGACTGGCCCATGCCGTCGCGGATGACCTTGCCGCCGCCGAACTTGATCTCGTTGCCGTAGCCACCGCCCTCGGCGATGAGGTCGCGCTCCACCTCGACGAACAGATCGGTATCAGCAAGCCGGATACGGTCGCCGGTGGTCGGGCCGAAGATCTCGGCGTATTGGCGGCGGGTGAGTTTGAGCGGCATGACTGATTTACGATTTAAGAGTTACGATTTACGAGGGGCTGGGGCTGCGGCTCGTGGCGCGGGTAGGCGGAGGGGTGGTTAAACACGAAGGCGCTAAGCGGCGAAGGTGGCGCAAAGGTCGGGCGGCTTACTTTTTCTTTTTCGCAGGCTTCGTCTTGGCTTTGCCGAGCCTCGGGGGGCGGGAGGAGGCGTGGAGAGTTTTCTTGTCGAGGGGGCCGTTGATTTTGGCTTGGAGGCCGTAGACTTCGCGGAGGCCGGCGAGGGCGACGAGTTCGACGCGCTTGGTGTCGCCGGCTTCGAAGCGGACGGCGGTGCCGGCCGGGATGTTGAGGCGGAAGCCGCGGGTGGTGGGACGATCGAAGCGCAGGGCCTCGTTGGTCTCGAAGAAATGGTAGTGCGAGCCGACTTGGATCGGGCGGTCGCCGGTGTTGGTGATGTCGAGCGTGACGGTCTTGAGGCCGAGGTTGGCGTCGAGGGGGTCACCTTTTGCGGGGATAATTTCGCCGGGAATCATGGGATGATTTACGATTTGTGATTTACGACTTACGATTGGGCGGAGGCGGTTCGAGGGCGGGAAATCGTAAGTCGTAAATCGCACTTCGTACTTAACGAATGGGATTGTGGACGGTGACGAGTTTGGTGCCGTCCGGAAACGTGGCTTCGACTTGGACTTCGTGGATCATCTCGGGGATGCCTTCCATGCAGTCGGCGGGTTTGAGGATCGTGGTGCCGAAGCTCATGAGCTCGGCGACGCTGCGGCCGTCGCGGGCGCCCTCCATGATCTCGTAGGTGATGATCGCGACGGCTTCGGGGTAGTTCAGTTTCACACCGCGGGCCTGGCGGCGGCGGGCGAGATCGGCGGCGGTGACGACGAGGAGTTTTTCGCGTTCGCGAGGCGTCAAATGCATGGGAAATTTTTAGCCACAGATTACACCGATGGGCACGGATGAAATTCGGATATCTGTGCCCATCGGTGTAATCTGTGGCTACTCGGACTATACCTGCAGGTGTTCCTTCACGACTTCGTCGGTGAGGGTGGCGATGGGGCCGGAGATGACGACGGCGCCGCGGTCCATGGCGTAGTAGCGGTCGGAGACTTCGCGGCAGAAATCGACGTATTGCTCGACGAGCAGGATCGCGAGGGCGTGCTCTTTGCGGATCTGCTGCACGGCGTTTTTGATCTGCTCGACATCCTTCGCGGCGGCGTCGAGGACGGCGGCGGGGGCGCTGGGCGCTTTAAGTTTTTTCAGCGTGTCGCCGATCTGGTCGATGATGGACGGCTGGATGCCCTCGGTGGGCTCGTCGAGGATGAGGAGCTTCGGGTTGGTGAGGAGCGCGCGGCCGATAGCGAGCTGCTGCTGCTGGCCGCCGGAGAGGACGCCGCCTTTGCGCGAGAGCATGTCCTTGAGGACGGGGAAGAGGCTGAAGACGCGCTCGAGGGCGGTCTTCGCGTCGGCGCCTTTGCGACCGTGGACGACGAGGCCGACTTGGAGATTTTCCTCGATGGTGAGGTGCGGGAAAATATCGCGGCCCTGCGGCACGTAGCCGATACCGGCGCGGGCGCGGGCGTCGCAGGAGAGGCCGTTGAGCGGCTGGCCATCGAAGGTTATTGTGCCGGAACGCACGGGTAGCACGCCGGTGATGGAGCGGAGCGTGGTGGTCTTGCCGACGCCGTTGCGGCCCATGAGCGCGACGACCTCGCCGGCGGCGACCTCAAGATCCACGCCGCGAAGGATGCGCGAACCGCCGATGTAGGTCTCGACTTGGGAGAGCTGGAGGAGGGCGGGCATGGAGAAGAAGTCAGAAATCAGAGGTCAGAAATCAGAATGTGACAGTGCGAGGCGATAAGGGACTGACATCTGATCTCTGGCTTCTGACCGCTGGTATTCATCGCGTGCCGTGTTTGCCGCGGCCGAGGTAGACCTCGCGGACTTTTTGGTTGGACTGGACCTCGTCGAATTTTCCTTCGCAGAGGACGGTGCCTTGGTGGAGCACGGTGACTTGGCCGTTCTTGGAAATCTGCTTCACGAACGTCATGTCGTGCTCGACGACGACGATGCTGTGCTTGCCGGCGAGCGAGAGGAGCAGTTCGCCGGTGCGGTGCGTCTCCTCGTCGGTCATGCCGGCGGCGGGTTCGTCGACGAGCAGGAGCTTCGGCTCGGTGGCGAGGAGCATGCCGATCTCGAGCCACTGTTTTTCGCCATGGGCGAGCTGGCCGGCTTTCCAGCCGCGCTTATCGGACAGGCGGATGAGCTTCAGCAACTCGTCGAGACGGTCGCGGTCGGTCGACGAAAGGCGATGGAAGAGCGACGCGAAGACGCCGCGCGGGCCCTTGAGCGAGAGCACGAGGTTGTCCCAGACGGTGTGCTCTACGTAGACGCTCGGCGTCTGGAATTTGCGGCCGACGCCGAGGCGGTTGATCTCGTACTCGTTGAGCTCGGTGAGGTCGTGCGTCGTGGTGACCTCATTGCCGAACTCGATCTTGCCCTTGTCAGGCGTGGCGCGGCCGGTGATCAGATCGAAGAACGTTGATTTGCCCGCGCCGTTGGGGCCGATGACCGTGCGCAGCTCGCCCTCGTAGAGGTAGAACGTGAGGTTGGAGATGGCCTTGAAGCCATCGTAGGTCTTGGAGACGTCCTCGACGGTGAGAATCGGGTGAGGCACGGAAAAGTTGAGCGTTGAGAGCTGAGGGTTGAGGGCCCGGACAGCTTAGGATTTGCGATCGGCTGCGGTGGCCGCGGCGGTTTCGGTGCTCGCGTTGGAGGAGCGGAATTTTTTCCAGAGCGGAGCGAGGCGCGACGGGAGGCTGACGATGCCGCCGGGGAGCAGGAGGACGACGACGATGAAGAGCGTGCCGAGGATGATCAGCCAGAGATCGGGATACGCGCGAGTGGCCCAGCTCTTCAGCGCGTTGATGCCGACGGCGCCGATGATCGGGCCGATGATTGTGCCGCGGCCGCCGACGGCGACCCACACGACGGCTTCGAGGGATTTTTCGGCCTGCATCTCGCTCGGGTTGATGATGCCGACCTGCGGGACGTAGAGCGCGCCGCCGATCGCGGCGATGAGCGCGCTGGCGAGGAAGATGAACAATTTGTAGTGCGCCGACGCGTAGCCGCTGAAGAGCACGCGGTTTTCGCCGTCGCGGATCGCGCGCTGCACGAGGCCGAACTTCGTTTGGTTGAGCCAGCGGCAGCCGAGAAAAACAATCAGCAGCGTGACGGCGGTGGCGATGTAGAGGCCGCGCTGGGTGCCGGGCTCGCGGATGTTGTAGCCGAGGATGAAGCGGTAATCGGTGAAGCCGTTGTTGCCGCCCATCAGCATGTCGTTGCGGAAAAACATCAACGCCGCGCCGTACGTGAGGGCCTGCGTGAGGATCGAAAAATACACGCCCTTGATGCGGGAGCGAAACGCGAGGAAACCGAAGATCAGCGCGAGCACGCCTGGCAGCAGGAAGACCATCGCCGCGGCGAACGGAAAACTGGAGAACGGCCGCCAGAACGCGGGCAGTTCGCTCCAGCCGAGGAACACGAGGAAGTCGGGGATCGGCTTATGGTACTGGCCGAGGTCGCCGATCATGCGCATGAGGTACATGCCGTGCATGTAGCCACCGAGCGCGAAGAAGAGCGCCTGGCCGAGCGAGAGCAGGCCAGTGTAGCCCCAGAGCAAGTCGACGGAGATCGCGAGCAGCGCGTAGCAGAGATATTTTCCCCAGAGGCTGATCGTGAAATTCGAGACGACGCCCTGCGCGTGCAGCACGGGCATGACGACGATCAGGAAGAGCGCGACGGCGGCGACGAAGTAGGGTTCGCGCGGGCGGGCAGCCGCAGGAGCGGTGGGGAGGACGGGGGCGCTCATGCGGGGCGGAGGATCATCGACTCGCTGGCGCTCATCGCTACGGGAGATGCGCGGAAAAGATCGGACCACTCGCTGGCGCTCGCGGCTACGGGGGCGCTTAGGGCTACGACGGAGCGGCGGCCTCGCGGGAGCTCGGCCCTCCAAGGAGTGATGCGGGGGTTAGTCATCGAGGCTGCGGCTGCGGGTGACGAAGAGGCCGGCGGGGCGCCATTGCAGGAAGAGGATGATGGCGACGAGGACGAGGATCTTGCCGAGGACGGGATTGAGGAGGATCTGCTGCAGCGACTGGTCGGCCATGCCGATGCCCATCGCACTGATGATCGTGCCGCCGAGATTGCCGACGCCGCCGACGACCACGGTCATGAAACAATCGATGATGTAGCTCTGGCCCAGCGAGGGACCGACGTTGCCGATCTGCGAGAGAAACGCGCCGGCGAGACCGGCGAGACCGCTGCCGAGGCCGAAGGTGAGCATGTTCACGCGCTCGGTGCGCACGCCCATGCACGAAGCCATCTGGCGGTTTTGCATCACGGCGCGGATGAGCAGGCCGAGCGGAGTTTTCGTGAGCACGGCCCAGACGCCGAGGACGATCATCACGGCGAAGGCGATGACGAAGACGCGATTCCAGCCGAAGATGATGTCGTTGACCGTCCAGTTGCCGCTGAGGAAAGCGGGGCTGCTCACCTGCACGTTGTTCGCGCCGAAGGTGAGGCGGAAAATCTGCTGTAGCACGAGCGACACACCCCACGTGGCGAGCAGCGATTCGAGCGGGCGGCGGTAGAGCCACTGAATCACGGTGCGCTCGAGCGCGATGCCGACGAGCGCGGCGGAGATGAAACTCAGCGGGAGCGAGACGAGAAAATAACTCTGGTACGCCCAGCCGGTGGTGTGCAGGCCGGGGATGCTGAACGAGAAACCGAAGGGCGAGAGCGCGAGGCCCTCACCGAAAATATTCTGCACGCAGTAGGTCGTGTATGCTCCGACGGCGATCATCTCGCCGTGGGCCATGTTGATGACCTTCATCAGGCCAAACGTGATCGCGAGGCCGAGCGCGACCACGAGCAGGATGCTGCCGAGGCTGAGGCCGCGGAAGAGCGTGCCGAGGAAATTGACGAACGAACGGTGCTGCTCGATGGCGTCGCTCGTGAGCTTGGCGGCGGCGGCGAGCGAGGCATTATTCGCGGCGTTGGCCTCTTTCAGCGCGGCCTTCACGAAGTCGGCGCTGGCGAGCGTGTGCAGCTCTCTCAGCTCGTTGAGCGCGGCGAGTTTTACTTTGTCGCTCGGGTCCTTGAGGCGGATGAGCGCGAGAGCTTCGCGGATGGCGAGCAGGGCACCGGCGTCGGTCTCCTGTTTCTGGCGCGTTTCGAGCAGTGGGATTTTGTCGGCGGCCTGCGATTGGCCGAAGGTCTGGATGGCCTGGATGCGCTTGGCGGGATTAGGCGCGACGAGCTCGGCGAGGTCGAAGACGCCCTTCATCGCGCGACGGAGCGCGGCGTCGTGCTCGACCGCGGTGAGATCGCTGGCGACGAGGCGGAGCGGTTTGCCTGCAGCATCGGTGAGCGGCTGGCCGGTCTCGACGCGCGTGGCGAGCTGGGCGTCGGCGGCGTCCTTGGTGCCGGTGAGCTCGACCGGAATTTTTGCGCCGTCCGGTGCAGTGTAGAGGTAAAGGGCATCCTTGCGCCACGCAGTAAGCAGCGGGGCGATGGCCTCGTCGGGGTTGCCGGTGAGCGAGGTGATGAGCTGGCGCTTCTGCGTGTCGTCGTCGGACAGGATCGCTTGGACAATGACCTGCCGTGCGGAGTCGGCCGCGAGGGCACAGGCTCCGAGCAGCCACGCGGAGAGCGCGGCAAGGCGCAGCAAGCGGATGAGAGGGTTCATGCCGTTTGCCGCGCCTTGTTGCTGGAGTCGTGCCAGTTGGGGATGGAACTTTTGGTATGACGGAGCCGCAGGTGGGTGGGCGGCGGCGAACGTTAAGCGCAAAGACGCGAAGGTGGCGAAGGAATGCTAAGAGGGGTGAGGCTCCGGATGCGAACCGCTGAATCTCGACGAGAGTCCAAACGCCTTCGCTCGATGCGGGCGCTATGACACGGATTCGCGGGCGGCTAGCGGTCTTCGTACCAGTAGGCGAGGATGCCGCGGCGGGCGGAGCCGCGGGAGAAAATCCATTTCCAGCCGAGCGAGAGCGAGTGGGGGATGAAGTGCCAGTCGCCGTACTTGTCGAACTTGCGCATCGAGGTGGTCGTGCGCGCGCCGCGCGGGCGCACGAAGCGCCGGCGAGTTTTGCGGCCGTGGCGGCGGAGGCGGACCAGAAAATCGACGTCCTCAGCGACGAGCAGCTCTTCGCGGTAGCCTCCGACCGCTTCGAAGTCCGTGCGCCAGCAGAACACGAGGCCGGAATCGAAGCCGGTGAGCCAGATCATCGGCGTGGCTATGGCCCACATGACGGCGATGCCGACGGACCAGCGGTCGGGGCGCACGCCGGTGGCGCCGCCGATCACGCGAGGTGAGGCGAGGGCTCGATCAAGGACGACAAATGTATCGGGATGGATGATCGAGTCGGCGTCGACGAAGCCGAGCACGTCACCCGTGGCGAGGCGGGCCCCGCCATTGCGCGCGGCGGCGATGGCGCGGCGCTCGACGGAAGCAACTCGGGCACCTCCGGCGCGAGCCAGCTCGGCGGTGGCGTCGGTGGACGAATTATCGGCGACGATGATTTCAACCCGACCCGGCTCGACGCGGGCCGCGGCGACCTGCAGCGAGGCGAGTAGGCGTGGGAGCAGGCGGGCTTCGTTATACGCCGGGATGACGATGGAGTAGCGCGGCGCGGACATGGAGGAACGGAACGGGCGGAGCGTGGCAGGTTTTGGGCAGAGAGGGAGAGCTATTGGAGGTACGATTGATGATTTACGAATTACGATGGCGAACGGCGATGGCCGCGATGGTGGGTAGCGGGGGCGAGGTGGGTGGGCATGAAAAAGCCCCGGGCTTTTGGGCACGGGGCTTAGAGAGAAAGAGGTAAGCGGGGCTTACTTCTTCATGAAGGTGCCGAGGAGGTGGGGCTCGCCGTAGACGTCCTTGAACTCCTTGAGGATCTTGAACTGGCCGTCGGCTTTGCTCTCACCGATGAACACGTTCTTCGTGAGGTGCATGTTCTTCTGGGTGGTGACCTTGCCGGCGGGGCCGTCGAAGGAGACACCGGACTTCCAGACGGCGCGGACCTTGTCCACGTCGAACGTGCCGGCCTTCTCGACGCAGGCCTTCCACAGGTAAACGCCCTCGTAGGAGAGGACCATCGGGGAGTCGACGACGCGGCCTTCCTTGACGATGCCAGGGACGGTGCTCTTCGCGATCCAAGCCTTGAAGTCGGCGACGAACTTCTTGTTCGCCGGCGTGTTGATCGACTGGAAGTAGGTCCAGCAGCCGAGCTGACCGACGAGCTTGTCGGCGGGGAGGCCGCGGAATTCGTCCTCAGCGATCGAGAACGAAACGACCGGGCAGGTCTCGGCGGTGAGGCCGGCGGCGGCGTACTCCTTGAAGAAGGGCACGTTGGTGTCGCCGTTCAGCGTGGAGACGACGGCGAGACCGCCACCCGCGGCGGCCTGCTTGATCTCAGCGACGATCTGCTGGTAGTCGGTGTGGCCGAAGGGCGTGTACTTGCCGGCGGAGATGATCTTGCCGCCCTCTTTCTTCAGGCCGCCGAGGATGTTGTCGGTCGGGACGCCCTTGCTCTGGAGGTACTCCAGCAGCACGAGGTTGGTGGTCTGCGGGTAGACGTAGTCGGAGCCGAGCAGGTAGAATTTCTTGTAGCCCTGCGCGAGGAGGTAGTCGATGGCAGGCGTGGCCTGCTGATTCACGGCCTCGGCAGTGTAGCAGACGTTGGCGGACTCTTCCTCACCCTCGTATTGCACGGGGTAGAAGAGGAGGCCGTTGTTCTTTTCGTAGACGGGGAGGACGGACTTGCGGGAGACGGAGGTCCAGCAGCCGAAGGTCACGGCGACCTTGTCCTTCTCGAGGAGCTGCGTGGCTTTTTCGGCGAAGAGCGGCCAGTTGGAGGCGCCGTCGACGACGACGGGCTCGATCTTCTTGCCGAGGACGCCGCCCTTGGCATTGATCTCGTCGAAGGTGTAGAGGAGGATGTCGCGCAGTGAGGTCTCGCTGATGGCCATGGTGCCGGACAGGGAGTGGAGCACGCCGACTTTGACGGTATCTTCAGCGCGGGCGGTGTGGCCCACGAGGGCGCCGAGCGCGACTGCGCCGACACCGAGGAGTTGCATCGTTTTCTTGATCATAGGAGGAGGTGAGTGAGGACTGGAGAAGGCTGGGCAAGGCAGTGGCCTTGGCCCGGAAACGGGTGAACAGAGGAACGGGGTGAAAGCGCCGGGAGCGGCGCGAGAGGGGAGAGGCGAGCGGTGAAAATCTCACCGCCCGCCCTGAAGCGAGCCTAGGGACGCGAGTCCTTAGAACTTGAAGACGGCCTGGAGGCCGAACAGCGACTTGGAGCCGCCGTTGTCGTAGTCGTAGTAGGAGTACTCGGCGCGGAGGGTGAGGTTGTCGCTCACCTTGTAGGCGGGGCCGAAGGTGTACTGGGTGAAGTCAGAGCCAACGGTCTTGCCCTCGAGGGTCTCGCCGCCGACGCGGAACACCGCGGAAACCTGCGGGGTGAAGGCGTACTTGCCATAGACCAGCCAAGTGTAGCCCTTGGAGAAGTCGCCGCCGTCCTTATTGCAGTACTCAGCCGCGAGGGTGAGCTCCTTGGTCACGGCGTACTCGGCCCAGAGGTCGATCGTGGTGACATTGTGGGTCTGGAAGCCGCCCTTGGTGTCGTACGCGAGACCGGCCCAGAGGGTCAGGTCAGCGACGGCGGTGTACTTGACGTAGGCCTCGAAGCCCGCGTTGGACTTGAGTTCGCCGTCGCCCTTGTCGATGCCGTTGGGCGAGTAGACGGAGTCGAGGATCGCGGCGCCCCAGGAGACTTCCTTGTCGCCGTACTCGACGCGCACGCCGGTGTGGTAGGCGGGAATCGCGCTGAGCGTGCCGACGGTGACGGGCGAGTACGTGATCTGGGCCATGTTGACCGGATCGAACGCCTCGTAGCCGAGCCAGCTGAGGAACTTGCCGCCGGAGACGGTGAAGCCGCCGCCCGCATCATAAGAGAGCGTGGCGTCGAGGACGGTGAGCTCGTTCTTCTGCACCGTGGCCGGGATGTTCGGGATGTAGAAGAGGCTGATGTTGGCCGTGACGGGCTTCAGGTTGTAGGTGAAGACGGTCTTGATCGCGTCAGCGCTCGGGGTGTCCTTCGAGCCGTTGAAGAGCGAGTCCGTGTCTTTGCCCGGATCGGGGCTGAAGTACTCGTACGAACCGGCGGCGTAGCCGCTGATCGTGAAGTTGTCGTTGACCTTGATGTCCGCGAAGGCGGCGAGCGGGGCCGCGATGCAGAGAGCGGCGGCGGCTTTCAGACGGTTATTCATGGGTGTGTCTAGTAGGTGTTCTGACGGGTTGAGTCGGGATAGGTCTCCCGGTTGCAAGTCCCCGTTAGCAGCAAGCTTGCCAGCTTAAATTTATGACAAGGGAGGCTTGTCGGACGCTCGTAACGCGGACTCGTCGAATCGTGCTGGAACATGTGGCCCAGTCTGTGCTCTACTTTTCAGTAGCTGCCTTCATGGGCAGCGCCTGACTCAGAAAAACCTATGAACCGAAAACTCCTCCTCGCTCTTGTTGCTACGCTCGGTGCGGGCCTCGTCCCGTCGTTTGCGCAGACTGCGCCGACGCTCACGCTGACGCCCTCGGTGGTGTCGCAGTACATGTTCCGCGGCCAGCGCCTCGGTGGCCCGTCGTTCCAGCCCGCCGTCGAATACGGCGATGGCCCGCTGACCCTCGGCGTGTGGTCCAACTTCCCGATCACCGACAAAGTCGCCGGCGTCTCCGACCCGGAGTTCGATTTCTACGGCTCGTACACCTACACGATCAATGACGCGGTGACGATCGTCCCCGGCTTCACGGATTATTTCTACCCGCACGCCAGCACGGGCGCGGGCTTCTACAAGAACACCTTCGAGGGCAACATCGCGCTGAACTACACCTACCAGGGTGTGAAGTTCACCCCGAAGGCCTACTACGACATCGTTCTCAAGGCCTACACGCTCGAGCTCTCCCTTTCGTATGCCATTCCGCTGAAGGATATCGGCTCCGAGATCGACCTCGTCGGCACCTACGGCACGTACAAGGGCAAGGATTTCGTGAAGGATTCCAATCCGGACACCAAGGGCTACGGCGACTACTGGCTCGTTGGCGCCTCGATGCCGTTCCAGGTTACGAAGACCTCCAAGATCACGTTCGGCCTCGCGTACACCGAGGGCGACAACTCCTACTTCAAGCAGGGCTCCGCCCCGAAGTCGGTGAACACCCTCGCGATCGGCCGTGCGGTCGCCTCGGTCAGCTACGCGATCGGCTTCTAATCTCGCGCGAGTCTCCGGACTCCGCTCCAAGGCCCGCACCGATCACGGTGCGGGCTTTTTGTTGGCCAACTGTCACGCCCCGCGGGTTGCAGCTGCACTTCCGACTGGATTACATGGGAGCAGTCAAAGAATCTGCACCTCCCATGAAAGTAGGCATCGTCGGCGCATCCGGTTACTCAGGCGAAGTTCTCGTGAAGCTGCTTCTCGCGCATCCGCGCGTGGAGCTCGCGGCGGTCACGTCGCGCACGCACGCGGGCAAGCCCCTCTCGCAGGTGATCCCGGCGGTGCGCGGTGCCGATCGCGGCCTGAAGTTCGTCAACTCCGATCCCGCGGCGCTCGCGGCGAGCGATATTGAACTCTTCTTCCTCGCGCTGCCGCACGGCGCGGCGGCGGAGTTTGCGCGCGCGCTCGTGCCCGCGGGCAAGAAGGTAGTCGATCTCAGTGCGGACTTCCGCATCGCGGACCTCGCGACGTACGAAACTTATTACGGCAAGCACCACGCGCCCGAGCTGCTCAGCAGCGCGCGTTATGTAATGCCCGAGCTCAGTGCGCCGACGTGGAAGAGCGAGGCGAAGCTCGCCGCGGCGCCCGGCTGCTACCCGACGAGCATTCTCGTGCCGCTGCTCCCGCTGCTCAAAGCGGGTGTCGTTTCGCGCGAGCATATCGTGGTCAATTCCTTCAGCGGCGTCAGTGGCGCGGGCAAAAAGGCCGAGGAGTTTTATCTTTACGTCGAGCGCGCCGAAAGCGCCAAGGCCTACGGCCTCGTGAAGCACCGGCACCTCGCCGAGGTGGAAGAGCAGCTCACGCAGCACACCGGCGCGAAGACGATCATCCAGTTCAACCCGCACCTCGCGCCGATGCGCCGCGGCATCGCGACGACGATCACCGTGCCCGCCGCGCCGGGCGCGACGATCGAGTCGCTCTACGCCACGTGGCGCGCCGCGTACGATGGCCGGCCGTTTGTGCAGGTGCTCGCGAGCGGTGAGACGCCCGACACCGCGCACGTGGTCGGCACCAATCGCGTCGACATCTCCGCGACGTACGACCCGCGCACGAAGAATTTCATCCTCACCTCCGCCGAGGACAACCTCGTGAAGGGCGCGAGCGGCCAGGCGATCCAGATCATGAATCTGTGGCTGGGATTTGAAGAAACCGTCGGCCTCGTTTGACGAGGCTGGAGGTCGACAAATCCCAAAAGGCCAAACGCCAAATCACAAAAACCAGCGCGCCTGTGGCGCAGTGAGTGAGCGAGGTTTGGTTCGCGGACGCTTTTGTGATTTGGAATTTTGGCGTTTGGGATTTGCGCACCGCGCTTTAAGCGCGGTTTCGTCGCGCTATCGTGACGCAAAAACTCTTGTAACTTCGCGCGCGCGTCGCGCAGATTGCGCGCAATCGTTTCGCACGCGCGCGTGGTTTTCTTTTTTGGACGCGTCGTCCTCCCTCGGTCGCGGGCAAAACGCCCTGTCATCATGATCGAGTTCAAAAACAAAATCCTGTTCGTCGGCTACGGTGCCGTGGCCGAGTGCACGCTCCCGATTCTCTTCAAGCACATCAACGTGCCGGCCGCCAACGTGACGGTGATGGATTTTGAAGACCGCTCCGAGAAGCTGAAGCAGTGGACCTCGAAGGGCGTGAAGTTTCTCCGCGACCGCGTGACCGAGGACAACATGGGCAAGCTCCTCGGCAAGCACCTCGGGGCCGGCGATCTCCTCATCGACCTCGCGTGGAACATCGATGCGTGCGAGATCCTCCAGTGGTGCCACGACCACGGCGTGCTCTACATCAACACGTCGACCGAGCTCTGGGACCCTTACGCCGCGGGCAAGAAGCAACACCCGACCGAGAAGACCCTTTACTGGCGCCACATGAATCTCCGTCGCATGACGGCGAAGTGGAAGACCAAGGGCCCGACCGCCGTCATCGAGCACGGCGCGAACCCCGGCCTCATCTCGCATTTCGTGAAGCAGGGCCTGATCGACATCGGCAACAGCCTCATCGCCGACAAGAAGCTCAAGAAGAAGGCGTCGGAAAACGTCGCCGAGCTGATCAAGACCCAGCAGTTCAACAAGCTCTCGCAGGCTCTCGGCGTGAAGGTCATCCACTGCTCCGAGCGCGACACACAGATCACCGACAAGCCGAAGGAGGTCGACGAGTTCGTCAACACGTGGTCGATCGAAGGCTTCCGCGAAGAGGGCACCACCACCGTCGAGATGGGCTGGGGCACGCACGAGAAGACGCTCCCGAAGTTCGCGCACCGCCACAAGCAGGGCCCAGGCAACCAAATCTGCCTCGCGCGGATGGGCATCAACACCTGGGTCCGTTCCTTCGTGCCGGATTACAACATCCTCGGCATGGTTGTGCGCCACGGCGAGGCCTTCACGATTTCCGACAAGCTCACTGTGTGGGAAGGCAAGAAGGCCGTGTATCGCCCGACGATGCACTACGCCTACTGCCCCTGCGACGAGGCGATCGCTTCGCTCAACGAGATGCGCGGCTACAACTACCATCTCAACGAGCGCCAGCGCATCATGAACGACGAGATCACCGGCGGCGCCGACATCCTCGGCGCGTTGATCATGGGCCACCAATACAACTCGTGGTGGATCGGCTCCGACCTGAACATCGAAGAATCCCGCCGCCTCGTGCCGCACCAGAATGCGACGACGATGCAGGTCGCGATCTCGGTCACCGCCGCCTCGATGTGGATGATCGAAAACTCCGACCGCGGCGTGCTCGTCCCCGACGATCTCCCGCACGAGTACATCCTCAACATCTCGCGTCCGTACCTCGGCAAGGTCATCTCCCAAGCCTACGATTGGACGCCGCTCAAGAATCGCGACACCACGTTTGCCGCATACAACAAGGCGGACCTCGACACGAAGGATCCGTGGCAGTTCAAGAACTTCCTCGTCACCGACGCTGGCTAACGCCTCCCGCTAAAAATGATCACCCAGTCCCGCCTGAAAGCGCTCGCGAAAGAGCACGGCACGCCGCTCTTCATCATCGATCACGACGCGTTGCGCAAAGCGTACCGCGAGTTTCGCAAGCATCTCCCGCGCGTGCAGGTGTACTACGCGGTGAAGGCCAATTCCGATCCGCAGATCGTGAAGACGCTATTCGAGGAGGGCTCCAGCTTCGACGTCGCGTCGATGCCGGAGTTCATGATCGTGTACGAGAACATCAAGGACCTGCCGGCCAAGCAGCGGCAGGACTGGATCTGGGACAAGATCATCTACGCGAATCCCAACAAGCCGATCCCGACCCTCGAGCAGCTCGACCAATACAAGCCGCTCGTGACCTTCGACAACCTCGAGGAGATTCACAAAATCAAGAAGCACGCGCCCAACGCGGGTCTCGTGCTGCGCCTCAAGGTCCCCAACACCGGCGCGATGGTGGAGCTCTCGTCGAAGTTCGGCGCGCTCCCGGGCGAGGCCGTCGATCTCATCCTCGAGGCCGACCGCAT
This sequence comes from Verrucomicrobiota bacterium, assembly GCA_048498795.1. Taxonomy (GTDB): domain Bacteria; phylum Verrucomicrobiota; class Verrucomicrobiia; order Opitutales; family Opitutaceae; genus JBEHXH01. The sequence goes on from JBEHXH010000009.1 coordinate 367,527, forward strand.
CGGCCTCACGGTCGAGGGCATCAGCTTCCACGTTGGCAGCCAGACGACCAACTTCGACAACTACGTGCAGGCACTCAGCCTCACGGCCAACATCTTCAAGGAAGCGATCGACCGCGGCTACACGAAGATGAACCTCCTCGACATCGGCGGCGGCTTTCCCGCCCCGTACGACTCGAGCGTGCGCCCCTTCCGCGAGCTCGCGAAGATCATCCGCACGGAGATCGACCGCCTCTTCCCGAAAAACATCCAGGTGCTCGCCGAGCCCGGCCGCTTCCTCGCGGCCACCGCGGGCTACTCGGTCGCCGGCATCATCGGCAAGGCCGTGCGCGACGGCAAGACGAGCTACTACATCGACGACGGCGTGTACCACACGTACTCGGGCGTGATCTTCGATCACTGCAAGTACCCGATCCACTCCTTCAAGAAAGGCCCGACGAGCATCTGCTCCGTCTTCGGCCCGACCTGCGATGCGCTCGACGTCGTCTCGATGGCGGAAAACCTCCCCGACCTGCAGCGCGGCGAGCTCGTGTACTCCACGAACATCGGCGCCTACAGCCACGCCAGTGCGACCTACTTCAACGGCTTCCCGCCCGCGAAGGTCGTACACGAGAATCAGTGAGCGGGACTGTGATCGAATAGCACAGGCGTCCAGCTTGCGACCGCGACATTTTCAAAAGCAAAAGGGCGGCTCAGTGAGCCGCCCTTTTTGTGTTGGTGGATCGAACTGTGGGAGGGGCTTTATGCCCCGACTTTAACTCGAGCTGACCGGTGTGAGATACGGAGCGAAGTCGGGGCGTAAAGCCCCTCCCACAGTTTCGACCTTCGATCCGCGGCGCGCTTACTTCTTCCCCGCGGCGACCGTGTACTCGCCGATGAGCGAGTTCAGGTACTTCTCGAGATTCGTGTAGCCGTCTTGGTTGAGATCGCGGTTGGCGTCGGCGGCGTCGTTCGGGTTGAGGCCGTGGGATTTTTCCCAGGCATCGGGGATTCCGTCGTGGTCGGTGTCGACGGGGACGTCGCGGGTCTCGTAGTCGGGCCAGGGGAAGTTTTTCGCGCCGAGGGCGGCTTTGTCGTCGCTCTGCGTGTCGATCATGCCGGGGACATTGGGGCCGCCCTTGCCGACGTAGGTCGGGCCGCGGGTGCCGATGTACTTCGTGGTGCCGTCGCGCACGTCGCCGAGGATATGCAGGTCGATCACGTCGGACTTCGGGAAATTCGCGCCGACGTTGGCGAGCACGCTGGTGTAGGCTTCCTTCGCGGGCTGGGTGGTGACGTACGAGGGGAAGAGCTCGTGGTCGACGCGCACCTGCTTCTCGACGTCTTTGCCGTTGGAGAAGGCCTGCCAGTTATCCTTTTCGTAGTCGAAGCCCTCCATGATGTTTCCGACCATGTAATAGCTCTCGGGGCCCCACTCGGGATTGAGCTTATCCAGCTTCAGCAGCCAGCTCACCGATTTGTTCTGCGGGTACGGCTTGTAGTAATTGTTGACGTAGTTCAGCTCGCGCACGCCGCCGTCGGTGGTGCGGGCGGTCCAGTTGTAGACCACGTTGTTGCGGATATCGAGGTGGCCGGCGTAGAGGCCGCCCTGCGTGAGGCCGCCGGCGAGCGACCAATTGCGGTCGGTGCAGTGGGCGATGAGATTGTGGTGATAGCTGCCGACGTTGCCGCTGATGGAGCCGGCGAAGGCGTGCGTCTCGAACTTGGTGCGGTCCTGGGCGTTGTAGTGCGGGCCGTGGTGGAGGGCCTCGGCGACGATGTTGCGCTGGAAGGTGATGTTCTTCGCGCTGCGCGAGCTGGTGCCCTCGTCGCTGCTCCACGAGATCGAGCAGTGGTCGATGATGCAGTGGTCGCAGGAGCTGAGGCCGCAGCCATCCATCGCCTTTTGCGCGAAGTCACCGATGCGGAAACGCACGTAGCGGATGATCACGTCGTGCGTGCCGTAGGCGCCGCAGGAGAAATTCGCGATGCAGATGCCGTCGCCTGGAGCGGTTTCGCCGGCGATGGTGCAGTAGGGATTGTGCACGGCGCAGGAGGTCTTGAGTTTGATGAGACCGGAGACGCGGAAGACGATCGTGCGCGGGCCCTCGGCCTCCACGGCTGCGCGGAAACTGCCGGGGATCGGCGTCGCATTCGGGCCGGGGAGATAGTCGTCGAGATTGGTCACCTCGATGGTGCGACCACCGCGACCGCCGATGGCGAAGCGGCCGTAGCCCTCCGCGGTGGGGAAGGCGAGATGCCGCACGCGGAAGCGCCAGACATCGCCGCGCGTGACCTTGCCGTCGGCGCCGACCTCGTCGACGCGCCAGAAATAACTCTGCATCGAGTCGAGCGTCGTAAGCGCTAGGGTCGTCGCGGTCTGGTTGCCCTTGAACTCGGGCGACTTCGTCGTCGCGGCGGCGAGGGCTTTTTCATCGGAGCCGAAATAGACCTGATGCGATTTCGCGCCAGCGGGCGCGGTCCATGTCAGCGCGTTCTCGTTGGGCCAGTGCTCGTCGTCGTTGTCGGGCATCGGCTTGATGGCCTTCGTGCGCGGGTTGACGGAGTCGATGGCGAAACCGTTGAGCACGAAATTCGGCTTGGCGTTTTTCGGATCGAGCTGGAAGTGCACCACCACGTCCTTGCCCGCGGTGGCGTTCACTTCGAGAAAGGCGCTCGCGATGTCGTAGTCGTTGGGGACGTGATCGCTGGCGGTGAAGCTGGGGATTTTCTCCGTGCCATCGACGGAGATGGAGAAGCTGGCGGGCTTCGCCGCGCGGCCCTCGTTGTGATACGTGGTGATCGTGTGCGCGCCGGGCGTGAGGCCGCTGATGACCAGATCGACGCCGTCGCCGCCCTTGTCGAGCACGAGGCCGTCGCAGCCGAGGTGCATCTCCTCGAGCAGGCCCTTGAACAGAATCGGCGCGAGCGTGCCACCGTTGGAGGCGCGCACGGTCACCTTGACGTTGCCGTACTGCTGCGAGCCCGACGCGCCCTCGCGCCACGGCCAGTTTTCCCAGTGCGGGGAAATAGAATCGCCGCGGCGATCCGGCGGATTGAGGTCGACGCGCAGCTCGTCGGCGTGGAGACAAAACGGAGCAAGCAGCAGCACGCAACTCAGCGCGTGAAACGTTTTAGCAAAGGAGGGTAGTGGGCTCACAGGGTGCAGGGACGGTTGGACGAGAAAAAGGTTTCCGGCCAGTCGATGGCGAGAGGCGCGATTGCCAATGAAATAGAATGAAATACGCACTTCTCCCATCGGCGCAAAGCCGCGCCGAGTTTAAGCGGAAGCCGCTTGCGTCCGAACTGTGGGAGGGGCTTTACGCCCCGACTTCGCTCCGTATCTCGCGCAGGTCAGCTCGCGTTCAAGTCGGGGCATAAACAGCCTGTCGGACTTAGGAATCGAGCGAGAGGAAAAGGGGCAGGAGGAAAGAAAAAGGGCGAAGCGGCGCTTGCGAGTGAGTGCGAGAGCGCTGG
>JBEHXH010000010.1:0-330910 GCA_048498795.1 Verrucomicrobiota bacterium
CCTCTACTACGGCCGCAGATATTACAATCCCCAGCTTGGTCGCTGGATGGGTAGGGATCCCATCGAGGAGAAAGGTGGGCTCCACTTGTACGGGTTTGTGAAGAACAACCCCGTTAATCATTTCGACGTGCTCGGGATGGCGGAGACGTACGATAGCGCCTCTGCGGAGATTCAGGGGCGTCTGCAGTTATTGTGGAGTGCCTCGATGAATGCTGGCAACAACCAAGACGAGGTGCATTACCGTGATCCTGCTACCGGCATTGAATACGTTCGCTATGAAGATGGCGCAGACGATTGGGGGTCGAATAATGGAGACTCGGACTATGGAGGTGAAGATAATGGGGGAATCTCCGGTCCAGACGAAACCGATGCTCTCAATGAGGAGCTTGACGACATGGAGGCTCAAAGTGCTGCAGCATATGCCGCTATCGCCGCAGCCTCTACTGGAGCCGCCGCCAGACCGGCGGCTTCAGATCTCCAATTCAATACAACCCTGACATCACTGGATCTGCAAGCGATTCCAGCTGGGTCGAATCCTCAAGACGTAAATACTGAGACGTCTGACTCTGGTGATCTTACTTTCGACGCGGGCCCGTCGCCTTTTGGTGTATCTGCCTACGTTACGAACGGCGGCTTGCCCGTCACCACTGGTTCGGGTATTTCCCCTAGCATCGGGAGCAGTACGGGGACAGGGGTTTTGGCGCTTGCGGTTGGTGTCACGGGCACAGTGGGAACAGCAGGCCAGCTTAGCGGGTTTGGGGCGGAGGGTGCGGGACCCAGTATCGGAGCATTTTCAGGCGTGATTGCATTGGTTGGTTCTATTGCAATGATCTTCACATTGCCTGGAGATTCTCAAACGGGAGCACACTCCACCGGCAATCAAGGATTCACTTCAGGTCTGACAGGCTACGGCACGCCTGGTTTCACTCCGTCACCAGTGATACCGACCTCATGGGACGTGAACAGGATGCAACCAGTGCCCGGTGCAGTTGGTCCGCATACTACTATCAAGATCGGCCCAAATGGGGAGATTACGAATTACCAATCCTGGTATCCGCAGACAAATCCACAGAATCCGAACCCTTGGCAGTCTGGGCCCCGAGTTGACATTACCGGCAAACCCCACGATGGCATTCCAACGCCGCATGTTCATGAACCCGACGGAACAGTTCGGCCAGCTGTGCCTACTGAGATCCCCCCGCCATGAGTGAGACTATTACCGTACTTGCGCGATTACAGAGATGGTATGCGTCCCATTGCGATGGGGACTGGGAGCACACTTGGGGTGTGAAAATTGATACTTTGGATAATCCTGGGTGGAGTCTGACTGTTGATCTATTTGATACAGAATTGGAGAAACTTCCATTTGCAGGCTTCAAAATAGATCATCCGACAGATTGGTTGTTCTTTGAGGTAAAAGAAGCTCGGTTTATTGGTAGATGCGGTCCGTCGAAACTTGAGGACATGATCGAAGTATTCCTCAATTGGGCGGAAGAAGGGACGAACCCCACGCGCCAGCCAAAGCACGGTGAAGACCAGCGTACCAAATGAGGGATAAAACGCGTTAAGTGAACCCCACGGGCCAGCCAAAGCACGGTGAAGACCAGCGTGCCAAAGTTGGAGTTGAACGCACAAAGCAGCTTCTCGGTTACGAAACCTCCCAAAGGGGAGAAAAGATCACCTACATCAAACTGAACATCCCAGCGACTTGCCCACCTCGTGCCGCTTTCCCCGGTCAACCGCGGGAGCGCCCGTCGCCTCTTTCATCGACGATGCGCCCGAGCAGAACTTAGGTAGGGATGCGACTGCCTCGTGCTCCTGAGCAAGACCGACGCCGCGGGCCGCCATGTCGACTACGCTTACACCCCCCGCGGCCAACTCGCGCGCCGCCGCTGGTCGCGGCATCAGGACCCGGCTGATCCGACTTCGCCCTATGTGGCGACATTTTACACGTACAGTGCGCTGACCGGTGAGCAGACCAACATCGACTACAAGTACCTGCCGGTGAGCTCCACGGCCATGGTGCCGACGGGCCTCACCAACGAAGGCACGCCCAATCTCACGTATAGCTACAATCGGATGGGACAAACATGGACCGTGGCCGACGGCACCGGCAGCCGCACGTTTGCCTACGACAGCGACAGCACGCAGCTAACCGCGGAGACGCTGGATGCGACGACCTTCGGCGGCCGCGTGCTGAGCCGCAGCTACGATTCAACCGGCACGGGCACGTTGGGTCGCTCGACCGGCTTCGCCCTTTCCGGCGCGTCTGGCACCGGCACAGACTACAGCGTGACGTACGGCTACGACACCTATGGCCGCTTCAACTCCCTCGCGCTGCCTGGCGGCACGACGTTCAGCTACGCGTACACGAGCAATTCCAATCTCATCTCGTCGATCTCCCAAGGTTCGTGGAGCCAGTCGATGGCCTACGAGAGCGACCGCGACCTGCTGACCAGCGTGGAAAACGACTACAGCAGCACGATCAAGGCGAAGTTCGCCTACGTCTACGACGACCTCGGCCGGCGCACCTCGCGGGTCGACACCGGCGAGGAGTTTGACCGCTACAACAGCTCCAGCCTGCACACGCTCTTCGGCTACAACGACCGCAGCGAGGTCACCTCCGCGGGCACTTACCACGGCTCAACCGTGAGCGACACGACCTCGCCCGTGCTGGGCCGCGACTACGGCTACGCTTTCGATACGATCGGCAATCGCACCTCGAGCACCACGGCGGGCAGCACCACCAGCTACACGGCCAACAATCTCAATCAATACACCCAGCGCGCCGTACCCGGCACCGCCTCGACCAGCGGCTTTGCGCCGACGAGCGCGACCGTCAGCTACACGGTCAATGGCGGCTCGACTCAGAGCACGACGCGACAGGGCAGCTTCTTCTACAGCGACTATGCTGCGAGCAACACCAGTGGCCCGGTCTGGCTCTCCTTTGCCGTGAGCAGCAGCCTCGGCGGCAGCAGCACGAAGGGCTTCTACCTCGCCAAGACCCCGGAGGCCTACTCTTACGATGATGATGGCAATATCCTCACCGATGGCCGTTTCGCCTACACGTGGGACGCCGAGAATCGGCTCACCAAGATCGAGCCCATCTCCGCCGCGATCGCTGTGGTGCCCAATGACAAGCGGCAAAAGATCGAGTTTGCTTACGACTATCTCGGCCGCCGCGTGCGGAAAACGGTTTCCAACTGGAGCGGCTCGGCCTACGTTGCTGCCGTGGATCGCCGGTACCTTTACGATGGCTGGAATCTCATCGCGGAGCACGACCTGCTCACGAGCGGTTCACCCGCGGTCAATCGCTACGTCTGGGGCCTCGACCTCTCCGGCACGATGGCCGACGGAGGTGGCGTCCGCGGCCTGCTCGCCGTGCTCGACGTCACTAGCGGTATGGTCCACTTGCCCGCCTACGACGGCAATGGCAACGTGTACGCCCTCATGAACGGTGCCACCGGCGCGCTTACGGCATGCTACGAGTACAGCCCCTTCGGCGAGACCGTCCGTGCTGTCGGCAGCTTCGCTTCAGGCAATCCGTTCCGCTTCTCGACCCGTTACACCGACGAAGAGACCGGCTACCTCTACTACGGCCGCAGATATTACAATCCCCAGCTCGGCAGGTGGATGGGTCGCGATCCCATTGAGGAGAAGGGCGGGTTGCACTTGTATGGGTTCTGCGGGAACAATCCGATTAATCGATATGATGTTTTGGGAAACCAATACGATGTGACGGATTCCGGTGGAGGCCTTTTTCGTGCAACTATATATGCTACCCCCGACAATGGATGGACCGAGGTTGGAGAACGGGAATTTGCCACGTGGGCCGAAGCTGACGAATGGGGGCAATCCAACTCGTTTGTAAGCGATGCTGGTGGTTTTGATGATAGTGGCCGAGGGGTAAATTTTTCACACGATTCCGTGGTTTCAGGCGAGCGGATGGTTGATATTCATAATCAAAACATCGCGATTGATCAGGCCAACGCTCAGATCATGGCGCAGGCGGGTATCGATGCTGTGAATGCGAGTTTCTATGGGGCGGATGGAGGGGCCGCACATTTGGCTGCTGCTGTTGATCAAACTATTGCAAATACACTAGCACAGACGCTGAATCGCCTCCCGACGTATTCAATGGCCGGACTACAGAATGGAATGTATGGGGTGGCTTCGGCTGGCTTTGATCAATTGTCGGCAAATGTTTCGGCGAGCATTGCGATGAATGTTGCTGCTATTTCTGGAGGCGTTCAGGTAGGCGATATGAAAGTCATTGGATTTACGGAGATCGGAACCACGGGAGCCGGCGTCGCCACTCGGCGTCCAGATTTTAAGGATCCGGGAAAGCTGAGTGGCGATTGGGAGTATGATCTTGCTTATGCGTATACTTGGCTGAATAAAAATATGCCTGATGTGGCAAAGAATGTCCCATTAGATAATATCGATCTAAGGACGATATTTTGGGATGACGATTTGGGACGCACTAAGCCGGGAAAGTGGATGCAGATAGACTGGTCTAAAATGGGTTCTAGGGAGCGGCTTGTGGGTGTTCTGGCGCATGAAATGCAGCACTACTTCCATGATGATGATTGGAATAATAATAAGGATAATCATGATCAGGTTACTCTGATAGGAATCGATGCCGAGATTAAATTCGGCCGTTGGGTTAATAGTCAGAAAGATAAAATTCCCGAAAAGGATAAACTTGATGAAAAATAAGTTATCGAGCGCCCTTGAGCGCCCTGGGCTAATATTGGCTGTTGTGTTGGTTATTTTGATTAATTGGTTTTTTGTATACATTCTTCACAGTGTGTATGAAATGGTTGATAGTATTGGAATGATGCATGGTCGATATGTGGCTGTGGAGAGACGCGATGCTTTCGTTGGTTCACTCTCCCATGTGTTATCTGTAATTGCGACGATGGATTCGTGGCTCTTTTGGATTGGAACTATATGGCCACTTGTTTTCTTGCTAGATGGGGCGAGGCAAAAGAAGAAGTGAACCCCACGCGCCAACCAAAGCACGCTGAAGACCAGCGTGCCAAATTGGAGAAAAAGTGCACCAAGCAGCTTCTCGGCTATGAAACCTCCCAAGGGGGAGAAAAGTTCACCTACATCAAACTGAACATCCCAGCGACTTGCCCACCTCGTGCCGCTTTTCCCCGGTCAACCGCGGGAGCGCCCGTCGCCTCTTTCATCGACGATGCGCCCGAGCAGAGGTACGAACCGGAGAGATAAGTGAACAACACGCGCCAACCAAAGCACGCTGAAGACCAGCGTGCCACGTGAGGTAAGATTTTGAGCGTTGGGACATCTTTGAAAAACTGCAGATATCCTCTCGGATGCAGCTCGCAACGCTCTTGCGCTCGATGTGAGTGATTTTGGTCGGGGTGGGCCGTGTCTAGGCAGCGCGACGGGACGATTTCCATCCTTCGGCCGATTTTTCGCGATTGGATCGATGCTATGCTGGCATCACATGAGACTAAAAACCTCCCGGGCGTTGCTCGATCGAAGCTGCGCGTGGATCCGCGAACACTGGAACGCGCAGAACACCGAAGTTCCCGACGAGTATCTCGAGCAGTGGCTCTACGTGACAAACGAGAACCAGGAAGATACCGTTGGATTCCAGTTCACGGTGTTCACATTTGGCTATTTTCAGCACGACTTGGTCCGATCGAACGTACCACCGGGGGTGAAGCGATCGGTGCATATGGACCAAATGCTCGAGTACTTCCACATCTGGCAACTGAAGTTAGCGCTCGCCCAAGTGCATCGGTGCATCGATCTCAAAGGATCACCAATTCCGTTGTTCTCATTTCGAGACGGCGAGCGATTAGAGTTTTGGCAAGAGGATGAGTGACCGCTTGCTTATCTCAAGTTTGTCACGTGTTCGACTGCTTCATGTATGCGACCCTCTCTGCGTGAATCGAGTGCGAAAACTAGGATTGCATGCGATTGCGAAGGACGCCCTCAGCAAAAGTGTAGGGGACCCTGTTACGGCCGTCATGAACAGAGCCGGGCTACGCAGCCGTTTAGCTGCGATCAGGTATTTCAATCTCTCAGACCGTAGCTAGAGCATTTCAAATAGAGTTGTAGCCGAAAGGAATGGTGCGAGGATGGAGGGAATGAAACGCGCGCTGTCGTTGGACCTGAGGGAGAGAATCGTGGCGGCCTACGATGCGCAGGAGGCGACGAGGGAAGAGGTGGCGAAGCGGTTCAAGGTGTCGCTGGGGATGGTGAAGAAGCTGGTGGCGCAGCGGAACCGTACCGGGGACCTGCGGGCGCGGTATCGGTATTGCGGGCGCAAGGCGAAGCTGGAGCCCGAGCAGGGCGAGCGGCTGAGGGCGTTGGTGCGGCAGGAGCCGGACCTGACGCTGGCCGAGATCAAGGCGCGACTGGAGCTAAGCTGCACGATTGGCGCGATCCACTGGGTGCTGGCCCGGCTGGGCCTGACATATAAAAAAAGACGCTCCATGCAGCCGAGCAGAACCGGCCGGATGTCGCGCAAGCGCGGCGCCGATGGGGGCGCGGCCAAGGCGGCCTCGACCCGGCGCGGCTGGTCTTCCTCGACGAGTCGGCGGCCAAGACGAACCTGACGCGGCTGCGGGGCCGGGCCCCCAGGGGGGAACGACTGGTCTGCCATGCGCCGCATGGCCACTGGCACACCACCACCATGATCTCGTCGGTGCGGCTGGATGGCACCACGACCTGCATGGCCATCGAGGGCGCAGCCAATACCGAGGTCTTCCAAGCCTATGTCCGGCATATCCTCGTGCCCGTCCTGCGCCCGGGCGACATCGTCGTCATGGACAACCTTGGTGCCCATAAGAACGACCACACCCTCGCCCTCATCCACGCGGCTGGCGCGCAGGTGCGCTTCCTGCCGGCCTACTCCCCGGACTTCAATCCCATCGAGATGATGTGGAGCAAGGTGAAGGCTCTCCTGCGCAAGGCCCAGGCCCGCACCCACCCCGCCTTGCTCACCGCCATCGCTTCCGCCCTGGCCGCCGTCTCCCCTTCCGATGCTCTCGGCTGGTTTGCCGCTTGTGGCTATAACTTCATTTGAAATGCTCTAAAATGCTCTCGAGGGTATGCCGCTCGAGATTCCGCTCGATTGGAAGTGAACGAAACACTTTTGCTGAGTCGTTGAGACTATTCAAATTCGACGAACAGTTAGAACGAAACACTTTTGCCGAAAAATTCCGGTTTTGTGTCGCATCACATTGCGAGGCAATGTCTGGATGCACAATGAATATTATGTTAAGTGTGTTAGCTGCCTTGTAGCGCACCCAATAGATCTTCGGACGAGTTCTCTTTCCAAGTACCATTCAGCCTGGATACCACACCACCCGCGGATCATTCGCGGCGCGGACATACTCGAAGGCGGCATCGGTCAGCTTGGCTAGATCGTAGGTCGGGCGCCAGCCAAGGAGGAATTTCGCCTTCGTATTGTCGAGCCAGGTCGAGCGGAAGGGCGTGCGCACGTCGTGCGGTTTCATTCCGCGGGTGCGTGCGAGATACGCGCCGAGCGCGCCGTAGTCGACGGGCTCATCCATGCAGATGTTGAAGGTCTCGCGGCGCGCCTTCGGGTGATCGAGTGCGCCTAGGATTGCGCTCACGAGATCGTCCACGTGCACGAAGTTGCGCTTCACCGGTGCGCCGTCGGGGTCGAGCATCACCGGCACCGCGCGATCGCGGACGAGTTGCGCGGTGAGTTCTGCGCCGACGAGTTCGCCCCAGCGCGGGCCGCCAAACACATCGGGGCCGAACGAGAGCTGAAATTTGAAGTCATCCTTCTCCATGATCCACGGGGCGCGGAGACAACAGTGGTTGAGTCCGTATTGGATGCCGTATTGCTCGAGCATCACTTCCTCCAGCACCTTCGAGAGCGCATAGCAGCCGGGATACGCGCTGTGCTTTTGCGTCTCCGTGACGGGAATCGGATGCGGATAGAAAAAGTGCCCCATGCCTGCGTCGCCGCCGATGAGGATGAACTGCCGCAATGTCGCACTCGTGCGCGACGCCTCCAGCAGCCAGAACATCCCCTTCACCGCCACATCCATGATCGCCTCGGGCGTCTCCTTGCACGTCGCGAGGTGCAGCACATGCGTAACGCCATCCATGGCCTTGTCGACCACCGCGCGATCCGCGATGGAACCATGCACGACCTCCAGCCCCGGCCGCGCCGCGAGCGGACGCTGGTGGCACAGCGCCCGCACGATGAAATCCTCCCGCGGAGTCGCCAGCGCCGCGCGGATAAACGCTTGACCAACCTTCCCCGTCGCGCCCGTGACCAGCAGCCGGATGCTCATGGCGTCTTCGTCGCCGCCGGCGCAGGTGCCGGTGCTACCGCGGCCGGAGTCGCCAGTACTGACCCAGCGGGCAACGCGATTTCACCGCGCACCGATTTTTTATCGGCACTCGGAAAATCCGACGGCACCGGCCACGTCACATCGCGCTTCGCGAGCCATTGCAGCGCGCGGATCGCCACCGTCTGCACGCCCGCGCAGCGCATGCGCTCGGGCTGCGTGTCGCCTTTCCACACGTGGCCGAAGGTCGACGTGTACACGCGGCCCTTGCCATAGCTCACGACCCACTCGAGCGGCCAGTTCATTTTCGTGCGCGGGTCGAAGCCGTAGGAGAGCACCGTGAGATTCTTTGCCGGGCCGCGCGCGTAGAAATAAACCTCGATGTCCGGCGTGTACCACTGCCGCGGCAGGCCCGCGTGGATCGGGTGATCGCCGATGCGCTTCACCACCGTGTCGACGCGCGCGCCGTGGCCGGTCTTCGGCCCCTCCCCTGCCGGGATGCGCACGACCTGCTCGTGTTCGTCGATCGCGAGTGCCTCGCCGTAGTCCGCCGCGCGCCAGCCAAGGCCGATCATCTCGTTGTACGCCGGCCAGTCGGCAAATGCGTTGTTGGCCGCGTGCCAGATGTACACGCCACCGCCGTCCGTCACATATTTCTCGAATGCCGCCTTCACCTCTGTCGGCCACTTCGGGCCGCCGCCGAGGTTGTTGCAGTTCTGGATGACGACATCGTAGTCCGAAAACTTCGGCCGCCACGTGTCCCAGCCCGGCGAGTCGGGCTTGGGCGGCGCAGTCGACACCGTGACCTCGAAGAGCTTTGTCGGCTCGATGATGCCGCGGATGAGCGCCGTGGTGAGCTGCCAGTCATGATTGTTGTAGCCATCGACGATCAGCACCCGGATCGGTGCGGCGGCAAAGGCAGGCAAAATCATCAGGGCGAAAAGAAACGCGAAGCGGAGTTTCATGGCGAGATAGACGCACGGGAAAGAAAATCAGTGCTCCTTTGCCGGCGAGACACGCAGGAGCACCGCACCGTGGGAGTTTACCGTCGCCGAGATCGCGTCGGTCGCCGTGCCGAGGTCCTTGTGCGTCCACAGGTCGCGGACCGCCACCGTCCCGCTCAAGCCGAGATCGGCGAGCGCGACGGAAATCTTTACCGGCTCCGTGGTGCCGAGCGAAGCGGGCGACGCTTCCGCCGGAGCCGGCGTCGCCGCGGCCGCACTTGCGGGTGTCGCACCAGCAACCCCACCCGCACCCGTGCCCGCATCACCCGCGAGAGCGACGTTGCCCCCGCTCGCATCTGCCGCCGGAGGCGCGGGCGGACGCGGGCCGCGCGCCGCACGCGGCGGCGGGACCGGCGACACATTGAAGAGCGCGACGTACTTGTCTTTCGAGTCCGGCACATCGGCTACCCACGCGACTTGGTTGTCGCGATTGAAGACCTGACGGCCGTTGGTCGAGTACTGGTTCACCGCGAGCACTTCGTCGTTGGTAAGGAGCGAGAGCGTGAAGTCGTCGTTCTTCGGCATGTTGCCACCGAACATCAGCGGCGAGCGGCCCATGCACCAGAGCGTCATGAGCGTGTAGTGCTCATCCTTCGTGAAGTGCGTCCACGCGTCGCTTTCCTTCCACGTGCGGATGTTGCCGAAGGGGATCATGTCGGCGTCGGGCCAGTGGCCGGGCGCGCGGAAAGGCGTGGTCGCGTGCACGCGCGCAAACTGTGCGTAGAGCGCGGGCCAGTTGTCCCAGAAGTCGCCGCTGATGCGCCAGAGGTTCGCGTTGCTCGCCACGTTTGCATTGGAACCGCCTCCGGGCGAAATGGAAAACACGATGGGCCGGCCGCACTTGTCGATGGCCTTGCGGATCGCCTCGATCTCGTCGTTGTGGCCGGAGAGGTCGTCGACTTTCACGTAATCGAGATCCCAGCTCGCCATGAGCTTGAAGACGGAATCGTAGTACTCCTGCGCGCCGGGCTTCGTCATATCGACGCCGTACATGTCGCCGTTCCAGCGGCACACGTGCACTTTATCCGCGATGTCCTGCGCGTGGAGTTGCGTGCCGAGGATCGGCGCGTTGTCGCGGTCCACCGCCTGCCGCGGGATGCCGCGCATGAGATGCAGGCCGAACTTCAGACCCTTTGCGTGGATGTAATCTGCGATGGGCTTGAACGAGCCGGTCTCCTTCGTGAGCGGAAAACGATTCGGTGCGGGATGGAGCCGGCCGTTTTCATCGCTCACGAGCTCCGCCTTCGCACGGTAGCGGTCCGTGTGCGCGAGCGGCTCGTACCACTGGATGTCAATCACGACGTAGTTCCAGCCGTGTGACTTCAGGTTCTTCGCCATGTAGTCGGTGTTGGCGAGCGCATCGTCCTGCCAGATGCCGGCGCCGTAGCAGTCCCACGAGTTCCAACCCATCGGCGGCGTCTCGGCCCACGAATAGAACTTCGGCGTCGGATTCGGCGGCGTAAAGGTCGCGGGCGTCGCCGGGGCCTGACCCGACGGCTGCGCGAACGCGAGTGAAGCACCCGCGCCGAAGAGCGCGAGCGAGGCGAGAGAAAGGAGCGTAGAGTGTTTCATGGGGTAAATTTATTTCGCGGGCGGAGTGGCCGGAGTCGCCGGTGCCGCAGCCGGAGCGTCGGGCGCATTGGCGAGATCGCGGTCGAGCGCCGCGCCGTCGAAGGGGATGACGATCACTTTGCTACCGTGACTATCGCCGCCTTTTTCTTGATCCTTCGGTACATCGAGTACCGCTAGCGTGACGGCGACGATGTGACCCTTGTCGAGGACGACCGCGGGCCGCTCGAGTTTGTCCCAGCGGTTCACCGTGCCGTCGGTGTAGCGCACGAAGTCCTTGGTCGGATCGTACGCGAGACCGCGCAGCGTCCAGCCGTTGATGCCGTCCTTCGACGTGAGGTGAAACGCCTTTCGCTGGCTCCAGCTGTTGACGACGATGTGATACAGTCCACCGCTGAACCACACCACCGGGTCCTCCAGATTGCGTTGCTCGAGGCCCGCGATGCCGGGATAGATGCTCGGCCCCTGCGCCACGAAAGGCCCGAGGATGCCGTTCTTGCTGATGAGAATCTGGCCCGCGCGTGCCACGATCATGAAGTCGCCGTCGGGCCGCACCATCACGCTGTAGTTCGACGCCCGCTTGCGCGTTTCGCCCTCGCTCACGATGAGGCCGAGTTTTTCCCAAGGACCATCGAGTGATTTGGAAACGTACACCGTGCCCGGTCTCGTCTCGCTGATGACGATCGCGTAGCGGCCGTCGGGCAGCAAGAGCGCCGTGACGTTATGGCCTTTGCCCCCTTCGTCGTCGGGCCAGCACAGGCCCTTGTCGATGTAGGGCCCGAAGAGATTGTCGCTCACCGCGTGCACCGCGACAGAGCCGAACCAGCCGTTGTGTCCCTTCGACTCATCCCAGCGGCTCGCGAAGATGTGATACCGCCCGTCGGGCCCCTTGATGATCTGGCCATCCCAGTAGCAGTACTTGTTCTTCAGGTCTTCGAGGCCGTTTTGCGTGTCGCGCGGGAGCACGTTGTCCGCGCCCCACGCCTCCTTCGTCAGCGCGCCGCGCGCTTTGATCGGCTGGAAATAATCGATGAAGGTCTTCGCCGGTGCGGCGGGCTTCGCATCTTCCGCGCGCGTGAACGCGGAGAACGTGAGCGCCAACGCCGCGAGCGTCGCGGTGCGCAGAGATTTCATGGCGGGAGGAGCGGGAGGTTTTAGGCGGTGAGGCCGCGACCGTTGATCTTGAACCCGTAGGCATAGTCGCCGACTTTCTGCTCGGGTAGCTTGACCGTGACGCCGCTGGCATCGCGGGTGAATTTCAGCGGCTCGTTTACGCCCAACATCTCGATGCGCTCGATTGCACCCGGCGCGTGCGGCGAGCCCTCGGCGAGCGACGTGATGACGAGCTGGCCATTTTCCGGCCAGCCCATCGCGAACGCATAGAGCGCCCCGCCCTTTTGCACGAAGCGGAGATCCTGCGCCGTGTACGCCCGCACATCGCGCGCACCGCCAAACTGCCCCTTCGGCGCGACCGTCGTGACCGACGGACCCTCGCCATAAACTTTCCATGGGCGCGTGGCGAAGATGCCCTCGCCGTTGCGATCCATCCACACCGTGAGATCGGCGAGGAACTGCAGCTCGTCGGAATCGGGCTCGCCGTGGCCGGGGAGCGGGATGCTGAGTTGGAGGTTGCCGTTTTTGCTCACGATATCGACCAGCATCTGCGCGACCTGCGAGGCGGTCTTGTACTTGTGCTGCTCAAACGTGTCTTTCTTGTAGTGCCACGAGCCGATGCAGGTGTCGGTCTGCCACGGCAGCGCCTCGCCGCCGCTCGTGACGCCGCGCTCGACGTCGAGTAAGAGCGCGCGGCGCTGGTCGGGGTTGAGGCCCTTCGTCGCGATCACCGCGTCGAGCTTCCCGTTCCGCTTGAGGTTGGTGTTGTAGTAATACGCTGCGATGCGAAGACTGATGTCGCTGACCGGATAGAGCGGCAGCACGGTGTCGTCGAAGTACAGGAGATCGGGCTCGTACTTGTTGATGAGATCGATCGTGCGGTTGAAAAACTTTTCGGCAAACGCCGGGTCCATCGGCGGCTCGCCGCGGAGTTCCCAGTTGTACTTCCCCGGGGGATGGTACTGCGCGTAGAGATCCTGCGGATCAAGACCCTCCCACCACGTGCCTTTGCCGTCGGCCTTGCTGAGCAGGCCGTCGTAGCGCATGCCCGCGTACGGGCCCTCGGCGTCCGCGTTCTGCGCATCCTGATACCAGCTCCACGCGCGGTCACCGTGACACGTGAGCGCGAGGCGCAGACCCGCGGCGCGCGTGGCCTTGGCCCAGCCGCCAACGATATTTTTCTTCGGGCCGACCGCCATGGTGTTCCACGGCTGATACGTCGAGTCCCACATATCCATGTTGTCGTGGTGATTCGCCATCGCGGCGAAATACTTCGCGCCCGCGCGTTTGTAGAGGCCGAGGAGATGATCGGGGTCCCAGCGCTCGGCCTTCCACTCGTGCATCACATCCTTGAAGCCAAACTTCGACTGATGGCCGTACTTCTCCGCGTGAAATTTGAACACCGGGTTTTTCGGCTGGTACATGCGCTGCGCGTACCAATCGCCCATCTCCGGCTGACACTGCGGGCCCCAGTGCGCCCAGATGCCGAACTTCGCATCGCGAAACCACTCGGGCATCGTGAAGCCCGCCGCGAGCGATTCCCAATTCGGCTGAAACGGTCCCGGCGCCACCCCGAAGCCCGGCGGCGTCGGGATGAGCTTCGGCGCAGGCGGATAATTGATCACGGGCGCGACCGGTGCGCCTGAGCTCGGCGTGGCGCCGGCTGCGATCGCATTGGGATCGTCCGCACTGCGGAGCCACGCGGGCAGCGCGAGCGCGCCACCGGCGAGCATGGAGGTTTTAAGAAAATCGCGACGAGACTGGGGCGTATTCATGGGGAATCGGAATGAGAAATGACGGGGAAAGTGGTGAGGCGGAGATACGTCGCGCCATAGGGCACGAGCACCGCGACCTTCTCCGGGCCGGCGTCGTGCAGCTCGGCATCGGACGGCAGTGCCGCGGGATTTTTCGGCGCAGCCTTCAGATCGGGATTTGCGGGATCAGCGTCGGCTTTCCAATCCGCCGCCCAGTGCGGCACTGCGCGCAGGGACACCTCGATCCGCACCGGCGCGGTGCTCGCGACGAAGGGATTTTCCGTCATCGGCGCTTCGATCACGTGGAATTTCTCCGGCGCCGCGCGCGTCTTTTCATCGACGCCGTAGCGCCACTCGCCTGCCGGGAAAAACTCCAGCGCGGGAAATCCTTGGATGTTGTTACCCTTGAGCACGCGCTGGATCGGCGCTGAGTCTTCGGTGTGCGTGACGCGCTTGTCCTCGACGCTGAGTGAATACACGAGCGGGCCGCGCTGTACACTCACTGCGTGATCGCCAAACCAGTTCTTCAACTGCACGCGCATCGGCAGCCGCAGCGTGATCGTGTCGCCGTCGCGAAACTCACGCTGCACCTCGGCGAAAGTACCCGCGCGTAGCTCGAGCGTGGCGGCACGGCCATTTACACTGAGCGCAGGCTGCGTGCACCACTCGGGGATACGCAGCGCGAGCGCGAAGCTCGCCGGCCGCGCGAGCTTCACCTTGAAGGTGATCGTCTCGCGAAAGGGATAGTCGGTGTCCTCGACAATAGCTACCGGCTGACCGGCGACCGTGGTGCGCAACTCTGATGGACCGTAGAGCGCGGCCGCGACGCCCTGCGAGGTTTTGAGCCACATGCGCGCGACGTAGTTGGGCATCGCGCGGTTGATGTTGCCGCTGCAGCACTCGGTGTCGTGCGCCGCGCGATACGACATGCGCGTGGGCGCAATGCGCGGGCACGCGGTGTTCGACGCGAGGACTTGGTTCGCGCTCGAGAAATACTGGAGCTGCTTGAAATCCTTCGAGACCGCCCCGGGCAGCGCGTTGAACGTCGTCTGCTCGATCAAATCCGCCCAATGCCCCTCGCCGCCGGCGAGCAGCAGATAGCCGATGCTCCACGACCAGTCGGTGAGGTCGCAGCTCTCGTGGAGTGAATTGAACGCCGTCGTACCGAGATTCTCCGAGCTGACCATGCCGCCATCGGGCATGAGGCTGTCGCCCTCGACCTTGCGGTAGGCGAGATTCGCGAGCTCCAGTGCCTGCGCCTCGCCCGTCGCGCAGTAGAGCAGCGGCAGCAGCTTGAGCTGCTCCGCCGCCGTCACGCCGTGCTCGCGCAGCGGCGCGGAGCCGCGGATCTTGTCCACATAGGAAAACGAGCGCGGATCGCTCAGAAAAAAGCGGTCATACGCGCTCTTCGCAAACTCCAGCAACCCCGCATCGCCCGTCTGTCCGTAAAGATAGAGCGCCTGCTCGAAGACAAACCCATCGCGGTTCCGCCACGGTTTCGGCTCCTTGAAGTAGTCCGCCAGTACCGCCGTGAGCTTCGCGTCGCGCGTCGCCCCTTGCTCCGCCATGAGCGCTCGACCGACGACCGCATTGGGCCACCCCCACGTCGATTCACCGAATTTCCCCGACGCCGAGTTGTCGCGGACGTACGCGAGGTTTGCCGCCGCGACTCGCGCCACATCGGGATTTTCGACGAGGCGATTCAGCCGCACCGCGCCGTCGACGAAGTATCCGGATTGTTCATACGGCCACCAGGTCTCGCCGTGTTTCACCGGTGGTGGCGGGACTTTCCCGGCGAACATCACCGTGTCGTACGGATATGCGAGGTTCTCGGGATGGCCGGTGAGCCCGGTCGCCTGCCGCTCTAGCCAGCTCTTGATCCACCCTCGCGGTTGCACCGCACCGACTGGCGGCTCGGCAAAGTGTCCATGATACTCTGGTGCCTCGGCCGCCGGGAGTATGCTCGCGCCCATTAGCACGAGCAGACCGAGGGCAAGCCGGGGTAATTTCATTAGTGAAAATGTGGGACGTGAAGCCGCGACTTGGCGAAAGCGGCGAAACGGGAGCGTCAGAAAAACGAAATCACTTCGCCGGAAACACGCGCACGAGCACCACACCGTGCGGCGCGACCGTCGCTTCGAGTTTCTCGTCGAGCGTGCCGAGGTCTTTCTGTCGCCAGAGATCGCGCACGCGCTGCGGGCCGGTAAGCTTCAGGTCGGACCAGAGGGCGGTGATTTTCGTTTCGCTCGCACCGACATTGAAGAGACCAACCGCGAGCGAGCCGTCGTCGAGCGGCTTGGCGTAGATTTTCACGTCGCCGGTGCCCGCGACCTGCACCGCCTGCTTGCCGAGCGAGTCTTGGTCGACCTCCAATACCTCGTCGTTGCTGAGCAGCGAGAGCGTGAAGTCGTCCATCTTTTCGAGGTCGCAGCCGATGAGCAGCGGGCTCGCGATGAGACACCAGAGGCTGATGTGCGTGTACTGCTCGTCGGGCGTGAGCTTCGTCGGGTGGAGATTGTTGGGCGTCCAGCCGCCGATCCACCCGACCACGAGCATGTCGGCGTCGTTGAAATGTCCGGGCCGTGCAAACGGGGCCCATTTCTCCTGAGCGAAACCGATGTCATTGGCAACGCGGCCCCACGTATCGCGGATGTCAGTGGTGGTGCGCCACGACTGCGCCCACGGCGAGACATCGCCGATGAGCGGAAAAAGGTTCTTGATGTGATTGTTCGAGAGACTGAGCACGATGTCGCGTCCGGTGGCGCGCAGCGCTTGATGCATCTCCTTCGTCTCCGGCGCCTCGACCGGGCCCCAGTCAAGCTTCAGGTAATCGAAGCCCCACGCGGCGAACTGTCGCGCATCGGCGTAGGTGAAACGGTATTTGCCGATGGCGAAGGGCAGTTTCTTCTGGTTCTTCGGCGCGCTGGGCCAGCGCTGCGCGGCGCCTTCGAGATTTTCCGCCGAGCCGCCGAGCTTGCCGCCGTAGGTGACGACCCACGGGCTCGAGTAGAGTCCGACCTTGAGTCCGAGGCCGTGGATCTCGTCGACCATCGCCTTGATGTCTGTGAAGCGCGCCGGATCGGTACCCATCGCGCGATCCGGTCCCGAGCGCGTGCCCTGCCAACCGTCGTCCATGTTGACGTAGGTCCAGCCGTGGCGATCGAGACCGAGCTGAACGATCTGCCGCGCCGCCCGGAGCGCGAGGTTCTGCGTGACGCGCTCGCCGAAGCAGTTGTAGCTGTTCCACCCCATCGCGGGCGTGAGTCCGATCTCCTCGCCGACGACGAGGCGGAAGGATTTCTCGGCGGAGCCGAGCGCGTTCTTCGCGTGCAGGGTGAGGGAAACCTCACCAGGCGTTTTCAATGTGCCCGTGATGCGGCCAGTCGCGGTGTCGAGCTGCAGCCCCTCGGGCAAACCGTCCACTGAAAACGTCATCGGCCGGTCGCCTGTCGCCGGGATCGCGTAGAAAAATGCCGAGCCGGGGCGAACGCCGAAAATCTTCGGCCCATTGATACGCGGCGTCGCCGCAGGCTTCGGCGTGAGAATCGGCGGCGCGGCCAGTGCCGGTGTGGGCGCAGCATCCTGCGCGCGCAACGCACAAATACCGGTGACTAGCGCGAGCGACGCTACAGCGACTCGATTCAGAGAGAAAATCATGGCGTGGTTTCGAGAGTCAACTCGCAGGTGTCGTTCACCGCTGTACCGTCGCGGTTGGCGCGAACGACGAGCGTGTTTTTGCCGGGCTGAAGCGTGACGTCAGGCCAACGGGCGATGTGGATTTCATCCGGACGCGCGGTGCCGAGGGATTTGCCGTTGAGCGACAGCTCGACCTCGGGGCAGTTGGAATAGACTTTGACCTCGGTCGTCGCGGTCTTGCGCGGCGTCGAGCGGCGCGACGCGAGGTAGACCATCGGGCGGGTGCTCCAGTTGGCGCGGTAGAAATGATACGCGTCCTTCGTGATCGCGCGGTCGTGAGTGACGAGGCCCTTGTCGTTGAGGCTGGCGATGCCGCCCTCGCTGCGGCCGTCGCTCGAAAAATCGGCAAGCACCCAGATGAAGGTGCCCCAGAGCTTCGGGTTGCCGCGAATCTGCGCCCAGTCACGCTCATGCATCAGTGCCTGCCATTCCTCGGGGTGGACGGGGCCGTTGTTGGCCTTGGGCTTCGTGAGCGCGCCCTCCTGGTGCTGCGCGGGATTGCCGCCCGCGCCGTACTCGCTGAGCGCGACGCGCTGCGATTTCTGCTCGGCGAAACGGTCATCGATCAACTTGGCGAGTTCGCCGGTGTCGCCGTTGCCCGTGTACCAGCCGGGGTAGACATTGTACGCTAGCGTGTCGGTGACGAAATTGGTCGGATTGGTAAGCCGGTCCGAAGCCGCCACGGTCGGGCGCGAGGGATCAAGTTCCTTCACGAGCGCGTTGAGCCGGCGCACGATGGGCAGCGCGACGGCGCTCGTCGGATTCGGGCGGATCTCGTTGAAGATGCCCCACCACGCGATCGAGGGGTGATTGTAGAGCTGAAGCACCATCTCGCGCGTCTGGTCTTCGAGGTTGGCCGCAAACGCGCGCGTCTGCTCCGACGGTGCCTCAGGCGACTCCTGCGCGTCGGGGACATTGTTGACCAGCGGCGCCTCGTCCCAAAGCAGGATACCGCTGTGATCTGCGAGCGTGTGCACGTGCGTGCTCTGCGGATAATGCGCGAGCCGCACCGCCGTCGCACCGAGATCACGAATGAGCTGCACGTCGCGCTCGTCGTCCGCCGGTGAAAGCGCCCAGCCATGATCCTTCAAGTCCTGATGGCGATTAACGCCGTAGATCGGATAGAGCTTTCCGTTGAGCAGAAATCCGTCGGCAGAAAGAGCGACGGTGCGCAAGCCGAGCGGCTGCGTGACTTCGTCGACCACCTGTCCGCCCCGCAGCACGCGCACGACTGCGCGATAGCAATACGGATCGGCGAGGCCGGCCCAGAGATGCGGCTGCGGGATGCGCAAGCTCAACGTAGCCGACTGCAACGCCGCGCCGGCTGCGAGCGTTTGTGACGCGCGGGCGGTCGCTACGGAGCGGCCCGCCTCATCAAAGATTTCCGCGGTGACCACCGTATCGGTCGCGCTTGCAACTGCGCTGGAGAGCTGCGCCTTCACTTCGATCTCCGCGGCGTCAGCGGTTAGCGCGCGAGTCGTGAGGTACACGCCGGGCGAGGCCTGATCGAGCGGCGTGATGCACGTCGCGTCGGTGACGAGGAGCTGGACTGCGCGATAGAGGCCGCCGTCGACATTGAAGTCGCCCGCGAGCGGTGCGATGGTCTTCACGAGAGTGTTATCGACGCGCACACGCAGCTCGTTAGGGGCGCCAAATTTCAACTTCGACGTCAGCTCGAAACAGAAAGCCGTGAACGACCCGCGGTGCTCACCGACCGCCTCGCCATTGAGATAAACCGTCGCAACCTGCGACGCCGCCTCGAAGCGCACGAAGACGCGTTTCGTTTTCCAATCCGCCGGAATTTCAAGCGTGCGGACGTACCAACACGCGCCACGGTAGTAATCGCTGCCGCGCTCATCGGGTCGCGTGGGCTGGCCCGCGGTGCGGCCGTCCTGACCGTCGATGGCGTTCCATGTGTGCGGCA
Organism: Verrucomicrobiota bacterium; assembly: GCA_048498795.1. Taxonomy (GTDB): domain Bacteria; phylum Verrucomicrobiota; class Verrucomicrobiia; order Opitutales; family Opitutaceae; genus JBEHXH01. The sequence goes on from JBEHXH010000010.1 coordinate 19,370, forward strand.
CGGACACGGACGCCCACGCCTCGGTCGCGGCCGTGAGCGGCGCGTCTTCACGGATGAATTTCCAACCGTGCGCGAGCGTCTGCGTCTGACGCTGCGCGAAGAGCGCGGTGGTGGCCGCCAGACAGCCGGCGACAATGAAGCAGAGTTTTCTCATTTGCTCGGAGCAGACGCCAGCGACGGCGGGAGATCGTCGGCTTGCTTGCTGAAATATTTCGCGAGCGGATCGGGCTGCAGCGTTTTGAGCCCGACGACTACGGCCGCCGCGTTGTATTTGGCGCCAGCCGGGGTCGAGTGCGTGCGCGCGTCGCCGTAGAGCGCGTTCACCGCCTCCGCGCCGAGGCGGTCGTGGCCGGCGGCGATGATCTCGTTGGTGTTGAGAAAAAGCGCGCCGGTCGCCATGGCGGCGTTGCGCGTCCACGTGGTGAAGGTCGCTTGGTCGCGCTCGCGGTTGATCTTGCCGTCCTTCCAATCCTTGTGCGGCACCTTGGAGAGCAGGATCGCGGTCGCACCCTTCGCCTTCACGTCGCTCCCGAATTTGCGCATGTACCAGCCAAAGGTGTGGATCGTCCCCATCGTCTTGAGATTGGCCTTCACGGCCTCGGCGGTGTCTTCGCCTTCGCCGTGGATCGAGGGACGCCCTTTCGCCTTCGGGTCGCGATAGTCGCCATCGTCATTGTGTCCGAACTGCACGAGCACGAGGTCGCCCGGCTTCAGCTCGGAGACGATCTTGTCCCAGTGTCCATCGGTGAGAAACGTGCGCGTGGAGCGGCCACCGATCGCGCGGTTGACCACGTTGATCTTCTCCGAGTCGAAAAACGCCCCGAGCTCCGAGCCCCAGCCGCGCAGCGGCGCATTGCTGCGCGCGGTCGAGTCGCCCGCGATGAAGAGCGTGGGCAGCTTCGGATTGATCGTCGTGGATTCTTCCCCGGTGTCGGCCACTACCGGACGCGGATCGTCGACGGCGCGCAACGCCGCGCACGCCGACAGTAAAAGCACCGCGAACAATCCCGTAGATATACGGCTAAATAATTTCATCACGCTTATCGTCTGAGCTCAGGGCGTTTTCACCGACTCGGGCGCATCGGTGAGTTTCGCATCCGTGACATTGACAAACGCCGCGGCGGGTCGGCCGTCTGTGCCCGAGGTACGCACCGAAACATTGCGCAGTGTGAGGCCTTTCACGTGCCGCGCGTAGAAGCCGTACGCGGGCACGGTGCCACCGAAGCGACTGTACTCCGGCCAGCCGCGCTGGAGGACCTCAGGCGTGAGCTCAGCGAGGACGGTCTTCGCATCCTCAGCGGTGCCGGTGCCGGGGAACGTCGCGCTGATGTTGGAGAAGGAAATGTCTTCGAGCGGATGATCGGGCATGCCGGTCATCTGGAAGCCGCAGGTCTTTGCAACGGGCCCCGTGAGGTCGGCGTCGTCGACGACGATGTTGGCAAACATCAGGCCGCTCACGCGCTTCATCGGCGGGAGTTCGCGCGGCGCGTCGACCCAGGCGTGCTTCTGGCAGAAGGTGAGGAAGACCGGGCGCGGCACGTTTTTCATCACGAGGTCGGTGAAGACCATGTTTTTCATCTCGGCGCCCTCGTTCATCTGGATCTTCAGGCCGGAGTCGTTGTGGTCGCGGAAGGTGCAGTGCGTGACGACCACATTTTCAAAATCGCCGCGCGAGAGAAGGCCGATGCGCACGCCCGCCCAGCGGCTGCAGAAATGGCAGTTGGCGATCAGCACATCGCGGCAGGGCTTGTCGGTGAGCGAGGTCTGCAGGCAGATCGAGTCGTCGCTCGTGTCGAAGGCGGAGTTGTTCACCCGCACGCGCGTGCAGCCGTCGAAGTCGAGGCCGTCGCCATTGCCGTTGGCGCGGCTGAAAATTGTGATGCCGTCGACCGCGATGTCGTTGCAGTAGCGCCACTCGGTCGTCCACGAGCCGGGAGCCTGCAGCGTGATGTCGCGCATGCGCAGGCGCGAGCTGTTGAGGAAGCGGATGAGCTTCGGGCGGTTTCGCTGCGCGTCGCCTTTTTCCGGAAACGACTTCCCCTGCCCGTCGATCGTACCGGTGCCCTCGAAGGAAACATTCTCCGCGTCCTTCACGAAGATCAGGCAGCGATCCATGTAGGGCTCGCCGCGATACATCGTGCGATCGGTGTCGTGCGGATAATCGGCGATGTGCGGGCTACCGAGGATCGCCGCGCCGGCCTCGAGGCGGACGCAGACATTGCTCTTCAGATACAGCGTGCCGGTGAGGAAACGCCCGCCCGCGATCAGCACCGTGCCGCCGCCCGCAGCGTTACACTGGTCGATAGCGGATTGCAGGGCCTTGGTGTCGAGCGTGGTGCCGTCGCCGACCGCGCCGAGCGTGCGAACATCGATGACCGGGGACACAACCGCCGCGCGCGCGAGAGCGAGCAGGAGAAAGAAGCTGACGAGGAGACGGCGATACATGTTGGGAAATGAAAAAACCTCAGGGAACAGGAACGATTTCCAGCGTGTGCCGTACCAGCGTGAGCGCGTGGCGCGCCTCGGTGGCGAGCGTGCGGGACTTCGCGATGGTCGCGGACTGCAGGCGCGCGAGATCGGCCTGCGCCTCGGGGAGATTGGCCTGCCACGCGGGAAGACTGTGCAGCATGAGCTTCACCGCGGGCGTCTCATAGGCTTGCTGCGCCTTCACCGCAACCTCGACGCGCACGAAGGCGTCGCGGAAGGGATTATCCAAAAACTCCGCCGCGAGATTGATGCCCGCGGCGAGTTGCGCGGCGGTGAAGGTTTTCTCCACGGCGCCCCAGCGGACTTTTGCCTGCGGGGTCGCGAGATTTTTCACGACGAGGCGGAAGCGGTTCAGCTCCTCGTTGAACGGCACGCAGTCGAGTACGGCGCGCGTCGACTCGGGGTTGGCGGGATCGTCGACAAAGCAGAAGGGATAACGCGTCGACTCGACTTCGATCTTCGCGGACGAGGCGGCGACGATCTTGTGACCCGCGGTCGCGCTGGCGCTGCCGGCCTTCGCATCGAGCGTGATCGTGCCGAGGTCGCCATCGCAGCCGAGGCCCTTGAGAAACGCGTAGGCCATCACGAGATGACCGTTGAACGACGGGTGCACGCCATCGGTCGCGAAGGGATACTCGGCGCCGTACTTCGCCTTGGCCTTAGCCATCGCAGCCATCATCGGGCCGTGCACATCGACGAAACTCGCGCCGGTCTCCTGTGCGGCGACGCGCGCGGCGTCCCCGAGGTCGGCGAGGGTCTGGTTGTACGCGTCGGGCGAGCACTTCGCGAGGCGCCACGTCTTGAATTTCTCGGAATCCACCGCGCCCGGCGAGCCGACGAGCACGAAGCGTACGCCGCCGGCTTGGAGTTTCTTCACGATAGCCGCGGTTTGCTCGTGAAAGGCGGCGACCGTTTTCGGATTGGTCGACGTGTACGCGCCGTCGTTCATCCCGTAGAGCAGCGTCGCGACCGTCGGCGCAAACGACACCACCTCCGCATCGACGCGCCGCAGCAGGCCCGGCGCGGCCTCGCCGCTCCAGCCAAACTGGTGCGCGCTGAGGTCGGCCGCGGGCTGGCACATCAACAAGTAGTCCTCGATGAAGACCGAGTAGAGTTTCTGCTCGGTGATCGAGTCGCCGACGACGGCGACGGAATCGCCGGCCTTCAGGCTCTCGGCGAAAACGGAAAGATTGAAAACGAAGCCCGCCGCGGCGACGGCGAGGCTGGTGCGGAGGAAGGCAGGGAACGACATGGGGCGAACGCGTTGGGGGTTATTTTCGTCCGCTGCGCAGGCCGTAGAGACGATAGCCCACGTCGCGGGCGGCGGCGATGGTTTCAGGATACGGCGTATCGCAGATATCGAGAAAACCGATCTGATAATTCTCCCCATCGAAGCGGCCAGTCAGGGACTCGTCGTAGCATTGGAACCAGTGCGCGCCGACGATCGCGGGATTGCGCGCGGCGCTCTCGACGTAGAGCCGGTACGCCTCGGCGCGGTGGTTCTGATCGACGACGCTGCGCAAGCCGGTGTGAAACATGCCGCGGTCGAGCGCGCCGAAATGAAACTCGCCGATGATCGCGGGCCGGTCCACGCCCTCGGGCAGCGCCACGTCGTCGAGGGTGAACTTGTAGAAATTGAAACTCACGATGTCGCAGTACTTCGCCGCCGAGCGCACAATCTCGCGACGCTCCACCGGGCCCTCTGGCCAGTCGTGATAATCGAGCCGGCTGCCGAGGTAGAGTTTGTTGGGCATGATCTCCTTGGCGGTGGCACCGACCTGCCGATAGTAACTTTCCCACCACGCGGGGTCGCCGCTGACGTGAATCTCGTTGTCGACGAAGAAGCCGATGCACCACGGGTCGTCCTTGATGCGCTCGGCCGCCTGCGTGAGCGCGCGCTTGAGTCCGTCGGCCCACGCGGCGCTGTTGGGATCGATGCCGGAGCCGCGACCGCCGCTGTTGAGCAGCACGGTGTAGGGCACCTGCTGCTTCGCGGTGAGCGTGCGGTCGCCGCCACCGCCGAGGGTGTTGAGGCCCCAGCTCTTTAGGCGCACGAGCAGGCGGTCGCCCGCGAGGTCGCGCCACTGCGCGCCATACTTGGTCTCGAGATTGCGCGTGAGGAAATTTCCGTTGGGCGCGGGGTCGTCGTAGAATTTCTCACGGCCCTGCGTGCGCGTCGTGCTCTGCATGAAGCCGACCATGTCGAGACCGTGCGACCAGAAGAGCCGGCCCTCCGGATCGACGAGCCACCACTTGCCCTCGTACTTCTCGACGCGGAAATGCCCGCTAGCCTTGAGCTGCGGGCCCGCCGCCCAACCGCCGAATTTATCGAGGCCGGTCGCGCCGGTGTGCGCCGCGAGATCGGCATCCTCGCGGGTGCGGTTTGCCATGAGCTCGGGGTCAGCGTGGACCTTGCCGGGCCAATCGGTGTGCTTGTACTGGCCGTAGCGGTCGACGAACGGGAAGAGCGTCGCACTGTCGGGAATCTTCGCCGAGCCGAACGGCCGCAGGTGGCGCACCTCGATCTTCGCCTCGGTCGCGGGCTTCACCACGAAAACCTTCAGTGTCTCCGCGACGATGGGCTCCTCGAGTCCGGCCCAGAGCGACATGCGGCCGCCGGGCACACCGTGCATGCTGGGAAATTTCTCCAGGACTTCGGCCGAGTGCTTTTTCCGGCGCGCGAAAACGTAGAGCGTCCCCGCCTTGCCCGGCTCGACGAGCACGTAGCCGCGTACCCACTTGTCACCATCGAGATCGGCGTAGATGCGGACCGGCTCGGTGCCGCGATTGATCACATCGAGCGCGAGGCCGACGCGGTCGTTAATGTCCGTCTTCTTAAACGAAAACGTCGCCGATGGCCGCTCGCTCGCCGCAGGGAAACTCACCGCAAACGCTCCCGGCATCGCCGCAGTCGCGACCGTCGCGCCGTCGGTCGTCGCCTGCACCGCCTCGAAGTCCGGTCCCTCGGGCGTGGTGTCGAGACCGGGCTTCGGCGGCTGCGGATCGACGGGCACGACCGGGCTCGTGCACGCGTAAAAGGCTGCGCAGAAAGCGACAAGCAGGACGGTCGGCGTGCGGTAGGATCGCATGAGAAAGAGAAAAACTACGGCTTCGTCGTCGGAGCAGGCGTCGCGACCGCAGCGGCGGAAGCGGGCGGAGCCCAAGGTGAGTTGAGCACGAAATCGGGCTGCGTCTTCGCGACGTGGATCAGGCCCTCGGCGTCGAACTCGACGCGCACGATGGCGGGCTTTTCGCGAAAGGGCGCCTGGTTGTCGTTGCCGAAAAAGCCGCACCACCAGTTGCCCTCCTTGTCCTGAAAATAATCTGTGCCGCCGCCGCAGGGCACGGCCTCGTGGCGATGATCGTAGGGGCCGTAGATATTGTCCGAGATCGCGACGATCGTGCTGTAGCGGCCTTCGTAGGTATCGGCGGCGGTGAGATAGTATTTGCCGCCGCGCTTGAAGAGAAACGCGCCCTCGCGGCCGATGTCCGCGCAGTCGCGGCGCGGCGGGCAGGTGTCGGCGTGGTGCGTGGGATTCTTGTCCGGATGGAGCAGCGCGGGCTTTTTCGGCTCCTCGGCGAGGCCGTTGAGATCGTCCTTCATGCGCGCGACCCAGCCGCCGCCCCACGTGAGATAGACCGTGCCGTCGTCGTCCTCGAAGAGCGACGCGTCGATGTCGCCCGCGAGCTTGCCGTCGTTGGCGAGCGCGTTGACGTACGGGCCCTCCGGCTTGCCCGTCGTGCTGCGCAGGATGCCGCGGTCGCCCGGCGGCATGCTGAAGGTAATGAAGTAGTTTTTGAGGCGCTTGATGTAGTGCAGTTCGGGCGCCCAGAGCGCGCGCACCGGCTTGTTGTGATAGCGCCACGCTTTCGGCCACGTGGCGTCCTTCTCGAAGGTCCACACGAGGCCGACGTAGTCCCACTTCTTCAGGTCGGCGGAGCGCCAGAGCTCGACGCCGTCGTTGTGGTCCCAGATGTCTGCGCCAGAGGAGCCGGTGAGATAATAATTTCCGTCGCCGCCGAGAATCACGACCGTGTCGCGAATCTGCGTGTCGGGGATGAGCGGCTTTATATCGGGAATCAGTCCGCTCTTCACCGCGGAGCCGGTGACTTGCTGGTTATAACGAATCCAGCCCGGTCCGTGCACCGCACCGGGGCCACTGATGCCGAGGCCTTTTTCGCGCGCGGGCGGAGCGGGCACAATCTCACCGCTGCGCGGAGCAGTGGGTTTCGCCGTGGGCGCAGGAGCCGATGCTGGTACCGGGTCTTGCGCGAAGGCGAGTGCGCTGGAGAGCAGCAGCGCAGAGAAATAAAATCTCCGCGGCTGAATCATGGCGTGAGTTTCAGACCGGTGATCTTGAGCGCGTACGCGGGGCCGCCAGCGAGTTTTTGCTCGGGGAGTTTCACTTTCAGGCCGGTGGCGTCTTGCGTGAAGGTGAGCGGCTCCTTGCTGCCGAGCAGCTCGACGCGGGTGATTTTTCCGGCGTGAGCCTTGTCGGTTGCGAGCGAAGTGATGGTCGCTTCGGCGCCGGGCCACGCGAGCGCGATGGCGTAGAGCGTGTCGCCCTTCGTCGTGAAGCGAATGTCGCTGCCGGCGTAGTGGTCGCCTTTTTCGAGCGTGAGGCGGCCCTCGCCGAGCGAGGTCCACGGACGCGTGCCGTAGATCGCGTCGCCGTTCACGTCGAGCCACGCGCCGATGCCGAGGAGGAGTTTCTGCTGCTCCTCGGGGATCGTGCCGTCGGCGCGCGGGGAGAAATTGAGAAGCAGGTTGCCGTTGCGGCAGACGTTTTCGACAAGGCGGTACACGATGGTGGAGACGTCCCAATACTGCGCGTCCTCGAGATAGCCCCAGCGCTGGTGCACGGAGTCGTCGACCTGGAAGACCTCACGCTGGAGCGTCACGGGCGCGCGGCTCTGGCGCTCGTAGTCCTTCACGCTGCCGGCGAGATAGGCGTCGGCCTTGGTCGCGAAGGAAACCTGCTTCTTCCACTCGGCGGCGCGGTTGAAATAGTACGCGGCGACCTTGAGCTTCACCGGATCGTAGAGGCGAGGATTCACGCCGTTGTCGTAGTAGATGAGGTCGGGCTGGTACTTGTCGATCAGCTCAAAATTCCGCGCGACCCAGTCGGCCAGAAACGCCTGCGCGCGCGCCTCGCTGTGGTTCGCGACCCAGTAGAGATCGTCATTGGCCGGATCTTCGAGGTCGGTCTTCAGGTCCTTGAGCGGCTGGATGAAGGTGTAGTGCTCGATGCGGTGATTCGAGACGCCGAACTTCAGGCCCTGCTTGCGCATGGCGACGGCGAGCTCGCCGATGAGATCGCGGTGCGGGCCAGTGTCCTTCGCGTCCCACTTCGTGAGCGCGGAGTCCCAGAGCGCCCAGCCATCGTGATGCTCGGCGGTGGGGACGACGTAGCGCGCGCCGGATTTCTTGAAGAGCGTGGCCCACGCATCGGCATCGAACTTCGCGCAGGTGAAGAGCGGAATGAAATCCTTGTATCCGAACTTGTCCGGCGGACCGAATTTTTCCGTGTGCCACTGCACGATGCCGGGGTTGCCGTACATGTGCTTCTCGTACCACTCGCTGCCGTGGCCGGGCACGGCGTAGAGGCCCCAATGGAGGAAGATACCGAACTTCGCGTCGCGAAACCAATCGGGCGTCTGGTAGTGGGCGCGCACTGAGTCCCACGTCGCTTCGACTGTACCGGCAGGCAGTGCTGGAGCCTCGGCAGCGGCCTTCGCCACCGTCTCGCGCGTGGCAGGCGGGCTCATGCCGAAGCCGCGCGTGCCCGCGACTTCCTCGCGCGGGAGATTCGCGGCGGGTTGAGCGTGAAGCGCCACTGCACCGACGGCAGCGAGCGCAACAGAGACGAAAGCGGAGCGAGCGAGAATAATCATACGATAACGGGGTTGTTCGCGGCGGGGGTTGTGTTCAACGCGAGCGCGCGAGGGCACTCATTTCGCGGCGGACGGTTTGACCCAGTGCGTGGGCGCACCGTCGCGGAGAATAAAAGCGGGCTGCTCATCTGCGATCTTGATCGTGTCGTCCGCGGCGAAATCGATGCGCACCATCGCAGGCTTCTCGCGGAAGGGCGACGCCTCGTCGTTGCCGAAGTAGGTGCAGTACCAGTGGCCCTCCTTGTCCTGGAAATAATTTCCGCCGCCACCGCACGGCACCGCCTCGTGCCACTGGCGATAGGGGCCATAGATGTTTTCCGAGATCATGATCGCGGAGCTGTACCGGCCATTGCGCCCGGCCGCGCGGTCGATGCCACCGATGAAGATCGCACCGCCGATGTAGTACTTACCGTTGCGCTTGAAGAGCGACGCGCCCTCGAAGGCCGCGCTCGCGCCTTTGCCCTGCTCCTTCGCCTTCGCGAGGCTCGCGGCCTCGATCTGCACTTCATGGCCCGCGTCGGCGAAGCCGCTCATGTCGTCCTTCATGCGGTAGATCGTCGTGCCGCGGCCCCAGGTGAAATACACCGCGCCATCCGTGTCCTCGAAGAGCGTCGCGTCGATGCCGCCGGTGAGTTTACCGCCGGGCGAAAGATCGAGGTACGGCCCCTCGGCTCGGCCGGTCGCGCTCTTGAGCAGGCCGGTGCCGCCATTCGGACCGCCCGCCATGCAGTAGCTCATGTAGTAGTTGCCTTTGATGTAGTGGATCTCGGGCGCCCAGATGTAGCGGCACTGTTTCTGCCACGTGCCGTCGCGGTCGATGTCCCACACGACGCCGCGGTATTCCCAATTCTGCAGATTCTTCGAGCGCCAGAGTTCGATGCCGTTGTTGGTGTCCCAGATGTTGTCGCCGGTGGAGCCGGTCAGGTAGAAATAGCCATCGCCACCGGGACGGATGATCGTGTCGCGCAGGTGGACTTCGAGGAGCGGCTTGATCGGCGGGATCAGGCCGAGGTCGATGACGAGATCGGACGAGGAGCGCTTCTCGTCCCAGTCGAGCTGCCAGCCGGCTTTGGGCAACGCGCCCTTGTAGCGAATCCCTTCCCGCCCGCTGCGCCAGCCGCCGAGACCGTCGCCCTGCACCGGATCACCGGCGCCGCTCCAGCCGGAGTAAACCTCGGGCGACTTCGTGTACTGCGGCGTGGTGCGGCCGAGCGTCGCATGTGCGGGCGCGGGGGCGGCGGTATGGTCGGAGTTGAACGCCTCCGGCGGTTTCGGCGCGGGCTCCGCCGCGGGGGTGCTCGAGGTCAGGCCAGCAAGCATGATAAGGGTAAGGCCAAGCAGACGGGGTGAGGGCACAGTCTCATGCTCGCCGAGCCGTGAAACGAAGCGAGGCGACAAAGGTGTTTTTTCTGGCAATTTTTGTGCGCTTTTTGGCGAATGACTTTCTTGAAAAAACGCTCCTCCCCTACCCGCCGCACCGAGCCGAAGCGCCGGAGTGTGCTGCTAGCGCAGACCTGGTGGGAGGATCGCGTACTGCGCGGGGTCGCGGCCTACGCGGCGGAGCACAACTGGGAGCTGCAGTGCCGGATGCACTGGACGCACCAACTCCCCGCGCGCGGCGAGTGGCGGGGCGATGGGATCATCGCGTTTACCGGCATGTCGCGGCGGCTGCGACCCGAGACGCGGCGGCTGATCGATTTTATCCGCGCGGCGCGCGTGCCGGTGGTGCAGACGCAGGCTTTCGGCGATCCGTTTCGCGCGCCGAAGGTCACGGTGTCGCACGAGGACATCGGGCGCATGGCGGCGGAGTATTTTCTCGGGCTCAACTTTCGCCATCTCGGCTACGTCGCCTTCGACGAGAATCCCCTCGAGGCCACGCGACGGCGTGGTTTCCGGCGTGCGGTCGAGGAGGAGGGCGCGACGTTTCACGCGCTCACCATTGGCTCGCTCCAGCGCGGCCTCGCGCGTCTGCCGCGCCCGATGGCACTGCTCGCGGTCAACGACCCCAACGCCCTCGATGTCATCCGTGCGTGCCGCGACGCCGGGTTTCGCGTGCCGGAAGAGTTTGCGGTAATGGGAATCGATGACTCCGCGATCGTGTGCGACCTGGCGGCCGTGCCGCTCACGAGCATCGACTGCAACTACGAGCGCCAAGGCTACGAGGCCGCCGCTCTTCTCGACCGCCTCATGGGCGGCCGCCGTGCTCCTGCCGTGCCGGTCATCATCCCCCCGCGCGGCGTGACGGTACGGAAGTCCACGAACATTCTGGCAATTCCGGACCTCGGCGCAGCGCGAATGCTTTCCACACTAAGGCAGCGCTTCCGTGAATGCCGCAGCATCCAACAGTTCGCGCTCGAACTCGGCCTGCCGCTGCGGCGCACCCACGAATATTTTCGCACCTACGTTGGCCGCACCATGCTGCAGGAACTCACGCGATTGAGGGTGGAACACGCCAAACACCTGCTGCGTGATTCGAAACTCAAAATCGAGACCATCGCCATGGAGTGCGGTTTCTCCAACCGCTTTCATTTCGTGAACGCCTTCCGTCGCGTAACCGGAAAAACGCCTCGTGCCGCAAGAACGTATATGCGTTCAGCGGTCAGCGCCCCTGCAGAGTCGGGCGGGCCGATTGCATGAGTCGGGGCCCCTGATTGACGATCAGCAAGTGGGGTCGTCGACACTCTGGCCCGTGGTGCGGGCCGACGGTCACGGGCGATCTTGGCATTCCGCACGCCAACTGCGTAGGAGCCTCCAGTCGCGCGACTAAGGGAGTCATTTTTTTGACAGCGGGAACTGTGTCACTTACTAATAGGTTGGTTGTCAGGAATGTGCTCTTCTTTATTGTTGTTCGGAATCTTCTTCCCAATGGCTCTGTCGCGCGCAGTCGCGAAACTACCCGCCGCTCCCTGCGGACGATTTCTTGTCTCCCTCCTGCTGCCAATCCTGGCGTGGAGCGTCGGTTGGTCTGCGCAGGCGAATGCTGCAGAGCGGTCCGTGTCCAAGGACTCCGCCTCTGCGGCCATCGAGGGCTCGCTGCCCAACGGCTTGCGGTACCACCTCCAGCCTCAGGGCAATGGTTCGAACAAGCTCAGTCTCCGATTGCTCATCCGATGCGGTTCGCTCGATGAAAAATCCGATGAAGCCGGGGCCGCACATCTCGTGGAACACCTGGCTTTCAACGATACCGCCAAATATCCTGCGGGATCGCTGGCCCCGGTGCTGCAACGCTTCGGCTTCACATGGATTTCGGATGTGACGGCCGATACTTCCTACACCTATACGCTCTATAAACTCGATCTTCCGGGCAAGCCGGCACTCCTCGATGACGCGCTGGATGTCCTGCGTGAGATCGCTGAGAACATCCAATTCAACCCGCGCACGATTGATGGAGAACGACGCGTGATTCAGAGCGAGTTGCTCGCGCGCGATACCGCGGATACCCAGCACGCCGTCGACGTGCGCGCCACGCTGCTCGGCAATACCGATCTGTTGAGCCATCCGCCGGGCGGCACGGCTTCGTCCATTTCCGCGATCTCGGCGGAAGCATTGAAGCGATTTTATCAAAGGTGCTATCAGCCTTCGCGCATGACGTTGGTCGTGGTAGGTGACATCGCCCCTGCCAATGGCGTCGAGCGCATCACTCGACATTTTGGCAAGCTCCGCAGTCAGGCTGCAACCGAAGCGCCCACTACGGTCACGCCTCCGGCGCTGGACGAGATTGCGGCACATCCTATGTCCAATGCCCGCGCATCGGGTGCGACCGCTGCACTGGTGGCCATGCGGGCCACCCAATTGAATTCCCCCGAGGCACGGCAAGCCGCCTTTGCTGAGTCGGTCGTGGCGCTCGCGCTCGAGCGTCAACTCGCCTCCGCCAACCGCGCCCAGCCCACTCCCTTCGAAAATACGGCGGTCCTCTCCGGCTGGAGTCTCGATGGCCAGATCGCGTATACGAACATCGAAGTGCGGACGACGTCGGACCGATGGAGCCCGGCCGTGGCGTTTATCGAGGCGGAGCTGCGTCGCGCGCACGAGCAAGGTCTCGCGACCGAAGAGGTCAGCCGCTGCGCCCAGCTTACTCTTGCCGCGCTCACGACCAACCTCGAGGCCTTTGCGGCCGCTCCTGCCGAGGCCGTCGCCGACGCTGTCGCCAAGGCTCTGGCTTCCGGTCAGCCTTGGGTTGAGCCCACGGTCCAGTTGCGCGAGGCCCGAGCCGTCGTTCAGGGTCTCAATGCGCAAACGGCGCGTGCCGCGCTGGAGCGTATTTTCTTTCAAACGCCGCCTCAGCTTTTCGTCGAATCATCGGATGCGGAAAAGATCACCTCGTCCGCGATCACTGAAGCCTATCGCACAAGTGCGCGACAGCCCCTCGCGACGTTGAATGTTTCCTCCCCTGCGACCGTCGCCCTCGATCTCCAAGAGATCATCGGAGCCAAGCCCGGCAAAGCGAGCGCGACCGCCCGAAAATCTCTCGGCGTGACGGAGGTGCAATTCGACAACGGCGTGCGCTTGTCGCTGCGCGCGAAAAGTAAACGGCCAGATTATTTCAATCTCGTTGCGCGAGTGGGCGACGGCACGCGCGATCTGCCCGTGGATCGGCCGGCGCTGGATTGGCTCGCCTATTTGCTTTCGGTGCGCGGGCAGCTCGGCGGCCACACGCTCTCCGAGCTTCATCCGTGGCTGGCCAGCCATTCGCTGGAAGCCAGCCTGAATCTTTCGGGCGACGTGGATCGGCAGCTGCTATTTTCCCTCTCGGGTCCGGTCAGCGAGCTGGAAACTGGCCTGGGCTTTTTTTCGCTCTGGCTAAAGCGGCTCGAAATTCACCCCGGCGATCTCCCGTCGGCGATCGCCGACTACACTTCGCTGCATGCCGAGTGGTTCGGCACTGCGCGACAGGTGGCCGCGCTCGAGTCCAATTTCCGTCTCTTCCACGGCGACTCGCGTCTCCGGCTTCCACCGCCGGTCGATCTCGCCACGTACGACTTCGCTTCGGCGGAGAAATGGCTGCGCGAACAATGGCAGGGCGGTCCCTTGGAAATCGGGTTGGTGACCAGCGGCGATGTACGCGCCACGACCAAGCTGCTCGAGCGCACGATCGGAGCCCTGCCACCGCGGCAACCGCACGCCGCCACCAACCGCGCTGGATATGAACTTTCACACCGCACGTTTGATGGCGTGCTCCACCCCGCTGTATCCGACCGAGCCGCGCTGCTCCGCCTCAGCTGGCCCATCGCGTTTGACCAGGATGATTCATCCTCCTGTGCATTGGAACTCGCGCTCGATGCCGCCGTAGACCGCCTGCGACTGGAGCTGCGACAGAATCAAGGTGAGACCTACACCCCCGTGGGCCGACTCTATCGCGTGCCGGCTCAGCCGACGGTGGGGTTCATCTCGATTGAGATGACCTGCGATCCGGCCAAGGCGGACATGATCGCCGCGGAGGCCCAGCAGATCGTGGACCGCCTCGCCAATCACGGACTTACGAAGGAGGAGTTCAGCCGTCTCCGCGCGCCGCGACTTGCGACGAGCCGGGAAAATCTGCAGTCCGACGATTGGTGGCTGGAAAATATTCTTCCCCGCCAGCAGTCGCAGCCGACCTTGGCGCAGACCGCGACCCAACTGCCATCACAGTACGAGAAGCTCACCCTCAACAAAACAAACGGCACCGCCAAAAATCTCGCCCAGTCGCTCGGCAATGCGCTCGTCGTGGCGCCTCGCCTCAACCACCCCGGACAACCGCCCTAAAAGATCGATGACGCTTGCGCGCGATGTCCTTTGTGAACTATATTGCCGCTGTTAACCCGCCCTGCCCCATGAGAAAACTTGCGACGTCGGTTTTGGCGCTGTGCCTCTTCTCTGGTTGTTCGAATTTCCATCTCGATCGCGGAGGCCCGTCGGCTCGCACCGTGGTGTTTCCGGGCGATCGCGATCAGCGGCTGCAGGAGCGAGCGGCGCAGTTTGAGGGCCGCGGCTTTTCATCCGACGCGGCCCGCCGCGCGGCATCTCGCTCCGAGCCGATGGCAGTCGACGAATATAGCGACAATCTCATCAACGTCCTGACCGGCCACAGCGGCGGCAAATAGCAGGCGCGCCTCTGATCAGTTTTCCGTACCATCGCTGCTCGTGCGCTCGAGCAGCTGACCGTTGAGCGTATTTATTCGCAAGCGTACCGGCGACTCGTCGCTTCGACTGCGACAGCTGAGCGTGAGCACGGGGCCACTGATACGGTAGTCGAATTCGCGGTCATCCACCGCTTGGACAATCACCGGCGGTCGCGCCCATTGACGCGATCCGCTCCGGAAGTAAGGATTGGGTTTCCAAGCGACGCTCATGGTGCGCGTCTCGTCGAGTGTGACCCTAGTGGCAAGGTTCGCTCGATAGTCGACCGCCAAGCGCGCTTTCCCATCAGCCTCGCGGACTCGGCAGATGACCTTCGTGCCGTCGAGATACCCAAAGGTGAGCCGGCGGCCATTCGTATCCATGGATTCGATACGGCCCAAGCGATCGTATTCCACCTCAAGCGCGATGCGCTCCCCATCGGCGATGCGAACGATGCGTCCAGCGGGAGCGTGCACATCGTAGCGCCGTTCCAGCGTCTCGATCGCTACCAGCCTCCCCTCATGAAAGAGGTAACCGTAACCGTCCTGATCCATCACTTCGAAACGGCCCGGGGCAATCGACCTCAAGCGAATGTCTTTTAGATTGTCCGATGCGATCCAACCCGCGAGCGCGCTTGGTTTGAGGGTGAAGCGCGCAGGCGCCAGTCCCGGGGCTCGTGCCTCCCATGCATCTCCCTCGACTCGCACCAGTCTCGCATCGAGGTCCGGGCAAACCCACTGGCTGTAGCCTCCCCCCGCACTATCGACGCCGATTTCATGCCGGAGCGAAATTGCGCAAGAGCGCTGCCCCACCCTGAGCTCGGTCAGCGGCACAACCAGATACAACGATCCATCCACCCCCATGTGATCGAGGTGCAGGACCTCTGCCGCCAGACGCGGCACCTGCACCATCAGCCACACGATCAGCCAAAATTTCATGACCGCGAAAAGGCGAAGATCTCGGCCAGTCGGCTCGGCGGCAGCCCCCACCCACCCTGATCGCGTTCAGGACTGCGCCACAGCCCGGCATGATCGCCGGCCATGGAGCACCAGAAGCGCTCTTCGCCCAGCGAGTCCATCTCCGGCACCACCGTGAGCACGATATTGTCGAGCTTCGGATAGGCGCGTGCGACGCGCGGATGCACGAGGATCTTTTTCTTCGTAGGATACGCTTGGCCGACTTCCGCCATTCGACCGAACAAGATCAATCCCGCACCGGCGTCATCCGAGCACAGCGAGGCGCAGATGTGAACCCTCAGTACGGCAGGCTGATTCATTGCTTCCGCTGCTTGGCGTAGTGGTTTTCCAAAACGGGCGCCGAGTATCGCAGGATCGGGATAGATGTCCGCCCTGATGATCGGTCCCTCGCTTCTACGGCAAATTTCAACGACGCCGTTGGCGCAGTGCACGATGGTCAAAGTATCATGCCGGCTCGCCACACGCGCCGCCACAGCGATGCCGATCGTCGTAACGGCAGCCAGCGCCGCCGCTCCGATCAAAGCCCGCGGCTGCAGCAATGCTCGTCCACTCATCGCGCAAAAAAGAAGCGCCACGACTCCAGCCGCGGAAACAATTGGCGATGTGGCCAAACCCGAAAAGGCATTTCCCACGAGCAAGGCAATCAGCCAGCATCCGCCCAACGCCGGCAGATCGGCCCTGATCTCGGCCCAGCAAAGCCCCGAGTGCCGAATCGTTTCGGCGCGGGTGAGCAGGGCTTGGTTAAGGAAAAGCACGATCACGGCCGTCGCCACGAACGTGCTGATCAACCCTCCCTCGACGATGAACTGGAGATCACCGCTCACGAGATTGCCGACGTTTAGCTTGTCTTGATAGGGCTGAAACCACTGGAGGTACGCGCTGGCACCCTCGTTCCAGCCCCATCCCCTCAGCTCATTGTGCGCCAGCATCCGCAGCGCGCCGCTCCAGATTTGTCCTCGGTGCAGCACCGAGTCGTCCGCCAGCAAGTACGCGGGCTCGATCCGGCTACCAAAGCCCGTGATCATGAGACACACCAGCAACCCGCCCGCGCGCCAGACCACCGCTTTCATCAGATCGCGAGTGCACCTCGCTTCACCCGATCGCAGCCATCGCACCCCGCAAAAGCCGGCCGCCGCCACGGCCGCCATCAGCGCGCCACGGGAATACGTCTTGCACAAGGCGAACATGACGCCCCCTTCGGCCAGGATCATCGCGTATCGTGTTTTTGGATACGAACTGCCCCAGCGCCACCCGAACCAGGCTGCCGACAACAGGAGCACGAGGACAATGCCGAAGACATTGGGCGATTCCCACGGCCCCGACCATCGCACGTGTTCTCCAAACGTGTAGTTCATCGGAGCAGCGCTTCGCGCGCTCGCCAAGCCGCGGCGAGACGGTGCAATCCCCAGCACAGCGCCAGCGCGCCGCCCACTGCCGCAAAGGCGGCGACCGGCCAAAATTCCCGTGGGAATAACGCAAGGAGGTAGCTGTGGCTGGCCGGAAAGCTCCACGTTTGTGCCGGAAAGAGCACCGCATGCACGGCAGTAAAAAAGCTCCGCCAATCATACAATGCGACGACTGCCATCGCGCTCGCGCCACCGAGCGCTAGCCAAAACCCGACTTTGCTCGCCCTTACGAGATGAAGGGGCCCCACCACCGCCGCCATCAGAAGCAATCCGACCACGCCCAGAATCCCGCCAAACTGCAGCCAGCGCACCACGCGTCGCACATCGGCCAAGTGCGACAGCTCAGCCGCGGTCAGCCGTCCAAACGTCAGTTGATCGTTCAACTTGCTCCAATCGGTGCCCCGCCACACCGCGCTTGTCACGACTCGCGCATCGACCGTCAACGAGCTCTCTTCACGCCAAGCACCGTAGATGGAGTAGAGATGCGGTTCGAAGAGCATGAGAACGCTCGCTACGAAACACCACGCTCCCAAGCCCATCGCGCAGAGCGTCAGCGTTGCAGTCGAAAGGAGCGAGTGCGGCTGATCGCACCCGTCCGCGACCCAATGGCGTCGCCACGCTTGGATCATCGCTTAATGACGATTCCTCCCTCGTCGATGAGCACCCCGAATCCTGCCACCGTGAGTTGCGCGTATTTGAACGCACCTGTCCACGGGTGAAAGGCGAGGTCGGTGCGGAGTTGTTTCTGCGGCCGGTCCTTCCGGCCCTCCATGGTCAGTTTGTAGGTGTCGATCGCGTAGGCTTTTCCCTTCAGCCGCTCGGTTGGCAGTCCGAATAGCTGCGCCGCCTCGACCTGCAGCGGAAACGCCAGCGGGCGCACCACGATATCCGAACTCGGCACGTAGACAGAGCGGCGCCGGTGGAAATCCACATCGGAATGGCCGAGGATCGAGAGGTACTGGTAGAGCGCGTCGTCACTCAGGAACTGCCCCACCGATCCCGGCAGGTCGATCTGGGTCAGGCCTTCCTTGGAGAAGCGGAGCTGCACCTTTCCCGCAGCCGCGTCGGTGCCGTCGGACTTTTTCGCGGCCATGTTGATCGTCCAGAGTCGGCTCTCGCCGTCGACTTTCTCGACGGTGGGCGCGAGACCGATTCGACGCAGGGCCGCCGGCTGGATCGTCGGTTTTCGCAGCTGGATCGCAAAGCTATCCCCGCGCTGAAAACTGAAATACTCTTGGGGCGTGGCGAGCTGCCGCTTGAGTGCGAGCAAATCCATGCCCCCAGAGGGAATGACGAAGTAAGCCACGGCCGCCGCCACGGCGAAGGCGGCCCCGCAGATTCCGATCCAGTAACGAGTTCTCATTGTTTGATTGGTGGTGGTTTCTCTCGGAGCTGCGCCCGTCACTTGGTGGAGTTGTCGCCCGGCTTCTTTTTCATATCGGCGAGTTTCTTTTCAGCGGCTTGCCCCTGCTTGATTTCTTCCAGCGCCTTCAGCTGCGTCTCGCCGAGAAACTCCTTCGATTGCTCAGTGGTCTTATCCGTGACGGTCCCATTCGGATTTCCCATGCCCGCCTTCGTTGGGCCGGTCTCGACCAAGACTCGCTGAAACTGGTCGCGCTGCTCACGTGTCAGAGGCTCCTCGCTGTAGCTCAGCGAGTCTTCCAGCTGCTTCACCACGGCGCGGTTTTGCTGGCTCGCCTGGTAGTTCGCCAGCTTGGCGTATTTCTCCGTCCCCAGCGCGCTCTCGATTTTCTTCTCCACCTCCTCGTGCATGCCCGTCGCCAGCGCGGCATACTCGGCCGGATTTTGCAGCGGGTTGATGCCGTTCTGCAGCGAGATCGCGAGGATGTCGTTGTCGCCGTTTTGTCGTTCGAGCAGCAGTTCCTTGAACCGTTCCACTTGCTCCGGTGAAAGCTCCAGCGTGCGAAACATGCCGGCATAGCGGGAGCTGATCTGCGCTTTGCGTTGAAGGCTCACCAACCGCTGCGCCTCCGGATTGTTCATCATGGTGATCCAATCATCGACCAACTTTTGCACGGAGCCCTGCGCATCGACTGTCGCATGCGCCGGCGACGTGCTGATCGCTGCCGCCGCGGTGGCCTTGTTGCGATAGTCCCACACGTCTTTTCGCAACTGGCCAATGGTGTGATCCGCCTCGCGGTTCGCGGCGGTGAGCAGCGCGACCTCGTGACTGGCCTTCCACCAGAGGAGCCAGCCGGCCACGGTCAGAATTGTCCAAGCGGCATAGCCTGCGATTCGTTTCATGAGGCGCTTTTACTGCGGGTGTTTCGTTCCATGGCAAAAATCATGGCCGCCACCGCAGCCATTAGGATGGCGAGACCGGTGAAACCGGACGCGCCCGAGAGCATCGTCGCCGAGATGGATTGCGGACCGATTTCCAGAATACGCGTGCAAATCCATTCACAGGTAAAAATGGAACAGCCCACCGCCAGTCCTCCTGCGACGGCGGCGACCAGCCCGCCCTCGATCAACCACATCTGGCCGATCTCCGTCGGCAGCGCGCCCATCGCATGCAGCACATCATCTTCTTGGCGGAGATTGCTGCGCAGTCTTTCCGCGATCGCGGCGGCCAGCAGGATGCACAGAGCCCACATGACGACGGCGCAAGGCTGCAGCACATGGTCGAGTTGGCGCAGCAGCGCACCGACCGTGGCCACGTCCGCGACGAGATCGAAGCCTACGGCATGGGGTAGTTTTTCCGCCGTGCGGCGCAGTGCGTCAGTTACGGCGGTTGCATCCCGGGCCTTCGCCGTCACGAGAAAAGTTGCTGGCGCGCCTTCCAGCACGCCGGCTGGAAAGACGACGGCAAAGCCGCCGAAGAAGCGGTCGAAATCGACGCCACGGATGCTCGTGACCTTCGTGGCGAGGCTGACTCCCCCGACGTTCCACATGAGTTTGTCGCCCAAGCTGATTCCGTCTGCCGCGAATTTTTCCGAAATTGAAATCGGCACGATCGGATCACCTGGCGTGCGTGCGCCTTCAAACTCACCCGCGACCACGGTTTCGGTGTCGGTCGTCGCCGAGCGGTAGGTGACCGTGTAAGCTCGCTTCTCCAAGCGTCGGCGTTGTTCGCCGTTGCCGATGGTGTCGGACTTTTCCGGCAGCACGCTAATCAGGTCAGCGCTTACGAGCGGGGTCGCTACGATGTCGCTTCCGCCCTGTCCGAGCAGGGTCTTGGCGGTGGCGACTTCTTCGCTGCGGACATTCAGGAGCGCCACGCTGGGCAGACGAGGATCGTCGGGGTCGCCCCATTGTCGCACCAGTAGCCGTGCGCCCGTCTGCACCGTCAGCGTCGCGATGATTGCGAGAGCCAGTGTGCTGCCGATCGCGACGGCTTGCCAGCGATCGTGAGCCAAGCGCGCCGCGGCGCACCGCAAGGGAAAGGCGACCGACCTCCGCCCGACATTGGCCAGCATTCCGAAGGCGAGCCGCACGCTTCCAACCAAAGCGACTGCCGTGATCGCGCCCGCCATCGCGCCGGTGGCCAGGCCCAAGCCGAGTCCCAAAGGGGCACACACCAGCACCGCAATGCCCCACCAGCGGCGGGTGTGGCGGACATGAGGGCTCGCGCTCGTCTTAGGGCTGTTCTCCTTCCAAGTCCAAAAAACAGCCGAGACCAGCATCGCATACATGCCCAGCGAGAGCATTAGCACTGCGGTCATGATCTGGCTTCGGCCCGACGTCAGTACCCAGTGAACCTGCAGCGTCTGCTCCCAGAAATCAGTCATGCGATCCAAGATCGCGACCATCGCGCCACAACCGGCCACGATACCGAGCACCAGTGCACCCAGCCCGAGCATGGCGTGAGCACCCATCACCTCCCGCTGCGTCACGCCGATCGCAGCCAGCGAGTCGAGCGCGCGGCGATCCCGCGCCCACCACAAAGCGTGAACGAAGGTAAAGCCCGCGATGCTCAGTACCGCCACCGCTCGCGCGACAAAGTCGAGAAAGGTGGAAGCTCGTCCGAGATATTTCTCCAGTCGCCGGCTCAGGCGCTCGGGCGTCTCGAGCGAAATCGCTCCTTCCGAAAAATACGCGGTGAGTTTTTCCGTCAGTTCGCTGCGCGCTCCGACATCGGCGCACCGGAACCAAAGGCGATGCGCGGTGCGGTACGACGGTGCCTCGGCCTGAAGCAGAGCCCCGTTCATGCGCTGGTACACGATGGGATCGAGCCGCCCGAGCGTGCTGAATTCTCCCGGCGTGGATTTTATCGCGGCGGCGATTCGTCGCTTTTCCCCGCCAATTTCCACTCGGTCGCCGATCTTTGCCTGAGTCAGGCGCAAGTAGCGTTGCTCCACCACCAGCGCGTCAGGCTGAGTCTGCAGTAGGTTCCATGCGCTTCGCTCATCATCTACTCCGAGGCGTTGGTAGAAGGGGAACTCACCGTGGATCGTGTGGAGTTGCACGCGCTGAGCAGTTTTCCCTTCGCCAGCCAAGCTCATGGCGGTGGTGATCGTCTCCTCCGTTTCTCCGGCCCCGAGCGCATGAATCCAATCGAGGTCGTCACGGCCCGGAGGTGTCGAAAAACCGACCACGAGATCTGCTCCAAGGATCGTTTTGGCTTCTTCCCGCATCGCTTCGCGCAAGCCGCCGCTCAGCGTCGTGATAAATAGGGCCGCGGCTGTCCCTCCCGCTGCGAACAGAGCCGTGCGCAGAAGATCGAGATATTCTCGCCGTGCCCAGATGCCGATTAGGAAGAGTCCGAGTTTCATGCGCTTCTTGCCGTCGCGTAGCCGCGATCCATCGCGCGATCCAAGTGGATTTCACGGTCACAACTGGCGGCCAAATCGGGATCGTGCGTCGCGACCACCAAGGCCGTGCTAGCATCTCGCGCTTTCGAAAAAAGCAGCTGCGTGGCGTCGCGGGCCGTCTGTCGATCGAGGCTCCCTGTCGGTTCATCGCAGAAGATGATGGCCGGACGCGTCACGAGAGCGCGGGCCAATGCCACGCGCTGCTGCTCGCCGCCCGAAAGGCGCTCAGGGAGTGCGGCCATGCAGTCGGCCAGGCCGAGTTCGCGTAGCAAATCCATCGCCTCCGACCGAGCCGATCCGCGCCCGATCATTTGCAGCGGTAAGAGCACATTTTCGAGCGCAGTCAGGCTGCGGATCAGACGGAAGTCTTGAAAAAGAAAACCGATCCGTCCCCTCCGCCGCAGTGTGCGCTCGCGAGGGGCAAGCGTGCTCCAGTCCTCGCCGGCGAACTTCACTCGGCCTTCCGACGGCTCGTCGAGGCCCACGCAGAGATTGAGCAAGGTGCTCTTTCCGCTCCCACTTGGCCCGGTGATCGCAACGGTGTCAGCAGGCGCGAGCGCCAGACTCAAATTCTGAAAAAGCGTCACCTCATGCCCGCCCTCGTGGAATGATTTCGAGACTTGGTCGAGAAGGAGAATGGGGTCGCGAGTAGCCATGAAAAAAGTTGCGCGATCGTCACCAGGTGCCGGCCTCGATCAAGCGGGGTGCACCGCCGTCGTTTTGCCACGCCGCATAACTGAACCAGCCGTCACGGGGCAAAGAGACGCGCCCTACAGCAGGCGCTTCCGGACTGTTGCCCCCGATGACGAGGATCTTTCGCTCGGCGACTGCCGGATTCCTCAGCACGGCCTGCACCGTCACGCCGGCTCCGGGCCAGCGCTTGGAGCCAAGCGCCACCTCGCTCACATCGTGGAGGCGAAGCCCGAGATTCCGGATCACGCGATTAGTGGTCTCATCTCCGATCAGGACGAGATTCAGGCTCCGCAGCACGTCGGCCGGGACATCGGTATCCGTGTATTGAATACACCGGCCGAAATTGGACTCCTCCCACGCTCGCTGAAAATCCTCGGTCAATCCCGCCTGCGCCGCCCGCACCTGCGCACTTCCACCGCTCGGCGTCACGAGCACGAAGGGCTCCGCCAGGAATTGCTCCACCGACCCGATCGGCTGCGGCTTCGAATGCGGCGAAGCGGACTCCATGGCGGGTGGCGTCGTCCTCTGCTGCTGGGCGGCCCAGGCGAGCAGCCTATTCCATGCGTCGAAATGCTGCGCAAGCGGCTGGTCTGATTGCAAAAACACCAGCGGATATCCCGCCTTTTGAGCCGCCGCGACGAAGCCCCGTGAAATCTCCAGACTGCCGTGCCCGGGCTCCGCTCCATCGTGCAGCAGAAATACCGGGCAGCTTTTGGTCTGGAGGAATTTCTCGGTGACATCGTTCTCGTGCTCCCATCTGCCATAGCCCTCGGCTTGGGAAAAATATTCGCCCGCCTGCGCTGTAGGATTCTTCGCCAAGGTAAACACCGGGTTCAGCATCCCCAGCCCGGCAAAGCGCCCGGGCCACCGGGTCGCTGCAAGTTCGCCGATCGCCGCCCCTCCGCAGGCCGCGATCAGCACCACGCGCCGTGGGTCGATCTGTGCGCGCGAAAAATACGCCCGCATCGCCTCGTCCATGTGCACGAAATCCGCGGGCCCACCCGTGGGCTGGCTGCGATATCCCGGCCATAGCACGGCGACTCCATAGCGATCGGCCAGACGTCCTACTTTCTCGGCTTCTTGGTGCGCCGCAATGAATGCGCTCTCAAGAAACGGCCGGGCCGCCGACACAACGGTCGGCAGAAAAATCGCACACGGTCGACCCGCCGGTGGCGGAGCACCCGACGGCGTGAAGCATCGATAGTACTGCGCGGAGCCATCGATAGCCGAGCGAAAGCCTACGACGTGGATTCCCGGCTGAGCATCGAAGGCGCCCTGCTTTTTCTCGAGGGTCGCGACCAATGCGCTCATTTCGCTCAGCGCGAACACCACTCGAATATCCCAGTCTACGTTTGGTGCCTGCGGTCGATTCTCCGGGCGATAGAGAATCTCCAGGCGCCGACTCAAGCCGCGAACGCTGAGTGCGGCGGTGTCGTCGCTCGCGAATTGCTCGGCTTTTTTCAGCCATGCCACCCGCAGCTCCTGCGGGTCTCCAATACAAAACGCTTCCTGATACGATTGGCCGTCAGCGCAGGTCAAAACCAAGCAATACGCGCCGGGCGTGAGCGGCGTCTCGGTTCGGATCATCGGCAGGGCCGCGAGATCAATGCGCTGGTCCACTGGCCTCCCTGCACCATCGAGAATGCTCAGCTGGATCTGTCCAATCAACGGCGCCAAGCGCTTCGCAAACAACTGCAGGTCTGCCGCGCGTGGCACGATCTTTTGCGCCAGCAGCCGGCTGTTACAGAGCCCTTCCATGCGCAGCGAGGTCAGGGTCGCCGCTGCAGCCGACGGCTCCAGTCGCGCGGTCAATCCCCACCCTCCCCGCCAGCGCGCCACCTTGACCACAATCCGATTCGTGCCGCGCTGGAGCTTGATGGGAATGGTGTCGTTGTAGCACGCGAGACCGCGCCGTACGTTGTTTTCGAACGCGATCTCGCCGTTAATCCAGATCCGGACGCTGTCGGCGCTGCCGATCATGAGTTGGGCAGCGGTATCGCTCGTGCAGACCAACTCCGTGCCGGCGTAGACCGCAGAGGGCGGCAGCTCGGGATTGTACGAGCGGCCATAGATGTTTTGAAAATCGATCATCTCCGCTTCTACCGCTCGCAGTTGCCACCCGGCCTGGCGCCATGCTGTCGGCAGGCAGCGAGTCACGCGTGCCGCCACGCCTCCTGCGCGCGACTCGAATGCCTGCAGCTCCGGCTTGGCGGCGCTCAAGAAATTTCGCGCCATCGGATCCTCCTCGGCATCGGCGACGAACGGTCCCAGCAATTCCCAGTGATCGAGCACGAGCGCGTCGCCCGAGTAGTGCTGCAGCGCCGGAGCCTGCGTGCAAAACCACAGCGCGACAGCCGCAGCACCCACCATACTGGCGACGATCAGCGAACGTCTCATGATCGGATGCTAGCGGCTGGGTTTAGAGGATACTCACGCAGAGCATCATCACGAAGTGCCAAGAATGACCTTCGATAGGTCCACGCCGGTAAGCTCCTTCACCGCATCGAACACCTGCGTCGAAGAAACATTCTCCTGCTTCGATAATTTCGTCAGCGCAAAGGGTATCCATTTGAAGCCCTTCGCATTCGTAATCTTCAAGACCGAGTCCGTCGCCATGCGCGAGTAGCCCATGTTTTCGACGAGCGCGTGCTCTCCGGGATTCCATTTCAACAGCGCGGCACCCGCGATCGGTGCACTTCCGCTGTTCGCCGAATGCATCAAGGTGAAACTCGAGAATGCGTTTTTGATCCCCACTAGTTCGCCGAGCATCTTGATCAGCACCACCGACGTGACACCTTCCTTGAACCACGGCGGACAACCGTCCGCCCGCTCGCGCACGGCGTCATCCACCAGTCCTCGGATGACCTGATAGCCCGGCAGGGCGTAGTTGGCATCGAGCGCATTGGTGAAGATCGATTCGTAGAAACCCAGCATGCGATTCATCAGCTGGTCGTCCGGCTCCGCTGGATTCGTCACCACGATCACGATGGGCATCGAGATCACGGTGCCCTGCTTCAGGGCTTTCTCCACGGACCAGTCGAACATGCACGAATCGCTTTCCCGGTCATAAGTCATAAACGGCACAGCCGCCCCCGCGCGCATGCGCGCCTTGAGCGAGGGGCCATCGTAGAGGAACACGTCCTTCACGATGCAGCTTTCGACCGCAAGATGGTCGACCGCCTTGATCAAGGCATCGTAGCGTGCGCTGATTTCGGGCAGAGGCTTTTCCGTGCCCGTGAGCGTTTTCAGATTCTTGATAACCTCTTGCTTCACCTCCGCTCTCGCCATGATTTCCTTCAGGTCCTTCGCTTGGGCGAGCGCGGTCATCCGGTCGCGAAACGATGGTACTGCTTTCAGCGCCAGTTTCTCGAGGCCCGGCCGATCCAGCTCGATTTGAAACCGCAGGCCGGCCGCCTCCACGACCCGCGCCGCCGGGGCTGGGGTCTGCGCGCTTGCCGCGCTGCAGAAAACAAGAATCGCCGCCCAGCTCCTCGCAGCCATCCGGGCGACACGGGAAATTTTCAGATCACACATGAGATGCCGGTTCGATTCGGCGATAGGATTGCGACAAATGTTTAAGGTGGCTTGGACCCGCAAAGGCACCAAGCCACCAGTCAAAGAGACAACCAGCGTCCGCTTAGAAGCGGAAGCTGCCGCCCACGTTGATGCGACCCGAGGCCACGCCGTTCGAATTGCCCGAAACCGACACACCGAAATTGATCGGGTGGCTGTTCCACGTCGTGTTGTAGTTGATGCCCAAGCTCACCGTCGTGACGCCGGAATCGAGATTCGCGGAGACCGAAGGCGTGATGCTCAAGCTGCCCGTGGCATTGAACGTGTCGGAGACGCTGGCGGTGTTGGTCGCACCCGTCGCCTGACCGTTCTGGACCGTCACCTTGCTGGAGGCCGTTACTTTCATCCCGGTGTCGTTGTTCGTGACCGAACCACTGACCGTGACGCTGGTGACCTCATCCGTGATGTGATCGTGCTCAGTCTTCACATCCGGCGCCGCACTGTACTCGTCGTCGCAACCCGTAACCAAAAAGCCCCCGGCAAGGATGCCGATGAGCGCTAGCGTTGTAACATGTTTTTTTAACATATGGGGAACAGTTTACAGCCGCTGGACGCGCTCGGTTCTGTAAAACCTTCCGCAACATTCAATCTCTCCAAATAATCCTTTTGTGTTAGCGACCGGTCTAAAAACCGGTTCATCTGATGGCATTCTGCAATATTTGATGCCAAATTACGACCATCCCACGAAGACTAACTGTGTATACCTTCGGGACGGACAAATCCATTGCGAATTGCAAACTGAATAAGCTCCGGCGTGCTGTGCAAACCCAGCCGCGCCATGATATTCCGACGGTGCTGCTTCGCGGTCGCTTCGGAAACGGCGATGCGGCTGCCTATGTCCGCATCCGACAGGAACTGCCCGATCAATGTGAGCACCTCACGCTCACGCTCAGAAAGCACTTTATCGAACGAGAGTGGGTTGCGCTGCAACCGTGCCCGTGCCGCCAAAAAGCGCTCAGTGAAGTAGCCGCGGCCCTGAATCACCGTCTCAATGGCCCGCCCAAGAACGGAGATTTCACTCATGTTCTTATCCACATAGGCGTCGAAGCCAGAATGTGTTACGGAATGAACCGTCATGTCATCGAGATATGAGGAAAACGCAATGAGGCGGATGTCAGGAAGGAGGCGACGCACCGCGCGCGCGACAGCAAAGCCATCCTGCCCAGGCAGGTGGAGATCGACAATCGCAACCCGCGGGCGCTTTTCCGCGATCAGCGACACCGCCTCGATTCCGTCACCCGAGGTGCCGACGACAGTGCACCCGAAGGTCAACTGGCACATGGTCGCCACGAGTTGCTGCAGGAGTCGATGGTCCTCGACCACCACAATAGGGACATTGCTCACAAACACGGGGATTTTGATCGTGAATCAATCGCCAGAATACGCCGGGCGATCGGCTTGACCCTACCACCATAACGCCAAGGACAAATCGATAATCGCGTCTTAATCGATCTTTAATACAAGCATCAACAATACAAACACTTCAATGCTCCGTTGCCGGGGATTTAATATTTAATACCCTCAAAGAGGGCGCTGAGACTGAAAAGCCTCCATAGAACAAGCGCATTTCCTTCGTTCCGTCCGGATAATCATCTACATAGCGAGTCGAAATCAAGGTTCACGGTAGTGGTGTACGAGATAAGGCCGCGAGTTGCCAACAGCTTATCTCTGCCCAGATGCGGGCACGGAATCATTGAACCCGAAAACGCGAGGCTGGTGTCGGACGCTCGCCGCCACCTCATGCGCGAAATTGGAAATTTCCCGAGAGCCTCGGAAGCGGTCCGGTCGCTCTAAACCCTCGAGGACGTATTTCCGGTGTTTCACGAATATGTCGCGCAAACTGGTGCTGAGTTCGTCCTGCAGCGCCTGCAGTTCGCGATAGCGCGCGACGTTTTTCTTGGCAGGTGTGCAGCGAGTCCCCTCGTCGAGCGCCACGGTACCGGTCGTGAAATCGGTGATCTTCGCCTTCGGCTTCGTCTGGCGGGCGAGCGCCCACGCGGCCTGGATCGCGCCGCCGAGCGCGGCACCCTCGTCCTCGACCATCGCGACGACTGGCACGCCAAAGACGTCGGCCATGATCTGGCGCCACACTGCGGACTTCGCACCGCCGCCGGTCACGCGGATTTCCTTCGCTTTCACGCCGAGATCGGCGAGACGACGGAGGCCGTAGTTCATCCCCATCGTCACGCCTTCCATCGCGGCGCGCGAGAGGTGCGCTTGAGAAAAATTCTGCCCATTGAGCCCGAGCACGACGCCGGAGCCCGCCGGGACATTCGGTGTGCGCTCACCCGCGAGATACGGGAGCAGCACGAGGCCACTCGCACCGGCCGGCACGCGCTTGATCGCGTCGGCCATGCCGCCGTGATCGAGGTTGAACAGACCCCGCACTTGCTCGGTGACGGTCGTGACATTCATCGTGCAGAGCAGCGGCAACCAGCCGCCAGTCGACGAACAGAAGGCCGCAATCTCGCCAGTCGAATCCACCACCGGCTTGTCCGCGTACGCGTAGATGGTGCCGCTCGTACCGAAGCTAGCCGTGATCACACCGGGGGCGACGTTGCCCGTGCCGATCGCGCCCATCATGTTGTCGCCGCCACCGGCGCTCACTATCACGTCGGTGCTGAAGCCGTATTTCGCGGCGAGTTCGGGACGTAGCGTGCCCGCGATCGCATCCGAGCCACTCAGCGGCGGGAGCCAGTCGGCGAGATTCTTGTCGACGGCATTGATCGCATCACGCGACCACGTGCGCTTGCGGACATCCATCAGCGCGGAGCCCGACGCGTCGCCGTACTCCATGAAGTAGTTTCCAGTGAGATGGAAATTCAGGTAATCGTGCGGCAACAGCACGTGACGGAGCCGGCGGTAGTTGGCGGGCTCGTGGCGTTTCAGCCAAAGAATCTTCGGCGCGGTGAAGCCCGGGAGAAACGCGAGGCCGGCCTTCTTGATCGCGGCTTTCTCGCCACCGATCTTCTTCGTGAGCAGCGCGCACTCGGCGGTCGTGCTCGTGTCGCACCAGAGCTTCGCGGGGCGGATCACCTGCCCTTGTGCATCGAGCGGCACGAAGCCGTGCTGCTGGCCCGACACGCCGATGCCGCGCACGCGGCTGCGATCAGTCTTCGCTGCAACTTCGGCAATCACGGTATCGAGCGCCGCGGTCCAATCCTGCGGATGCTGCTCCATGTGCCCGACCGGCAGGCCAGCAATGAGCGCGTGCGGCGCGCGGGCCTCCGCGATGACCTTGCGCGTCTCGAGGTCGAGGACGACCGCCTTCGTGCTCTGCGTGCCGGAATCGATGCCGATAAAGAGGGACATGGGGAAATGGGGTGTGGCGTTATGGGTTGAGCGATGAGAGTTGAGAGTTCGGACGCGAAGGGAAATCGCGGGGCTGTCTCATTGTAGACTGCCCCGGCGCTCAACTCTGGCTTGCGACTCTTACCCTCCGATCAGTGCTTAAAGTGGCGGATGCCGGTGAAGACCATCGCCATGTTGCGCTCATCGGCCGCGGCGATGACTTCCGCATCGCGCACCGAGCCACCGGGCTGGATGGCCGCGGTCGACCCAGCGGCAGCCGCGGCGATGAGGCCATCCGCGAAAGGAAATAGCGCCTCGCTTGCGACGACCGAGCCCTTGAGGTCGAGCTTGGCCTCGCCCGCCTTCCACACGGCGATGCGCGAACTGTCCACGCGCGCCATCTGGCCCGCGCCGACGCCGAGCGTCTGCTCACCGCGGCAGTACACGATGGAGTTGGACTTCACGTGCTTGCCGACCTTCCAGCCAAACATCATCGCGGCCCATTCTTCGGCCGTGGGCTGGCGCTTCGTCACCACTTTGAACTCGCGCTGGTTGCCCAGCGTACGGTCGCGGTCCTGCACGAGCACGCCACCGACGACCGAGCGCACTTCCTGCAGCGCATCGGCGCCGAGGCCTTCCTTCGCGATCATGAGGCGCAGGTTTTTCTTCTTCGCGAAAATCGCCAGCGCTTCGTCGCTGAAACGTGGAGCGATGATCACTTCGGTAAAGATTTCTGCGATCGCCGTGGCGAGCGTGCCATCGAGGGTGTTGTTCACGATGATGATGCCGCCGAAAGGTGCCTGGCGATCGGTCGCGTAGGCCTTGTCCCACGCCTCGATCAGCGTGTCGGCGCTCGCGACGCCACAGGGATTGGTGTGCTTGAGAATCGCAACGGTCGGGCGCTCGAATTCGCCGATCAGGTAAGTTGCCGACGTGATATCGAGAATATTGTTATACGAGAGCTCTTTGCCTTGGAGCTGCTGGAAATGCTCGTGAAATGTGCCGTACAGCGCGGCCTTCTGGTGTGGATTTTCGCCGTAGCGGAGCGACTGCGCTTTTTTCCACGACAGCGAAAGCGTGGAGGGGAAACCGCTCAGCGCCTCGAGGTCTGGCTCGGCGGCCTGCGCTTCGAGGTACTTGGAAATCGCGGCATCGTAGCTCGCGGTGCGCTGGAAAACTTTGAGCGCGAGCTTACGGCGGAGCGCAGCGATCTGCGTCGGATCGGTCGCTTCGGCGGCGAAGGCCGCGAGCACACCGTTGTAGTCAGCCGGATCGCACACGACCGTCACGCTCTCGTGATTTTTCGCGGCGCTGCGCAGCATCGAGGGGCCACCAATGTCGATGTTCTCGATGGCCTCTTCAAACTCCACGTGCGCCTTCGCGACAGTCTGCTCGAAGGGGTAGAGGTTCACGACGACGAGGTCGATCAGCGCGATGTCGTTCTTCTGCGCCTGCGCGAGATGCTCGGCCTTGTCGCGACGGCAAAGGAGACCGCCGTGGATCTTCGGGTGCAGGGTCTTCACGCGGCCTTCCATAATCTCGGGGAAGCCGGTGTGCTGGCTCACCTCGGTGACGGGCAGGCCGCGCTCCGCGAGGAGCTTGGCGGTGCCGCCGGTCGAGAGGAGCTTGTAGCCGTGACGCTGGACGAGCGCCGTGGCGAATTCGACGAGGCCGGTTTTGTCGCTGACGGAGAGGAGCGCGAGTTTACCCATACGCCCTCGCGTTTGTGCGGTTGCCCCGCGTGGCAGCAAGCGGAAAGGCGCGACCCGCTGCGTCATGGCGTTTCGTGCACACGGCGCTTGCCGAGCGCGGATTCCCGCGTCTCTTTGGTGTATCCGTGTCTTGCTGCTCCCGCGAACTCCCGGGGCTCACCGCCCGCCTCGACAAACTCTGCTACCACTTCGGCGGCGCGAGCCTGCCCGCGGACAAGCCGCACGCGTTTGTCTACTTCATCACGGTGCGGAACGCCTCCGACCGCACCGTGCAGCTCCTCGGACGCAAATGGATCATCGAGCACACCGACGGTGCGCGCCTCGTGATCGAGGGGGAAAAGATCGTCGGTGAGACCCCGCGTCTCGCACCCGGCGAAGAGTTTTCGTACAATAGCTACCACGTGACCGGCTGCGACGCGCGCGCCGCGGGGAGCTTCCACGGCATCGACGAATTCGGCGAAAAGGTCCACGTGCTCCTGCCGCCCTTCGGGATGAACCTGCCGCGATGCTGACGCAAATTTGTAACTTCGTACTGGTTCTCCGGCCCCATCCCCTTTTTCTTGGGCTTACATGAAGCTGATCGATCTGAACCGCGAGGGCGGCATCGGGGCCAACTCGCTGTTTCTCCAACTCGGTGAGCTGCGCATCATCGTCGACTCCGGGTTGCATCCGAAAGTCGTCGGCCGCCTTGCCGCGCCGGACCTCACGCCGACGCGCGGGCAAAAGGTCGATCTCATCCTCGTCACTCACTGCCACCTCGATCATATCGGCAGCCTGCCAGTGACGATGCGCGAGCACCCGGAGGCTGCGGTGTTGATGACGACCTCCAGCCGCATGCTCGTAGAGCGGATGCTCCACAACTCCGCCAACGTGATGATGCGCCAGCGCGAGGATGAAAACATCCCCGAATATCCGCTCTACACGCACGAGGAGATCGAGCGCAGCGCGAAGCGCATCGTCGGCCTGAACTTTGGGCACGCGAAGAAATTCCGAGGCGCCAACGACGAGGTAGAAATCATCTTCCATGCCGCCGGCCATCTTGCGGGTGCTGCGGCCATCGAGCTGCGCCACAAGCAGGAGTCGGTCTTCATCACGGGTGACGTGCTCTTCACTGACCAGCGAACGGTGCGCGGCGCGCAGTTTCCCGTTGGACATTTCGACGTAGTCATTACCGAGACCACACGCGGCACCACAGAGCGCCCCATCGGCAAGACTCGCGGCACCGAGATGGCCCGTCTCGTCGATAGCATCAACGACTGCATCCAGCGCGGCGGTTCATACCTCATCCCCTGCTTCGCGCTCGGTCGCATGCAGGAGATTCTCTCGATTCTCCAGGACGCCCGCCATTTCCGTCGCCTTGTCGACTGCCCGATCTACGCATCCGGCCTCGGCATGGATCTCGTCGACTACTTCGACGACATCGCGCGCAAGACGAAGCACGTCCAATTCAACCGCAGCATCCTCAAGGAGCTCGGCGTCCGTCCCCTCCCCCGCAAGCTCAACGCCGGCGAGGATCTCCAGCAAAACGCCATCTACATCGTGAGCTCCGGCATGCTGGTGGAGCGCACGCCGAGCTACATCCTCGCCTCCGGCCTCGTCGGCAGTGCGCGCAACACTATCGGCTTCGTCGGCTACTGCGATCCCGATACCCCCGGCGGCCACCTGCTGGAGGCTCAGCCGGGCGACCAGTTCATCTTTGAAACCTCGCAGGTGAAGACCCGCATCAAGGCTCGGGTCGAGCGCTTCGAGCTCAGCGGCCACGCCGACCGCGAAGAACTGCTTCAGTTCGCCGCGCAGAGCAGCGCCCGCACGGTCGTCCTCACTCACGGTGATCCCCTCGCCCGCGCGTGGTTCGCCGAGCAGCTCGCGCCGCTCATGCCGCAGACCAAGATTCTCGACCCGGTCCCGCTGAAGGCGTATCAGGTTTAAGGATACGGATTAGCCGACCGTCAGCGCCTTGAGGCGCTCCGCGATAGCCGGTCCGCCGGCCACGTAGAGGATGCGGCCCATCTTGAGATCGAAGACCTTGAGCGGCAGTTGTTCGCCGTTGAGGAAATAGATGTGGCCATTGGTCGCCCGCACGAGCGCGATGGCGGCGGCGAGATCCCAGATCTTCACGTTGTAGTCGACGCAGCCGTCGAAGAGGCCCGCGGCCACGTACGCGAGGTGCAACGACGCGCTGCCGAGCCCGCGAATCTTGAACTCCTGCAAGACCGCCTGTGCCCGCGGCGCGAGCTCCTTGTTGAAAGGACTATGCAGGCCGATGATGCTTTCGCGCTGCACCGTGGCGGTCGACACGGCCGCCTTGCGGTCGCCATCGTGCATGCCGAAGCCGGGGCCACCGTGCATGAGGCTTTTGCGGCTGAGGTCGTAGACCACCCCGTAGACTGGCTCACCGTTTCCCAAGAGGCCGAGCGAGATTGCGCAGTGCGGGATGCCGAGGGCGAAATTATTTGTGCCGTCGATCGGGTCGAGCACCCACGAGAATCGTGCGGTCACCTCGATCGGCGCAGTACTGTCGCCGAGCTCTTCACTGAAGTACTGATCGGCGGGGAATTGCTGCGCGAGCTCACGGAAAATATTTTCCGAGATCGCGACATCGACTGCGGTCACGCGTGTGCCGTCGCTCTTCCACTTGCTCTCCGCCCGGCCGAACTCCCGGTGCAGCAGCTCGGTCTGGGCGATAACAGCACGCTTGGCGGCTTCGATGCGGGCGAGTAATTCGGGAGAAGACATGTGGTGAGGGAAACAGCGTCCGCACCGAAAGCGAAGATGCAACTCTGCACCTAAGCGCAGCGGACTTAATCGTAGTCGTAGAGCTTGGGGTCGCGGCGCAGCGCCTTGCGCGCCTTGAAGCGATGACGCGGTTCCTTCGGATCGGCCGGAGTCGCTGGAGCGCCGGAAGCATCGCTACCATACGCTGAATACGGATCCGCATTTTCGTGCTGGTCGGCTGTCTCGCTGAACTGCTCCTCAAATGCGTCCAGGTTGGTGCCCTCCTCCATCTTTCGCACCACTTCCTCGGTCTCGGGGTCGAATTTTTCGCCCGCGGCGTCACCGAGGCGTCGCATCATGCGCGCCATGCTCTTCGGGTCGTTCTCATCGATGCGGTCGATGTCTCGTTCGATTTCTCCCATCACAGACTGCATGCGCAGGTCAGTCTCCGTATCCTCGGAGCCTTGCGGTGCCGCCGGTGGCGGCTCATCGTCGCTGCCTTTGCCGCCCTTGGTCACCGCGAAAGCCGACACGAGCTTTTTCAACTTGAACTTCGGATTGTCAGGGCACTTCGGCACGGTCTTTCCCTGAGCCAGGGTCTTGGCGTAAAATTGGTAAACCGTGTGGTTGTCCGGGCAGTAGTACTCGTAAATGGGCATCGCTCGTTTTCTGTACTCAGTCGTGACCGCGGCGCAAGTCGCTTGAACAACTCGCCGACGCTCAATCGTCGTTGCGCCCGAGCTGGTGCCCGTGGCGCACGGGCGCGGATTTGCCGCTTTGATTGAGCTTGTCGAGCACGCTGGCGAGACGGCGACGCTTCTCATCGGTTTGCCCAAACATCTCCAACTGCTGTGCACTTTCAGTGACGTTGGAGAAGCGTACACTGATCAATCGCAGCGGCCGGCGCTTTTTCCACGCGGTCCGAAGGAGCGGTGCGACGAGGGGATAAAACGGCGCTTCGAGGTCCGTCGCTTCTTCGAGGCTCCGTCCGTGCGACTCCTGCGTGAAGTCAGGATAGCGTACTTTCAGCGTCATCGTCCTCACGCGCTTGCCGTCGGCGCGAATCGCCGGCAGCAGCTCGTCGATCATCCGCTTCGCGATGCGCTCGATCTCGGCGAAGTCCCCGATGTCCGTGAAAAACGTCTCCTGCTGTGAATAGCTTTTGGCGTCCTCGTGATCGACTTCCACCGGCCGGTCATCCTGCCCGAGCGCGGTGGCGAGCATATCACGCCAGCCGTTGCCGAAAATCGCCTCCAGCTCGCTCTCGTTGCGCGCAGTGATGTCCCGGATGAGCTTGAGGCCGTGACGCTCAGCCAGCGCGGTCTCGGTCTTGGCGCCGATGCCGGGAAGTTTTCCGATTGGGAGCGGCGCGAGAAACGCCGCCTCGGTGCCCGGCGGCACGACCACGAATCCACGCGGCTTGTGCAGCTTCGATGCGATCTGCGACACAAGCCGGTTGCTCGCGAGGCCCATCGAGACGGGCACTTGCAGTTCATCCCAGAGGCGTTTTTGCAGGCCTCGCACCGCCGCTTCGAGGTCTGCGATGGTCTTGTGCCCGCACGGGCTGAGATCGAGGTAGCCCTCGTCGATGGAGTTGCGCTGCACGATCGGCGTGAGGGTCTCGCAGAGGTCGAACATCTGTCGCGACACCTTGCCGTACAGGCCGCTCGTGTGCGGCAGCATGATCAGATCGGGACAGACGCGTTTCGCCCGCGCCGTCGGCATCGGCGTGTACACGCCGCACGCCCTGGCCTCGTAGCTGGCCGAGGAGATGATGCCACGCTCCCGCCCGCCGACCGCGCACTTGGTCCCTCGCAGTTCCGGCCGTAGCGCCAGCTCGCACGACACGAAAAACGCGTCGGCGTCGAGGTGCACGATGGTCGGCAGCGGGTTCATGATTTTGTAACTTTGAGATTCACCCGCGCCCTTCCGCGACGCAAGCTGGTCACCTTATGGGACGTCAATGGCTTCACGCGAAACGCGCGATTGTTAACCTCAAGAAGGGTCAGGTAACCCAAAAACTGGTGAAGGAAATCACCGTCGCGGCCAAACTCGGCGGCGGCGACATCGATGCCAACGCCCGGCTTTTCGCCGCGGTGGAAAAGGCCAAGAAGGCCAGCGTCACTCGCGATGTGATCCAGCGCGCCATCAGCAAGGGCGCCGGCGGTGGCGGCGAAAGCGCGTCGCTCGAGCACGTCGTGTACGAGGGCTACGCCCCGCACAAGGTGCCGGTGATCGTCGAGGTCATGACCGACAATCACAACCGCAGCGCCGGCGACATCCGCGTGCTTTTCAAAAACGGCGGCCAGCAAGGCGGCGCCGGTAGCAACAAATTTCTCTTCGACCACGTCGGCATCGTCGAGGCGCACAGCGCCAATAGTGGTGCCGATCTCGAAGCCGTCGCGATCGAGGCGGGCGCGAATGAGTTCGAGGCTCTCTCCCATTCGCAAAACGACGACGTCCCCGAAGGTGCGACGGGCGTCCGTCTCCTCACCGACCTCAAGTCTGTGCACGCCGCCTCCACTTGGCTGAAGCAAAACGGCTGGTCCGTGATCACCGCCGAGCTCGGCTACGTCGCCAAGATGTACCCCGAGCTCGACGACACCCAGCGCGGCGAAGTCGGCGAATTCCTGCAGGCCCTCGAAGATAACGATGACGTCCAACGCGTCTGGGCCGCGGTGAAGTAAAAACGTTTTTTAGCCACTGATTACACAGATAGGCACAGATGGATCGAAGCCTTTATCTGTGCTCATCTGTGTAATCTGTGGCTAATCCGAATCTAAGGCGTCGCCTTCGGTAGCCAGCCGTGGAAGCGCATCCACGATTCGCAGTGCTTCGGCCACTCGGAGGTCGGCCCGAGCGCGGGCGACATGCCGGACCCGTGCGGTCCGACTGGATACAGGTGCATTTCGATCGGTGCCTTGGCCTTTCGCATCGCGGTGTAAAAGAGCAGGCTGTTTTCCACCACGGCCGTGGTGTCGGCCGAGGAGTGAATGAGGAAGGTCGGCGGAGTGTCCTTCGTCACCTGCTCATCGGGCGACAAGTGATGTTTCAGCTCATCGCTCGGCTGCGCGCCGAGCAGTGCCTGACGCGACTGCTTGTGCACGTACGGGTCCTCCATCGTGATCACGGGAAATACGAGCACGAGGAAGTCGGGCCGCCCGCTGATCTTGTCGAGTTCCGCACCAGTGCGACCCTCGGGCGCATCGTAGAGCGTGCCCGCGCAGGCCGTGAGATGTCCGCCGGCGGAGCCGCCGATCATGCCGAGCTTGTCCGCCTGCACCCCGAACTCCACGGCGCGCGAGCGCACCATCCGCACGGCGCGCAACGCATCCTGCAGCGGCGCGGGGTGGCCGTAGTCGGCATGCCGGTACTTTAGCATGAAGACGGTGATGCCGAGCGAATTCAGCCACTTCACGATCTCACCACCGCCCGGTCCTGCCGCCACGCGGATGTACCCGCCGCCCGGGGCGTAGATCATGCCGATGCCCACGGCCTTGTCCGCAGGCGGAGCGAAAACCACGAGGGTCGGGTGATGGATATTGGAGTAGCGACCGTTGTCGTCTTTTTCGGGACCGGCGTTGGGCTTGAGGCCGGGCACGCCCTCCGGCCAGAGATCGATCACGGGCGGCTCAACGGCGAACAACGGGGCAACGAACACAGCCAAGACGAGCATCCATCCGATATGAGCAAAGCGTTGCATGGGTGATCCTAATTGCGAAGCCAGGGAAAAGCCACCGTCGGAGTGCTCGCATAGCGATGCTGTGTGAGCGTGAGCTTTGCTCCTGCACCGGTGGCGAGTTTCACCGTGAACCACGCGCTATCGACCGGCGTGATGTGACCATCGAGCTCGACTTTCTCGATGCGATGCTCGCCGTAGCCGCCGCCTTGCACGATGACGGTGCGCGATGCGGAGCCGAGATTCACGAGCGTCATGACGGTCTGCGTATCGCTCATTGCCGACACCAGCACTCCGACGTCCTCCGGCGCGCCCGCGCGTTTGCGCTTGGGATCAAAGGTGCGCACGCGCGCATTGAGCAGGCTGCCTTCGCGCCCCACATGAGCTGCTGGAGCGCGCCCGTCGTCACGGGGTTGAAATCCATCATGTTGTCCGCGAGCCGCTTTTCCGGCGGGCGGGTGTCGTGGCGCAGGCCATCGAGTTTCTTCGCCTGGCTCGCGAGGTCGCGCTTGAGTGCGGTCTCGGGATAGTCGGGATTCTTGCCGTCGAGAAACTCCAGCCACGGATTCTGCCCCACCCGCGCGCGGTCGTCGGGCCGCTGCGACCAGTACCAGACTTCAAGCGCGCCCACATTCCACGGCTGCACCTGCCAGCCGTACCAACCGTCGGCGCCGTACATCGTCGGGTACTCTTTCTTACCCTCGACGGTGCGCGCGTGCGCATTGATCGCATCGGCCATCGCGCGCCACGCATCGACATATTTTTGTTCGCCGGTGACGAGGAGCGCGTTGTTGAAACCGACGAGCGCGCGCGGGATGCGGTTGCGGTTCTCGCGTTTGCCGTTGGTCGGATTGACCGGGCTGAAGCCCCAGCCGTAAGAGTTGCCCCACCAGCGTCCCTCGGGGCCGCCGATTTTGCCGTCTAGCGCGACGTAGCTCGGAATGATGCCGTTGTTCGCCTTCATGCGCGCGAGCCATGCGTCCATGTAGTCGACGAGCCATTGCTTGTACTTCGCCTCATGCGTGAGCAGGTAGGCGTCAGTCGGCAGCGTGGTCGCGACGAGGTTCAGGAAATGGTCGCCCGCGACATCGCCGTACTCGTTGTAGTGCGCGAGAAATTGCTCGAAGGTGCTCTCGCCGTGTCCCGCGAGAAATCCCGCCACGTCGAATGGGTCGCCGACCCAGTCGAGCGCCGTGGCCTTGCGCAGCATCGGGCCCTTCGCGCCATTCTGC
This sequence comes from Verrucomicrobiota bacterium, assembly GCA_048498795.1. Lineage (GTDB taxonomy): Bacteria > Verrucomicrobiota > Verrucomicrobiia > Opitutales > Opitutaceae > JBEHXH01. Next base: position 57,898 of record JBEHXH010000010.1, read on the forward strand.
ATCGAGCGGATGAGCTTGAGCTGCGGATCGTAGTTGGGCGCGCTCGGGTCCTCGCCCATGTAGAGTCCCGCGAAGCGTCGCACGCGTTCGCCGTAGATCGGCAGCGTGGGTTCGGAGAGACCGAGCATGTTGAAAGTCCGCAGTCCCTCGCCGAGGTGCATCCAGTCGGCCTGCGCGGCGAAGTCGTGGAGGTACATGCCATCGCGGCCCGCGGGCACCTCGGTAGTCTTCGCCTCGGAATATTGGCGGATCATGCCATTCCAGCTTTTCAGAAACAGCTCCATCAACTCGTCGCTCGCGCCGAGCGCGTGCAGCTGCGGCCAGTCGGCGAAATTCTCGAACGCATCGTCCGGTCCGTCGTTCGCGCCCCAGCGCACGAAGCACTGCACGTAGCCACGCTCGTCGTAGTACTTTTGGTAAAACTCCCGACACGCCGGCACGCTCTCGCTCAACAGGCGTCGCTCCAGCTTCGCCCACTCGGGCGCCGCCATCGGCGTATCGATCGTCACCGTAGGCGGCGCAGCTCGCACTCCGCTGAGGAACGCGAGCGCCACCACCCCAAACACCGCCAACCTCACGGCAGCTCCTTGATGCGGATGTGCCGGTATTCCATCTGGCCGCGGTCGCCTTCGAGACCGATCGGGCCAGTCGCGGGGAGCTTGAGCGCGGCCTCGAGCACCTCCCCGTTGCAGGTGCAGTGCGCCACGCCGTCTTTCACGATGACTTCGATCTCGTTCCAATCCTGCGCACGATATTTCTTCAGCTCCTTGTACGGGCCGGCCACGAGGTAGTCGCGGCACTGGAGCTGCGGCTGGCGGAGATAGATGCCGCTGTCCGCGTTGACCTCGGCGCGAAATTCCAGGCGCAGGACAAAGTCCTTCGGAAACTCACGCGTCGTCCAGATCTTTGCGATCTGCCGCGGCGTCTTCGGGTGCACGACGAGCACGCCGTTCTCGGCCGAGTAGCGGGCATCGGTGCTCTCACGTTTGCCGTCGAATTTATCGGCCGGTGCGGTCGCAGTCGCCGCATAGCCCCAGCCGGTGAGGTCTTTGCCATTGAATAGGCTGGTGAAGCCTTCCTCGAGTTTGAAGTCATCCGCCGCAAACGCGGCCGAGACGGTAAGTGCAAACGCTGCGAGCCAATGACGGGGTTTCATTTAGCGGAGGATTTCGCCCTTCGCCGGGTCACCCGCGACGTCGAGCACTTGGAGTTGATTGACGGTCTTGAAATGCTCGTGGTCCGCGAACTCCCACACGATCTTTTTATCGCGCGTGATCTCAAAAAAGTGCGGCTGCTGACCGAGATGGCCGTGACCGAGGTAATTGCAGAAAATGGTATTCCCGTTGGGCAGACGCTGGAACCCGGTCATCAACTGCAGCGGATTCCCCGGCAGTTCGTTTTGATCGAGCGACCACACGACCTTCCCGCTCGCGTCGCGCTCTTCGATCTTGTGCCCCTCGCCGCACGCGATCAGCAGATGGCCGTCGGGTAGCAACAGGCACTCGTGCACGTCGCCGGGCACGGGAATTTCGCGCAGCGACTTGCCGTCGGCGTCGAGCTCTTCGACGAGATGCTCGCCCTTGCGACACACGAAATAGTGCCCGTCCTTCGTCTTGCGCACACCGCGAAACTGGTCGTGGGTTTTCACGTTGGTCGGCGGTACGCGGAGCTTGATCTCCTTTGCAATCTTTCCGTCGCGGTCGACCTCGATGATGCGGCACGGGCCATTTTCCATGACCAACACGCGACCATCGGGCAGAGGTTGGCAGGCATGGACCTCGGTCTTCGGGTCGGCCTTGTACTCCCACACCGTCTGGTTGTCGCGCGTCATCTCCTTCGCGCCGCCCTTGTGGCAAAAGAGGAAATGGCCGTTGGCCAGCACCCAGCAGTCCTGCGGGTGCTGACACTCAAACTGCCACTCGATCTTCCCCTCGGCGGAGACGAGCGACACCTTGTTGCCGTACGAGTCCGTGCAGAGAAACGGATGCGCCGCACGCAGCGGCAACACCAACGACGCGATCACCAGCCCGGCGCCAAGCGCCCGGCGAAACAGCAGGGTAATTTTCATGGGGCGCCGCGACCTTGCAGTGCCCGATTGCCTCCGCCAACGGCGGAAACATCGCTCCGTCCGGCGCGAGCGTAGGAGGTTATTCAGGCCGGTGCGTCAGCCAGATGATCGAAGCGAGCACGGCAAATGCGAGTGTGGGGCCGATGATCCAAAGCGGATGCACCGGTACGCGCCAGTGGTCGATCACCCACCAGACCGCCCAGCACTTGGTGAAAATCAAAGCCCACGCTACCGCCATGAACCAACGCACGCGGAGCGGATACTGGTCGATCCCGACTGAGATAGAAGGATTCATACGCTGAATCTACTCCTCGGAGAAAAGACCGCTGCGCATGCCTTGCTCGACGAGGCGCAGCTCTTGTCGACCTCAAACTACCCTGTCACTTCCGCGTCCGCCACTCCTTCAGCGCCGCGCCGGTGAGCGAGCGCTCGCAGGACTCGATATCGCGCGGGGTGCCGGCGAAGACGAGTTCGCCACCCTCGCGACCGCCGCCGGGGCCGAGATCAATGAGCCAGTCGGCGAGATTGATCACGTCGAGGTGATGCTCGATCACGATCACGGTGTTGCCCGCGTCGCGCAGTTTGAAGAGCAGGTCCATCAGGCGCTGGATGTCGACCCAGTGCAGGCCAGTCGTGGGCTCGTCGAGGATGTAGAGCACGTTGCCCTGTTGGCGCTTGCTCAGCTCGAGCGAGAGCTTGATGCGCTGCGCCTCGCCGCCGGAGAGCGTGGTGGCCGATTGGCCGAGCGTGAGGTACCCGAGGCCCACATCGTCGAGCGTCTGGAGCTTGTCGATCACGCGCGGGATGTGGCGGAAGAGCGTGATCGCTTCGCGCACCGTCATCGCGAGCACGTCGGCGATGGAGCGGCCGTGGAAACGGATCTCCAGCGTCTCGCGATTGAAGCGCTGCCCACCGCAGCTCGGGCACGGCGCGTAAGCGTCGGCCATGAACTGCATGTCGAGTTTGATCACACCATCGCCCTGGCAGCGCTCGCAGCGACCACCGCGAACGTTGAAGGAAAACCGGCTCGCCTTGTAGCCGCGCACTTTCGCCAGCGGCACTTGCGCGTAGAGATCGCGCAGCAGCGTGAGCAGGTCGACGTATGTCGCGGGATTCGACCGCGGGCTGCGGCCGATAGGCTCTTGGTCGACTTGCACGAGCTTCTCGAAGAAATCGAGATTCTCGATGTGCCGGTGCTTGCCGGGATAAGCCTTCGCGCCGTTGAGCTTCTTCGCCGCGGCCACCGCGAGGATGTCGTTCACGAGCGTGCTCTTGCCGGAGCCACTGACGCCCGTGACGCACGTGAGCAACCCGACCGGAAAACGCGCATCGATGCCGCGGAGATTGTGCTGCCGCGCCTCGCGCACGGTGAGCCAGGCATCGTCGGGCGATTTGGTCGCGGCGTCCTTCGTGAGCTGCGCGGTACGCGCGAGAAATGGGCCGGTCTGCGAGCGCTTCGCGGGCAACGCGGCGCATTGCGCCGGGGTGCCCTGAAACAAAATGTGCCCGCCCTCCACGCCGGCCTCGGGGCCGAGTTCGATGATCTCGTCCGCAGCGAGCATGGTGTCCTCGTCGTGTTCGACCACGAGCACGGTATTGCCGCGATCGCGCAGCGCGATGAGTTGCGCGAGCAGACGGGCGTTGTCGTGCGGGTGCAGGCCGATGCTCGGCTCGTCGAGCACGTAAATCACGCCGATGAGCCCCATGCCGAGCTGCGTCGCGAGCCGCACGCGCTGCGCCTCACCGCCAGACAGCGTGGCGTAGTCGCGGTCGAGCGTGAGGTAGCCGAGGCCGGTCTGCACGAGGAAGTGCAGCCGCTGCTCGATGCCAGTGACGACTTCGTTGAGCGCCGTATTGCCCGCGTAAGCCGCGACGAGTTGCTGCGCAAACGCATGCGCCGCGCCGACGTCGAGCGCCATGAATTGCGGAAAGGTGATCACTGGGAGCGCGACCGCCCCCGGTCGCTCCGAGTCTGCTGCGACCGAGGGCGGTCGCGCTCCCACGGTCACCGCTCCGCTCCGCGCATTCAACCGCGTGCCGTGGCACTCTGGGCACTCGCCGCTGACCATGAAGGTCGTCAACCGCGCTCGGAAGCCCTCGCTATCGGTCGAGCGGAAACTCTCCTCCAAGTCCGCGATCACGCCGGTAAACGGCATCGCTTTGGCCTCGCGCATGCGCCGTAGTTTGAAAGCGAAGAGTCGGTCCCCTGCTCCATTCAGGATCGCGTCGCGCGTCGGTTCCGGGAGTTTCTTCCACGGCGTCTCGGGGTCGAACGGCAATTGCTCGGCGAGCTGTTTCAGCAGCGCGTTGTGCTTGATGATGAGATTTTTTCCGCCGATGCGCCAGGGCTTCAGCGCGCCCTCGCGCACGCTCTTGTCGGGATCAGGCACGAGCAGCTCGGGTACGAAACGGAGCTTGCGCCCCAGTCCGCCGCAGGTGCCGCACGCGCCCTCGGTGTGGTTGAACGAGAAGTGCCGCGGCGTGAGCTTGTCGAAGAGATCGCCGCAGATTTCGCACGCGAGAGACTGGCTGAGTTGCAGTTCGCGCCAAGGTGCGTCGGCGGATTTTTGCGCAAGCACCGTCACGCGGTCGCGGCCTTCGCGGAAAGCCAGTTCGAGCGAGTCCGCGAGGCGGCTGCGTTGGTCGACCGTCGCGACAAGGCGATCCACGACCACCTCTACCTCGATCTCGCGCACACCCGCGCCGGTGGGAATCAGATGAGGTTCATCGAGATTCTTAATCTCGCCATCGAGGCGCACGCGTTGAAAGCCGCGCTGGCGGAGATGCGGCAGTTCCTCGCGCAGCACACTCGCCTTCGCGCGCATGATCGGCGCGAGGAGTATAATGCGTTCGCCGGCGCACTCGGCGAGCACCCGCGCGACATTGTCGTCGAGCGAGCGCTGCACGACGCGGCCGCCGTCTTTCGGGCAGCGCTGTTCGCCGCCGAGCGCCCAGAGCAGTTGCGCGTAATCGGCGATCTCAGTGACAGTCGCGATCGTGCTGCGGGGTGAACCGCCACCGGTGCGCTGCTCGATCGCGAGCACGGGTGAGAGACCGTGGATGAAATCGACATCGGGCCGCTTGAGCTGATCGAGAAACTGCCGCGCCTGCGTCGACAGGCTCTCCATGTATTTCCGGTAGCCCTCGGCGTAGATCGTGTCGAAGGCCAGCGACGATTTGCCCGAGCCGCTCGGGCCCGTGATGACCACGAACTTCCCGCGCGGGATGCGCAGGTCGAGGTTCTTGAGGTTGTGCTCGCGCGCGCCTTTGACGTGGATGTGGGTCGCAGCCTGCATGGAGAGAAACGGGAAACGTACTGAAAACGCCCAAACGTCAAAGCGGTAATCTAGTTGCGCGGCTTTGCGGCAGCTACTTAGCGGCCAATTCCGCCTTGCGCGCATCCCACCACGGACCTTGAGTTTGCGCAATACCACCGGCCGGCACTTTTCGGCCAACCCTCTCAAGCAAGCTCCCCGTGCCGGAGCTTTCGACCAAAACCTCCATGAAAGTATCCCTGTCTTCTGACGTCGGCCGACGGCTCGTCGTCTCCTGCGCACTCGCGGCGCTGTTACCTTCCGCGAACGCGTTCCAATTCGCGCTCGGTGAACTGAAGGGCAGTTTCGACACCACCGTCTCGGCCGGCGCGCTCTATCGCCTGCGCGATCCGAACCCGCAGCTTTACGGCACCACCAACTCCTTCGGTGGCATCTTCGGCCAACAGACCTCGGTCAACACCGACGACGGCAATCTCAACTACGGACGTGGCGTCGACTCCGAGATCTTCAAGGCCTCGCACGATCTTGAGCTGCACTACCGCGACTACGGCGCGTTGATCCGCGGCTACTACTTCACCGACGTGAAGGCCGACGATACGCTGCGCACGCCGCTCAGCGATCAGGCCAAGGACCGCGTGGTCCGCGGCGCCGAGTGGCTCGACATGTACGCTTTCGCGAAGTTCAACGCCGGCGACATGCCGGTGAATCTGCGCGTTGGCCGCCAGGTGCTGAGCCTCGGCGAAAGCACGTTCATCCCCAACGGCATGAACGTCATCAACCCCGCCGATCTCGGCAAGCTGCGCGTCCCCGGCTCCGAACTCAAGGAGGCGCTCCTCCCGGTCAACATGATCAAGGCGTCTATCGGCCTCACGAAGGACCTGACGGTCGAGCCGTTCTGGCTGCTGGAATTTCGCCGCAACGAACTCGAGCCCGCGGGCTCGTTGTTCTCGACGAATGATTTCGCCTCGCGCGGCGGCCGCACGGTCTGGCTCGGCTTCGGTACGATCAATGACCTCAGCAGCACGCTCGGCGGCATCCCGCGCACGCTCGATCGCGAGGGCAACAACTTCAGCCAGTGGGGCGTCGCCTCGCACTATCAGGCGCACGCGCTCAACGACGCCGACATAGGCGTTTACTACGCCAAGTACCATAGCCGCTCGCCCGTACTGAGCGCGATCACGCCGACCTCGGGCGTCAACCCCGACCTCACCGGTCCGCTTACCATCGCGCTCGTGCGCGGCGGTCTCGATTCAGCTACGGCCTCGGCTCAGGCCGCGGGCATCTTCCAACTGATCGTCCTCTCGCAGACCAATCCCGGCGCGCTCACGCCGACGCAGCTCGCCACGCTGCAAGCTCCCTCCACGCAGGCCGCGATCAACGGCGCGAAGCAGATCGCGCTCCTCCAGGCCGCCGCCACGGCGCGCTACCAAGTCTCTTATCCCGAGGACATCAATATGTTCGGCCTGAGCTTCAACACGTCGCTCGGCGCCACCGGCATCTCGTGGCAGGGTGAAGTTTCCTACAAGCGCGACGTGCCGCTGCAGGTCGACGACGTCGAGTTGCTTTTCGCCGCGCTGTCGTCGCTCAGCCCGACCTTTGGCGCGCCGAACAACCAGATCGGCAGCTACCTTGGCCAGTACAACACGCTCATCAACGGCTATCGCCGGCACAAGGTATGGACCGCGCAGTCGACCCTCACGAAGGTCTTCGGCCCCACGCTCGGCTCGCAGCAGTTCACGCTCGTCGGCGAGGTCGGCGCGGTCTTCGCCGATCTGCCCGCGAAGGATGTGCTGCGCTACGATGGCCAGGGTACCTTCAGCAGCGGCAATCCCGCTGCGATGGTCAACACCGGCAACCCCAATATCCCGCCGACGCCGTACGCGGCGTTTGCCGATCGCGTCTCGGCCGGTGGCCAGATCTTCGGCCGCTTCGAGTACAATAACGTCTTCGCCAACGTGAACATGGCGCCGTCATTTGCGTTCACCTACGATTTCCACGGCAACACGCCGCTCCCGCTCGGCAATTACGTGCGCGACCGCAAGAGCGTGAATGTCGCCGTCGAGTTCACTTACAAAAACGCGTGGTCGCTCGAGCTCCGCTACGTGAACTTCTACGACGGTGGCCGCTACAATCTGCTCAACGATCGCGACTATGTCGCGAGCACCCTCAAGTACTCCTTCTGATCGCGATAGAGGGCGGCCGACGGGCCGCCCTCTCCGTTTCCTCGAACCACCCTGCGCTCATGAAAAAAATCGCTGCTTATCTTTCTGCTCTGCTTTGCCCCGTTTCGCTCGCTCTTGCGTCTGTCAGTGCCACCGAGGCCGCACGTCTGGGCAAAGATCTCACGCCGCTCGGCGCCGAGGCCGCCGGCAATGCTGCCGGCACCATCCCCGCGTGGAATGGTGGCATCCTCACCCCGCCCGCGGGCTATAAGGAAGGCGACCACCACCCGGACCCGTACGCCGCAGATCAACCGACCGCGACGATCACTGCGCAAAACGTCGGCCAGTACGAGGCGCAGCTCACGCCCGGCCATGTCGCGCTGCTCAAGGCCTATCCCGACTACAAGCTGGTCGTTTATCCCTCGCATCGCAGCGCCGCCAATCCGCAGCGCATTTACGATGCCACGTTGAAGAACGCCACGAGCGGGCATCTCACCGAGGGCGGCAACGGCATCGCCGACGCCATCGTGGGCGCGCCGTTTCCGATTCCGCAGAGCGGTCTCGAAGTGATCTGGAATCATCTCTGCCGTTACCGCGGCATCGCGGCCTCGCGCCAGTTTGGCCAAGCGGCGGTCGAGCGCGGCGGTGGCTACCAGCTCGTGAAATTCGAGGACGAGTTTCTGTTCAACTACGTCCGCCCCGACATCACCGCGAAGGAGCTCGAAGAGAGCAATGTGCTCATCTTCTTCAAGCAGGCCACGGTCGCGCCCGCGCGCCTCGCCGGCACGATTCTCGTCGTGCAGGAGACGATGGATCAGGTGAAGGAGCCGCGCCGCGCGTGGCAGTACAACGCCGGCCGCCGTCGCGTCACCCGCGCGCCGAATGTCGCCTACGACAACCCCGGCACGAACGCCGATGGCCAGCGCACGAGCGACCAGTTCGACATGTTCAACGGCGCGCCCGATCGCTACAACTGGAAGCTCGTCGGCAAGCGCGAGATGATCGTGCCGTACAATTCCTACAAGCTGCACAGCGGCTCGGTGAAGTACGCTGACATCCTGAAACCGCAGCACATCAACCAGGACCTCGCGCGCTACGAACTGCATCGCGTGTGGATCGTCGACGCCACGCTCAAGCCCGGCACGTCGCACATCTACACCCGCCGCACCTTCTACGTCGACGAAGACAGCTGGCAGATCCTCGCCGTCGACCAATACGACTCGCATGACCAGCTTTCGGTCGTCTCCGAGGCGCATTGTATCCAGTATTATGATGCGTCGGTCTTCTGGAGCACGCTGGAGGTCCACACGCATCTCGACAACGGCCGCTACCTCGCCATCGGCCTCGATAACGAGGGCGCGATGTACGACTACAACATCAAGCGCACGCCCGCCGACTTCACGCCGCAGTCCCTCGCCCGCGACGGCCTGCGCTGATCACACCGGCGGCGCCTGATCGCAGTCCCGATGCGACTCCGCTTTCGCCCGCTCTCCGGAGCGTGCCTCCTCGCCCTCGCGGCGGTGCTCACCCGCGCGGCCGATGTGGCGCCGCGCATGCTGCTGCTCGACGGGGCGGTCGGCGGCGGCGACGTGATCGCGATCGGCGAACGTGGCACGGTCCTGCGCTCCAGTAACAACGCGAAGAGCTGGCAGGCAGTCGATTCGACCGCCACTGCCACGCTCACCGGCCTCAGCTTCGCCGATGCGCAACACGGCTGGGCCGTCGGCCACGATGCGCTGATCCTCGCCACGACCGACGGCGGCCGCACGTGGCGCAAGCAATGGCAGGGCGAAAACTTGCAGGACTCGTTTCTCGACGTGCTCGCCCTCGACCCGCAGCACGTGATCGCGGTTGGCGCCTACGGTCTCTTCTGCATTACTCGCGACGGCGGTGCGACCTGGACGCGCCGCAAAATCCTCGACGACGATTATCATCTCAATCGTCTCACGCGTGGTCCGACCGGCACGCTGTATCTCGCCGGCGAGCACGGCACCCTGCTCCGCTCCACCGATCGCGGCGACTCGTGGCAAAAAATCGAGAGTCCATACGACGGCTCGTTCTACGGCATCCTCCCGCTCGGCCCACAGACGCTCCTCGCGCACGGCCTGCGCGGGCGGCTCTATCGCAGTACCGATGACGGCCGCGAGTGGAAGCCCGTCGCGAGCAATCAGCTCGCCCTGCTGGCCACCGCGACCCGCTTGAAGAGCGGCGCGCTCGTCATCGCCGGACAGGCGCGTGTCGGGTTGGTGAGTCGTGATGACGGCGCCACATTTCAACCGTGGGCGACTGGCCTAACCACCGCGCTCGCGAAACTCGTCGAACTGCCCGACGGCACGATTCTCGCGCTCGGCGAAGCCGGCGCCACAGTATTGTCCGCCCCCTGACGCGTCCCGCCATGTTCGAGAAATTCTCCACTTGGATTTTCCGCTACCGGACGCCGCTCGTCATCGGCTTCGCGCTGCTCACTGCGGTCATGGCGTTTTTCGCGACGCGGCTGAGGATCGATGCGAGTTTCACGAAATCCCTGCCGCTGGAGCACGAATACATCCGGACGTTTACCAAGTATCAGAGCGAGTTCGGCGGGGCTAATCGCGTGATCGTCGCGCTGATGGCGCGAGACGGCGATATTTTCACACCGGAGTTTTTCCAAGAGCTGAAGACCGTGACCGATGAGGTCACGTTTCTCTCTGCGGTCGATCGCACGCAGGTGCAGTCGCTGTTCACCCCCAACGTCCGCTACATCGAAGTCGTCGAGGACGGCTTCGCGGGTGGCAATGTCATCCCCGCGACGTTTTCGCCCACTCCCGAGAACTTCGCCAAAGTCCGGGAAAATATCCTGAAGTCCGGCAAGCTCGGCCAGCTCGTCGCCAACGATTTCACCGGCGCCATCGTCAGCGCGCAGTTGCAGGAGACCGACCCGCGCACCGGCGCGCACATCGACTACGCCAAGGTCGCCGAAGGGCTCGAAGCGATCCGCACGCGCGTGGAAAAAGCGTCGGGCGGCAAGATCACGGTCCACATCATCGGCTTTGCGAAAATCATCGGTGATATCCACGACGGCGCGAAGGGTGTACTCGTGCTTTTCGGCGTATCGATCATCGTCACCGCGCTGCTCGTGTGGAACTACGCGGGGCGCTGGAAACTCGCGGCGGCTCCGGTTGTTTGCTCGCTCGTCGCTGTAGTCTGGCAGCTTGGCGGGCTCACGGCGCTCGGTTACGGCATCGATCCGTTTTCGATTCTCGTGCCGTTCCTCGTTTTCGCGATCGGCGTGAGTCATGGCGTCCAGAAGATCTGCACGTTTCGCAACGAGATGTTCAAGGGGCACGATGGCCCCACCGCGGCGAAGTCGGCCTTCATGCAGCTCATCGTGCCGGGCATAGTGGCGCTGTGCACGGACATCGTGGGCTTCATCACGATGCTCGTGATCAAGATCGAGACGATCCGCGAGCTCGCCATCACGGCGAGCCTCGGCGTGAGCGTGATCGTCATCACCAATTTCTTCCTGCTGCCAATCCTGCTCTCCTATTTGCGCCTGCCCGCGAGCTACGCGTCGTGGGTCGCGCAACGGCGCAAGTTTGGCGACCGCATCTGCGAAAAGCTCGCGCTTAAACTTCGCGCGGGACCGTCCATCGCGATCATCGCGGGCTGTTTCGCGCTCGGTGGCTGGGCGTACTGGAAGGGCGAGCAGGTGCGCATCGGCGACACCAAGGCCGGTGTGCCCGAGCTGCGTCAGAGCTCGCGGTACAATCAGGACACGCGCGTCATCACCTCGAAGTTCAGCATCGGTGTGGATATTCTCTCCGTGATCGTGGAGTGCGGGCCCAATGGCTGCGTCGACTACGATGTCGTTTCGCTGATGGACCGCTTCGAGGGCCGCATGCGCGCATTGCCTGGTGTGCAGTCGATCATCTCGCTCCCCTCGATGGCAAAGATCGTCAATGCCGGCTACAGCGAGGGCTCGCTCAAATGGCGCGTGCTCCCGCGCAATCAGCAGGCGCTCGCGCAAGTCGTGTCTCCCATCGAGACGTCCACCGGCCTGCTCAATCGCGACGGCAGCGTGATGCCGATCATGATCTTCCTCACCGACCATAAGGCCGAGACACTGCGAGCCGTGACCGATGCGGTGAAAGCCTTCGCTGCGGAAAACGTATCGCCGAAAGCCACGTTTCGCCTCGCGAGTGGCAACGCCGGAGTGATGGCCGCGACCAACGAGGTCGTCGCCGCGGCGGAGCGCCCGATTCTGCTGTGGGTTTTCGGCGCCGTGATCGCACTTTGCCTCGTGACCTTCCGCTCGATCCCCGCGGCGCTGTGCATCGTGGTGCCGCTCGCGATCGTGAGTTTTCTCGCGTACGCGCTGATGGTCTATCTCGGCATCGGCTTGAAGACATCGACGCTGCCGGTTGTCGCGCTCGGCATCGGCATCGGCGTCGACTACGGCATCTACATTTTCGCACGGCTGCGGGCGCAGTTGAAGCAGGGCGATTATTTCGAGGATGCGATGTGCTCGGCGTTCAAGGACGCCGGTGCCGCGGTGGTCTTCACGGGCCTCACCCTCGCGATTGGCGTGAGTACGTGGATTTTCTCCGACCTGAAATTCCAAGCCGACATGGGGCTGCTACTCACGTTCATGTTTCTCGTAAACATGCTCGGCGCGATCTTCCTGCTGCCGGCGATGGCGCGGTGGTTCTGGCGGCATCATTCGGGGAAGAGTTGAGCGGCGTTTGGAACTGGCCTCCCGGGTAAGTTGTCGATCAGCTTGCGCCGTAACATGTCCGAAACCTCCAAGCCCTCACTGCTCACGCCCGGCCAGCGGCGCATTGTCGGGCTCAGCATCACCATCACGGCGGTGCTCGTGACGGCAGCAGCGCTGATTTTTGCGCTGACGATGCTCGGGCAAGTCGTGGGTTTCTTCTCTTCAGTGCTTTGGCCTCTAGCTGTCGCCGGTGTGCTCGCGCTGATTCTCCGTCCCGTGGTCGACCTGATGGAGACCAAGATGAAGCTCAAGCGGTCGGTCTCCGTCACCCTGCTCTACGGCGTCGTCGTGCTGGTGGTGGGCGGCACGCTCTTTCTCCTGCTGCCTCCCCTGATCGACCAGGCGCTCACGGCGGTCTTCTATGCCCCTTCGCTGTGGAGCAATGCCGTGCACTACGTCGAGCAGCACTACCCGCACTGGGTAGACCTCGCCCGGCGACAGCTCTCCAATCCCAGCGTGCACGCAATGGTGCAGAAACTCGCCGGCGAAGCCCAAGGCGCCCTCAGCCACGCGATACCTTCGGTTCGCGCGGCAGGCGGCACATTGATCGGCGCCTTCGCCTTCGTCACGCACGTGGCGATCATCCCGGTTTATCTGTTCTTCTTTCTGCTCTCGACCAGCGATCCGCGGCGGAAGCTGCGCGATCAGCTGTCGTTTCTGAGCGAGCCGGTACGCGACGACATCGTGTTTCTCGCGACTGAATTCGTCAGCATCGTCGAGTCATTCTTCCGCGGGCAGCTGATCATCGGACTGATCATGGGTGCGCTGCTGGCGGTAGGCTTTTCCGTGGTTGGCCTGAAGTTCGGTCTGTTCATCGGACTCGCGCTCGGCGTGCTCAACATCGTGCCGTATCTTGGCACGATCATCGGCCTCGGCGTCTCGCTGCCGCTGGCGCTGCTTCAACCCGACGGCGGTTGGCAGCTCGTCGGCTACGTGCTGCTCGTGAAACTCATCGTGCAGTGCATTGAGAGCTGGCTGCTCACTCCGCGCATCATGGGCGAGCGCACCGGCCTGCATCCCGTGGCTATCATCGTCGCGATCTTTTTCTGGGGTACCGCCCTCGGCGGTATCCTCGGCATGCTGCTGGCGATTCCCCTGACGGCCTTTTTCGTCACGGCGTGGCGCTACGTGCGTCGGGAGTATCTGAAAGACTAAACCGCCATGGCCCGCCCGCCGCCCGAGGAGTGCGCAAACTGCGGCGCGGACATTCCGCGCAATGCGCGCTCGTGTCCCGAATGCGGCGCCGACGAGCGCACTGGCTGGCGCGAGCAGAGCATCTACGATGGCATCGACCTACCTGACGACGATGAAGGCGCGCCGCACCGTTCCAGTCGCGACGTCAACGGCCTCGTGTGGTACTGGTGGGTCGTGGGCTTAGCCTTGCTGTTACTTTTCGCGCTCGGCGCACTGGCGCTCCGCTGATTCTTGCTTCAGCGTGGCCGAATGGGTTTCCCCTCGACCACCCGTTGCCTTCTCGCCCTCGCCTGCCTGAGCCTGTCGGCTTTTGGTGCGACGTTTCCGAAGCCTGAACCGGCCAAGGCTTTCGCCGAACTCAAGCTCTACGACGCGACGGGTAACCCGTGGCGCTCGGCCATCGAAGACTGGGACGGTGCTCGTCAGCGTGCGGCTAACGATCCCGCGTGGCGCACTTGGCTGCACAACGAGAAGAGCGCCGTCGACAAGTGGATCGCCAAGCGCGCCGACCGCGTGGAGTGGCGCTGCGGCTGGTGGCACGATTTCGTGAGCCCTAAGGACGGCTCATATCTCGAGTGGACCGAGCAGACGCCCGGCGAGGAAGTGCAATTTCTCCACAGCAAGTCCGACCCGCACGTGGAGATCACGCCAAAGATTTTCGGAGGCTGGGTCTTCGCCTTCCGTGGGCGCCACTCCGACATGATGGTGCGCGCGGCGCGGTTGTATCGACTTACGGGTGACGAGCACTACGCGCAGTGGGCCGCCGCGCAGCTCGATTTCTACGCGGCCAATTATCTCAAGTGGGAGGAGAACCGCGACGGCGCGCGGCTCTATTGGCAGACCCTCGACGTCGCCACCAACATGGTGAAGTACGCCGACACCGTCCGGCTGCTTGACACGTTTGCCACGGCCGAGCGCCGCACGACATGGCAGCGCGATTTCTTTCAGCCGCAGGTCGTGATCCTTAATCGCGAGCGGCAGAACATCCACAACATCGCCACGTGGCATCGCTGCGCCGTCGCGCAAGTGGCGCTGCTCTTCCACGACGAGGCGATGTGGCGCGACGCGCTCGACAGCCGCTACGGCCTGCGTCGCCAGATGACCGAGGGCATCACGAGCGAGTACATCTGGTGGGAGCAATCGCTGCACTACAACAGCTACGTCGTGCAGGCCGTGCTTACCCTCTTTGAGACCGCGGGCCTGTATGGCCGCGCGGCCGAACTCTCCGATGAAATGAGCATCGCCGAGAACCTCATGCTCGCGCCCATCGTGCTGCGCTTTCCCGATGGGAAGCTGCCCAATCCCGCCGACAGCACGAGCATACCCGTTGCCCCCAATCGCGAGTTGCTCGCCGACGCGGCGCGTGTGTTTCCCACTGCGCTCGGTCTCAACGCCGTCGCAGGTCGGCACGATTGGGAAACGCTGCTCGATCCGCCCGCGTCAGCGCCGGCCGCGCGTGAACTGCCCGAAGTGAAGAGTCTCAATCTCGCCTCGTCGCGCATGGCTTTGCTCCACTCGGGACCGTGGCAGGTCTTCATGCACTACGGTCAGCTCACCAGTTCGCACGCGGAAGCCGAGACGCTGCACTACTCCGCGTACTTCGGCACTACAGACGTCACTCACGACTGCGGCACCGTCGGCTACGGCTCACCGCTGCACAAGGACTACTACACGCGCGGCGTTGCGCACAATGTCCCGCTCGTCGACGGCGAGGGTTTGGAGAAATTTCCCGAAGCCGGCGAACTCCTCTCCTATTCGCCCACGCGGGTCGCTGCGGCTCAGCCTCACTATCGCCGTGATGCGACCGCGGATCGCACGCTCGCCATCGAGGGCGATCGTCTGATCGACGAGACGCATTTGAAGCTCACAACGGGCACGGCAGCCAAGCACCTCGGCCTCACCGTGCACGTCCAAGGCAAAGCCCGACTGTCCGAGACGATGACCGCGGATGACACTTTCGCCACGGGGCGCGCCGAGCCTTTCGCGCAGTGGAAATCGGTTCGGAAACTCGAAACGCGAGACCGCGTGGAGTTCGATGTAGACTACGGCGCGGGCGTCGTGCTGCACGTGACGCTCGCCTGCGCGGGGCCATTCACGCTCTGGCACGGCGACACACCCGATTTCCCACCGCACCGCCGTGAGAGTTTCTATCTCGAAACCACCGGCACGGCGGCCACATTTACGACGACATTTGCCCCAGCCGCCGCGAAACAAGGATCACCATGAAAGATCTCCCGCTGATCGAAGAAGCATTTCGCCTGCTTGAGCAACGACCGCTCAATCCGAAGGAGCCGCCGTTCGTGCGCTACACGGCGGAGATCTGGGATTTTATCGAGCAGCGCATTCCCGGCCTCGGGCCGACGTGGTATCGCGATCTGACGCAGCGCTACCGCGTGGGCGGCGGCTATTTCAACTATCCTATCGATCCCGAGAAAGAGTGGCTGGGCGATTGCACGATTCCGCGCCCCTCGATGGCGCTCCACTACGTTTATGGCGGATGGCCGGTGGATCTCCTGCACACTCAAGGCTGGACGTGCTTCGCGGTCGGCTGCGATGGGAACCTTTGGTTATTCGATCGTCACGCGCAGGCCGACCCGGAGGTTCATGTTCTGGAACTGAGTGGATGGAATGGCAACGCGGCGACGACCGACAATGGGCTGATCTCACCGGGCATCACACTGAGCGCACTGCTGCGCTATGGGGCAAACTGGGCTCCGCCTCCACAGGAAGGTAAGCGGAAGTGGGGCTGAGCCGCTCTCGGCGGACACAAAAAAGGCGGCTCCGTGAAGCCGCCTTGATCTCATTTAGGTTTCGCGTCGCTCAGCTCTCTGCGCGCTTCTTTGCGTCGGCTTCGATGAGGGCCTTGATGCGGTCGAGCTCTGCTTTGACGCTCGCCTTCACGGCCGGCAGTTCGGCAACGGCGCCGACCTTGGCGCTAGCGAAGACGTAGAACTTCATCTTCGGCTCGGTGCCGGAGCCGCGTGCGGCGAAGGTGTAGCCATTCGCGAGCGTGACGAAATAGAGATCCTGCTTCGGGATCATCTCGCCGTCGGCGTCGAAGATGTCCTCGCGACCGAAGTCCTGGAACTTCGTCACGGCGACGTCGCCGAAGATTTTCGGCGGGCTCGCGCGATAGGTGTCGAGGATGCGCTTGATCTTCGCGTTGCCGCTGGCGCCCTCGTAGTAGAGGTTGATGACGCCCTCGAGGTAGAAGCCGCAGCGGAGGAAAATCTCGTCGAGATATTCCGTCACGGTGAGGCCGCGCGATTTCACCCAGGCGCACAGTTCGGCAAACATGAGGCACGCAGCGTTGCCGTCCTTGTCGCGCACGTAGTCGTTGGGCAGGTAGCCGTAGCTTTCTTCGGTGCCGAACGCGTAGAAGGTGCTGTGCTGCTGGAGCAGCTTCACTCGCTCCTCAAACGGCGTGGCCTCGTAGTCGAAGCCCGGGCCCATCGCGGCGAGGAGCTTGTCCTCGTAGCCGCGCATCTTGGCGGCGATCCACTTGAAGCCCGTGAGCGTGTTGACGACCTTCACGCCGTGGGCGCGGCCAATGGCGTCCTGGAGCTGAGTCGTGACAAACGTCTTGATCGACGCAACGCGCTGCGAGCCCTCGCGCGGGATGAGGCCGAGTTCCTTGAATTTCGTGAGACGGTAGTCAGTGAGCAGCGCGCCGATCTGGTTGCCGCTGAGCAGCTCCATCTTGCCGGCCTTGTTGCGCACGGCGCAGCCCATACGATCGCAGTCGGGGTCGGTCGCGAGCACGACGTCGCAGCCCTCACGGTCGGCGAGAGCGACGGCCTTGGCGAGCGCCTCGGCGTTTTCCGGATTGGGCGACTTCACCGTCGGGAAACGCGGATCGAAACCGGCCTGCTCCACGACCTCTTTCACCTCCACGCCCGCGTGGATCAGCAGCGGTAGCGACTGGATGCCGCCCGTGCCGTGAATGTTGGTGAAGGCGAGCTTGAGCTTCGTCTTGCGAAAAACTTCGGGGTCGATCGCGGCCTTGGCGGCGACGGCGAGGTACGCGTCGTCGGCGTCGCGCTTGAGCACGGTGACTTTGGAAAGATCGGCCTCGAGGAACGTGCTAAGTTCGGAGAGCGGGATCGCGTTGACCTCGGAGACGATGCCCTTGTCGTGCGGCGGCACGACCTGCGCGCCGTCGTCGAAGTAGGCCTTAAAGCCGTTGTCGTGCGACGGATTGTGGCTCGCGGTGATGACCACACCGGCGTGGGCCTTGAGCCAGCGCACAGAGAAGCTGAGCTGCGGCGTCGGCCGCGGCGCGTCGAAGATGTACGCCTCACCACCGAGCTTCGTCCAGGCCGAGGCGCCGAGTTCGCAAAAGTGCCGTGAGAAATGGCGGACGTCGTAAGCGATCACGAGCTTCGGGCGGCCCGTGTTACCGCGGGACTGCTGGTACTTCTGCGTGTAGCGAAACAAGCCGATGAAGGCACGCGCGACCGTGAAGTCATTCATCACATTGCTGCCGATGGCGGCGTGCTCGGGCGTGCCGAGCGCTGAAGGCGTGCCCTTTTCCGCGGCGGTGCTGATCACGCCGATGGTGCGACCGCGCATGCCACCGGTGCCGAATTCGAGGTAGCGGTAAAAGCGGTCGTTGAGCTCAGGCCACGCGCCCTGCGCGACCAACTCCTCGATGCTCGCCTGCGCCCACGCGGGCAGCTTGGCGGAGAGGAAAGTCGTGAGGTTTTCCGCAGCGGCGGGCAACAATTGGCCTGCGCTAACGGCGGCGGAGAGACGATCGGTAAGATTCATGGAGGGTTTGCAGCGAAAGGAAAAAGCTCAGTCGAGATAAAGGCCATCTTGCATTTCGGGCCAAGGGAGTGAGCGGGCCCAACGCTCGCTGAACGAGTCCTCGTCGTAGCCGAAGCTCGGCGCGATCTCGAGGGCGATGCCGGGCAGGCCGGTCTGGTCGGTGGGAAGCTCGGCGCCATTGGCGCGGAGCCAGCGGGCGAACTGGCGGAGTTGGTCCTCGCGGCAGCTCTTCGGTGAGTCGACGCCCTCGGCGTTTTTGACCGGTGAGAAATCGTTTTCGCGCAGCGTCTCGATGACGACGGGATTTTTGGCGAACGGCAGCGCGTCGAAGACGAACATCTCGAATTTGATGCCATTGGCCTTCTCCGGCTTCACCGCTTGGCCGGTGGCGTCGACGGTCGGGATTTTTTTGTCGGCGCGATGGAATGGCAGCGCGACGCCTACGCCGCCCTTGGCCATGCGGCGGACGAACTCGCGATCAAGAATGTGAATCGCGATGCTGCCCGCGAGGTAGCGGAGTTTGCCGTTGGCGTCGGTCTCTTTCTGCATCGCCATCGGGAGATCGGAGTACTCGACGACGACGGTGTTGCCGCGCTGCGTGCAGAAGTGGCCGACCTTTTCCTCAGGATAAGCCTTCGGGACCATCTTGCTCGACATCTCCGAGTGACGCAGGACGTGCCAGCCGATGAAGGCCGGGTCGATGACGCGGATGAGCGGATTGTCCACTTGGAAGTAGCTGATCGTGTCAATGCCCTCGCGTTGCATCAGGTCGAGCGCGCCGCTGCGCTCCAGCGCGCGCAGCGAGCCACCATGGCCATCGGGCGACATCGCGATGGAGCCGGTCGATTCGAGGAGGATTTTGCCCTCGAAGCTCACCGCCGGCATGCGACCTTGGCGGAAGAAGTGCACGCGATTTTCGCCGAGGCCGAAGTACTTGTGCTCCTTAAAAAAGGCCTCCGTCGCCGCGTGATTCTGGTGGCTGGTCATGATGAACCAGTGGATCGGTTTGCCGTAGCGCACACCGGCCGCGGCGATCTTCTCGGCGAAGACTTGGAAGAGCGTCTTCTTTTTCACTGGCGTCACCGGGAAGGTGCCCTTCGGTCCATCGTAACCGAGGCGCGTCCCCTGCCCGCCCGCGACGGTAAATGCCGCAACGCGACCCGCACGCAGCGCATCCTCGCCGACCTGCTTGGCTTTCAGCCACGCATCCGCGGAGCCACCGTGCTCGGGGCGTGATTCATATGGCGACGGCGACAGATCGGTGAGGTCCACGCCGGCTACGGCGCCTTTGGCGCCGAGCGTTTGGTAAAGCCGCGCGACCTCGGCGAGATCGATCTCGGCGGCTTCATCGAGCAGTTGCGCCTGTGCGGCGGCAGACAGGCGATCGAAGAACGCGAAGACTTGGCCCTGACCGGCCTGTTGGAATTTCTCGATGAGCGGATGAGTCGCGGCCATGAAAGAATGATAGTTAATCCTCGAAACGGAAAATGTATTGGTCCGGCTGCACGTAGCCGAGTTTCCGTCGGATGACCTGTTCGAGGTAGTCTGGGTCGTTTTGCAGGCGGTAGAGAATGCGTTGTTGTTCGCGCAGCCGGGTCTCGGCGTCGGCGAGACGCTGGCGGCTGCTCGCCTCGGCGCGTTTCAAGCGCGAATACTCCGCGCTCGCATCGAGAAAAAAGATGCCCGCCGCCACCCCGAGACCGAGGAAGAACGCGAGATACAGAGTGTACATCAATCGGCGCGAATTCATGGACGCTGCGCAGTCGATGAAACGGCGCGGCGTTTTCGACAGGCAACCCTTTTCGCGGTTGCCCGGCATCGATTGCGAAGAGATTCTCAAAGAGCGCCCTCCGCGGGCTGCACCCGCGATTTTGGCGTGCCTTTTCTTCCCGCGACGCTACCCCGTAAGTGCGATGTATCAGAGCTTTTACGGGTTCAAGGAGATGCCCTTCAACATCACTCCGGACCCGCGCTTTCTTTACCTCAGTCCAACTCACCAAGAAGCTTTGCAACACCTCAAGTACGGGGTGCGCGAGAAGAAGGGCTTCATCATGCTCGTGGGCGAGGTTGGATGTGGGAAAACGACGCTCTGCCGGCGCTTCCTCAACGAACTCGATCCGGCTCATTTCGATACCGCGCTCATTCTCAACCCCCGCGTGACCGAGACGCAGATGCTCAAGGCGATCCTCACCGAGCTCGGCGAGACAAAGCTGGCGCGCAGCCAGGTCGATCTCGTCGCGCAGATGAATCGCGTGCTGCTCGAGCGCATTCAGCAAGGACGCGACATCGTGCTGATCATCGACGAGGCGCAGAATCTGAAATTCGAGACGCTCGAACAGATCCGACTGCTGTCCAATCTCGAGACCGACCAGCAGAAGCTTCTCCAAATCGTGCTCATGGGCCAACCGGAGTTAAAGGAAGTGCTCGCCCGCGAAGAGCTGCGCCAGCTCCGCCAGCGCATCCTCGTGCACTACGAGCTGCGCCCTCTCTCCCTCAACGACACGCGCCACTACATCCAGCACCGCCTCACACTCGCCGGCAGCCAAGGGCGGCCCGATTTTACGCCATGGGCATTGCGTTCGCTGCACCGAGCCAGCAATGGAATCCCGCGCATCGTGAACAATCTCTGCGACAAGGCTCTGCTCTCCGCGTACATTCGCGAATCGGACGAGGTCTCTTACTGGGACGTCCGTCGCGCGGTGCGTGAAATGAACACGCTAACCAACTGATCGCGATGAGCCTGATCAACGACGCGCTCAAGAAAGCGCAACGCCAGCGTGCCCTCGAACAATCGAGCGACACGGCCCCCATCACGGGCGCCCAGCCGGTGAGCAAGCGCAAGCAGCCGCTTGGTGCAAAGACGGTGCTGCTCATCGGCGCCGGCGCACTTGTGCTCGCGGTCCTCTCGGGCGTCGGCACGATGCTCTATCTCGGCGATAAACCGAAAACTTCCGCGACTCCTGCGCCAAAAACTCACGCGCCGGTCGCGCCGACCACGACTGAGACGCCAACGATCGTGGTACCGACCGCTGCTCCGCCGACAGATGCGGTCGCCACCAATCCGACACCAAAGCCGGTCGCGACTGCGCCTACGTCGGAGAAGCCTGCGGAATCACCCGCGCCGAAGACCGAAGCGCCGGCACTTGCGCCCATTGTAGAAAAAACACCCGACCCTGCGCCGGTCGTCACGCAGGCGCCGGCGGTTGTTGAGCCAGCCCCGATTTCGACTCCGCCGGCTCCCGTCGTTACCACGGCTGCGCCTGCACGTCCGACTAGACCCGCGGTCGAGGCCAAGCCCGATGACCGAATCCAGGCCTACGTCGATGCCATACGCGTGACCGGCATCCGTTCCTCAGGCAACGATAGCAAAGTGCTGATGAATGACCGAGTTTATCGGGTTAATGACGTCGTCGAGCGCACCTCGGGGCTCAAGCTCACCAAGGTCGAGAGCGACAGCCTCACCTTCACCGACGCCGCGGGCTTCGTGTACGTGAAAAATTTTTAGCGCGTATCCGCGCACTCAATACGCGCCGCTCGGCGGGAAGAAAATCTGCCAGAGCGTGCGCGCGGTGATCTGCAGATCGAGCCACACGGACCAGTGCGTGACGTAGTGAACATCCCACTGCACGCGCCGACGCAGCATCTCCTGCTCTAGTATGCCTCCGCGATAGCCGAGACTCTGCGCGAGACCAGTGATGCCCGGCTTTACAAAATGCCGCGCTCGGTACCCCCGCGCCTGCTGGCGAAATTCATCGTCGAGCAGCGGCATGTACGGACGTGGCCCCACCACGCTCATCTCGCCACGCACGACATTCCAGAACTGCGGAAACTCATCGAGGCTGTGTCGACGGAGAAATGCCCCGAAGGGAAATACGCGCGCATCCGCTTCACTCGCCTGCTGCGATTCCGCCGCGGCGTTTTCCGGCGCGACGTACATCGAGCGAAACTTGAGCATCTGAAACGTCTGTCCCTGCAGGCCTCGCCGCGCGCGGGCGTGGAGCAGCGGGCCAGGAGCTTGGCGGCGTTGCCCGAGCCAGACAAACGCCGAGAGCAGTGGCAGCACGATCACGACCACTGGCATCGCAACCGCGAGATCGAAGGCGCGCTTCATGAGCCGGTTCACCGGATCTTCGAGCGGCTCATCCTGCAGGGTGCAGTAGTGCCGTCCTTCCTCGATCACCGGCACCAGCGGCCGCGCGTAGCGCTCCGCAAGGTCGTTGTACACGAGCAGGCGGCAGCCGTAGAGTTCGCAGCTCTCGATCATCTGCCGCGCGACGCCATCGTCCTTGGGCAACTCCAGCAGCACGACCTGCCCAACCTGTCGCTCGTCAAGCACGCGCGCGAAATCCGCGGTGTTGCCGAGCACGGGGATATCGGGACTGGCTGCAGCGGCAGGAATGGGCTCGTCCGACAACAGCCCGAGCGGGTGAATACCGAGCGGCTCCTTCGTCGCGATCCAGTTGCTCAGGCGTGCCAGCGAGGTGGGACCACCGATGAACAGCGTGGGTAAGCGGTGCCCGCGTTGAAACACGAGGCGCGCGAGGGCGCGGGGCACACGGGCATTGAGCACCGAGAGGCCGAGCCAGCACCAGACAAGATATGTGCCGAGAAAGAGACGGCTGATGCTGCGGTCCTGCGTCGCGAACATCATCGTGAAGGTCAGCAGCGCCATCAGCATCACTTGGCGCGCAGCGATGCGCGAGGCGTCACCGAGATCCAGCAAATGAAACCGCGCGGCCTGCCGCACGAGATCGCGGGCCGAAAGCATCATGCCGCCGACCATGCAGAGAAAATACGGGAGCAGATTGACCTCACGGCTGAGTCTCACCACCGGCACGAAGCGCATGATGAACTCCGCGTAGGTCCAGAAAAAGATTCCCACCGCCAGCGTCATGGCGAGCACGTGCAGGTTCGCGAGACCGCGGGCCCGAGTGGAAATCATGGCCGCGATGGTGCGGACACGCCGCGGCGCGGCAAGCATCCGCCGAGCAACGGATGGTCAAAAAATGCGCTTTCCCCGCGTCGATGTGCGCGCATGCTCGCGGCCGATTGGCTAACCAAAAACTACCCGACTACACGGCGCTGCAGCGCCCTCTCGAGCAATTTCGCGCCAAGACGAAACGGTTCCGCATTCATCCGATCGAGATGCTGCTGATCTGGATCGTGACAGCGCATCTTGTCGCGCTGCCGTGGATTTTCGGTGGTGCCAGGTTATGGGTGCAAGGCGCCAGCCTTGGGCTCGCCGTCGCCGGCTTCATCGTGGCGCTCCTGCCTCGGCAGTATACTGAAGCGGACACTGGCGGTGAAGTGTTTCGCCTGCTCACCTGGCCAAAGCTGATTCGCTTTCCGATTTTTTGGTGCGGCCTCGTCCTGCTGGGCTATGTGGCGCTGCAAGCGTGGAATCCCGCCTGGCAGTACGTGCTCTCCCGGCAGAGCTGGACCATGGCGCCGCGGCTGCACTACAACTGGCTGCCGACGAGTGTCGTCGCACCGTTCGAGGAGTGGAATATCTGGCGGAGCTTCATGGTCTACCTCGGGGCGTGGCTCGTCGTCTGCTCGATCTGGATCGGCTTCACCCGCCGCCGCTCGATCCAGATGCTACTCATCGCCCTGGCGGCCAATGGATTTCTCCTCGCGTGCTTCGGCATCGCGCAAAAATTGCAGGGCAACGGCAAGATGTACTGGGTCTGGCCGACCGAGGGCACATTTTTCGCGACTTTTATCTACAAGAATCACGCGGCGGCGTACCTGAATCTCACGCTGGGCATTGTGTGCGGACTCGCCGGCTGGTTCTACATCCGAGCACAGCGGCGCCTCGACAAATCCAGTCCCTCGGGCCTCTTCGCGTTTTTCGCCATGAGTATGGCGATCGCGGTCACGGTGAGTTATGCCCGCGGCGCGACGATCATGATGCTCGCCTATGTGCTGCTCACGATGGCCGCATTCATGATCAACCAAATGCTCCGCCCCGCCGGCGAGCGCCGTCCAGTGATCCTGATCGCGGTGGTCATCATCTTTGCCGCGTTCCTGCGGCTGAGCTTTCATGCTGTCGGAGCCGGCAATGCGATGGACCGAGTCCAGAACGTGCTCGAGCAACGCGCGGACATCGGCTGGACCTCGCGCGCGACCGCTACCAAGGCTTCGCTGCAGATGCTGGGCGACAACTGGAAATTCGGCGCCGGGGCCGGCAGTTTTCGCTATCTGTTTCCCGCTTATCAGCAGAGATTCCCTTTGATCTACATGGAGAATGGCCGGCGCTTCGTTTGGCAGCATGCCCACAACGACATCGTCGAGTTTCCTCTCGAGTTCGGTCTCGTGGGCATGATTCCCATCTTGTTCGGCGCGGGCTGGCTGGTGCTCGCGCTAATCCGTGCGTTTGTGTGGGAAAATGCGCTGAGCGCCTCCATCGTGACCGCGGGATTATTTACGCTGGCTTCGGCGTGGTTCGATTTTCCGCTGCACAACGCAGCGGTGTTCCTCACTTGGTGCACACTCTGGCCCTGCGCATTGCAGTGGGCCCAGTTCGAGGAACTCAACATCAAGGGCTGACGCCCTCGCGCGTTAGTCGAAGTGAGGAGTGTACTCCGGCACGAATTGCTGGAGTGCAGTCTTCAACTCGTTGGGCTCGGCCCGGTGCAGCCGGGCCGCGATATCGCCCAAATCGGCATTGAGCGGTGCATCGCTGATAAAACGCCACACCCGCGGATGATCGGTCGCGACGAGTTTTTCGCTGCGATGCTGGAGCTCTTCGAAAAGTTTTTCACCCGGCTTCAAGCCGGTAAACTTGATCTCGATATCCTCGCCCGGCTTGAGGCCGCTGAGCTCGATCATCTGCCGCGCAAGATCGACGATCTTCACCGGCTGCCCCATATCGAGGACGAAGATCTCGCCGCCCTGCCCCATCACAGAGCTTTGCAGGACGAGACCGACGGCTTCCGGGATCGTCATGAAATACCGCGTTACATCCGGATGGGTCACGGTGATCGGGCCGCCATTGGCGATCTGGCGCTTGAAGATCGGCACAACGCTGCCGGATGAGCCGAGAACATTGCCAAAACGCACAGCCATGAAACGCGTGTGCGCCGCGGCATTTTGTCCCGCCGCCATGATCTGCAACTCGGCCAGACGCTTCGTCGCGCCCATCACGCTCGTCGGGTTGATCGCCTTGTCGGTGGAGATGAACACGAACGTCTCGACCGCGTGCTGCACCGACAACTCGGCGAGACCACGGGTGCCGATCGCGTTGTTGTGGATGGCTTCACCCGGCTGCCGCTCCATCAAGTACACGTGCTTGTGAGCAGCGGCGTGAAAGATGACCTGAGGCTTGAACCGGCCGAAGATGAACTCCATCCGGCCGGTATCGAGAATGTCGGCCACGAGCGGCAGCGCAATCGCGCCGAGTCCGGTCTCATTGAGCTCCTGCTCGATCACGAACAGACTCGCCTCAGACTGCTCGACCATGAGAAGCCGCTTCGGGTTCAGGGCCGCAATTTGACGGCAAAGTTCGCTGCCAATGCTGCCACCCGCACCGGTGACCATCACCACGCGCCCTTCGGCCAGGCGACGAATCGAGGCCGAGTCGAGATTGACGGTTTCGCGCCCGAGCAAGTCCTGCACCTCCACCGGGCGGATGCGATTGACCGTGACGCGGCCCGAGGCGAGTTCTTCGACCGAGGGGAGTGTTTCCACCTTCAGGCCGCGCTCCTTCATCAACATCACGACGTCGCGGATTCGCCGCGAGGGAGCGGACGGCATCGCGATGACGATCTTCACTACGCCAGCCGCCTCCTTCACCTCGCCGATCGCTTCCGGCCGGCCGACCACGGGCACGCCGTGGATCAGCTTGCCGTGCTTGCCCGGGTCATCGTCGAAAAACACCACCGGGCGAAATCCTCGGGCGGGATAGTTGAGAAACTCTTTCGCGAGCGAAGCCCCAGCGTCACCGGCACCAACGATGGCGACCAGTTGGAGCGGCTCACTCACGATCTTTTGCCCGACCGAAATACGCTCGCGGTACATGCGGGTGCCGAGGCGCACCACGCAGAGCCCCATCATGCAGAGCAGAAAATCGATCAGCAGCACCCCGCGCGGAGGCGAATAATAACTGAGTCCAGTCCAACGCGGGATGAACAGCACAGTCGTGGATCCCAACATGGCCCACGACATGCGGATCAGATCGGGTATGCTGAAGTAGGTCAGCATACTCCCAAGCTGCCGCACGAGCACGAGCGCCACGATTTTAACGCCGACGATGATCGAGATGTAGTGCAGTCGCTGCACTTGGTATGGTCCCGATACCGCGAAATCCCAGCGAACCTCGTACGCGAGATAAAAACTCGCGGCGCAGATGCTGGCGTAAAACGCCGCGAGAATCAGCGTCCGGCGATTGCGCGCCCAATCGAGGAGGAACCGACTCATGAGTGC
This sequence comes from Verrucomicrobiota bacterium, assembly GCA_048498795.1. Lineage (GTDB taxonomy): Bacteria > Verrucomicrobiota > Verrucomicrobiia > Opitutales > Opitutaceae > JBEHXH01. The sequence continues at coordinate 84,544 of JBEHXH010000010.1, forward strand.
ACCGCCTCTCGCGAAGGATTCGAGCGCGTTGCGCCCGGATTGAACTCAGGCATCGTCGCCTCACCCGCTGCACTGATGCCGCTCCGCCACAGCACGGCCTTGGCCGTGCGGAACAAAATTCTGATGTCTACCCAGAGTCCGCGGGACTCGACGTATTTCACATCCCATTCGAATTTTTCCTCCCACGTGATTGAGTTGCGTCCCATCACTTGGGCGAGGCCGGTAATGCCCGGCAGCACTTCGTGGCGGCGCGCCTGCCGAGTATTGTAGCGAGGCAGGTAATCGACTCGCAGCGGGCGCGGTCCGACGAGGCTCATTTCGCCCCGCAGGACGTTGAGCAATTCGGGCAGCTCGTCGAGTGAGCTGGACCGCAACCACTGGCCAAACGGCGGCAAGCGCTGAGCATCGGGCAACAGGTTTCCCGACACGTCACGCGCATCGGTCATCGAACGAAATTTGATGATCTCGAAAATCACGCCGCTGCGCCCGGGGCGCTTTTGGCGGAAGAGGACGGGACTTCCCAGCTTCACGCGGACCAGCAAAGCCGTCACTGCCAAGAGCGGCACCCACAGCGGCGCGAACAACAACACCACAGCCAAGTCGAAAATCCGCTTGGTCATGATGCGAGGTGCCCCGGCTGGTTCGTCGGCATGCGTGCAGTCACTCGCCCAATAGCAAAGGGCATACCTCCGGCGTTGTCCATCTTTCAAATGATTTACACTTAGCCCCGAAGGGGCTGCGGGCTACTGCTTGGGCTCGTAGAGACCCAGCGCCGCGATCGACTTCATCACCTGCTCGAAGCCGTCGGCCCGAAGAATGCGCTCCAACGGCTGATCGCTGGAGACACGGATAAAATACTGTTCACCCACGCCCTGCGTGAGCGATTGAAGCTGATCACGCCACCACCGCAACGGACTCACCTTTTCGTGTGACGTGTCGCCATAGTCGTACAGGCGGCCTCCGTAGAGGTGCCAGAAAACGACGTTGATGCCGGCGCCACTCGTGGTGGAAAACTTGCGCCACTGCGCGGGCAGCAGCGCTTTGCCATCCACGGTCAGCACTTCGTGGAAGCGCCGGTCCTCGCAATGCCAGCCCACATAGGTCCAGCAACGATCCGGCGTGTGCGAAGCGGGGATTTGCACCGGCACCTTGCCCGGCTGCCAGTAGGCAACGTACACGGCTACACTGCCCTGCGCACAGGAATATTGCCGGTACACGACATCGTCGAAATGCAGGATCTCCTCCACTCGCGTCGCGGCCGCTTCCCCCTCGCCGACCGGCAGATCTTTTACGGTCCAGCCCGGAATCTCCTTTGGCAGCATCTGGGGCAGTTGCGACGTGCGAGGGGCCAACGCCGGGCGAGTCGCCGCACGCATCAGCATCACGACTCCGAGCAGTAAACACAACGCCACGACGCCGCTGGCGATCCATTCCGTGCGTAGTCTGCGCTTCATTGGCTAGCGGCCCGCGGCGGAGCCATCTGCAACGATATCGGCCCGACGTTCGCAACATCATCGACGCCCTGGGCTTTGACGTACACGCCGACACCCACGTAAGCAGCGTCGATCGGTGCCTGACCAAAAACCACCAAACGCATCGGGCCTGAGTGGTCGCCCGCCGGCACGCGCGAGCTCGTCGCCTCACCGACATAGCGCCCCGCTTGATCGAGCCAAGCGAGCACGAGGTAAACTTGATTGGCTGCGCTTACATGTCCGGATATCTCCACACTCGTCCGGTAAATCCAGCTGGGACGCACGCCGAGTGTCCACTGGGAGATGGCATCGTTGCGGCAACCGCGAAACACCAGCACTGGATCTTCGTTGTCACCGCCCGTTTTGATTCGGCGATTTTCGCCCGGGTCCCCGGTGCCGCGCCAACTGCCGCTTTGCCATGTCGTCGTGAGATCGTCCCACCGCTCGGAAATCGAGAGCTTCCGCCAAGTGGAATCAAAGGAGAGCACGGGCACAAAACGTCGCTCGTCTGCGGTCAGCAACGCACGCAAGCCGGCGCCTCCGGGTTGGTCCGCGAGCGCAGCCAGCTGAGTCCGCATCGGTGCGCCACCCGATTGGAGCAACCACTCGGCGACGAGCGCGCTCGGGTCGTTGCGCCAGTAAATCTCGATCTCCTTGGTTGGCTTGAGTCGCTTTTCCTCCACCGCGCGCCGGCAGCTCTCAGCGAAAGCCGCTTTCGCGGCCACGTACGCCTGCACCTGCGGAAACGTTTCGCTCTCGCTGGCGGTTCCGCGAACGACCACGGCATCGAGCTGCGCCCGGGCTTCGTTGAACGCACCAAATCGCTCCACTACTTCAAACGCGCCGCTCGTCTTTTCCACGCGGGCCTTGACCGCCGCGCTCTGCGCTTTCGCCCGCGCTTGATCGAGCAGCGCGCGCAGCTCTCGGCGGAGCGCGGGCGGATAGGCACTGACCTGCGCCTCGTCATAATAGTACTTCAGCCAAAAGCCGGGGCGCGGCTGCTCCATCCACGCTTTTTCACACCGCTCGAAAAATGCCCGCATCGGCTCCGCCGCCTCCTGCCAATAACCGGCGTAGTAATCGTTGAGCAGTGCGTCGACGTTTTGCTTTGGATCCCACAGGAGTTGCGCGGCAAGCCAGAGCTTGGGGCCATCGAGCGCCCAGTCGGCGTTGGTCTCGGCGAAATACGCTCGCACACCAGCGCCGTAGGCATCGACGATCGAGCTGGCCGTCAGGCGGGTCGTCACGCGCGGCACGAGGTACGGCGTGCCGTAGAGATAATCGTAGAGGCCGACGATGCGCGCCCCGCTCTTGCACCATCGGGCGATCAGTTCACGATCCTGTTGCGCAAAAGTCGGGTCGAATCCCTGCGCCCGCTCGGCGGTCAGCCATGGCACGACATTGGGACGGAGCGGAAACGACGGGGTCTGCTCGCTCCAGCCATAGGCGTACGCACTCACGAGTTTTTGCGGATAACGCGCGGCCACGAGATCGGCGACACGATTGGCAAAAGTGAACACCTCGTCCGAATAGTTCGGTTTACCGCGAAACCAGCCCACGGTGCCGCGTGCCGCCTGGGCTTCACGCGATTGATCGAAGCGCAGGCTGTCGTTGAGGCTGATGGAAAAGCCCTCGGCCGTTGGATTCGCAGCGAAAAACGAATTGGCTTGGCCAGCCGCATGCGCCGCCACCGCGGGGAGCATGAAACTAGGCTGCCAGTTGGAGTCGTCGACGGACGCGGGCCGGTAGCGCTTCCCCTCACGCAGCGGAAACCACTCGGGGTGCTCGTCAAACAGCGACGGCGCAAACAGCCGCGACATCGCGTGACTGTGCGGCAGGCGATCATGCAGGCCATTGCGCTGAGCCCACAATTCGCCCCCTTCGCCGAGCGCATAAAAACTGCGCGACATGAACGCGGGTGCCACCACTCGATCGAGAACCGGCGGCTGCCAGCGATCGAGCTGGGGAATCTTCTCACCGAGGTCGCCCGGCTCATACCACCGCACGCCCATCTGCTGCTGGGCAAACCACGTGACGGCAAAAAAATCCCCGGCCCCATTCGCCCCGCGCAGCACGACCCGGTTGCCGCGGAGGACGCGCGCACGAAATCCGTCGCGGTCGAGCTCGGCTGGCAGCGCAGCCTCGCGTCGGCCGAGATTGGTCTCACCGATGAAGAACCACGGGCCCTTTTCGTCTTTCGCGTCCGCCTCGCTTTCGGCGCGCGTGATTAGCTTTGCGCCATTACCGCGGGTCCAGATGCGCGCGAGCTCAGCTCCGGCCTCGCGCTCTTCGCCCGAGGCGGCATCGGGAACAACAATCACGGCAGCCTGGGCCAGCGCACCGAGTGCGGCGGCCAACATGCACCATTTCATCATGCTCTGCATTTCAGCTCCCGGGATTTTTCTGATTTGGAGGGACCGCTGGGCTGCCGGAAAAATCGACGGTGCATACTGGACCGAGACTATTTTGCGGCCAGCGAACCACCGCGCCTGCCCACGAAAGGCCCACCCCAAATGCGCTGAGCACCACGGTCATGCCGGGTTTGATCCGGCCTTTCAGCCACGCGTCGGTGAGAGCGATGCCCACGGTCGAGCCGCCGGAGTTTCCGACGTCGTGGAGTTTGTAGTGCAGTTTCTCGCGGGGGATTTTCAACTTCTTCGCCGACGATTCGACGATCATCTCGCTCGCTTGGTGAAACACGAAGAGGTCGACCTGCTCGATGGTAAGTCCGGCGTCCGCGAGCAAATCCTCCACGAGCTTCGGCACGGTCTTCAGCGTGAAGACGAAGACCGCCGCGCCATCCATGTACATGTCGTCCGCTCGGCGGGTGTTGCCGTGCTTGTCGGTGACGGCCTTCGCCGACTCCTCGGTGCGAGCCTGCCGCATACCGCTGGTCGGCCAGATGAGATACGGCGCGCCTTTTCCATCGGAGCCGAGTTTGAATTTGAGGAAACCTTCGCCGCTCGCGCACGGTTCGATGAGTGTAGCGGTGCCCGCATCGCCGAAGAGCGGCACCACCGCGCGATCTTGCGGATTGAGAATGCGCGTCACCGTGTCGCCGGTCATCACAAGCGCGCGCTTCTTCAGGCCCGCGGCGATCATGCTGTGCGCGACCGAGAGCGAGTACACGTACTGCGAGCAGCCGAGGTTGATATCGAAGGCCGCGGCGCTGTTTGGTATCTTCAGTTTCTCCTGCAGCAGACACGCGGTCGTCGGCAGGAGATAGTCCGGCGTCTGCGTGGCGAAGATCACGAGGTCGATCGACTCACGCGGTATCTGCTTCGCCTGCAGCAGGTCCTCCGCGGCACGTAAGGCGAGATCCGAGGCGCACTCACCCAGGCTCGCGACGCGGCGTTCCCAGATACCAGAAGTCTGCGCGACCTTGTCCATCGTCTCAGCGCCGAAGCGCTCAGCCAGCTCCGCATGCGTGAGCCGCTTGTCGGGCACATAGTAACTGCTCGCGGTGATTGCCGTGTGCATCAGAGAGGGCCTCCCAGCGAAACCCACCGCACCATGCGGTCCATCGCAAAAAGTCCGTCCCACGGACTGTCGAAATAAGTCATGCGACCGGGCTCGGGAAAACGCTCGACCCCATTGGCCGCCGCGCGCGAGGCGAAGGTCAGTTTGCGCGCACCGCTCAACGCGAGGCCAACGGTCTGGATGCCGTGATGCGCGAAATCGGCGGCCTGCATCACATCGTCAATCGCACGGACGGTGATCACGCGAGAGTAGCAGGGATCGGCGAGTCCGCGCGCGCCATCCTCATCGAAGAGCACGGTCCACTCCGTGCCGCCCGAGGTCCAGAGCTCGCCCGTGAATTCATAGCGCATGCGCGCCGAAGTGACTTTGGCCGCGGTGCCGGCGTCGACTGGCCCTTTCGGAATACGGACCGCGGCGCGCGCCATCTCGGTCGCGAGCAGTTTTGCGAAAGCATGCGGGCTGGCCGCCACTCCACCCTTCTCCACGAAAACCGTATGCGGCGAAGCGCACGCGTATTGGTCAAACACAGACGAGTCCGTCGATACGTGCCGCGCGAGGCGTTTCACCTGCCGCTCCGTCGCGAGCATTTCTTTGCCGACGACGAGATACGAAAGCTTCGGGCCAAAGATAATGTCTTCGGTGCCGAAGCGCTTCGGCAGATTCATGATGCTTTCGACGGCTTCTCGGCCGCCCCAAGCCAGGCGAAGATCAGCCGCCGTCGAAAGCGCGGTCGCGGAGGCGGAGTCTTCGCGCGGGAAATAAATCACCGCGATGGTCGCGAGTACGTCGTCACCGCGCAGCACGCGGCCGTCGGGCCGGCGCACCTCGAGGCCGCGGAATGCATCGAGCAAGGCAGGCAGCACGCGCGCGAAGCCGCTCGCGGCTTTGAGGATATTCGCATTGCGCGTTACGACGGACTGCGCGAGTGCAAGCATGGCGAGCAGCGGGACGTTGCCCGCCAGCCAATGCACCACGAGTCCACGCGACTGTGCGCGCCACATCAGGCGATTGGTGTGGGCGACGGGCCGGAAGCCATCGAGGAAACCGCGTTGGCCGCGCAGCGAGCGATCCGCCATCGCGCGGAAATTCGCGGCGTCGCACCAGTTGGTAAGAAACAGCAGGCCTTGCTGACGCAGAGGCGAGAGCGGTGACGCAGGATCCGCCCAGCGCTTGGCGGCGGCGGAAACGAGGGCGGCGAGATCGTCGACTGAGTAAGACTCGAGCGCGTTGCGCGCGGTGCGCAGCTGCGTCGCCAGCGCGCCAATATCGGGCACGATAGGCAGGCTCGCAAGATCGATGGGGGCGAAGAGTTCGCCGGCCACGCGATTGCTCGCCCCATCGCACAAAAGGCGGGGCTCGCTCACGACAATGCGTGCCGCATCCTGAGCGCTGCGCGTGGCGACTTTGCTGCCCATGATGTCACCGCAGCCGCGGACTTCGGCGGCTTTCGCGCGGCCGAGAATGCGAAACTGCGTGCCGTGCCAACCGTTCACCTCGCCACGGCCAGTGATCACACCGAGATCATCGGTGAGCACGGCGATACCCGGGTATGAATGCGGCAACGGGGTAACAAACTCGAGCAGACCTGTCTTGCCATCGGGCAACGGTGCGAGAGTGGCTGGATCGCGAATGATCACTTCCGCGAATGCCGGTGCGAATTTGGTGCCGCCGGGCCCGTCGGGGTATGTGACGCCCATCTGCTCGGTGAAGCCGTAAAAATCGACAACGCTGGCTGCGGGCACGCCAAAGACTTCGGACATCACCGCCTCGAAATCGGCTTTGCTCACCTGTTGGTCAGCGAGCTTCTTCCAGCCGCCGATGTGCACGACATGAGAGCCGGGCGGCAGTTGGAATTTTCTCCCGGCCTTCAGCAGCGGCAGTACCGCGTGCACGTAGAGAACGAAGGTGAAACCAAAGACTACTACCGGCTCATTGCCTGCGGCGTATTTTTCCAGCGCCGCGGCAAAATCATCGGCCCGCAGTGACAGTGCGCCGGTCGGCGTGCTGTCCATCAAGTAGGTCGCCTCACGGGCTAAATTGAGGAAGCCCCGCACCGCTGCACTGCGCGCACCGAGCCCCGACGCTCCACCCGTCCGGGGATCAACATCGATCACGAGGAAAGGCCGGCGCTTCGGCCCAAGCACTTCGCTGATCACACCCGCGAGCGCGCGCACCTGACGCTTGGCCGTCACGCGATCGATATCGACGCTGCTGGCAACGCCACTCGTGGCAGATGAGCTTAGCCGTGTGGTGATCTGCGCGACATCGACCGAGCGGAGCAGCGACGCGTTTTCCTTGAACGCCTGCACGGGCAAAAACGGCAGCTCGGCGATATCCGAAAATACGTGCGTCGCACCGAAGCCGCGCCGTTCGCAATACCGGCGATATGCCGGACAGGCCGCGTAATGATGGCGGTACGCCTCCTGCATCGCGGCAAGGAAGAGCGACGCTTTCGCTTCGCGCGAGAGACTGTACGGGCGCGCGGAAAACAGCGCCTCGATGGGATCGGTCGCGATGGCGGTCATGCCGCGAGATCCTCCATGGCTGCGTTGAGCACGCGCTCGGCCGCGGTCGCATCCAAGGTGCGCGGATTCGCGCGGGCGCAGACATCGGCAAGCGCTCCGGCGAGAATCTCGCTCTTGCGTTCCGCGATGGCCGCGCGTCCGCCCGCAGCGAGGCTGGCGAGCCCGGCCGTGGCGCCGAGCGCACGGCGTATGTCGCGCAATTTTTCGACAAGGCCATTTGTATCGCTTGCGCCAATCGCACTCGCGAGTTTGTCGTAGCGGCGGCGCACCGAATCGTCGGTGGCGTTGAACTCCACGCTTGCCACCAGCAACGCACCACACGCCGCGCCGTGCGCAATACCCAGCGAACCGAGCTGATGAGCGAGCGCGTGGCCCACGCCGGGTACTTTCAAGTTCTGCACCCAGCCCGCGAGCATCGCGGCGTGCATCACCTCGAGCTGCAGGTCGAGATCATCGCGGCGGGCAATCGCCGCGGGCAGTTTTTCCAGAAGGGTGCGGGTGGCGGTTTCCGCGAACACATCGGCAAGCGGATTGGCGAACCGCGAGACGTAGCCTTCGACCGCATGCGCGAGGGCGTCCAGTCCAGCGGAGACCGCGACGGCGGGCGGCACGCCTGCGACCAACGCGGGATCGAGCACGACCACATCCGGCAGGAGATCGTGGGAAACGAGCGGGATCTTACGGCCACGCTCATCGCCGAACACCGCCGACGAGCTGACCTCCGAGCCAGTGCCAGCGGTCGTGGGGGCCGCCACAAACCGGGCCTTCCCGCGCAGGGCGGGCAAGGCGAACGGACGCGTCGCGCGCTCAAGATTAAGATCGGGATGCTCGTAGAACACCCACAGCAATTTCGCCGCGTCGATCACCGAGCCGCCGCCGATCGCGACGATCCAGTCGGGCTGAAACGCATTCAGCTCGGCCAGCAGCGGCGCGAGTTTCTCCAGCGTAGGCTCACCCGTCGGCGCACTCCAGACGCGAACATCGTGGGCTTGGATCGAGGCCGCGATCTTCTCCGACATGCCCGCGACCTTAAGCAAGCTACCCGAGACGATCACGGCGGCGCGCGCCGCATCGAGGCCGCGCAAGGCGCCGAGGCTGCCCTTGCCGGTGAAGACTTCACCAGCGGACAAGAAGCGTGGAAGCGGAAGACGGAGACGTAGCACGGCGTTAGTTGCGCCCACTAGACTCGGCTGCGAGCGCGGCTGCAACCTCGCGTGCAAGTTCGGCGCGCTTGATTTTTCCGGTGTTGGTGCGGGCAATTTCCTTCACGCGCACGAAACGAGTGGGCACTTTGAATTTCTCAAGCTGCTGCACACAGAGTTGCTGGAGGGCGGTTTCGTCGAGCACCGCACCCTCTTTTAACACGAGGGCCGCCACGACCGCCTCGCCGGTCACACCGCTGAGATTGTCGATGCCAACGGCACCGGCGTCGACGACACCCGCGACTTGCAAGAGCACGCGCTCCACGTCGCCCGGGATCACTTTGTAGCCGCCGACATTGATGACGTCCTTGATGCGACCGATGATCCAGAGCAGGCCCTCATCATCGATACGGCCGAGGTCGCCGGTCTTCAGCCAGCCGGAGCGAAAAGCCTCGGCAGTTTCCGTAGGATTGCGCCAATAGCCCTGCGTGACGGCGGGCCCGCGGATCACCACCTCGCCGGATTCACCGGTCGTGCGTGCATGTCCATCGCCATCCTGAATCTGCACTTCCACGTGAGCCATGGGCCGTCCGACCGAGCGGTAGAGCTCTGGTCCCAGCCGAGAAAGCGAGGCGAACGATGTCCGCGAGGCCTCGGTGAGTCCGTAATAAACCATGATGTCGAGGTGCGGCAGAAGAGCCTGCAGTTGCGCAGCGCGCTCCGGCGGAAGCGGAGCCGAGTTGATCACGGCAAACCGCAAGCCCCTGCCCTTCGCCGCAAGCACCGGACCAAACTGATCCATCAGCATCCCGTAACCGGTGGGAGTGCCGGGAAACCCCGTGGCGCGAAACGATTCGAGCGCCTTGAGCACGCGGCCCGGTCGAGATAGTCCCGTGTCGGTATACACGGCACCGCCGCTCAACAAATTGCAGTACACGTGACCAAGGCCAAAATTGTGCGAGAGCGGCAGCACAACCACTTCGCGATCCTCGGGAGAGTAGCCAACAAAGCGGGTGATGCTCTCCAAGGCGGCGAGCACATTGGCATGCGTGAGCATCACACCTTTCGGCAAGCCGGTCGTGCCGGTGGTAAACATCAGGGCCGCGACGTCGTCGCTGCCTCGCTCATCGGTCAATGCCTCGCTCGATTGCGTGCTCGCCAACGCGCGCGCATCGCGCACACGCACATCGGTCGATTCGCTGGACCCAAAGACCAGCACATACTCCAACGATGCGGGAAGATGCTCACCGAGACGTTTCAGCGTCGAGGCATCAGTGAGCAAGAAGCGTGGGCCGCAGCTCGAGGCGATAGCCGTCAAAGTAGTCGGTGAGATCGCCACGTCGCAGGGCACGCTGATGGCGCCGGCGAGAAGATTCGCGAAATGCGCCCGCACGAAGTCGACGCTGTTGGGCAGCACGATCAGGCTGCGGTCACCGGGCGCTAGGCCGAGCGCGCGCAGGCTGCGCGCGTGCTGGCTGGCGGCTCCGGCCAATTGGGCGTACGTGGCTGTTTCGTTCGGGTCGGCCAGCGCCTCCCGATTCCCGTACTGCTCGGCGCCGCGCAGAAGGATATCGCCGATGGTGCGCATGCTCGTCGCTCAGCCCGCGGGCTTTTGCGCGACGTATTTTTTGACCATGTCCTGCAAATCGCCGACCGACTCGATGTCGATCGCATCGGTGACGTCGAACGCCACATCGAATTCCTTTTCGACGGCCATCAGGAGATTCACGTGGCCGATCGAGTCCCACTGCGGCAGGTCGCCCGCAGACAAGTCCTCGTTATAATCGCTCTCGGCGATCTTCAAGGTCTCGAGGACCACACGCTTCACCCGTTCGTCGATCTGGCTCATGAAGTAAAACCTACCGGCTAGACAGGCCGCCGTCCACCACGAGTTCCGCCCCGGTCATCCAGCGCGCTTCGTCGGATGCGAGAAACGCGATCGCGCCCGCCACGTCGTCGGGGCGGCCAAGACCCAATGGATGCGAGCGCACGAGTGCGTCGCGCTGCTCGGGCGGCAACTTGCCAAGAAACTCCGCCGTCATCGGTGTCTCGACGACGCCCGGCACGACGGTATTCACACGCACGCGCTTGCCCGCGAGTTCGACCGCGAGCGACTTGCTCAAGGCGAGCAGTGCGCCTTTCGAGGCCGCGTACGCCGCCGCCGAAGCCGCGCCACGCAGGCCAGCTACGGATGACAGCAACACGATCGCCCCACCCTCGGCGGGCACGGCCTTGAGGAACGGACGGATCGCGTTGACCGCGGTGCTGACGTTTTGCTGATACAGCTCCTCGAAATTCTTCGCCTTGCTGACAATCAGCGGTCGCACCGCGTGGGCACCGGCGCAGCAGACGAGCGCGTGCTGCGCACCGACCTGATCGCGCACCGATTTCAACTCTGCAGCTACGGCCTCCTCATTGAGCGCATCGACCGCGCGCGTCAGGTGGCCTTCGCCAGAAAGCGAGCCAAGTGCGGTCGCCAGCTTGGCCGCGTCCCGGGCAAGCAAGACGACGCGCCCGCCCTCTTGCGCGATTTTCTGCGCTGTCGCCAAGCCGATGCCGGAAGAACCGCCCGTCACGACGACGGTCTTGCCGTCAAATCGACGAGCAGTACTCATGCGAGTTTCGCGAGTTTCAACACGTCGGCAAAAGTGCGGATGTCGCCCGCTTTGTCCTGAGGGACCTCCACGCCGATATCATCAAGCGCCACAATCAAGCTGAGAACTTTCACTGAATCAAAATTCGGCAAATCATAGAAGCAAGTCTCCGGGGTAAGAGCGGCTTCATCGACTTCGAGAATTTCAGCGACGGTAGTGCGGATCTGTTGAAGGTTGGACATCTAAGCGAGACGCTTTGGTGTGCAGGACATGGCGAAAGTGCCCGCTCATGTCGCCGCGTCCAATCATTTCTCGCTATCGCGCGTCATCCGAGCCGGGACACCTTGCACGATGCAAAAAGCTTTCACCTGCTGCATAACAAAGGATCCCGATCTTACGATTACGCCCTCGCCGATGCTCGTCCCGGGCTGAATGGCGGCGTTGGATTCAATCAAGACCGAGGCGCCGAGCGAACACGTGCCGTTAACTCGCGCGCCAGCGCCGATCTGGCTGAATTCGCCGATGATAGAATGGTGCCCCACCCCGGCATGGGTATCCACAATCACGTGCTGGCCCAATTGAGCCAGAGGGCCGATCACCGTGAGAGCTCCGATCTGACAACCTGGCGCGATCACGACATTGCGCCCAATCGTCGCCGACGGATCGATGAGAGATGCAGCCTGAAATCGAGCCGCACTCCACGCTCGAGCAGCCTCCCGACGAGCGTCGTTTTGCCGGAGCGCACAATGAAACTTTACCTCGTCGCTGGGCAATCGGTCTCGAACTTGCGAATCCGAGCCCAGAATATCGAAGCCCTCCAGCTTGGTGCCGCGCAGGGATGCGTCCTCATCCGTGAAACCAATCACCTCCCATGCCGGTGATCCATCGCACATCTGACGTTGCGCGACCAGTAGCGCCTCGAGCCCCGCATCGCCGGCGCCAACAATGATCAATTTTTGGGCTGGCATCTTTGATCGCGAGATCACGCCGCGATACCTGCGGCAACGGTCTGCAACAGCGCATCCCATTGGCGAGCGAGCACGGCTTGGTCAAAATGAGCATGTCCGATGCGCCACGCATTGAGTCGCTTGGCAAGCACCTCCGATGGAGTTTGCGCGAGACGACGGAGCAAGGCCTTGAGGGCCTCGGTGTCCCCGGGCGCGATTACCCAGCCCGCATCGTGGGTGCGGACCAGCGCTGCGAGATCGGAATCGATGGGACATACGGCGAGAATCGCCTGCCCGGCCACCAGCGCACTGTACGTCTTGCTCGGCATCACCAGTCCTTCCGAGCCCGGTCGCACGGTGACCAGTGCCACATGTGCGGCCTTCATCTCGGCGACCCAATCAGCGCCGGGGAGATTGCCGCCAAGCTTCACGCGAGAGCGATTGCCACTCGCGGTGAGCGCAGCTTCCAGAGCCCGAAAACCAAAGCCGTTGCCGCGAAAATCCACGCTCACGCCGTCAGGGAGTCCGCTAGCGATCACCTGAGCAATCGTATCGACGTCGTGCATCCGACCGAGATTGCCGCAATAAAGCAGCCGCAGTGTGCCGCTTGGTAGCGGAGCCGGCGGCGTGTCAGCGAATGGTTTTCCGTCCGCTCCGATGTGGATGACTTCCGCGCGTGGGATCGGCCCGAATTTCTCCTCTGCATGCCACCGCAGGCTTTCCCCGAGAAACACGTTGGCCGCGGCTCGATCGAAGGTTGCTCGCACGGTCGATCGCAGGGCACGTTCGACGAGACCATTGGCGCGGATCGTTCCCGCTGCGGTCATGACATCGGGATAGAGATCGAACACCCAGTGGATCACCGGAGTCTGTTTTCCCGCGGCGGCCAGCGCCACGCGAGGAGCGTAAAATGTGTTGGTGCAGACCACGCCGATGCGCGGCGCGGTACGCCGGGCAAATTCGCGGGCCAGCGTGAGCGGGTACCAACCATAGCACCGAAAGCGCAGGCTCAGGCGAGCCAACCGCCCACGAGCATGCCAATAGGCATTTTTGTCGACGGCGAAACGCTGCGCGACCGGCCACCCACGCAGCTGCAACTCACGAGCGAGCGCAGGCTGGAAAGTCGTATATTCGGTCGACGACCAGAATTCTACGGATGGTTTCGTGGCGGCCACAAAAGATGTGGTGAGATCGTCAAGTCGGCGGACTCGAACCCGGATTGCTCCTGAAAATTACACGAGCAGGGATGCCTACTGCGGTCGAGTGGGCTGCGATATTCGTCGCGGCCAATGACGCACCTCCCACGATGGCGCTGTCACCGATCGTAACCCGAGGGGCGACCACCGCGTTGGAACCGATGAAGCTCGCTTCGCCCAGCACAGCATTGCCCGAAACACGCGAGCCCGGACAGAGCTGCGCATAATTCTCGATGACACAGTGATGTCCGATGCCCGCGCCGGCATTGATGAGCACATGCTTCCCGACCGTGGCCTGCGGTCCCACGAATACGGCTGGCGCCACATAGCAACCCGCTCCGATCACGGCGGATGAGGCGATCACGGATTGCGGGTCGATCAAGGAGAGAGGCTCGATGCCGTGCTCCTCAAAGAGCCGGCTGAGATTGCGGCGGGCCTTGTTATCGCCAATGGCGCAGTGGAAGACGTGCTTCTCTGGTGTCATCTCGGCGAGAAATTCCCGCACGCGGCCAAGACGGGGGGTGCCTTCGATCAGTTCCCCTACGTGGCCTTTGTCGTCAGCCACGAAGCCGGCGATGTACCACGGCAGATCTTCGTCTCGCTCCAGCATGCGCCGCGCGACGGCTAACGCTTCCAAACCGGCACCACCCGCACCGATAATGATGAGAGCGCGTCGCTCAACCTGCTTTTTCGTCGCGCGAACTCCACGGACAAGAAAGCGCCGCGCGGGAATGCCCATGACGCTATCGCCCGCCTCGACATCGTGCGCGACCATCGAGACCGCGCCGACAATCGCATTGGTGCCGATTTTCTTGCCCGGCAGCACACTGGCGCTCGTGCCGACGAATGCGCCATCACCGACGACGGCATAGCCGCCAATTTTTCCGCCTGGGCAAATCTGCGAAAACTCGCCGAGTTTCACATGATGGCCGATGCCGACCTGCATGTTGATCAAGGCGTGGGCCCCGATGCGCGAGTTGGCCGCGATCACGCAAAGCGCATCGACGTAGACACCGCGGCCGAGTTCCGCGTTGTCCGCCACCACGGCGGTGGGATGCACGATCGTCTCGGCTACGAATCCCGCTTTTTCCAGCCGCTCGACTACCTCGCGACGAATGCGATTGTCACCGATGGCACACGCAAAACTGGCGGTCTTGATCCATACTTCAGGCAAGGTCTCGGGGGTCGCGATCACCGGGTAACCATCCCACATGGTGCCCACGCGCTTTTCGGCATCATCGACGAAGCCGACGACCTCCCACTTGGGGCTGACGCTTTGAGCGTTGATGGCGCGCACCGTATTCAGGACTTTGGAGCCAAAGCCACCGGCACCGACGATGATTAGTTCGCGACCCTTAGTCTTTTCGACGGGTGCGCCAAACAAGCTGGGAGTGTTGCCTTGAAGCGGCTCCACGAGAGCCGAGAACAGCCGTGTCCAGCGCGCGCCGAGTGCTGGGAGCGCATAGTACAAATGCCAGACCGCAAAAGCACGGCAGCGGCGCGAGTAGATCTCGCTCGGTTCCGCGGTGATTTTTTGGAGTCCGTCACGCAGTGCCTCGGGTCCGAGCACCGGGATGACCCAGCCACAGTCGTGCTTGCGGATCAACTCAGCGAATTCTGCAGCGGGATCGCACTGCACCACCACTGCGGTGCCCGCACGCAAACAAGGGTACAATTGCTCCAGCCCCGTGCACGCTTCAGCCGTGGTTTCAAAACTGAACAGTGCGAGTTCGGCTCCGGCGAGCGCCCGATCGCGCTCCGCAGCGTGGGCGAGAACATGCACATCAATCCTGTCGCCGAAATCCTCCGCCAGAACAGGTGCTGACTGGCGGCTACGCCTCAGATTCCCCCGCATATCCACGATATGCACTCGATCATGCCGCTCGCGCCGCGATGGCGCTACGTTTGGGATATCCGTGCCTATGCTCCCCAGCGGAATCACGGCACTGAAGCGGCCCCGCCCGCATAACCGCTCCACCGTATCGCGGATCGTCTGGCTGGCGTAGACGGTCGCCACCGATCGCGCCAGGGCTCGACGAACACACCACCGGGCCACGCGCGCATTGAGACTATTCCCCTCGATCAACGGGATCAGGGAGCCACGCACCCAAAAAACGCTCACCTCGTTACGCTCGGATGCCGCGTAAGAGAGAATCGGCGCCAACAGCAACGGGCTGTCACTAACGACGCGAACGATGCCGCCGCTCGCACGCGAACGGCCAAACCCCAGCGCGTGAGCCATCGCCTGCACAATCAGGCGCATGTCGCTCAACTCGTGCACGACCCATGAACCGGGAGCAGCATCCGCCGCGTCGCTGCCACGGCTCGCACGTTTGGCGACCCAGCCCTCCTTTTGCACTTCGTCCGTGGAACACGCCGCGAGCGGCTCCGCAGTCATGCGCCCATAAAACTCGACGATCGCTTTGGTCATTTTACCGAAACTACCACTGCCGCTCGAGTTTTCTCACCCTGATTTGCCGGGCAGGATTGCCCGCCATCACTGCTTGCGGCGGCACGTCCTTTGTCACCACCGCGCGGGCGCCGATTACCGCTCCTCGGCCGACGCGAACGCCCGGGCCGATGAACGCATCGGCTGCGATCCAGACATCGTCCTCAATGACAATGGCCGATTTCACGAGGAGAAACCCGGACTTCTCGTAGTCGTGCGTCCCGCCGCAGAGATGCGTGCCCTGCGAGATGACAACACGATCGCCGATTTGCACGGGGCCGAGATTGTAGACCGTCACACCCCAGGCGAGTGTGCACTCGCGGCCGATCGTGAGGTTCCACGGGAAGGCAATCTTCGTACTTGGAAAGACACAAACGCGCTCGCCGATCTTCGCACCAAAAAGCCGCAGGACCGTATTGCGCAGCCAGCGGAAATGACGCGGGACAAGCCGCACCAGCAGACCAGCAAGCCACCACGCAAAACGTTTCACATAGTCGCCGAACCCGTAGTAGCGAAGCCCTTTCATCGTTGATCGTGTCCTCGATTCACGCGCGAGAGACAAACGGCGGCTGGGGGCCACGCGCAATCATCCACGTGTACAGTTCCATAAACTGCCGCGATACCTCCGCCCAAGAAAACACGCCTTGAGTCAGTCTCAAACCAGCGGCCCCTGCGGCGTGCAACGTAGAGACGGGCTGGCGCAACACCTCCGTGAGACGAAGCGACAACTCTGCGACGTCGGTCGAAATTTTAAACGCCGCTCCCGCCGCAAATCCCGCCGGCAAGTTGCACTCAGCCGTCATGAGCACGGGAAGTTCGTGAGCCCACGCCTCTAGCACCGCGACCGGAAGGCCCTCGCTGTGCGACGGCAGCACAAAGGCAGCTGCGTACTGGAGCGTGGCGTCCTTGGCTGTACCCGTGACGCCGCCAAAAATCGCGCAGGTCGAACCACACTTCAGTTCGTCGATTAACGTCTGATAACCTGCCACGTGCTGACCGTCATCCCACCCGACAATCGCCAACCGCCAATCCGGTAAATGGTGCGCGGCTTGAGACCATGCACGGATGAGTGAGTCGAGCCCCTTCTTCGGATGGATACGGCCGAGAAACAAGAGTACCTTGGCTGACGCGTCGAAGCGCTCGTGCCACGGCGGTTGCTCCGAAGTGGTTGGGTTTCGAGGCTCGACACCGTTGGGGATCACCGCGATCGGCGTGCGCACTCCGAGCGCACGCACCGATGCGAGTTCCGATTCGCACAACGCATGCACCACGGCCGCTCGATTCAGGTGCGTTCGCTCCATGAGCTGCCATGCCAGTCGCTTTTTCCACGCTCGATGGCGAAAAGCCCACGCATCGAGCATACCATGGGGTGAAATCACCTCCGGCACTCCGCGTTGCCGCGCCGCCCGACGCGCTGCGACCGAGTGGGCCACCCACAGGCCGTGACAGTGAATCGCGTCGGGATAAAACTCCGTAGCTTCCCGGGCCAAACGGCGACTCTCGCCGCCGAGCAGATCAAGCGCGCGCGAACGGCGAGCGACGTGGAAGACCGCAGTCTCCACGCTGCCTTCGCGCGACAAAGGCTTCCGCAAACCATCCACCGCAGCGGCGATGCCGCCGGAGTTTTTTGGGTCGGGCGTAAGGAAAGCGACCCTGATCACGAGAGGAGCTTTATCATCGGTTCAGGTGCGCCCGCGGGCGCACCTGACGTCGACCGTGCGCCGCTTGAGCGGGCTGTAGAGTCAGACGACGATTAAATCCACCACCGGGAGGCCCGAATTTCCCACCGAATTTCGGGGCAAACCGCAACACACGCTGCGGCCAGCGATAAAGGGCCACAGCCGGGAGCACCGAGTAAGCGAACAAGAAACAAACTTGAGGTAGATATCCGCGCGAAAAAACCACGTAGAGAAATGGAGCGGATGACGCATAGACCAGCAGCGCGAGGGGATTTTGCTGACGGGCCCGGTACCATTCCCACAGCCAGCGGCACAGCCAGCCTAGACTAAAATGCGCGAGAATGAGCCCAGGCCACCAGAAGGCCTGGTACGTCTCCGCAAAAAACATGTAGGCGGCACCCATGTAGTCCAGGTCGCCGTAGATCGTAATAAGCGTCTGGTTCATGTAGGCATTACTCGCCTTCGACTTGTAGATGCCGGAAGGGATGGGCATCAGCAGCGATTGGATGATCGGCTCGGCCCAGACGAGGGGTCGATCGCGAGGCACGTGCGTGATCACAGCACCCGAGGTCGCAAAGATCGTCGCTTCGCCGAAACCGCTCAGCAGTGAGCCAGCCATGTTTTGCTGGTTACGACTGTATTCCAACCCCGAGCCATAGGTACGTGTGTTGCCGATGAATCCCATCACGACCACGAACACGGTCGTGCCGCCCAAGAGCAGCAGGATGTTGGGTCGCGACCGCCGGCAAAGGTAGTACACAAACATGAGGGCCGAGGCCAACAGCACCAAGCGATAGCGGAAGCCCAAGCTGGTGTAGGTGATCATCGCCACCGCACACCAGAGAATCACTCCGCGCCAATTGCCGAATCCACGCAAGCGGAGCAGAAACAGGATGGCGCACCCGGGGATCAAAAAATTGACCGCTAGTCCAAGGTAATTCGAGAAAGAGCCCGAATAGATGAATCGACTGAGAATATCCGGAGGAGTAAAACCGACCAGGCGAAACACATCCAGACCGTTGGTCAGGATGAAGGACACCATGCCAACGATGTTGAAGGTGATGCTTAGCCGCCACATTTCACCTGCGGCGAGAAAGTTGGGCGCTGCAGCGTTGCGCGCATCCGCGATGTCTTTGGCCGATCGGCCGCGCAAGACATAGCCGGCCAGCCAACTCACCAATCCCACCCCCGCCCCGATCCACGCGGGCAAATAATAGGGCAACATGAGAACCTTGCGATCCACGCCATCACCAAACATTCGGGCGACCAGCGGACCGATCACCACGTAGTAGAGAAAGATCGCCGCGACGAAGAGTGGCGGTGACCAAAAGTTCACGCGATCGCTGCTCACGTAAAGCCACACGAGCAACACGACACAAATAAGCGCGTTGGCCGAAAAGGCGGCCCATTCGGCGAAAGAAAGACTGTTCATGTCAGCATCGGCGCCCCAGAGAGGGCCAAACGTGGATTACTCATCACCGCATCATTCCCAGCGGTGGTGCGACTCTCCGCAAGGTCATTCAGCGTACCACTCCAAGGTACTGCAGGATTGGAGCTTCCACCGGACAATCGGGCGACTAGGCAGGCGAGAAAATAGCTCACGATAGCGCGCAGTCCGATTTTCTCCTGCCACGCCAGTTCATCCGGGACCAGGCTGCGATCCCGGCGCAGCACGATACAAAGCGCGCGTCGGAGTGCCGCTGCATCGTCAGCGGGAATGACAAACCCATCCTTCACCGATCGCACCAAGTCACTGGCCCCACATCGATCGGAGACGATCACCGGCACTCCGACGGCCAGCGCCTCGTTGACCACCAGCCCCCACCCGTCCCAGCGTGACGGCAGGACCAGAATACTGGCGCGGCGAATTCGTTCATCGATCAAGCCCGAGTTGATGGCGCCTTCGAAGCGGACTCGGTCGCTGATTCCCGCTTCACGTGCGCGCCGCTGAAGATCGTCCATCGCGTCCCCCGCACCGACCAAGACCAGGCGAGCATGGGGAAACTCCTCGGACATCGTTGCAAAGGCTGCGATCAGGACATCCACGGCTTTGCGCTCCACCAACTGGCCGACAAACAGAATCTCGCGCTCCGTCCGCACCTCATCCGTGCGGCGAAACTCGTGCCGCTTGAAATAGCCAAACGGCAGGATCTGATCCGCCGCCGCGCCGTGACGAGCATAGAAGCGCTCACCCAAACGCGCGATGGCGAAGACACCTTTGGCGCGCGCCAGCATGATGCGGCCGATCACCGCCCGGAGACACTCCCGGGCCACGCTCCGGCCGACCCGCGGATCAGCCGCTTCCCCGTGAAAGAAGATAGCGGCGGAAGTCGACAGCAAGATAGTGCTCGCCATCAGGAATGCAGGTACCGCCCAGACTCCATTGATGATGTGAACGCGATCGCGATCCTCCCAAGCCCGTTTTGCCGCCTGCCGGATCCCGCGTGCACCCGTCGAGAGAAAGGTGACACCGTATGAGCCGTCCGCCACCGTCCAGCCAAGACTTTTCCGGCCTTCTTCCAAAGGATAGGCATACACCACCTCCAGATCGATCCCCTCGGCTTGTGCGAGTTCGGTGAAAAAGTCCGCCTGATAAGGCGAAGGCATGTTCATCCAAATGGTGAGGCGCATGACGCAGTCGTTAGGTTCGTCGGTTCAACTTGATCGAACCCGGCGCTCGAGAGCGATCAGGTGGTCGGCCAGCACTTCGGAACTGAAATCGCCCACGCGCTGTCGGGCCCGAACCGAGCACGTGGCCAAAAAATCTGGTTCCTCGGCGTAGCGCTGGATCGATTGCGCCAAGGCCGCAACATCACGTACGGGCACGATCAGACCATCGACTTCGTGGCGCACCACTGCGCCACAGTTGGTCGTGGCAATCACCGGCAATCCGTGCGCCATCGCTTCCAATTGCGTAAGGCCAAAGCCGTCGGAGATCGTAGGGAAAACGAAGAGATCGCAACTCCGATACCATTCCGCGGCCTGATCACGCGTCACCCTCCCGTGAAACGTTACGTTGCTCGGCGCACCGGCGACAGCCGCCTCGGATATGCCGATCGGACCTACCACATGGATTTCAACCGGGATTCGGCTAAGTTGGCGCGCAGCTTCAACAAGGTACTGAATGCCTTTGCGCAAAATCACCTGGCCCAGCCACAACACCCTCAGCGGGCGATTCGATCGCTGGAGGCGGACGGGGTCTCGACCGTCACAACTTGCGCTCGCCTCAAAGCTGAGTGGCACGACCGCGATTTTATCCGCGGCAACGCCCTGCTCGATCAATGCCGAGCGTGACAGCGCGGAATTTACCAGCACGGTGTCGGCGAGGTCCCACTCTTGACTGAGACGATCGAAGTAACTCTCCGGGATCGTCGTCGTTGCTCGTTCCCAGCCGGGCCAAAGTGCCGCTTCCTCTTTCACCAGCCGATGTTCGGTGCGAGCGGGATCGATCTGCCCGACGATGCTGAATCCCCCGGCCTGCTTCACGTCCGGCAAAACCTCCAGCGCGCCGGTGGTGTACGCAAAAAAAACTGTGTCCGGCCCGAGCGCTCCGCGACGACGCAGATCGCCCTGCACTTGCTGCGCGAACTTCCGCCCCACCGCGCAATAGTTGTCATAGACCTCGCCGCGCTGCGCGTTTTTTCGCGCATCTAATTCCCACCTCAGTGCGGACCAATTGTGAGCGCAAATAGGCGCATTCTTCAGTGCACGCTCATAGCGAGCCGCGAGAGACCTAAACGCCTTGACCGGTGCTTTCCGCCCCAGCGCTCGCGTGCAAGGGCCGGCCCAGAAATCGGTATGAAGGCAGGCCAGCCGACCGCGCGCATGCAACACGCGCGGAATCGCATAGTGCTCGCGAGCGCCAATCTGAGCGCAGATCCATCGCTGTCGCTCGGAGGGAGGCGAACCAGCGCTCATGCGCTCGGCGCCTCCGCGGACAGCCGGCGCCACAGCATCGGGCACTTCCCGATCCACCAGCGCTTGCAATCGATCTGGAGCAATCGCACCCGCAAGGCCTGCGCGAGTCCAAGTCGCGTGCCGACGCATCCCGACGAGGTCGCTGGTACAATACTTACCACCGGAAGTTGCCTCACTTTGGGGCGCATTAACCGTTGCGCGATCATCACGCCCGGTGCGACGTTTTCCACCGATCAATGGAGTGAATCGCGGCTGAAGCCGAACGGATGCATCCCGACAAGTGGCTACTTGCGCTTATCCATCTCACGCTTGATCGCCGCGAACACCGGCTCGACGGAAATCTCCGTCATGCAATTTCGGCCCGTCGTACATTTGGCCGCGTAAAAACAATCGCATTTCTTGTCCGGTCCAATGATCGATCCGCGGCCATAGAGTTCGAATTCCGCGGGATTGAAAATGTTGTTGAAGAGCACGAGCGGCACCCGGCTCGCAATCCCGAGATGCATGGCCTGAGTGACCGCGGTCACCAGTACATCGCACCGCGCGACCAGCGCATAGAAGGTCTCCATGTCGTTGAGCCCGGCATATTGGTGACCGCTGTCCCGAGCGAAACGCTGGTTCTTTTCATGCTCTTCAGGCCCTCCCAGATAAACGGGTTTCCAACCCGCAGCGGCGATCGCCGAAGCCAGTTCCTTCCATCGGTCTTCGGGCCATAAGCGAGTCGGCCAGCGACCGCCAGCTCCGGTGTTCAAGCCGATCCAGCCACCACCGGGCAATATCTTCGACGCTGCGGCCTGCGCCGTGGCGTTCGGTTCACGTAGCCAGTAATCTTGGCCGCCCCAAGGGAGCCCCAGCAGCTCAAAGATCTCCTGCGGATAACTCTTGGTATTTTGCCGACTGTACTCGTCGTCGACCCCCGTGGCAAACTTGTGCGCTGCGCCATCATTGGCGAACCAGGGCACGCCATCCTTCAGTGAAAATCCGAGCTTCACCGGGCTGTTGCAGACATCGGCCAGCACGCAGGCCTCGAGATCTTTGTCGAGATTCCAACAGAAGTCCCATTGCGTGCGTTCCAACCTGGCCATCACAAGGGCCGTGGGCTTGACCGCCTCGCAAGTGCCGGCCGGCAAGAGCTCCGGCGAATGGGTGATCCAGAGAATCTCGAAATTCGGGCGATTTTCCCGCAGCCAGCGCAGTAGCGGCGTCGTGCGCAGCACATCGCCGGCCGCACCCAGCTTGATGATCACGCCGCGGCCTTCGCGGCGCACGAACTCCGGGCAAGTGCAGCGCAGACCACGCTCGCTATGCGGTCGGCAAGGTCTGTCTCCCCGATAGTGCAGGCAATCGCGTCGGAGTGAATTGATGATGGTGTCGGCGTTGATCATCGCAAAATCGGCAAACAATTACGCACGCCCCGAAGGAGCGCTAAATTTAGTGGAGTGAGGTCGAGAGGGCATTCGTCGGTCGCTCGATCGCTTCATTTGTCCTGACCAACTCCCGCTTCTACCGCGGCAATGACTCCGGCAGCGTTTTTACTCCAGCCATACTCCTGTTCGTAGGCGGCCCACTGCGGTCGCGGCATAGCATCGATGAGTTGACGCATGCCGCGTGCGATCTCCGCCGCATCGTCAGGCTCCACGGCGAGGCCGAGTCCGTAGCGCCGCACGCAATCCACGAGCGGACCGGGGCCGGCCGAGGCGAGCACCGGCTTTTGTGCCCGCACCGCCAGATTCAATACACCACTTTGCGAGCGAAAACTCCTCGCGTAAGTCAGGAGCACGAAATCAGCCACCGTGAAGTATTCGGCCAGCTCATCGTCCGTGGAAAAGCGCTCGATCAGCAGGCACCGCTGGGCCACACCGAGATGCTCCGCTTGCGCGCGATAGGCGGCCATGGGCCGATCATTCACCGACGCCACCGCTCCTGCCACTAGGATAAAGGCTTCCGGTGTCCGAGCAGCTGCGTCCAGCACAAGATCGATGTTCTTGTTGTCGCGCACATAGCCTACCGCGATGAAGACGATACTGCCCTGCGGGATGCCGAGCTTGGCGCGCAGATCCGCACGGGAGGTCGAAGGCGTCGGCATTTCATATACACCAACGGGCACCTGCACGACCCGCAGCTGTTCGGGCAAACGGGCATTGGCTGGTGGCGGATAGTGCACGAGTCCGGCCTCCAAGGGGCAGTAGGCCATCTTCACCGATAGATCGTGCCACCACTGCGGACCAATCCGGTAGTTGCGCACGGGATCGTGGAGATTGGCAACAAAGCGCGTGCCCAAGATCGCGTTCGCTAGCAACTGGCCCCATGCCCAAAGTGGCGAAAGGTACTCGCTATAGGTCGCCAAGAGCACTGCATCCGGCCGGGTCTGCCAAATCTCCCTGAAAAGAATCACCTGATTCGCCAGGCAAGCCCAGCCAAGCCGGAAACGATTCAGCCAGCGCGATCGACTAGGCGGCGGCGAGATGAGCTTGATCCGGACTTCAAAGGCACAACGACGCCGGGTAAAATCGGCCGGTACCGTGAGACACACCACCCGCGCCCCCTGCGCAGCCAATGCATTGGCCTGATACCAAGTATGCTCCGCAATCCCTCCGGCGGCTGCGCTCGAATATAAAAGAATAATGGGCGAGCGGGTCAAACGCAGTGGTACTCCCGTAGTTCATATCTCGCCATACAGTTCATCCCGCCACGAACGGTACATCCATAGTGGACCAGAATTCTTTAGCCGAAAATGCATCGACTGCCTCCGCCGCCCGCGCTCTCGCGCTCGCCTGAAAGCGGTCATTCTCTTGAACTGCGCAGAGGATCGCTGCCATCAATTGCTCCGCATCTACTCCCGCGAGCCCGATCCCGGCGCCATGCTCGCGGAATACCGTTTCTTGCTCCGTCCCGCAGGTGTAGATCGCCGGCCGTCCATAGCTAGCTGCATCCACCGCAATCCGCGAGGCACGCCGGGCATAGGATTCCGGTCGATACGGCAATAGAACCCAATCGGAGGCAAGCATGAGACGAGAAGTTTCATCTCTTGTCATGCGTCGGCGGTAGAACGTGACCTTGCCGGATCGCGCCAGAGTGTCGTCCGGAGTGACCCAGTGTCCATCGGGAGTGGAAAAGCCGGCGCCGGGCCAGAACACATGAAAATGAACGGGCAAATCCGGACGCTTCTCGCTGATCTCCCGAATAACTTGGAGCAACACATCGGCGCCTTGCTCATGCCTCGCGAATCCAAAGGAACCGAAAACCACCGTGCGGCTGTCAACGATGTCACGTACCCTGCGGGTATCAGCCACAGGACAGGCCACATCATGGACTACTCCCACCTCCGGGCCTCCGCATTCGCGCAAATCCGCCGCCGCGACGTGGCTTTGGGCCAAGAATCGAACATTCGGATGCGTGCGTTCCATCGCCTTCATCACGCAACGCGCAACCTGCACGAGGCTCATGTGACCGCGTCTCGATGCGTCCCACTGGCACAAAAATTGAAACCGTACGCGCCCGATATTGCGACGCCGCAGCCAGATCACCGGCCACACAGACAACAGATGCGGAATCCAAGTCGTCGTGACCAGCACGACATCCGCCCGGGACGCACCATTGAGTTCACGCAGAAGCACCCACGCATTGCACACAACGCCCCACGCCAACGCGATTCGCCGCCGAATGCCGCCCCGAATGGAATTCAAGCTACTCGGCGAAGTTCCGTGCAATATCGGCTTCGCGCCGAGGGCCGCAGTCAATTCCAGTGGCGAACTCCGATTGCATAAGATAGTGACCTCGGCTCCCGCCTCCCTTGCCCAGCTTGCGAGGTTTGTGATGTAGTCAAAATGATGACTGTCGTACCCCGCCAACTGCTCCTCAATGATCACGATCCGCTCAGGCACTAGATGAGGGCACGGTGCCGTGCGGCTGTCTCCTTCAACAACTTATCAACGCGACCGATCCCTTCCGCATAGAATTGATGGCGAATCGCTCCGACGTAGTGGCGCGCCACCGCATCGGGCCCGCACCAAGGCGCGAGATCCATGACATACTCCGGCCCGAGGAACTCCGAACGACCCCAGACCGAAGCCGCCAACGCATACAGCGTCTGCTCGATAAACCAGCGGTCCTGATTCCAGAGATCAACCTTGCCCAACCACTCCTCCAATCGATCCAGCGTAAGAGCGCCGGCTGGCGCGCACACGATGCCGGTATTGACCTCTTTCAACAGCGAGACCCCGAATTTGGCCTGTACCTCCGCTTGCGCTAGCACCGCTGCGTCCGCCACATCGCGCATGAACACAAACTCCTGCGCATCGCCGTCGATCCACTGCAACAGTCGTTCCGGGCGCTTGTAGAAAAGAATATCCGTATCGATAGTAACCAACCGTCCGCTGCCCGCGTACAACGGCATATCGACCAATTTTCGACTCAACGGGTGAAGATTTCGCACCCGCCAGCACAAAGGATGATTCACCGTGGCACGCTGGACGAATGCATCCGACTCAGCCGCCAACAGGACCCTGCAACCCGGCAAACGTTTCTCCAACCGTCGAACATCGCTCGGCCGCAACGTGCCATCGTCATGCACGATAAACCGCCACTGCCGCCCCGTAGTCGCGACCCAACTCGCCGCCATCCAAAGCGCCATCGTCACACGCTCAGAGCCTGTAAGAATATGGACCCTCAAATCCTCGGAATCTAAACAATCAAGCCAGCAATCCTTATAATAGCAAATCACTCCAGATCGTAGATAGCCCAGCACGCTCAGGCCCCCACCTCTTCGGCCATAACGAACCATATCCCAAATAATCTGCGGCATTATTCTTTCCATTTTCGACTTCATTTCATGAGCTAACAGATCTCAACAGCCTTGCATGGAAAGACCGAAACCACACAGCCAACCTTTCGTTACAAGAAGTCTCTACTCGCACCATGAACGCATTTATACCCGGCCGAATTTATGTAGTGTCTCCTCATAAGCGCCCTCGAAGCGCCGCCCCACGACATTCCACAAAAAAGCGTCCGACCTAGTACGGGCACGGCGCCCCACTTCTTCAAGGAATTTGTTATCCATCAAAACTGACACGAAGCAAGAAGCCAATTCCGCTACCCCCAATTCCACATGCCGTTGACTCCCAATACTCCTACGCCCCACCAACATTATTCCATCTCGGCCAAAAAGTTCCTCAAGTATCGGAAGATCTCGGGCGACACTCGGTTTTGAGTATCGCGCCGCCTCCATAAACACCAAGCCAAATGACTCCCCTTCGGATGGGACACACAACAATGAGCACGCAGCTAACGCATCATGTTTAGCCTCTTCATTCGCAAATCCCAGATCGATTGCCCCAACAGGCATCGGACAAACCTCAGATCCGCCCGGCCCCATAACGACCAACGTGATATCATTTAGTGTCTCCCGCGCGCGTACAAATGCATCCAGCACAAGCCGAAATCCCTTATCGGAGTCCCTCCGACCTATAAAAACTATTATCTTACCTCGAATACGGTACTTACCCATGAAGCGCGCAGCATTTCCGTGCATGCGATCAGATATTCCGTTGCCGACAATCGAAATAGGCGCATCCATACCAAGTTCCCTGCAATAGCGCTTCTCATAGTCCGAATGAACTAGCAATCTTTGCGCACGAGAATACAATTCTTTATCTATAACTGAGTCACCCCATTGGCCGGGGTGCAACGTGGGCTGCACCACAAACGGACATTCCATCTCCTCAGCCGCTTTGTGCGCAGCAAAACCGAGCATCTCAACACCTTGCCCGATGTGGTGCACGATATCCACACCCGCAAAAGCCCTCAAGCACTTGCCAGAATATACTCGATTGTAGAGCGCAATCGATATTTTACGCATCGCCAACGACGGCCTCAGCAACTTACACGAAAACCAAAGCAAAGTAGACTCCGGCCTGTTGTGCCGTAGTACGCAAACATTATCCGGGGCGACAGATTTTCCACTTTCCGGTTCAACAAAGAAGAACTGATCATGCGGCAAAGTCCGCCTCCGCTGTACAGACCGCGTAACGACAACAACCGAATGCCCCCTAGAAGCCAGATATCCACTGAGCATTTCAGCATGCTCCTGAAGCCCACCAGAATTCGGTGCGTAAGTGCGAATACTAAATCCGATTTTCATACTTTCCCAACCCAGCGTTTACTACACAACTAAGATTCTGATTTATCTTTTCTATTGTTTGATCAAACTGATACGCTTCTTCAACTCGCTTACGTGCCGACACCTGCATGGCCTTGCATTGCAACGGATCATTTATCAAATCATACAGCTTCCTCGCGCAATCCAGCCCATCATCCCCACAATAAACATATCCATCCTTCCCATCCATAGTAAGTTCTCGACTCCCCCCTCTCCCCGAACTCACGATTGCGAGGCCACTTGCCATGGCCTCCAAAATGACTGCTCCCATGGGCTCATCCCAAATGCTAGGGAAGATTAGTATTCCGTGCACAGAATAGATCCGAGGCAGATCTGCGTCAGAAACATGGCCCGAGAAAACAACGCGATTCCCGCCGCACTGGACACTCAATGCACGCAACTCGGCATCATACGACATGTCGGAACACCTGCCGACAATAGTTAATTTAAGATCCTTAACGCCAAACACTTTCTCAAGACATTGCATCGCTTTTATTGCAACATGAACACCTTTATGCCTTGCCACTTGACCTACAAAAAGAATATCTCGCCTGTCGCCCACTCCCGGCAAGTACTTTCGCGCACATACACCCCACCCCGTTTTTATCCATTGGCGCGATTTGACCCCCCACTTTTTATGCTGATCGCACACAAAGTCAGTATGATAGTGTGCGAACGAAAAGTCTAGCTGCTTCGAATCTCCAATTCCGACTCCCGTTCCTGCAGCGACCAAGGCTTTCCTGTAAATTGACGTAGCCAGGCGATTTGTTACTTCAACTGTCCAGCAATACCACTTATCCACGGACCGATCAATCAATGAACAATCCCCCAAGAATACGCCGCATGGAATACCGTAACTTTGGGACTTTGCTATTAAAGAGCGCGACGTATGACCTAGATTCCAAAAGTATAATACATCGGGACGTTCATGACGGATAAATTTATCGAGCAAACGCTGATTCTTGAGCTCAAAAGCTAACAAATGCATCGAGCGCTTTACCCACCCATACAGCTCGGGACGTGTGCCCATATTGCAATGCAAAACCCGCCACACACGGAATGCATCGGTACAGTTAGATGCCAAATGACGCGTGGTGAGGACACTTACCTCCCACCCTTTTGCTTCCAACGCGCGGGCCACTTGCCCGCAACCAATTTCATATCCCCCAAAGATCACAGGAGGAAAGAAATTGCTAACGATTCCTATTTTTGCTTGTCGATTCACACTCATCGCAGACGGTTTTTATTTGCCCCCCCTTTTTTTGCATTTGAGCGAATAGTATTTTTTATGCCTACCGGTGATGCACTTGCGTAATGCTATGTGACACGAGTAGTGCCACTTGTCGATTATTAACTAGGGCAAGGGCGTCGCTTGCTTAGGTCTACTATACCCACGCTCGCTGGTTTGAAACATTACCTGAGTCGTTTCCGGCATCGCGCGAAATGAGATATTAGTAAGCTCAGCGATCCTATGTGATATACGAAAAAAATATTAAAACGCATTTTTAATATAAGCAAGTAAACGCCTATTAATTCCAGCAACTATACGTCGCGCAAGGCACGCACAGATTAGCTCGTCTACCCTCCCCCGGCCCAAGGCCGCACTATAGAGCACGCGCCAGAAGGCATCCCATATCACTGACGGAGGTGAATTCAGAATGCGAGCACTAACATCCTCCGCGAGCCATACAAACGCGCCTCCGCGCCAACTAAATTTTCCGGCATATGCGTTAGCAACGTGTAGCAGCAACGGAGTATTCTCTCTAGTCAAGACTTCAAATCTTTTATGGATGTCGACGTTAGACGATTGGAACTCAGCAAACCGAAGGTTAATATCACTATATATGTAACACAGTGTGGTCATTGCGTGCTGCGAGTGCTCTTTCGACGCACTTAAGCTGCCTCCATGAATGCGATACTTTAGTAAAATATTGGGCGCATTTCCGATTAGGCCAATTTTACCCAGGCGCCACCATAAATCAAAGTCTTCGGCACTATATCGCAGATCAGACTCGGTTCTTTCATTTACATAGCCGCCAGCCTCGATAAAGGCGTTGCGTCGCATTAGAACCGCTGGATGGCATAAACCGCATCGAAAGAGGAGTCGCCAATGAAAGAGGATGGCATCTTGCTCTGTAACATACTGTATTGCCGGATCCATCACTTCGCCCTGCGGCCCAATCAGCTCCACATTAGAACCGATCGCCACATATTGGGGCATTCTGAAGAGGTAATCAAACTGGACATCTAGCCTATTGCGCAGCGATACATCATCCCCATGCATGACCGCTACGTACGAATTTCGTGTGAAGAGCAAGGCGCGCTCTGCTGTTGCTGCAGCACCTATCGTTTGGCCGTTCCTTATTAAGATTAGTCGCTTGTCTTTTATTTGGCTTAAGCGAGACACCGTTTCGTCAGTAGAAAAATCGTCGACTACAATTAATTCCAACTCACGGCGAAGCTGCCCGAGAATACTGAGAACTGATTCGCGAATATAGGGCGCCGCATTGCGCACAGGAAGAATTACGCTGATGGGTGTCACTTTTCCGGCCCGTTGGAGCCAATCAGAATAGACGCTGGACGCCGTAGGCGCTCGAACCCTTGGCGCAGAGCGAATTTGGCATAAAGGATCATCCAGTGTGCAAACAAGAGAATAGTCGCCGCGAAGAGCTTAGAATTAATTTTCTTAATGCTCTCTTTCGATTTCGGCAGGAAGTGTTTCGTGACCTTCACACAGTTTCGGCCGATATCCCTAAAGGCAATTGGTGGTATGGTGGGATGGTGCCAGCTCCAATAGGTTCGAGCTATGGATCGCACTCCGTCTTTGCGTAAATGCCAGCAGAGCGCGGCAGGCGTATACTGCAGTCGAATCCCCGCGTTTTTCAGCTTGCCGCTCAAGTCAACATCCTCGCCGTTCCTCTTGAATGTTTCGTTATATAATCCGGAAGCGAGCAAGGCATTCCTTGGGATAGTTGTATTACACCCAAACAGGAATGGTGGATGGACTTCGTCGTCACCCCAAGATTGGGCCATATAATGAGCGCGCCACTGGTCCGCGATGCTACTTTCGAATCGTTCTTTCAGGCGCCCGCCACATGCAACCGTCAAATCGCGAGAGACTAGTCGATACATTTGAACTAACCAATCCGGCTCGGCGACTACGTCGGCGTCGACGGAGGCTATCCAGGTGTAGGGGAGGTTTCGGATTGCGGTGTTGCGGGTGGCAGCCAGACCGCGGTTCTGAGGGTGGTTGATCACGCGGATTCCGAACGAGCGGGCAACAGCTTCGGTGTCGTCGGTCGATCCGTCGTTGACGACGATAATCTCGTTTGGCTTCAACGTTTGATTCAGCAGCGCGGGCAAGACCTCAGGCAGGTACTTCGCTGCATTGTAACATGGAACGTAGAGGCCGATCGACGGCGGTTCCAGGCAGATGGCCTCGGGGGCAACTACGTCTGGTTCGTTTTGTGACATTTAGCGTTAAAGCTTGAGAGATTAGGATTCCGCCCAGCCGCCGACCCGATCCAGTCGAGTGGCTACCCGTCGCTTAAATCCAGGAAAGAGCACATACAAGCCACGCAAAAGGGGCAGCAGCAGGATGCCGAGCGCCGATGACAGGGCGATAAGCACCCCCATCTTCAGAGCGTGAAACCCGATTGCGCGTGGGCGGCGACCGACGGAATAGCTTACTCCACGTTTCATCGTTCGCTCATACAGACGACGGAGCGCCAAGGGCTGGCTTGCCGATTGCGCGAGCATCAAATCCATAGCATCGGGAACCAAGCGCCGCTCGGAAAGGAATTTATCGATGTGTTGGACGAGGTCGCAGCGCGCGAAGGCACTCAAGGCCGTCTCCTCTTCGATGAGATCGGAGAGCAAGAGACAGCGTTCGAGCAGGCGAAACGACCAAGTCACTTCCTCATGGCCATCCAGTGTGAAAGTAACGATCGGGTACGGAAACCCGACGATCGTCGAGGGCTTGGTCTTAAGGTAGGCGATCACCAGCGCCAAGTGGGCGAAGCGGGTGTGCAACGTGAAGTAGCCGATGCGCAGAAACGGGCGCATCTTTGGCACGTTGTAGATGGAAGCAGAGATCAGACTGAGGGAAAAGAGGCCGACATGCTCCAACGCATCGCGGAGGGAATGCGCCTCCACCGGGCCCGGCAGATTTTTGGTCTTCGCGGTCTTGAAGTCTTCCACATGGAAGGACAATGCGCCTGCATGCGGATACGCCGCGCAGGCGGCTAGAATCGAGGCGATGGCGCCGGGCTTCGGAATGTCGTCGTCTCCAAAGAGCCACAACCATTCACCGTCAGCATGCTCGAATACGCGGAGAAAGTTGGCGTCCCCGCCAATATTGCTCGGGTTTCTTATGTAGCGGGCGAAAATCGCCGGATATTTTTGGGCAATTTGAGTGAAGATTGGCTCAACCGAAGGCTCTGAGTGATTATCAATAACCAAGATCGAGCATTCGGGCGTAGCCTGCTGGAAAATGCACTCAAGCGAGCGGGCCAGCATCTTGGGCCGGTTATAGGTCGGTATCCCAATAGTGAGCCGAGGTTTTCTCATTCGCGTGATGTACCCTACTCTCTTTTAACGGCGCAGCCGAAGTTGCGCGGCACACTGGCCGATATGGCGCTCAAGCATCTCGATCAAAGGCCCCGCCCGTAGATCTGTTTCTTCAAATCGTCGTTTTCGCCATAGGGCGTGTCCACCGCATCGATCAGAAGCGGCGCGTCTTTCTGGCAAAGTCTGATCATCTTATGCCCATAGCGCCCGAGAAGTAGCTCGCGGGTGGAGATCTGCCCTTTTTGCAGCGGGATCGCCATGTAGATGTCGTCTTCGGTAAGTGTCTCTCCGGGCTGCAGATCGCGTTTGGCGTAAGCTCCGCGAATGTAAGTATCGAGGTAAGCTGTTTCCTTGGCCAAGGGCAGCTTTCGCTCGGCACGGGCAGTGCCGCAGAACTCCACAGCCTTATGGAAGGCCTTGAACCATTGATCGATCTGGCCTGGAAGGGACGAGTAAGTGGCGACCTTGAAACCGTCGGTGTTGATGTCGATGTGACGCTCGAAGGTTCGCGCACCTTTGGCGTACGCAATCTGCACCGAGCTCGCCCAGTCCTTATATTCGTGGCAGGAATAGCCGATGGTGTGCCCGGGGTAGCGATTGCGAAGAAAATCGATCTGATCCAGTTCTGATTCGCTGTCTTCGTGCGGATATGCGGCGATACAGTGGTTGATCGCGAGCGGTATATTTCGATTCTCGAAGAAAGTGACCACATCGTCCATGTCCTTCAACGGGGTGGCGCCGAAGGATACGATGCAGGGCTTCCGAGTCCGGGCAATGCGCTCGAGCAGCAGCCAGTCGTTGCTGTCGGCGCTGGCGACCTTGATAATCGGGAGGTTAAACTCGACGCACCAGTCGACCGATACCTCGTCGAAGGGTGTCGCCATGGGGATGCAGTTGCTTTTTCGAATCGCCTCGACGAGCTGGCCGTAGTCGGCCTTGGACATGTGGGTGTCGAGCACGCGGCGAACGTAGCGTATGTCGGCCCGATCACGGAAGTCCTTGTGCACAAAGGACTCCACGTCGCGGAACTGCAGCTTGATGGCCGCGCGGACTTTGTTGAAGCGGATCACCCGGCTGTGTTCGTGCACAATTTGCAGAGCCCGATCCAATTTGCCTTGATGATTATTAGTCATCTCAAGGACGAAAAGATTTTCGAAGATGTCTCTATTCATAGGTATGGCAGCGAAATGAGATCAGATTTGATTTTGGATAAGGGCAGTGACGGCCGGCATCAGGACGCCCTCGAAGTCGACCTTGGTCTTTTCCATGAGACCGGGCCCACGGGTGAGGATACAGACCACGGCATCACCGGTGTTTTTCTTGTCGTGCCGGATGGCTTTGAAGATGTCGGCCAGCGCAGCGGACTTGAGGACCTTTTGATAGGGCTCATACCATGGCCGCAGGAAACTGCGCAGGTCCTGATAGTGACGGTCGGAGGCCAACCCCATTTGCGCGGACACGTAGGTGGCGGTAAGCATCCCCAAAGTGACCGCGATACCATGGGGGATCGCATAGTGAGTGGCCGATTCATAGGCATGTCCGAAAGTATGCCCATAATTCAGGAGATTCCTGATGCCACGGTCGTATTCATCGACTTCGATGTACGCCTGCTTCACGCGGAGGGAGCGGAAGACCCACTTATTGAGCAGTTCGACGGAGGGTTGGCCAGTCGAGAGATCCTGAGCGAGTTCGGCTGATTCGGCCGGGCCCTTGAGAAGCTGGAGTTTGATGATCTCCCCCAAGCCGGAGCGAATCTCGTCTGCCGAAAGCGTCGCGACCACCGAGGGTACCAGCAACACGCGCCTAGGCGGATAAAATGTTCCGATCTGGTTCTTATAGGAACCAACATTGATTGAACTTTTGCTGCCGATGCAGCTGTCTGCCTGCGCCAGCAGCGTGGTGGGAATCAGTTCCCAAGTGAGGCCGCGGAAAAGCACGGTGGCGATGAAGCAACCGATATCCTGCACTACCCCACCGCCGACGACGACCAGTTTACCGTCACGCTTAATACCACGCTGCAGTAACTCCAGAAAGATTGGCGGCACAGCCTCCAGCGACTTCGTCGTCTCACTGGCATCGATGCGAACAATCTTGGCGGAGTCGACCAGGCCGGCAAAGGCGGCGTGGTACAGTTCTTCCACCCGGCGGTCCACCAGCCAAACGATGCGCTGGTTGCCGGCACCAACCGCGGAGCTGAGGGCCTCCGGCAGGCTGCCGAATCCTTCGACAGAGTAGTCGTAAACCCGGCTTTTGATGGTTAGTTCGACGCTCACAAACAGGTGAAGCCGCCATCGGCCAAGACCGTTTGGCCGGTCAGGTAGGTGTTGTCATCCGACACGAGGAAAGCGGCCACCTTGGCCAATTCCTCGGGCCGAGCCAGGCGGCGCAGAGGGATGTTTTTTGCCAAGGCTACGATGGCTTCAGGGGAGTTGTTTTGCCGCGTAAGCGCGGTGTCCACATAGCCAGGAGCGAGCGAATTGGCGAGCACGCCATGTGGGCCGAACTCCACCGCGACGCTACGGGTCAAGGCATTGAGTGCGGACTTCGTCATCGAGTATGCCGAGCGCTGTTCGCGCGTCACGAGACTGAAGATCGTGCTGATATTGAGAATGCGTCCCCATCCGCGCTGCGCCATGGCAGGCGCATACGCCTGGATCAAACGAAGCGGACCGTTGAGATTGACCTGCAGCATATTTTGCCAGGCTTCACCACCGACGTTCGGCACGGTATTCAGCACGTTGATGCCGGCATTGTTGATCAAAATATCGACCGCCATGGAAGCTCCCGGTCCGGAGAGGTACTTTTCGATCGATGTCAGGCTCGACAGGTCGAGTTCCGTGCGCGCGGGTGTCACCACGACGAAACCGCGATTTTTTAATTCGAGCGCAATCGCCTCGCCAATGCCTCGAGCACCACCGGTAAGCAAAACTCTGCGGGTTTCAGCCACGAGCTAGAGGGTTTCGGAATCGCGATGCAGAGGCACGACCATGTTGGCTCGCAAGTCCTCACGGGAAAGGAATGGCGCCATGTCCTCAAGCGGAGCAGTGATCATGCGGCCATCTTCCAATTTGCGCGACGATAGCTTCGGGGAGAAGGCCTGCCCGAGATCAAGCATGATCTCGCAAATCGCTGGACCTGCGATCGACAAGGTTGCCGTGATCGCAGCATCTAGATCGGCATGGCGATGGCACCGCTGGAATGGAAATCCGAAAGCCGAGGCCACCGCACCGAAATCGGGGAAACTCAGACCGGAATCCGTGCCGCAACCAATGATATTATCGCGGAAGAAATTCTGCTGGGTCTGGCGGATTGAGTGGTAGCCAGAATTGTTCAGAATGAAGAGTTTGATCGGCAGCTTCTGGCCGATGATGGTCTGCAGTTCCTGCAAGTTCATCATCACGCTGCCGTCACCGGCGAGACAGATGACGCGGGCCAAATCCGGTTTCGCGATGGCCACGCCGATCGCAGCGGGCAGGTCGTAGCCCATCGAGGCGCAGCCGGAATTGTGAAACAACCGCTGCCCGGAGCGAATCGTAGCCGCTTGGAAAGCAGTCACGCAGGCCGTGCCATCGCCGCAAGCGACCATCTCGTTTTCCTTCAGCTGCGCGAAGAGGCGATCCATGAAACAATAGGGATTCACCTTGTCGGACAGCGCCCAATATTCCTTCAGAACCACGGGGAAACGCGCGACACGCTCCTTGCACCAAGCGAGCCAGTCGCCGTGAGCGGGCTGCCAATGGTCGGTGAGTTCCAGCAACAGGGGAATCGCGTCGCGCAAATCGGCGTGAATCGCTTGATCCAGCTTCAAGGTCGGTTTGCGCAATTCACTCGAGTCGATGTCCAGGCCAACCTTGTAAGCGTGGCGCGCAAAGTTCTCCCAGTTGTAGGAAACAAGCCGGATATTGAGACGGGAGCCAAGAATCAGTACAAAATCGGAGTTCTGAACCGTGAAATTACCCGCGCGATTACCGATCGAGCCCGGCCGCCCCGCATACGCTGGATGCGCATCGGGTAACAAATCGTTGGAGTTCCAAGCAGTGACGACGGGCACTCCAAGCCGATCGGCGAGTCGCAAAAAGGCATCGTATTGGCCCGAGAGTCGGATGCCCGTGCCGGCGTAGATTACCGGGCGCTTGGCGGCCTTCATCCTGGCTACCACACCACTGAGTTCCTGCCGGAGTCCACCGAGATCGAAGGCCAGACGATCCTCCGCCGGGTCGTAAGCACGCAGCGCGGAAGGATCGATTTGCTTGGCTTGAAGGTTGATGGGTATGTCCAACCAGACCGGGCCCGGACGACCATGAGCTGCCAAAAAGAGGGCGCGCTCCAGATGATACCGGATTGAGTCGGCGTCATTTACCACAACGGCATACTTGGTGACGCCTTTCACCATCGGGACGATATCCACTTCCTGATCACCGAGCTGACGCAGCGGAAGGTCGGTGGAGCGAACCAAAGTCTCCCATTTGACTTGGCCGGAGATGACGACCATCGCCATCGAATCCACATAAGCACCATATACGCCGGTGATCGCATTGGTCCCACCGGGTCCCGTGGTGACATTAACCACCGCCATCCGGCCCGTGACACGATAGTAGCTTTCGGCGGCCATCGCGCAGGCCTGTTCGTGGTGACAGCAGACAAACTTGATCCGTTTCTCACGACCGATGGCATCGTTGAGATGCATCGCACCTCCGCCAGTGACAACAAAGGCGTGCCGCACACCATGCTCGGCGAGCGTATGGAACACGTAGTCGGCGAGGCGGACGAGTTTACGGGGATCGCTCATCGGAAAATCAATTTCGGGTCCACGCCGTGGTCGCACGGATGGAGTCCTTCAGATCACGCTTAGCGAACAAGCCGA
The DNA here is from genome assembly GCA_048498795.1 of Verrucomicrobiota bacterium. GTDB lineage: Bacteria > Verrucomicrobiota > Verrucomicrobiia > Opitutales > Opitutaceae > JBEHXH01. The sequence goes on from JBEHXH010000010.1 coordinate 121,536, forward strand.
GTTCTTCCTGCGCGCGGCGCACATCGGGAATATAGCGGGCGGGCTTGGTACCGGGCGCTAAAGGAAGTTTGACCTGATGCTCGCAGCCGTTGCCGGCGACCTCGGCGACGATCTGCGCAAGCGCACGAATGTCGACGCCATCGCCGCTGCCGATGTTGTAGGCGCGCCCCGATTGCCCTTTGAAGAGCACGGCCCACAAGTGTCCGGTCAGATCCGCGGCGTAGAGATAACTGCGGAACGGACTGCCGTCCCCGTTCACCACGACCGGACCACCGCGCATCGCGTCGCGGATAAAATTACCAATCGCGAAGTGCGCATCGAGCGGCAGGTGCGGACCGACAAACGCGAAACACCGCGCGATCTTCGGTGCGTAACCGTGCTTCTTGCCTCCAAGAATGCAGAGCAATTCGGCCAGGCGCTTGCCCTCGCCGTAGGCGGAGGTCGGCTGCAGTGAATCGGGCGCACCCAAATAATCCTCGGGGACATGGGTGAGTTCGGAAGGCTGCTTGCCGTAAACTGCGCCGGAACTGGTGAAGAGCAGCGTCTTGGTTTTCGCGTGTCCCGCGAACTCGATCACGCGGCGCATGCCATCGACGATCACGGAGATCATCTCCTGCGGGTCCTCGGCATTGAGCTTCGCGCTCGCGTCGGTGGCGGCGTGAATCACGCAAGAAAACTCACCGGCCGGGAAGATGAAGTCACGCACGTCGCCACGATGCAGACGAATCGCCGGATGCTGCGCGACATGCGGGGCCTTGGCGGCAAAGGCCTCGGGGTTCCGCGTCAGCACTGTGGCCTCGGCCTTGAGGTCGAAGCGATCATTCGCGTGCAGAAAACTCTCGAGCAACCAGAGGCCGAAAAAGCCGGTGCCCCCCGTGATAAAAATGCGCTGACCGCGGAGCTGCGGCCATAGACCGGCAGCGTGCTCGAGCACTTGCTCAAGGTCATCGTGCGGGAGTGGCTTGGACGCTTTCATACCGCGGATGGCGTCGCTGCGGCTGTGCCGGACGGAACGGACTGCTTGTTGACGTAGTCCTCGGCGATCACGAGGACACAGAGCGCGGCCAGCAGAATCGGATTTAGCAGGACGGCCGAGCTGATATCGCTCGCGCCGGAGTCGGACCAAACTGCGCCCAGCAGATAATAGGACTTGGGAATCAGCAACAGGCAGAAGATGGCCACGTATGCCGTGCTCCAGCGGCTGTTTTCGGAGCTGGAAAAGAACAACGCAAACGGGATCAGTAGATGAATCAGCTTATAGTCAGCGGAGATGTGCGGCAGCAAAAGCATCAGCGACACCAGCAGCGCCACGTTTTTCCAGAGCGTACGGCCACGAAAGACGATGTACGCGGCCGCGGCCAGATAGACCAAGGCCGCAGCGATCTTGTAGATCGAAAGGAAGCGGGCCATGTTGATGTGGTCGATCAGCCGCAGTTCGCAAAACACGATCTTGAACCAGGTGAAGAGCGACATGCCGCGCTGCACGAAGTGATTCTGGCCGAGGAACGCCATCAACGTGCTGTTCCCGGCGAAATTCTGGCCACCGAGCATAAACTTCAGATTGGCCATGAAGCCACCGGTGAACGTCGCCAGCGCGCCAACCGTCAGCACGCCTGCGACGACGAGAGCAATCAGCAGCGGTTTCCACCGGCGCTCCGGCACAAACAAAACGAGGAACACCACAGGAAAACCTTTCAGCGCGATGGCAATGCCGAGGAATATCGCCGCAGCCGTCCAGCGACCGCGTGCGAGGTAACCGGCAAAAAAACCGAGAACGATAAAGAGCAGACCCTCGATATTCCCGCGGTCCAACGTGAAGAGCACGGGATAAGTCAGGCCGGTGATGGCCAGCGCTGCCGCCAGAGCCAGCCGATTTCCGAGGTGCCTGAAATTGGACCACAAGAAAAATACCGTGAAGGATGCCAAGCCGACTTCGTACACAAACACTCCGACGCGCATCGGCAGTCGGGCGAAGCCGCAGAACAGAAGATTGGTGAACGGAAACTGCGCCGAGCCATGGCCGAAATAGGGATCGAAATCGCGGCAGACTTTCACCAAAACATAGAAATCCGCGAAGCGGTCCGTGGGAATGAACAGAAACGTATCCCATGGATAGCCACGGCTGAAAAACGTGCTCTGAATCGCATGGTACGCCGCGGCCAAAAAGAAGGCGGCGAGAATGAAGACCAACGCACCCTCCAGTTCGGAGCGCCGGGCATTTGGTTTAACGAGATCCGTCATGCTCGAATCAAGATTTGATCACTCGATCCACGACATACATCTCGCGTTTCCGCACCTGCGCCAGTGTCCGCCAAACGTATTCTCCGATGATGCCGATCATGAGCATCTGCATGCCACCCATGACGAGGATGACGACCATCAGCGGCGCCCAGCCCTTCACCGGATTGCCCCAGACCAAGCGGCCAACGAATACGAGGGCCGCATAGGCAAAGCCGAGAAAGGCGCTGAAGATGCCCATCGCGGAAATGAACCGCACCGGGGCAAACGAGTAGGCCAGCACACCATCGATGAGGTAAGTCAGCTTGCGACCAAAGGACCACTTGGACTCACCGGCAATGCGGCTGCGACGATAGTAATCCAGCATCTTCGTCTTGTAGCCCGGCCACAGAATCTGGCCTTGGAAAAAGGGATTCGCTTCCTCCGTCGCAAGGAAGGTGTTGAGTGCGCGCCGGCCCATCAAAGCGATGTCGAAGCCGCCCGTCGGCATGTTGGCGAAAGACAGTTTTTGAATGATGCCGTAAAAGAGACGCGAGGTGAAGATGCGGTAGAACGACTCGTCACGCCCCTGCCGCGCGCACAGCGCCACATCGTAGCCCTCCTCGAGGTGAGCCTTGACCATCTGCGTGATGAGTTCGGGCGGATCCTGGCCATCGGCGGAGACACTCGTGACGCATTTGCCGACCGCCTGCCGGTAGCCGGCCAGCACCGCGTTGGCCTGACCGAAATTTCGCGTGAACTTGATGACAGTCACGAGATCGGGGTGCGTCGCCTGAATCTCCAGCAGCTCGCGGAAGGATTCGTCACGAGAGCCATCGTCGACGAAGATCACCTCGTACCGGTAGTTCGGGTTGCGCAGGGTGATCTCCTCGTGGAGCTCCTTGAACATCGGCCACAGGCAACCTTGGTTGAAGTAGACCGGGACGACAACGGAGCAATCGATGGCGCTCATGGGGTGAGTGGGCTGGTTAAGCGTTGGACGAAGCGTTTCGAGTGTGGCGAATCACGCGCGCCGTTTCCGGCGACAGTGCTTCACGCAAAACGGAGCAAATCTGCCCGATCGTGTCGGTGTCGATCGCGGTGCCGGTGGGCAGCACGATCACTCGCGTCGCCACGTGATCGGTCTGAGGCAAGGACACTTGCCCAGCCTGTCCCTGATAGGCCTTCATCCGGTGACAGCCGGGCCAGAAATACTTTCGGGCGTAGACGTTTTCCGCGTGCAGCACGTCGACAAGTTCGTCGCGGGTCAGGGCGCATTTCGCGGGGTCAATCTCGATTACGATGTACTGATAGTTGCGGCGCTCACCCGAGCCGTAGTCGATCAGCGAAACGCCCTCGATGCCCCGCAACTGCTCGGCATAGGTCCGATAATTGCGCAGATTGATCGCGATCACGTCGTCGATGCCAGCGAGTGAAGCGAGACCCATCGCGGCGCAGACCTCGGTCATCTTGCCATTCGTGCCGACCTCGACGACGTTGTCGTAACCCTCGAAGCCGAAGTTACGCATGAACTTGATCTTCGCGGCCAGCGCGGCATCCGAGGTCGTGATCGCGCCGCCCTCGAAGCTGTTGAGGAATTTCGTGCCGTGAAAACTGAAGACTTCGCACGAGCCAAAGGAGCCGACCATCCGCCCCTTGTGCGTGGCGCCGAAGGCGTGCGCGGCGTCGTACATCACCTTCAAATTATTCTCCGCGCCAAACGCCTCCAACGCGTCGACGTCGCAGGGGCGGCCCCACAGGTGCACACCGATCACGCCCGTCGTGTCGGCGCGAATCTTGGTCTTGGCCGACGCGACATCGATGTTGTGCGTGGCGGGATCGATGTCGCAGAAGATCGGAGTGATGCCCTGCCACTGGAGCGCGTGAGCCGTCGCGATGAACGTATAGGACGGAACAATCACGCTGCCGTTAAGCCCCAAAGCACGAATCGCGATCTCCAACGCGACCGTCGCATTGCAGATGGCGACGCAGTGTTTCACGCCGAGATAGGCAGCGACCTTAGCCTCGAATTCCTGTGCCTCGGGTCCGTTGTTCGTCAGCCACTTTCTTTCGAAAATGTCCCCTACCCGCTTCATGAATTCCGCCTGATTGCCCAGATTGGGCCGGCCGACGTGCAAGATCTCCGGGAAGAGCTTAGGGCCGCCGAGAATTGCGAGGGAAGATCGTTTCAAGGAAACAAAATTTAGCCGGCGCGCTGGGCGGCGAACTGGCGAATCGTATCGACCTCGAACTCCAGCATCGCACGGGAGAGGCCCGGATAAGTGCCGAGGAAGAGCGCCTCGTTCATGAGCTGGTCGGCACCGGTGAGCTTGGTCGCGACGCGGAAGGCCTCGGGGCGGTCCTGACGAAGCTGCACGAAGACGGGCTGGCGAAGCAGGTTGCCGCCGAAGAGCATGCGGTTGCCGATCTTCTTTTCGTCGAGGTGGCGCGCGAGGTCGGTGCGCGTGAACGGCGCGCCGGGACGCACGCGGAGCATGAAGCCGAACCACGACGGCAACGCGCGACCGGCACCAGCGGCCCAAGTGAAACCTGAGGAGGCGTTCCAACCCGTCGCGTGCGTCGGCAGCGTGAATTCGAAATACTTTTCCAAGTCGGCGAGGCCGGCGCGGAGGAAATTCCAGTGATCGACGCGCGCCTGGCTGAAGGCGGGCAGCTTCTTGAGCTGCTGGCGGCCGATGGCGGCTTGCGGGTCGAGCGGCTTCAGATTGTAGCCGAGGTGCGAATAGATGTACTTGTGATCGTAGCCCGCGGGAAGCTCGCCGAGCTGCCAGCCGAAGCGCTTGTGGCAGGTGTTGTCCTTGCCGCTCGCGCACCAGCAATCACGGCCCCAGTCGCGGAAGCTCTCCGCATAGGTCTTGAGCGGCGGACGCGAAACAATGTTGACCGCCCCACCCTCGCCCATCGTGAGATGGTGCGGCGGATAAAACGATTGCGTCGAGATATCGCCCCACGTGCCGGTCGGTGCGGTGAGCAACTCGACTCCGTCGATGGTCTCGAGGCGGATGAGACGGTGCGCGCCGGCCTCGGCGATCTTGAAGAGATGATCGAGGCCAAGACGGCGCGCCTGCGCGACGGGCATCGAGTAGATGCTGCCGAGAGCGTCACAGTTGTCCTCGATCAGCCAGAGATCGTGCTTGCGGCAAAACTCGAGGACCGCGCCGAGATCGAAGGGATTGCCCAGCGTGTGGGCCATCATCACGGCTTTGGTCTTGCCGACGACATAGGCGGATTCGAGTTGATCGATGCGCGCGTTGCCCGTGACCGGATCGTTGTCGATGAAGACCGGGACCGCACCGCACTGGATGATCGGCGCGACGGTGGTGGGAAAACCCGCGGCGACCGTGATCACCTCGTCGCCCGGCACGATGCGGCGAGCGCGCGGGAGCTTGTGGGTCGTAAGCGCGGCGAACGCGACGAGATTGGCCGACGAGCCTGAGTTGACGACCAGCGAGTGCTTCACGCCGAGATAGCCGGCGAGTTCGCTCTCGAAGGCCTCGCCCTCGGGTCCGAGCGTCAGCCAGAAATCGAGCGTGGAGCCGACCGCCGCCTCGACCTCGTCCTCGGTGAAGACGCGGCCGGCGTACGGGATCGTGGTGCTGCCAGGCGTGAACGACGCAGCGGCCTCGTGGCCCGGGCGATTGGCGCGGTGCATGAGCGCGGAGTACTCGCGCGTGAGGCGAAGAATCTCGGCTTTGAGGGCGGCGGGGTCGCGCTGATTCATGCGGTTAATTGGCCCAGGCTAACTGCGCGCCACGGGCGGCGGCAGTATAATTTGCGATCTGGTCGAGCGTGAGCTGCCGCGCGGCGGCGCGGCGCTCGGCCTGCGCGCGATACCAAGCGATCGTGTTGGCGATGGTCGCGGAAAAGTCCCACGCGGCCGACCACCCGAGCAAGTGATGCGCTTTGTCGGTCGCGAGATTAAGCAGATGTGCCTCGTGCACCGCGGTAGGATCGCTGCGGTCTTCCCAGCGGCCGGGCCAGTGCTTCAGTACCGTTTGCACGAGCTCCACCACGGAGCGATTGGAGGCTAGGCTCGGGCCAAAATTGAACGCGCTCGCAAGCGGGGTCGCAGCGCTCTCGGCCTGAGCGAGACACGCCGCGAGCCAGAGATAGCCACTGAGCGGCTCAAGCACATGCTGCCACGGACGCGTGGCGCGGGGATTGCGCACGGGGATCGCTTCACCGGCCTGAAGGCGCTTCACGCAGTCTGGTACGATGCGGTCCTCGGCCCAGTCGCCACCGCCGACAACATTGCCGGCGCGCGCAGAAGCGAGCCGCACCGGACTATCGGGCCGGGCGAAAAATGAGCGGCGGTACGAACTCACCACGATCTCAGTCGCGCCTTTTGACGCGCTGTACGGATCGCGACCGCCGAGCGGATCTTCTTCGCGATAACTGTGCACCCATTCGCGATTCTCGTAGCACTTGTCGGTCGTGACTGCGATCACGACACACGGGCGATTGCGCAGGCGCACCGCGTCGAGCACGTGCGCGGTGCCCATCACGTTGGTCGCGAAAGTCTCGACCGGCTCACTGTACGAGCGGCGCACGATCGGCTGCGCGGCGAGGTGAAACACGAAATCCGGCTGCGTTTCCGTCACCACGCGTGCCACGGTGGCCTGATCGCGCACATCGACGATGCGGTGTTTCAGTCGCGACTCCAAACCGAGTTCAGCGAAGAGCGCCGGCGTAGTCGGTGGCGGCAAGGCGAGACCGGTGACATCCGCGCCGAGGGCGAGCAGCCACTCGGAGAGCCACGCGCCCTTGAAGCCGGTGTGACCGGTCACGAGCACGCGCTTGCCACGATAAATGTCAGCGAACGCCATCAGAATCTTTCCAAACTTTCCACGGAGCACGCCCGTCAGCCCACAGGCGATTGAGCAGCGAAAACTCCTGCTGCGTGTCCATCGGCTGCCAGAAGCCATCGTGACGATAGGCGCCCAGTTGGCCGTCGGTCGTCAACTGCTTCATCGGCGCCTGCTCCAGCAGCATGTTGGGGTCGTCGGGCAGGTAATCGAATATGCGGCGGTCGCAGATCATGTAGCCGCCATTGATATAGCCGCCCTCGGTCTGCGGCTTCTCATTGAAGCTACGGACGCCACCATCGGGAGCAAAACCGAGTTCGCCGAAACGGCCCGGCGGATGCACGGCGGTCAGCGTGCAGATTTTGCCTGAGGCTTTGTGATGCGCGATGCTCGCAGGGATATCGATGTTGCCTACACCGTCGCCGTAGGTGAGCAAAAACGTCTGGTCGTCGCCGATGTATTTCTTGATCAGGCGCACGCGGTAGGCCGTGAGCGATTCCTCCCCGGTATTGGCGAGCGTGACGTTCCAATCCTCCTCGTTGTGGCGATTGTGAAACACGACTTCACTCTCCCGCCCCAGGCGCAGCGTCTTGTCGCACGTGTGCCACAGATAATTGCGGAAATAGTCGTTGATCATCTCGCCCTTGTAGCCGAGGCAAAGCACGAAGTCCCGATGCCCATGATGAGCATAGGTCTTCATGATGTGCCAGAGGATCGGCCGGCCGCCGATGGGTACCATGGGCTTGGGACGAAACTCAGTCTGTTCGCTCAGGCGCGTGCCTTTGCCACCACAGAGAATCACTACTTTCATCGACGGACGGTCTCCACGTTAAGGGGTTCGGTTTCGACGAGCAATTGGGGTCGGACGCAGCCGTTGATGGTGCCACCGTATTCTTCGCGACCGGTGCCGGTTTCATGCACGAAGAACGAGATCGCGTCGGGGATGGAAACTTCGACGTGGTTGGCCGAGCGAACGAGCATCACGTTGAACCAGTAGCGGCCGTCGTTGAGGAAATTGGCCGGAAAATGATAGCGATGGACGTAGCGGCCCGGGCCGAGGGTCTGCGCTTTTGTGCCGGAGCAGAGCACCCAGGTGCCTTGCTTGTCGAAGAGGTGGATGCTGGAGGTGAGGTCCTCGATCGGCTGGAGCACTTCGACGTCGAGTTCGAGCTGCACCGGCTGATCGATCGGCACGTCTGAGGTAACTTTGCCGGCCACCAGCGTGCGCGCACCACGAATCGCGATCTGGCCATTGCTCGCCCGCCGGTCACCCACCCACGAGACCTCGCCCTCGGCTGCTCCGCCCGCGCCGATGTACTCTGAAATCACGGGGCCCGGGCGACCATCGGCGATGCGCGTGCCCTGATGCATGAGGATGACGCGCTGGCAGAGATTGGCGACAACGCCGAGATTGTGACTCACGAACAACACCGTGCGCCCCTCGTTGGCCGAGACGGACTGCATCTTGCCAAGGCATTTCTTCTGAAACTGCATGTCGCCGACGGCGAGCACCTCGTCGACGATCAGGATCTCGGGCTCGAGGTGCGCAGCGACGGCAAACGCGAGCTTCACGTACATGCCGCTGCTGTAGCGCTTGACCGGAGTGTCGATAAAGCGCTCGACCTCGGCGAAGTCGACGATCTCGTCCAGCTTGGCTTTGATCTCGGCCTTGCGCATGCCGAGGATGGCGCCGTTGAGATAGATGTTTTCGCGGCCGGTGAGATCGGGATGGAAGCCGGTGCCCACTTCGAGCAAACTCGCGACGCGGCCGCGCAACGTGATCTCGCCCGAAGTCTGCTGCGTGATGCGCGAAAGGATCTTGAGCAGCGTGGACTTGCCCGCGCCATTGCGCCCGATGAGGCCGACGACTTCGCCGGGCTGGATGTCGAAAGAGACATCGCGCAGCGCCCAGAAGGAGGTTTCGCCCGCGGCATGGCCATGCCGCGAGTGCGTGGTCACTTCCTGTCCGCGGACTTTGCCCCACCAGCGGCTGAGTTCCTCGCGCAATGAGCCCGCACCGATGCCGCCCAAGTCATAATGCTTGGAAACACCGCGAACTTCGATGACGGGGCGGGACATGCGAAAGCTAGACCGTGTCGACGAAGGTTTTCTCCACTTTGCCGAAGGCGAGCAAGCCAGCGATCAACAGCACGAAAGTAATCCCCACCGACACGAGAATATAGTTCAGCGTGACGGTGCCGGTGCCGAGCAGCATCAGACGCCACGATTCGATCACCGGGCTCATCGGATTGCAGGCCGCGATCCAGCGGTACTTCTCGGGGAATTTCGACAACGGGTAGATGATCGGCGTGGCGTACATCCAGATCTGCACGATCAGCGGCCCCAACTGTGTCAGATCCCGATACTTCGCGCTCAAGGCGGAAAACAGCAGACCCGTGCCCAAGCTCAGTAGCGCCGTGTACAGCACGACCAAGGGCAGCCACACGATCGCCGACGACACGCCGAAGCCGGCGACGTGGGCGAAATAGCGATAATAGAGATAGAACACCACAAACGTGCCACCCTGCACGAAGACCTGCAGGAGATTAGAGATCAGCACCGAGAGCGGGACGACGAGACGAGGAAAGTAGACTTTGCTGAAGAGACCGGAATTGGACGTGAGCGACGTCGAATTGGTCGAGAAAGTGTTGGCAAAGTAGTTCCAGCCGAGCTGACCGCAGAGATAGAACAAGAACGGCGGAAGGCCATCGGTCGAGAGCCCGGCGATCTTGCTGAAGGTGACGGTCATGACCACCGTCATCAGCACCGGCTGCAGGATGAACCAGAGCGGGCCGAGGATCGTCTGCTTGTAGCGCGTCGCAAAATCGCGCCAGACCAGCAGCGAGAGCAGATCGCGGTAGTGCCAGATGCTGCGCAGCTCGATACTGAGCCAGCTCGTCTGCGGCCGCAGCGTGATCTCGTAACCGGAAGATTTGGAGGCGTCGGACGCCATATCAGTCGGTGCCCGGCAAGGCTTCGCCCCGTCGCTTCCCGGACGGGAGCGAACGCGGAATCGAAACGGAGTGCGCGGACAGAAGCGGAAACTATCGGGACTTGGCGTTCAGCAGCGTGCCGAGGATGGGCAGGACCAGCCGAAGCTGCTTGCGCCATGTCTCGAGCTGACGAACACGTTCCTGACAGAAATCTTGTTCCGGGCCCTCGCGCTCCGCGAGCGCGCGCATGCGGGCGAGGCGTGAATCGCTCTCCACCGCGAAAGGCTGGAGACGCTCGCGCAACACCCCGCTCACGAGGCGACGCAAACCGAGCTCCGGCTCAAAATATTCCCGGCGCCGATCCGCGCCCTCCACGATATACACGGCTCCGAGCGAGCGCAGGAGCTGCAAGCCTTGGCTGGCTGACCCTTTGCTGATCTCAAGCCGCTCCACGATGTCCGTGAAGCTTAGCGCGCCGGGCGCAGCGTAGAGCAGTCCGTAGATCTGGCCCACCGACGGCGGCACGCCGAGAATCTGGACAACCTCCGCGAAGAAGCTCACACACTCGGCCTCGAAATCGGGCACGCGTGCGGCGGAGTTGGATTCTGGGTTCGAGACCACCGACATCGGCGGACAGAAATGCCGCAAACGGATGGCGAGTTCAAGGGAAATTGAACCAGTTCTAAACTTTTTGAACTTGAGGGGCCATTTGGCCTATTTCACTTTCAAATAGGTCTTCATCTCCTTGAGCGGTCGGGTGTTAACGACCTGCTCGGCGCACAGCCAGCCCTTGCGGGCGGCGTTCACGCCGGCACGGACTTCGACCAGTGTGGCGGTCTCGTGGGAGTCGGGATTGATGGAGCACAGGAGGCCGCGGTCTGCGGCTTTGCGCCAGAGGCGCCAGTCCATGTCGAGGCGCCACGGGCTGGCGTTGAGTTCAATGATGACCTCGTTGGCAATGGCGGCATCGATGATCTTGGTCGCGTTGATCGCGTAGCCCTCGCGACGGAGCAGCAGGCGGCCGGTGAGGTGGCCGAGCATCGTGGTATGCGGGTGCTCGATCGCACGGATGATGCGCGCGGTCATCGTGGTCTCGTCCTGCGCAAATGCGTTGTGGACCGACGCGACGACGTAGTCGAGTTGCGCGAGGAGGTCCTCCTCGAAGTCGAGCCGGCCGTCGGGCAGGATGTCGCACTCGGTGCCGGTGAAGACGTGCGTCTTGTACGCCTTCGCGGCGTTGAGCGCGTGGATCTCTGCGATCTGTTTTAAGAGGCGCTCTTCACTGAGGCCGTTGGCCTGAAAACTGGATTTCGAGTGATCGGCGATGCCGAGGTATTCCCAGCCCAGCGCAGCGGCGGCGGCGGTCATCTCGGCGAGGGTGTTGCGACCATCGGACGCGGTGGTGTGATTGTGAAACGCGCCGCGCAGGTCGGTCAGCTCGATGAGGCGCGGCAGGTCGCCCTTCTCGGCCTCCTCGATTTCGCCGAGACCCTCGCGCAGCTCGGGCGGGATGAAGTGCAGACCGAGCTCTTTGAACAAAGCGGTTTCGCTGGTGATGTGCGCGCTCGTCGTGCTGGCGCGCTGCTTCGCGGCCTCGGCTTTTTCCTTCACGGTCCCCTCGCCCTCCGCGGGCAAGAGCCCCCACTCGCTCAAGCTCAGGCCGCGCGCGAGCGCGCGCTGACGCATCTGTACATTGTGATCCTTGGAGCCGGTGAAGTGATGCAGGGCGAAAACAAACTGCTCGTCGGGCACGATGCGGAGATCGGCCTGGAGGCCCGTCTCGAAACGCACGCTGGCCTTGGTATCACCGCGCGCGGTGACTTCTTTCACGCCCGGCATCGCGACGAACCAGTCGACGACCGGCGCGACCTCGTGCGCTGAAACGATGAAATCAAGATCGCCGACCGTCTCCATGCCGCGACGCAGACTGCCGGCAGACTCGGCGCGTTTCACTTGCTTCAGCTTGCGCAGACCTTCGACGATCGGGCCGGCGACGGCTGCAGCGTCCCACCAGAGGTGACGGCGGCCGTAGGCTTCGCGGTTCTTGATTCCGGAGAGAATCTTTTCCTGCGTCTTCTCGCCGAAGCCATCGAGCTCGGCGACGCGACCGTCGTTGCATGCGGCGGTGAGCGTGGCGATCGAGGTGACGCCAAGCTTGTCGCGGAGCGCGCGGATCTTTTTCGGACCGAGGCCGGGGACCTGCAACAACTCGACGAGACCGGGCTCGACGGAAGCTTTGAGCTTTTCGAAAAACTCCAGCTTTCCCGTCGTGTGCAGCTCGCTGATCTTCTGCGAGAGTGCCTCGCCGATGCCTTTCACGCTCTGCAATTTCTCCTCGGCGATCAGGCGGCCAAGCTCGACCTCTTCGATGGCTTCGAGCGCGCGGGCGCCGGTCTGATAGGCGCGGATCTTGAAGGGGTTTTCGCCTTTCAACTCAAGGAGGGTTCCAATCTCGGTCAGCACGTCGGCGATTTCGTTCTTGGTCATGATGGCTTTCATGAGTCAGCTAACAGCCCGCGGACGAAACGCAAATCCCGCGGAAAATCTTCACGCTTTCGCCATGCCGTTCACCCACTCGCGCACGATCCGCCTCGCCGACACTGACGCAGCGGGCGTCGTTTTCTTTGCCCGCACGCTCGCGCTTTGCCACGAGGCCTACGAGGAGTCGCTCCTCGTCGCGGGACTGCCGCTGCGCGATCTGCTCGGCAGCGCAGGCATCGCCGTGCCGATCTCGAAGAGTGAGGCCGACTACTTCCGTCCGCTGCGCGTCGGCGACAAAGTCCACATCCGCGTCACGCCCGAATCGCTCAGCGAAAACTCCTTCGCGGTGCGCTATGAGATCGTGAAACTCGGCACCGTGGAAAAACTCGCCGCCCGCGCGCGCACCGAGCACGTATGCGCGTCGATGACGAAACAGGAACGCGCCCCGCTCCCGCCCGCACTACGCGCGTGGGTGACGCAGGGCTGAGCGCGCGGCCTCGGCGAGCGCGGCGCGGTTGAGTTTGCCCTGGGCATTGCGCGGCCAGGGAGTGATCGGCACGAAATGTTTCGGGCGTTGATATGGCGCGAGCGACTCGCTCGCGTGTGCTCCGTTCGGAGCACGCGACGACGCAGGATGACACGCGACAACGATCTGGCCCCACTCGGCATCGGACAGCGCGATCACGGCGATGTCGTCGAATTCGCCACTCGCGCGCAACACCGTCTCGACGTGGGCGGGGTCCACTTTTTTTCCGCCAGTGATGATCACGGCGTCGCGGCGGCCGAGCACGTGCCATTGGCCGTCGGCTTCGAGCTGGCCGAGATCTTCGGTGATGAATTCCTGCGTTGCGCGTCGCTCGGGCCAATAGCCGCGAAAGACCGAGTCACCGCGGATCGCGATCACGCCGTCGTGCAAATCGAGCTGGGCGTGCGGCATCGCGCGGCCAGAACTGCGCACGCCCGCGGCGAACTCGGCGGGACGCAAGGCGGTGACCATCGCTGCGGTCTCGGTCATGCCGTAGCTGAGGGCGATGGGGATTTGCGCGGCAGCGGCGGCATCGAGCAGTTCGGGCCAGGCGGGACCTCCCCCGATAAACACCGCGGTGAATCCGCGCAGCCATGCGATTGAGTCGGGCGACGCGAGGAGCCGCTGGAGCTGCGTCGGAACGAGCGAGAGAAACCATGCGCCCTTGCCTGTGCGCGTGGGACGTTGCCCGGCTTCGAGGACTTTCCAGTCCCACGCGATGTGTTCGCCGCCCGTGAGTGCGCAGCGCAGCCACGCCATCACGCCGCTCACGTGATGGAGCGGGAGGACGTTTACGACATTCACGCGCGTAACGGCGAAGTGCTCGCAGAATCCGTGTACGGCGGCGGCGAGCGTTGCCGAATCGTGACGAGCAAATTTCAGCTGCCCGCTCGTGCCGCCGCTCGGAATCATGAGCCAGCCGAGACCGTCGTGGTCAGTAGCGGTGAGCGCGGTCAGTTCTGCGAGGCGCTCGCGCTCGGTCGTGCCCCATGCGGGATCGGCGAGAAACACCGGATTCTCCGTGGCGACAGCGGAGGCGAAACGCGCCGTGAAACGTTTGGGATCGCGCTCTTCGATGACGATGGGCGTCGTGGATCGATTAGGATTCCCGCGCGGCGCTTGAGCACCGAGAAGGCGCGCTAGCTCGCGGCGTTCCATAAGGCTCCCGGCTGAATGTGCGTAAGATCTTCGCGGCGAATGAAGGGCGCGGCCGCGGGCCCGTCGAAACGCCAATCCGTGAACAGCGGCCACACGCCAAAGCCGAGCGCGCGCTTCGGGCCTTGCCACGCGAAAGCCAAGCGCAGCGCGGCTTGGGCGCCGAGGGCAGTTTCGAGCGCGGAGGAAAATACGACGTCGGTTTTCGCGTGCGCCAGACGCGCGGCGGCCGCGTCGGCGTCGCCGAGCAGCGAGGGCTTCACGACGAAAATGCCGGACCAGCCTGCTTCCAGCCAGCGCGCGATGTCGGCATCGTCGGCGAGCGATTCATCGAGAGCGATCTTGGTGGGAAATTCTTCGGCGAGGCCGCGCAGCGTGTCGTCGGTTTTGCGCCGGACGGTCTCGCCTTCGCTCGCGGGCGCGAAGCACGGTTGCTCGACGAACTCCACCGGCCGATCCGCGCAACGCTCCAGCCAGCGCTGGGCTTGGCGGCGGTCCCACGCGCCGTTGGCGTCGAGGCGGAGTTTGCCGCCGCTGGGGAGCGCGGCGCAGACATCGTCGAGCAGAGAGAGTTCGTCGGCGAGATCGCCAACGCCGACTTTCCATTTGAAGACGCGAAACCCGCCGTCCGCCTTCGTCGTGATTTCTGCCGGAGCGATGCGACCGGCCGGGATGAGGGCAGCGACGCCGAGATAGTCCGCACTCGGCGGCTCGCTCCCCTCGCCTGCGAAACCGCGCAGTGCTGTCGTGCAGGCGAAGCGCAGGCAGCGTCGTTCGGTCGGCAGTGTGCGCAGGGTTTCTTCGCTAACCATTTCGCCGAAAGAGCGGCACACTTCGGCGGCTTCGTCGACCGTCTCCGTGCCGAACCAAGGGATCGGGGCGGCTTCACCGAAACTCACGGTGCCATCCGCGCGCTCCAGTCGAACGTAGAGGCCTTCGCGCTCAGTCCACGCGCCGTGGGCCGTGCGCACCGGCATGCGAAACGGCAAGCGGTAGCGGCGGAACTGAAAGTTTAACTTCACCTTCGCAGCCAACCGCGCCCGCCTCGTGACGCCAAGCATGTTTGCCCGAGGTCGCCGATGCTGACACAGTTGGCGGCGCAAAAGCGAAATTCTATTTGCGCTTCGGTGGGATGCGCCTACTCCGTTCATGGCAACCCATGACCAAGGTTGCCAAATCCTCCGCCTCGCCGAGCGCTGCTGCTGACGCCGAATTTTATCTCCCGGCCGACGCGTTTTTCCGGGCCAACATGCCCACTGCGCTGACGTTCGACGACGTCTCGCTCGCCACGCTCTATTCGGAGATTCTACCGAAGGACGCCGACACCTCGACCACGCTCAGCTCGGCACTGCGGCTGCAAATCCCCGTGATCTCGTCGGACATGGACACGGTCACCGAGTCGCGCATGGCGATCGCGATGGCGCTCAACGGCGGCCTCGGCCTCATCCACTACAACATGACACCGAAGGATCAGGTGAAGGAAGTGGCGCGCGTGAAGCGTCACATCCACGGCCTCATCCAAGACCCGATCACGGTCTCGCCCGATCAGCACATCGGCGACGTGCTGGCGCTCATCGAGGCGAAGCGGTTTTCGTTTTCCACATTCCCCGTAGTCGACGCCTCGGGCGTGCTCGTGGGCTTGCTCTCGGGCAACACCGTGAAAGAGCGCTACAAGGCCAAGCGAGTGACCGAGGTGATGACGGCGCGCGCGCAACTCGTCACCGAAAAGCAGCGCGCAGTCGCGAAGGACCCGATCACCGCGGCGGATAAGTTTTTCACGGCGAACGTCGGCATCAACAAGATGCTCGTCGTCGACGATGCTGGACATCTACGCGGTCTCATCACGGCGTCCGATGTCGAACGCATCACCGCCGAGTCGAAGGCCCGCCGCAAGCCGGCGCGCGATCACGATTTCCGCCTCGTCGTCGGCGCGGCGCTCTCGCCGGTGCGCAAGCCCGACGGCTCGCTGGATCGCGACAAAATTCTCGAGCACGTCGGTCACCTTGTGGCGGAGCACGTCGATGCGATTGCGGTCTCCACCGCCCACGGGCACACGACCGGCGTGGGTGATGTGGTGAAGCTCGTGCGCGGCGCGTACAAGGACCTCACCATCATCGCGGGTAATGTCACCAGCGCGTCCGGCGTGGCGTTTCTCGCGGACTGCGGCGCGGACGCGATCAAGATCGGCCAAGGCCCCGGCTCCATCTGCACTACGCGCATCGTCGCGGGCGTCGGCATTCCGCAGCTCACGGCGCTGCACGTCGCGAGCGCGGGCGCGAAGAAGAAAGGTGTGAAGCTCATCGCCGACGGCGGTATCACCAAGAGCGGCGACATCGTGAAAGCGCTCACACTCTCCGATGCGGTGATCCTCGGCGGCCTGCTAGCCGGTTGCCGTGAGGCACCGGGCGAGATCCTCGAGATCAACGGCAAGGTCTACAAACAGTACCGCGGCATGGGCAGTCTCAGCGCGATGAAGGCCGGCAGCGCCGCGCGCTACGGCCACGACAAGGCCAACACCACGCGCAAGGTAGCCGCCGAGGGCATCGAGGCCCTCAAGGAAGTCTCCGGCTCCGTAGACGACGTGCTCGCGACGCTGATCGGCGGCGTGCAGAGCGGGATGGGCTACCTCGGTGCCCGCGACCTCCCTGCCCTCCGTGCCAAGGCCCGCTACATCCGCGTGAGCCCGGCCGGCCAGAAAGAAGCGGCACCGCACGACGTCATCGAGGTTTCGACAAAAGCGTCGATCTAAGTCCCTGACCATCGATCACGCCGCGGTGCACTCTGCACGGCGGCGTTTTTTTGCCCAGAATCGCGCACCTGAGCTCGACTCGGACAGTCACGATCCAGCCGTTCCTCCAGTGGACCGAATGATGAACTGTAAGCCACGGTCTCGGGTTGTGGCGTCGGTTTCATTTGGTCAGGCTGCGTGTCGATATACCCCTGTCAGCTACTGCCCTGTCTGTCTCGAACTGCTGTGCTTTCCCGTTGCCGATCGCGTGTCGCAACTTTTCTGCTCGCGCTGCTTGCCTGCACGAGCGCGGCGACTGCCTGGGCAGCATCGACCACTGCGAGCCCGCCGGATCGCTTCGTGCGCATCTCGGACACCGAGGGTCTCGCGCACTCCGACGTGCGTGCGATCACGCAGGATCGAAACGGCTTCATCTGGTTTGGCCTCCGACTTGCGGGGCTCACGCGCTACGATGGCTACGAGCTGAAAGTTTATCAGCACGATCCGGCTGACGCGCGCTCCATCGGCAGCCGCGTGATCTGGTCGTTGCTCGTCGATCATCGCGGCACGCTGTGGATTGGCACCGAAGGCGGGCTCGATCGCTACGACCGGGCGACCGATTCGTTTGTCCATTACCGCCACGATCCGGCGCGGGGAAACAGTCTGCCCAACAATGTCGTGGTGTGCCTGCACGAGGACAAGACCGGCCATCTCTGGGCCGGCACGCGCGAGGGTCTGTGCCGACTCGACGATCCGGCGCAGGGATATTTCACGACGTACACGCGGCCACAGGTGATCGAGGGCAGCGTGACGAAGGACACGTTTCGCTCGATCATCGAAGACCCGACCACCGGACTACTGTGGCTCGGCGCAAATGATGGGCTCGCGGCCTTCGATCCACGCACGGGTGCGTTTGCCACGTTCATCAACGACCCCGCCGATCCGACCAGTCTGAGCCGCACCGCGGTCAACAAGGTCATCCGTGACGACAGCGGCACGTTTTGGGCGCTCAGCGAGTACGGGCTCAATTCCTTCAAGCCCACCTTCGACCGCGTTGCTCAGTCGACCGTGCAACAGCCGCGCCTCGCGTTTCGCCGCTACATGCAGCCGACGACCGACGCGACGCCGGGCATCAATTTCGTGCGCGACGGCGTGATCGACCGTCTCGGCCGCATGTGGCTCGCGACGCGCGGCGGGCTCGAGCTGTTTGACCGTAGCACGGGGAAATTCGTGACTTACAAGCGCAAGGCCGCCGACCCCACGAGCATCGGCGACGACCTCACGCAGGCGGTGTTTGAAGATCGCGCGGGCAACATCTGGATCGGCACGTACACTGGCGGCGCGAATCTGCTGCGCACGGGAGCGAAGCCGTTTCACATCGACTATCACGATCCCGGTGACGCGCACAGTTTGAGCGAAGATCGCGTCACGGGACTCGCCATCGATCAAAAGCAGCGCCTCTGGGCCGCGACGGTCAACGGGCTCAACCTACGCGAAGCCGACGGCGGTTGGACGCGCTTCTTCCACGATCCCTCCGATCCTAACTCACCGCCCTCAAGCGATTTCGCCTCCATCGCCATCGCGCCGAGTGGCGACATCTGGATCGGCAGCAATTACGACGGCGTCTACCGCTACGACCAGCATCGCTTCCAGTCGTTTCCCATCGCGCCGACGAATGTCGCGGCGGATGGCTGGCAGTCCTTCACCGGCACGCAGATCCATGCGGCGCTACCCGACGATCACGGCGGCGTATGGCTCGGCGCGCGCGCATATGGACTCGATTACTACAAGGACGGGCGTTTCCTCCACTACGCGCCACACGAAGCGACCGCGACCTCACCGGCGCAGCCGACGACGAACGGCGTCTTTGGCTTCATCGACGCCGAGCAACTCTGGTACGCCACCGAGGCCGACGGACTCGTGCGCCTCGACCTGAAAACCCAGAAATTCACGGCGTATCAACCACCCATCGAGCAACCCGACGCCGCGCGCAATCTCCACTGCATCGCGCGCACGAGCGATGGCACGATCTGGCTCGGCGCGGCGGACGGCTTGCTGAAATTTGACCCACGCACGCAACGCTTCGTGCGGCAGTTCAGCGTCGCCGACGGTCTACCGCACGCCGCGGTCATGAGCATGGTGCGCGACAGCCGCGATCATCTCTGGCTCGGGACGGCAAACGGGCTCGCGGATTTCGATCCCGCCACGGAAAAATTCCGCGTGTACGAAAAGGCCGATGGCCTGCCGTCGAATGTCTTTTCGCAGCGCTGCGCTATCCTCGGCCCCGACGACCGCATCTATCTTGGCACGCGCGCGGGCATCGTGTCGTTTCTGCCCAGAGAGTTGCACGACGATCCGACCCCGCCGCCGGTCGTGATCACGGAGTTTCGCACGCTCGGCGGCACCGCTCCGCAGGTCGATTCGACGGTGGAAACCGGCGACGAAGTGCGCGTGCATGCCGGGCAACTCGGCTTCGCGCTGAAGTTCTCCGCACTCGATTTCACGGCGCCGGAGAAGAACCGTTTCCGGCACCGCCTCGAAGGCTGGGATCTCGACTGGATCGAGACCGGCGCGCAGGAGCGCAGCGCCACCTATACCGCGCTCCCACCGGGCAAGTACACGTTTCAGGTGCAGGCCAGCAATCCGGACCGCGTGTGGAATACACACGGCCCGGCGCTCACGATCGTCGTCGAGCCACATGTGTGGCAGACGTATTGGTTCCGGCGCGGCTTCGCGGCGCTGCTCGCGAGTGTGTTGCTCGCGGCGATCCAGTGGCGCGTGCGCGCGATCCGGCAGCGCAATCTCCAGCTCGCCCGCGAAGTCTCGCAGCGCACCGGCGAACTGCAGCGCGAGATCGGCGTGCGCGAGGCGGCCGAAGCTGCGCTCCGCGAATCGCACAGCGAACTCGAATCCCGCGTGCTCGCACGCACGGCAGAACTCGCGCAGTCGAATGCGAGCCTCCAATCCGAAATCGCCGAGCGCAAAAACATCGAGACGCAGCTGCGGCAGTCGCAGAAAATGGAAGCCATCGGCCAGCTCGCGGGCGGCGTGGCGCACGACTTCAACAATCTGCTCACGGTCATTCTCGGGCAGAGCGAGCTGCTCACCGGCACGACCCTTCCAGTCGAGGTGCGCGATGCGGCGGTGGGCGACATCCGCGCGGCAGCGCAGCGCGCCACGAATCTGACGCGGCAACTGCTGGTCTTCAGCCGCCAACAGGCGATGACGCCGGTGCACGTCGACCTCAACGCAGTCGTCGCGAACGTGAGCAAGCTCCTCCGCCACGTGATCGGCGAACAGATCGCGCTGGAGACCCGCGTCGCGAGCGCGCCACTGGGAGTCGTCGCCGACGCGGGCATGCTTGAGCAAGTGCTGCTCAACATGGCGGTGAACGCCCGCGATGCGATGCCGCGCGGTGGACGCCTCACCATTTCGACGGCGCGCGTGGTCGTCACTCCCGAGCAGGCGCGCAACGTGCCCGGCGCGAAGGTCGGTCCGCACGCGCGCTTCAGCGTGAGCGACACGGGCGGTGGTATTCCCGATGCAGTGCTGGCGCAGATCTTCGAACCGTTTTTCTCGACGAAAGATCCGGGCAAAGGCACGGGCCTCGGCCTCGCGATCTCGCAGGGCATCGTGCAGCAGCACCAAGGCTGGATCGAGGTCGGCACGCGGATCGGAGCTGGTACGACCTTCCACGTTTACCTGCCGCTCAATGAGACCGAGGCCGTGGCCGCGATGCCCACGATGGCGGTGAAAAAACATGCGCCGGGCGACGCCACGATCCTCGTCGCGGAGGATGAGGCGGCCGTGCGTTCCGTCGTGCAGCGCATGCTCACGCGGCATGGCTATCGTGTGATCGAGGCGATGTCGGGTGGCGAAGCGCTGGCGCTCTGGGCAGAACATAAGGACGAGGTCGGAATCTTGCTCACTGACATCGTGATGCCCGGGGCCATCGACGGCCATGAACTCGCGGCGCGCCTGCTCGCGGATAAACCAAACCTTCGCGTGGTGACGATGAGTGGCTATGACCCAGCCGATGTCGCAGGCCGCGGTGGCATCACGCATCCTCACGTGCGCAAGCCCTTCACGGCGGACGAACTGCTGCAGGCCATCGAACAGACAGCGCGCGTCTGACGCGCGGTAAGGCATTGGCAAGCGCAGCGGCGTCGCCCACGCTGCGGGCATGGCTTCGTCCGCCCTCCCCTTTCGCTCGGCCAAACCGATCATCGCGATGATCCACCTCGGCGCATTGCCGGGCACGCCCGCGGCCAAGCAATCGCTGCGTGAAATCGAGAAGCAAGCCGTGCGCGAGGCAAAGCTGTTTCGCGAAGCGGGCGTCGATGGCCTGCTGATCGAAAACATGCACGACACACCGTATCTGCGCGGGCAGGTCGGACCGGAGATCGTGGCGGCAATGGCGATCGTAGCGCGCGCGGTGAAGGACGCAGCGGCGCTGCCGTGCGGCATCCAGATTCTCGCGGCCGCGAATCGCGAGGCGCTCGCGGTGGCACACGCGGCGGGGCTCGATTTTATTCGCGCCGAGGCATTTGCCTTCGCGCATGTGGCCGACGAGGGCATCATCGAATCATCTGCGGCTGAACTGCTCCGCTATCGCCGCGCGATCGGCGCCGAACGCGTGCAGGTGTGGACCGATGTGAAAAAGAAGCATAGCTCCCACGCGATCACGGCCGATGTGAGCATCGGTGAGACAGCGCACGCGGTGGAGTTCATGCGCGGCGATGCAGTGATCGTCACCGGTGCCGTGACGGGAGATGCACCCAAGCCCGACGATGCGCGCGCCGTGAAGCGCGCCACCCACCTGCCCGTGCTGCTCGGCTCCGGTGTGACCGCGGCCAACATCAAAACGTTTCTTCCGGAAGCCGACGGCTTCATCGTAGGGTCGGAATTCAAGGCCGGCGGCCACTGGGCCGGCGCGGTCGATGCGAAGCGCGTGCGGCGCTTCATGGCCGCGGCCAAGCGCTGATCCGGGTGACGGCTTCGCGGGAGCTCAGCCCTCCAGCGCGAGCGTGTTGTTCTCGTCTCGGTCCGAGGTGCGTGAGCGCTACTCTGCTTCCGTGGACCGAGCTGTCTTTCGTGTCCGCCGAAGTGCGACGCCGGCCAAGATCACTGAACCGATCGCGGCCGCCCAGCTCGCAGGCTCGGGGATCGCTGAGCCGATAACGAATGTGCCAGCACCGTAAACGGGGCCGGAGGCGCCGTTGTCATTGGTATTTGGATACTGACCAGCCGTACCATTGAACCAGGAGTTGACGTAAGTGATTGCGCCGCCGTCCGAGTTGAAGTCGATCGTGGTGCCGTTGTGATTGTTGAGGTACGCCTCGCTCGCTCCATAGCCCCACGCCACGATGGCGTAGTGACCACCGGCGGTCAGCGTCAGCGGGGTGCCGAGCGTCTGCAGGCGATAGCCGCTGCTCAGAATATCGCTGGAACCAGAGAACGTCAGCGTCGAGCCAACGATCGACATCGTGTCGCGGTTGAACATCGCCACGCTGATTGTGGCAGCGAGCCCATCGCCGCCCGCATCGAAAGCACCGTACTGGGTCACCGTGATGTTCGAAGCGCCGACATCGAAGAAAAGGCCGAGAGAGCCGCCGAAATTAGACAGGCCTGTTCCTGACGTGTAGGTGAAGACCTGCGTTTGGGCAGATGCGGCCGCCGTCAGGCCAAGCGCAATCAACATCGCCACCAATCGGAACTGGAGTCTCATAGAAGCTGGAGGTTGGACCGCGTCACACTGATGCCGCAGTCGAAAGCGCGGCAATGCTTATGTGCGAAGCGCGTGCCGCGCTTCATGCCGCGGCCGGGCGCGGCTGATCCGCGCGACTATTTCCGCCGGAGAACGCGAATGCGGTTGGCTTCGCTGTCGCCGATGAAGACAGAGCCGTCGGCGTCGACGAAGAGGCCGTGGAGACGGTTCATCGCGCACTTGAGGGGATCGCCGTCGCTGCCGTTGCCCTTTTCACCTGTACCGGCGATCAGCTCGATGCGGCCGGTCTTCGCGTCGATCATGCGCACCGTGTGGCTCTCGGTGTCGGCGAGCCACGCATTGCCGGTGGCGTCGAGCGCGATGCCTTTGGGGCCGCTCAATTTCGCGAGCTTGGCGGGGCCGCCGTTGCCGGTGAAGCCGGTCTCGCCGGTGCCAGCGATGTGGCGGATCACGCCGGCCTTGAGGTCGAACTTCAGCACCTGATTCCCCTCGCGCGTGACGAGCCAGAGGTTGCCATCGCGGTCGACATCGAGGGAGCGCGGATTGTTCAACGGCGTGCCGACGATGGGCGCGCCGTCGGGCGTCGGGCCGGCGCGGCCGGTGCCCGCGAAACGCGAGATCACTCCGCTCTTCAAGTCGAGCCGACGGATCGAGTGATTGCCCACATCGCAAATGAACAGGCTGCCATCCGCGCCAAACTGGATGCTGTGCGGTGAGTTCAACGTCGCCGCGGTCGCGGGGCCGTCATCGCCGGTGAAGCCCTTCTTTCCCGTGCCCGCGACGGTGGTGATGACGCGGGTCTTTGCGTCGATGCGGCGCACGACTTGGTTCGCCATGTCGGCGATGAAGATGTTGCCCGCGGCATCGAAGCGCAGCTCGTGCGGCAGGTTGAAGGTCGCGGCGGTCGCGGGTCCGCCGTCGCCGGTGTAACCGCGCGTGCCGGTGCCGGCGACGGTCGAGATCGTGCCATCGGGCGCGATGCGACGAATGCGGTGGCCATTGTGCTCACAGAACCAGAGTGCGCCATCGGGGCCGCGGACGAGGCCGTAGGGGTCGTTGATCTGCGCGCGCACGGCGGGGCCGCCGTCGCCGCTGAAGCCCGCTTCGCCGGTGCCGGCGAACGTCGCGATCGTCCACTCGGCGTGTGCACTTAAAAGACCAAAAACAACGGAGAGCACAGCGAGGCGAAGATTCATGGGGTGCGGTGTATGTACCGCGGAGGGAGACGCAGCGCGAGCGTGCGTGGGTTCGGCCCGTCCACGCGAAATCGGCGGGCAGATGACAATTTTTTGTTTTGCCCTGACCCGCCTGCTTGCGTTTTCACTACCGGGCAACAGGGGCCCCAAGCATCCGGTTGCGACCGAAAACCTCATGTCCCTGTTTCCTTTCTCCAGCCAGCTCATCGCCGATGTCGGCATCTCCCTTGGTGACGAGGGCAAAGGCCGACTCATCCCCGAAGTCGCCGAAGAACTCCGCGGCACCGCGCACCCCGTCTCCGTGGTGCTCAAGGTCAACGGCGGCGCCAACTCCGGCCACACCGCCGGCGGCGTGAAACTCAACCTCCTGCCGGCGGGCGTGGTCGTCCGCGATGCGGCGCACCTCTGCGTGGGCAGCGGCGTCGTCGCCGACCCGCGCAAGATCTGGTGGGAAGCGCGCCCGCTCGAGCGCAAGGGCCACACGATCATCTCCCGCCTGCTCATCGACGAGCGCACCATGGTCGCCGACGTGACGCACCGCCTGCTCGACCTCGCGTGGGAAGACTACCGCGTCAACGTGCTGAAGGAAGAGCCGCGCGGCTCGACCGGCCGCGGCATCACGCCCGCGTACACCGACGAGGTGAATCAGCAGCAGATCACGTTTTCCGATTTCCTCGCGGGCCCGAATTTCTTCGCGCGCAAACTCGCCGCGCGTGCCGACCGCGCGTGCCGCACCATCCAGCACGTGTGCCGTGTGAGCGAGACGACGTGGAATTCCTTCTTCGACAAACTCACCGCGGCCGAGCTGCGCGCCAATGCCGAGGGACTCGAGCTGGGGATTTTTGGGAAATCCGATTTCGACTTCGTCCGCTTCCGCGGCACGGAGCCGTTTACCCTGAATCTCGAAACGCTCACGGCCGCCTACTGGGCCGCGGGCACGGCGCTCGCGAAGAACATCGGCGAGGTGCGTGAGCTGATCATCCGCGAACTGCACGCGGGCAAGACGATCATCGGCGAATTCGGCCAGGCGTACTGGCTCGACAAGCGCCACGGCTTCTCACCCAACGTGACGGCGTCGCACACCTACACGCCGGAATTTTTCGAGAGCGCGGGCATCCCGGTGCAGCGCATCCACACGTTTGGCGTGGCGAAGGCGTACGACACGAAGGTTGGCACGCACACGTTTCTCACGCAGATGGACGATGCGCATCCGCTCGCGGTGAAGCTGAAGCAGATCGAGTTTGGCACGAGCACGGGCCGCCAGCGCATGGTCGGCTGGTACGACGCCGTCGAGAAGGGCGACGCGCTCCGCTACGGCGGTTTTCAGGACGTGATGATCAACAAGTCCGACGCGCTCACGCACAGCGGCGACTGGCAGGGCGACCTGCTGATCTGCGTCGCGTACGAGGATGCTAACGGCCAACGCTACGACCACGTGCCGCGCAACGAAGCCGTGCGCAAGACGCTGCGCCCCATCTACACGAAGCACCCCGGCTGGTCCGAGGACATCTCGCACACGCGCCATTTCGACAAGCTCCCGGTCAACGCGCAGCGCTACGTCGCCGCGATGATGAAGACCACGCTCGATGTCGCGTACGCCGGGTTGCCCTGGCCGTCGGCCGACAAGCTCCCGAACCTCCGCTACCTCGGCGTCGGCCCCGAGCCGTCGCAGATCATCAAGGACGTGCCGGCGACGGCGGAGCTGGTGAAGCTGGCGTTTTGAGTTTCGCAGGGTGCACGCTGCACGGTGGAGCGCAGGGCTTGTCGCTTGCGCTGACGCCCGTGGCAGCGAGGCTCATCGCTTCCAGCTCATGAAACATCGTCTTATTGTCGGGGTGCTTTTTTGTGTCGCGATCTACAGCCGCCTCTCGGCCGCAGTCGTGGTGTGGGACACGCCGACGACAGTCAGCGGACCGAGCGACATCCTGAACACCGGCACATTTTTCGCCGCCTCAAGTTCACTGGGCGCTCCCGCCACCGTGAACGGCGTGACCTTTGCCGGGCGCGATGGCTCCGCCAACATCGCGATCACGCGCTTCGGCACGTACAGTCCCGGCAGCACCCATACCGGCGATACGGGCTACGATACACTTCTGGGCACAGGCTATTTCACCGACAACAATGGAACGGATACGATTACGCTCTCGGGGCTGACCATCGGGGAGACGTACCGCATCCAACTGTGGAGTCCCGCGTGGGATGCGAACTACCCGACGACCTTCGCCGCGGGGAACACCGTCGACATGGGAAATTCCGGCGCCGTGGGCAAAACCGTCTTTGGTTATTTCGTCGCCGATGACACCACCGAAGTCATCAGCTACTATACCACGCCCGGTGGCATGGCCAATTCGCCCAACGGTATCATCGGACCGGTAGCCATTTTTCAAATTCCCGAGCCCTCGACGTATGCCCTCTGCGGCGGATTGCTGGCGCTTGGCGTAGTGGTGCGTCGGCGTCAGCGTCTCGTAGTAGCAGCGTAGGCGATATCTTCGTCTTGGACAGCCTCACGCTTGGAGGGTCTGAAATCGCTGGCAGTGCCACGAGCGCGCGGTCGCTTGACGACTTTGGTAGGTTGTCGGCATGACCGACTCGTCCCTCACCATCCACAAGACCAAGCATCTGCTTTCACACGTGCTGGCGACTGCCGCGAGCCGGCGCTGGCCTGAGGCCACGCGCGGCGAGAGCGGCGAAACCAAGACCGGCTTCTACGCCGATTTTGCCCTCGCCGGGCCACCGACCGAGGAAGAACTCGCCGCGCTGACCGACGACATGGCGCGGCTGCTCTTCGATTTCGCCAGTTTTCACGAACTGGAGCTTACGCCCGAGCAGGCGCTCAATGAACTGGGCGCACATCCGTGGAAGCGTCGCCAGATCGAGGCCATCGCCGAGACCGATCCCCTCGTGCGCTGCGTCGATCTCGATGGAGACATCGATGTGTGCGATTGCGCGCTCAAGGACGCGACTGAGTTGCGCGCCATCCATCCGGAAAAATTTACGCTCACCGCCGCGCATCCCGTGATGTGGAGCCACCGGGGTCGGGAAGAACTTTTCTTCCGACTCAGCGGCGAGCTGTTTCCCACGCCGGCGCCATGCAATTGCTGTCATGGATAGCTGGCTGACGCGGAGCATTGGCCGCGCCGGAGCAAAGTGAAACTCGGCTGAAAATCCGGCCGGGCTTTGAGTTGAGCGACGAAAGTCCGGACCGGGCGGATCCGCTGAGGTTGCCGAGTTCTACGAGCACGAGGCGACGTTGCCCCTCGCTGCGCCGTTCAACGGCTCAAAGCACCGCGGTGCCGACGGCCTCGGCTTCGCATAAGCCGAGCTGCAGCTGCGTGGGGGAGATGCGGCACTGCCAGCGGTTGCCCTGCTCCACAAGCTGGCCAGCGGCAACGTGCGCCGCGAGGGCACGGCGAAGGGTGGCTTCGCTGTGATAGCGGAAGACCGTCAGCACCTCGACAATCGAAGGCCCCTCGGGTCGCGATTCGGAGTGGAGGCGAACAAATTGGAGGAGGCTTTGGGGCAGGTCGGTCATGGAGGAAAGTGTTCGTCCGTACACTATCCTATCGCAAGCGAAAAGCGCGAGGAGGTCTCGACGATTTCGCTATGACCGTGCGGCGAGAAGTTTGCGCCGGACGCTCAGCCCGACTTGGTCGGCGTCGGTGCGGCGGGAGCTGGGGTCTTCGGCGCGGTGACGGGCGGGAGGCCCGTCTTGAGCGTCGTGAACT
This sequence comes from Verrucomicrobiota bacterium, assembly GCA_048498795.1. Taxonomy (GTDB): domain Bacteria; phylum Verrucomicrobiota; class Verrucomicrobiia; order Opitutales; family Opitutaceae; genus JBEHXH01. The sequence continues at coordinate 149,051 of JBEHXH010000010.1, forward strand.
TGACCCGCGTCACATCGTCGGCGGAGACCTTTGCGCCGAGGTCGGCGAGTTGGCCGGCTTCCGCGATCAGGCCGGCGCGGACGCAGAGCTGCGCGGTGTCGTAGACGAGCTCCGACTCGCGCGGGAACATGCGCACGCCTTCGAAAAGCACGCCGATGTTTTCGCGGCTGGGGGCGATGGAGCTCTTGCTCCACGTGGCGGCCACCAGCTTGTAGACATCGGGCAGCGCGGGCGGCTGACTGCGCGCAGTGAAGAGAGGCGTGAGCACGCTCACCGTCTGCTGCGGGTCGAAGCGCTCGTGATCGGCCCGGGGCGCGGTGAGCGCGGCGTTGTAGCGAAGTTGCGCGAGCGCGAGGTACACGCGCGGGCGCTGGACCTTGGCGGTGGCGGCGGCCTCGAGAAACTTGGTGGCGCGTGCGGTCTCGTTGGCGGCGAACTCCTCAAGTCCGAGGGCACCGAGAAGCTGCGGGTCGCGCTCGCCCCGGACGTAGGGCGCAATGAGATTGGCGTGCGACTCCTTGAGGTGGCCGCCGATGCGAAGGGCGTCGCCCTTGATGCGGCCGACTTCGGCCTCGGTGGCGTCGCGGAGATTGAGCGGGACGGGATCATCGAGGATCGCCTGGCCCTTCTTGTCGTGGACCTGCCAGGACCGGGCGTTGGTATATTGGGTGTAGCCGCGAATAGTCATGAGCATGTCGCGGTAGGACATGTTGAAGCACTCCTTGAAAAGCGGCTCGGTAGGCGGCTGCTTCGCGGTGCGGTCGACGAACTGCAGGAAGCTTTTCTGGTATTTGCCATTTTCACCATAGATGCAGAGATGCACAAAGGCTTGGCACTGCTTGGCCCAAAGGCTGCCCACATTGGCGCGCGCGGTCTCGGAATCGCGCGCCACGTCGAACATTTCCTGCATCGGCATCAGACGTGCACGGGCGAGCGCGGCGTTGAAATCTCGGTCCTCCTGCGGAGCGGTCGCGGAGCCGGTGTCGCCGTTGGCCGCAGCATCGGCATTTTGCTGCGCAGCGACCGACTGCTCGATCGAGACGGTATTCGGGTCCTCGATTTTGCCGACCGTGATCTGCTTCTTGTCGAAGTCCATCTTCATGAATATCTGCGAGAGACCCTCCTCGAACCAGGCGGGAGGATTCACGCGGCTGAGCAAATAGCGCACATACTCGCGATAGAGCTGGCGGTTGATGTCGACGCGGAACCCAGAGCTGCTGACCGTGGAGCCATCCGGCATCGTAATGCCGGCGACCGACTCGGTGCTGTTGATCTCGATGACCTTGGCCTCGTAATCGAGCACGATGGCGGTCTGCTCCTCGTCCTTCAGGAAGAGACTGACGGTAGCGACGTCGGTGCGACGCTCGGCCGGCTTGAACTCATCAAACTTGTTTTTTTTCGCGCAAATGATGAGCGAGGTGGGCACCGATGAAATGCGCTCCACGGGCCACGCGGTAATGAGGGCCTGATGAAACATCTGGAAATCGTCCACCAGTCGCTTCGTGGCCGAGTCCGAGGCGTTGGAGAGAATCTCGAAACCCGGGATGCTGGCGTAACGCCACTGCTCGGGGGGCGGCAGCTCGCGCGAATCGGTGACGACGTACTTCGGCAATTCGACGATCGGTCCGTCGGCCTGGGCTGTTGCCGGGGCGTCCGCCGCGTAAGCAAGCGCTGCAAGTGCAGCAGAGAGCAGGAGATTGCGACACAGGGTGGCCGGGCGCAGGAGGGTCATGGGGAGGCGTTTACATCCCTCCAGACGCGATCGGATGTCACGTTGTTTCCGGTAAATGACATAAAAATCGGTCCGTCCGGTTGCACGTGTCCGCGCTTCCTCACCATAAATAGGGATGGGGCGGCCCTTGACTTGACGGGCAGATCGGACAGTCCGCCCTTGATGCCAAACCCCGCCCCTACGGTTCGCTCATTGGCCGCTACCCTCGGCCTGTCCCGCACCACCGTTTCCGACGCCCTCCGCGGCGTGCCCCGTGTCGATCCCCAGACCGCCGAACGCGTCATAAAGGCCGCAAAAGAAGCTGGCTATCAACGAAATCCGCTCGCGGCGGCCCTCATGTCGGAGCTGCGCCGCTCGCGCGGCGGCACCTTCCGCGGGGTGCTCGCGGCGGTCGACCTCGACGAGCCGGATCGCCCGGCCTACGGCGCGCGCTACCACCGCGAGCTGATCGTCGGCGCGGGTGACCGCGCGGCGGAACTAGGCTTCAAATTGGAGCGTTTCGTCGTCGGCCAGCATGACCTCTCGGTTCACCGGCTCGACTCCGTGCTGCAGTCGCGCGGCATCCATGGCGTGCTCCTCCTCCCGGCATGGGGCGAGCCCGACCTCTCGAATCTCGATTGGACGCGCTATGCAGGTGTCTATACGGACTATATCATCGAGCGGCCGGCGATGCACGCGATATGCTCGGATCACTATCGCGCGCTGCTCGCCGCCCTCGCCCGCCTGCTCGCGCTGGGCTACCGCCGCCCCGGCCTCGTGCTGCATCGCCACAATGACGAACGCCTCCAGCATCGCTGGGCCGCGGCGTTTCACGCCTTTCAGGTCAACCATCCCGAGATCAACGCGATCGCGCCGCTCATCGTCGACAATCCGAATCGCGAGGAGTTTGTCCGCTGGTTCAAGAAGAGCCGCCCCGATGTGGTGATCAGCCACAACACCGAGAATATCGACTGGATGGAGCACTGCGGTGCCTCGGTGCCGGAGACGCACGGCTTCGTGAGCCTCAACGTGGTGATGAAGACCCGTCCCTGTGCCGGACTCGACCTCCAGCCGCGCCTACTCGGTGCGCGCGGCGCCGAGTTGCTTGTCGCGCAACTGCAGCGCAATGAGCGCGGCATCCCCGAATGGCCGACGACGACGACCATCCCCGCGCTGTGGGTCGATGGGCCGACGGTGCGGCAGGTCAACGCGCCGGTCGCCAGCAAGGTGCTCGAGGCAGTGCACGCGTAAGCGGGCGCGGGTCCTGAATCCGCTAAAGGCGGAGTCTATTTAGGACACAGAGGGCACTGAGATAGGAGAAGAGGTCACAGAGAAGTCGCTCGAGGGCTTTCTCTGTGACCGCTCCTTTTTCTGTGATCTCTGGGTCCAGTACCGACCGATACGAAGCGCAAAGCGCTGCGTATCCAGAAAACGGTTACACCGTTTCGAGGTAGAGCCGCTCGTAGGCAGCGGAGGCGTTGCTCCAGGAGAAGTCCTTGGCCATGCCACGCTGCTGGACGGCGGCGTAGCGGGCGGTGTTGCCGTAGAGCCAGAGGGCGCGCTCCAGCGCGTCGCGGAAGCTCTCGTCGGTCGGTGCGCACATGATGCCGGTGCCCTCGTACTGGTTGTCGTCGGCGTCGATCACGGTGTCGGCGAGGCCGCCGACGCGGCTCACGACGGGAATCGTGCCGTAGACCTGCGAGTACATCTGGTTGAGGCCGCAGGGCTCGAAGAGCGACGGCATCAGGAAGAAATCGCTGCCCGCCTCGATGAGGTGGCTCATGGCCTCGTCGAGCTTGGCGCAAAGATGCACCTTATCCGGTGCGCTCGCGGCGAGGTCGCGAGTTTCGGCTTCGAGGGTCTTGTCGCCAGTGCCGAGGATGATGAGACGACAGTCGCGGCTCACGAAGAAATCGCGATTCGTGAGGATGAACTGGATGCCCTTCTGGTGCGTGAGACGCGCGACGACACCAAACACCGGGCCGGCGAACGCCGGGTCGAAGCCCGCACGGCGCAGCAGTTCTTCGCGGCACACGCGCTTGCCAGAGAGATCGGACGCGGAGTAGCGCGCGGGCAGATGCGCGTCGGTCGAAGGATGCCAGATCGCGGGATCGACGCCGTTGAGCAGGCCGACGAGATCGTCGGCGCGCATCTGCGCGACACCATCGAGGCCGCAGCCAAACTCGGGCGTCTGGATTTCCTTCGCGTAGCGCGGGCTCACCGTCGTGACACGGTCGGCGAACATCATGCCGCCCTTGAGGAAGTTGATCTGCTCGTAATACTCGAGGCCATCGATGCCGTTGAGCTCCTCAGGGAGATTCGTGCGCCAGAACGTGCGGCGGGGGAACAGGCCTTGGAACGCGATGTTGTGGATCGTGAAGAACGTCTTCATCGCGAGCGTAGTGCCGTGGCGGCGCTCGGCATCGCGCACGAGCAATGGGATCAGGCCGCCCTGCCAGTCGTGGCTGTGCACGATGTCGGCGTCGAAGTCGCCGAGCCGCAGCGTCTCGACCACGGCCTTGCAGAAAAAGATGAAACGATCGGCGTTGTCGTCGTAGTCGCGCTCGCCGTTGCCGTAGGGATTGCGGCGATCGAAATATTCCTCACGGCACACGAGATAGACGGTCACGCCGCGGCGCGGGGAAAACGTGCGCACGTCGCCCGACACGACCTGATCGCCGAGTTCGATCTTGAGGTTGAGTTTGCGCTCAGCCTTCGCGGCGTCCTTGTGTTCCAAAGCGGCGCGGTAGCCCGGAAGAAAAACCGACACTTCGTGGCCCTTGTCCGCGAGCGCAGTAGCCAAAGCCGCCACCGCATCCGCCAGTCCGCCGGTTTTCACGTAAGGAAACAGCTCGCTGGTCACATGCACGATTTTCATCGCCCTTAGTTAGACTCCACCGTTTGATCTTTCCAACACCAAAGCTAGGCCTGCGCGCCTAGCCGCAATTTCTTAACATGTCCCTTCGTGATCGCCTGCTCGCGCATTTGCGCAAGCCCGACTACTCTCCCGCCAACGAATTCGAGCTCGCCCGTCAGCTCGGTCTGAACAAAAAGCAGCGCCCCATGCTGACCCACGAGCTGCGGCTCGTGCTGAAGTCCGGCGAATTTGCCCGCGGCGGCAATGGCCGCATCGAAATCCGCAACATCACCCCACCCCGCGGTCAACGTGGCCCCGGTGGGCAGCGCGATAAGAATCGCGACCGCGATCCGGCGCCGAGCCCGACCAACCGCGAACGCCCATCGAGCGAGCGCGTCGAGTCACGGGCGATCTTCAAGCCCGTGCCGCGCGATCAACTGCCGCCGGGCACGTATGCTCCTGCGCCCGCGGGAGCGACGTTTTCGCCCTCTCCGAAATTTTCGCCTGCGCCGGAAACTGCGCCCGCACAAAGTAATCAGTCCAAGGAGAGCAAAGCGTCTCGTCCGAGTGGAAAGAAAGGCGAGCGCCCCGCTCCGCCGGCGAAGGCTGAGCGCGAGACGCGTGGAGCGAAAGCTCCGCGGTCGGACGTAGCTTCCGCGCCAGGAGCAAGACCGGCGACACCCGTACTCGGGCGCAACGAGCTGACCGGGCGAATCCAGTTTCGCGCGGGCGGGTCGGCGTTTGTGATTCGCGATAGCGTGGAGGGCGAAGACGAAGAGCCGGCGCTCCAGGTCTTCCCCGAGGACACAGGCGTCGCGCTGCCGGGCGACCGCGTGCTCGCGCGCGAGTATCCGGGGCGCAAGGGAAAGCGGCCGGGCGAAAAGATTGGCGCGGTCGTGCGCGTGCTCGAGCGCGGACGCGACACGGTCGTCGGCGATCTGCGCCGGCGCGGGAAGAGTTTCTACGTGGTGCCGGATGACCCGCGTTTCAGCTACGAGGTTTTCGTCGACGATCCCGCGAAGGGCGACGTCTCTCCGCGACCGGAAGCGGGCGACAAGGTCGTGGTGAAACTCAACGACTGGAAGAATCGCGATCAGCCGCTCACCGGCGAGATCACGACGCGCCTCGGCCGCACGCATGAGCCGCGCGCGGAGTTGCTCGGCGTGTTCGAGCGCTACGGACTCGATGCGAATTTCCCGGCGGACGTCGAGCGCGAGGCCGCGGCGATTCCGAGTGAGGTGCAGTCGCGCGAACTCGCGAACCGACTCGATTACCGCGAGATCCCGGTTTTCACGATCGACCCGGACGACGCGAAGGATTTCGACGACGCGCTCTCCTACGAAGTGCTGCCCGACGGCGACGTGCGCATCGGCGTGCACATCGCGGACGTGTCGACGTACGTGCGCCCCGGCACCGCGCTCGACCGCGAGGCACAGCGCCGCGGCAACTCCACGTATCTCGTCGGCACGGTGATCCCGATGCTGCCGGAGAAATTGTCCAACGGCCTCTGCTCGCTCGTCGAAGCGAAAGACCGCTTGTGCAAAGCGGCGTTTCTCACCTTTGCGAAGAACGGCAAACTCAAGGGCACGACCTTCGCCAACACCGTGATCCGCTCCCGCAAGCGGCTCACGTACAAGCAGGCCTACGCGTTTCTCTTCGAGGACGATCTCCAGAAAATCCGTGACCTACCGCTCCCGCCGAAGCACCAGACCGGCTCGACCGGCCGCGCGTTGCGCGAGCTAAGCGAAGCCGAGCTGATCGACCTGCAGACGTGGGTGCGCGCGCTGTGGAAAATCGCGAGCCGCCTGCGCAAGGATCGCATGGCCGCCGGGTCGCTCGACCTCGACATGCCGGAGACGAAAATCTTCGTCGATCCCGAGGGCTACGCCGACCGACTCGAAAAAATCGAGCACGACGAGAGCCACCAGCTCATCGAGGAGTTCATGCTCGCGGCCAACGAGGCCGTCGCACGCCTCACGCGCACGCACAAGCTCCCCTCACTCTACCGGGTGCACGACGAGCCCGACACCGAACGCCTTGGCGACCTGCGCCAGCTCCTCGGCACGTTTCACATCGACGTCGGCGACCTCACGCTCCGCAGCGAAGTCGTGCGCCTGCTCGAAACGCTCCGCACGCACCCGCAGGGCTACACGCTCCGCACGCAGCTTCTCCGCAGCCTCAAGAAGGCCGAGTACCGCGCGACGCCCGACGGCCACTACGGCCTCGCGAAGAAAGACTACACGCACTTCACCTCGCCGATTCGCCGCTACGCGGACCTCGTGGTGCACCGTGTGTTCGAGACCTATCTCGTGAAACACGCCGGGCACCCCGCGCAGGGTCGCCAGAGCTACGACCTCCCGGGCGTCGAGCGCCTCGGCGAGCACCTCAGCCTCACGGAGATCAATTCCGCGGAGGCCGAGCGCGACAGCGTGAAGATCAAGCTCCTCGAATTCTTCGAGCGCGAACTCGCGAAGCCCGAGAAGACCCGCTTCGCCGCCGTGATCACCGACGTACGCCGCAACGGCGTCTTCATCGAACTCGTCGAGTCGATGACCTTCGGCTTCATCGCAACGGAAGCGCTCGGCGATGACCGGTTCTTCCTCACGGACGACGAGCAGGCGCTGGTCGGGCGCAGGTCGAAGCAGCGCTTCGGGCTGAACGACCGCCTCGACGTCTTCGTGGATAAGGTCGACCGCTTCAAGCGATTGATCGATTTCAAGCCGGCGGGCGCGGCGTGAGGCTAAAGTTTTAAGCGATTTGATTTAGCCACAGATCGCACAGATGGGCACAGATATGAGCCGGTCGGATATCTGTGGCATCCGTGTAATCTGTGACGGAAAGTAAGCCGGCCTCGCGGGAGCTCGGCCCTCCACCCTGCCATTCTGGGGTTGGCATCGCTTGGGGATTTCGCTGAATCATCGTTCGGTTTTACGACTGAGTGCCTGCTATAGAGGTCATGTCCCAGCTTCACCCCAAGCCCGTCCCATTCAAATCCGTCCCGGCCGGATTGGAAATCGCGCCGACGTTCCCGCGGCACCAGACGTCGGCCGACCGCTGGACTGCGCTGGGTTTGATCGTGGCCAGTGTGGTCCTACTCGTGTTTGTGGGCGGGCTGCAGACTGAGCATGGCTGGGTAAAAGTCGGGTTGCGTGTCGCGAGCCCGCTCTGTCTGGCCGCGGCCAATCTGCTCATGCTGCGCCGCAGTGGTTCACGGGCCCTCATCTATCTCTCTACATCGCTGGTTCTGGCGCTCGTGCTCGTAGCGTATTGGATCAAGTATGGTTGATCACCCGGACGGCGCGGGGTATTTTCGAGCGGCTGTTAGTGGCGAACTTTCCATGCGTGCCATTCTGCTCGGCCTTCTGTTCACCGTCTCGCTGGCGCTGTCGAGTTGCTCGACGCCAGGAGGGCGGCAGGTCGAAACCACGTGGCCGCAGGAGGCGAGCGACCTTGCAGCTGATCCGAAGATCGTCTGGGGCCGCCTCGAAAATGGGGTCCGCTACGCGGTCCTGCCGCATGCTTTTCCGCGTGGCCGGGTCAGCGTCAACTTGCTGGTGCAGGCCGGTGCGTATCAGGAAACCAATGACGAGCGCGGCTATGCTCATTTTATCGAGCATCTGGTCTTCCGGGGCACCACTCGATTTCCCGGTAACTCGGCCGAGGAGACGTTGCAGCGGCTCGGGTTGACGTCAGGCCCCGACGCCAATGCGTACACCACTCTGTTCGACACGGATTTCGTGGCGAACAACCTGCCCGTCGACGATCCCACCGCGCTGCCCGCGGCGCTGGCGATCCTGCGCGATTTTGCGGGCGCGGCGACCTTCGATCCGGCCGCGGTGGAAGCGGAGCGCGGCGTCGTGCTGAGCGAGAAGCGCGCGCGCAGCACCACCTTGTTCACGGCCGGAAATCAGATGGAATTCGTCGCCAACGATGGCCCGATCTGGCCCGAAATCGCGGCGCTCTACTCCGGCCAGCGCCTCGCCGGCCGCGATACCATCGGCACCGAGGAGACCTTGAACGCCGCCACGTCGGCCAAGCTGCGCGCGTTCTATGATCGCTGGTATCGACCCGAGCGCATGATCGTGACGATCGTCGGTGACATCGCGCCGGCCGAGGCCGAGAAACTCGTTCGTCAGAATTTTTCCGACCTCGCTGCTCGCGCGCCGGTGGCGGAAGAGCCCCCCGCCGTTTCAAATCCGCGGCGGCGACCGAATCTCTCGATCAACTTTTCCAAATCTGAGCACGAACCCGCGGTGGAGATTTCCTTCTGCAGCGGCCGACGCGCCGAAGCAGACTCCACCGCCACCCGGCGCGAGCAACTGGCCGCCACCCTCGCGGTGAGGATGATTCTCTCGCGCTTCGATCAATTCACGGACGCCACCGGCGCGCCCTTCTTCGAGTCCGACTGGGTGCTGAGCCACGCGGTCCTCGGGCAGGAGCTTTGGACGATTCGGGTCAAAAGTTCACCCGAGACTTGGTCTGATGCCGCGATCCGCCTCAACGCCGAACTGCATCGCGCCTGCGAGAGCGGATTCACGGACACGGAATTCAGCCGCACGGTGCGGCGCGCCAAGGCATTCGGGGAAACGGAGCTGCACGATGCGGCCGTCCGCCCGTCGGGCACATTGGCCCCGGCGCTCGCCAAGGCCGTGGCCTACCGCATGGTTTTCATGCCGGCCGAAGCCGAGCGCGACCAGACCGATCGGCAGCTCGCCAGCCTGACCGCGCAGGATTGCCGCGAAGCCCTACGCAAACTCTTCGGCAACGAGAACCGGATCATCGCAGTGTATGGTCCGATCAACGACGACAACGTCAGCCGCGCGGCCCTCGGCGAGAAACTCAAGCAGAGCCGCGCGAAGCCGCTCGAGCCCTATGTCGATCTCGTGCCTCTCTCATTTCCCTATGCGACGGTCGGGAGCGCGGGCACCGTGGTCGCCGAGGCGCACGACGACGCGCTGGATGCCGACCTGCTGCGCTTCGCGAATGGTGTCCGACTCAACCTGAAACGCACGAGCTTCGAGCCGCACCGCGTCCACCTGTCCATCCGGTTCGCCCATGGCTTCCTCGCTTGTCCCGCGGATCAACCAGGACTCGGTCTCGGTTTCTACGCCTGGATGTATAGCGGGATCGGCGACCTTTCGTTTGCGCAGGAGTCCGCTGCCCTGCCGGAAATGAGTGGCTGGGATCTCTCAGCCGAAGCGGCTCACGAATCATTCAACTTGAGCGCGACGGGGGCGTCGGGCGGCCTCACTTTTGCCGTGCAGGATCTGGCGGCTCATTTCGCGCATCCTAAGCTGGGCCCAAAGCAATGGGCGCAGGTGCCTCCATATCTCCGGCAAAGCACGGCGCCCTACGAAAACACGGCAAGCGGCGTAGCGCAAAATACGTTCGTGATGGAGACGACCGGCAATCCAACGATTGGCATGCCCAGCTTCGAGCGGGTGAGCCGCTACACCCAGCAGCAATTCGAAGAGTGGTTCTGGCCGCAACTGGCGGCGGGACCGATCGAGATCGCGGTCGTCGGCGACTTCGATCCGCAGGCCGTGCGCGAAGCCGTGGCTCAAACCTTTGGCGCACTGCCTCCACTCACCAAAGCAGACGACGCTCCAGCAGATGCGCGCAAGATCAAGGAAACGAGGCCGCGCCTCGATACCCGCACCGCCTTCATCGGCCCGGCCGAGTCGGCGGCGGTGCTCCTGAGTTGGACGGCCAACGACCTGACTTCGCATGAGCAGCGCACCCAAGGCAACATCGTGGCGGATATCCTCGCCGACCGGCTGACTCGAAAGCTGCGCAGCGAAATGGGCGACACCTACTCCCCAACGGCCAGCATGGCGTTCAACGACTACACCCTGCCGACGATGACGTTGATCAGTGCGACGATCGAGGCTGCACCGGATAAGGTGCGAACCGTCGCCGCTGCCGCGACCCAAGTCGCCACAGAGTTGGCCAGCGGTGGAGCCACCGTGGAGGAATTTGAGCGGGCGCGTCAGCCGCTGCGGTCCGCGGCCGAAGCGAGCCTTCACGACAACGGGTGGTGGGTCGGCGTCATGCAAACCGCGCAGACCAAGACGACCTCGGCGAGAGCAACGCTGGCGGATGCCGCGAACTATCGCGCGGCGACGCTGGAACAGATCAACGCGGTCGCACGGAAAATTCTCACGACGGACCATTGCAGCCAAGTGACGGCGTTGCCCGCGGCGTTCGCCGCACAGAGACTGGCCCGCGAAACGGCCGAGCACGCCGACTCGATCGATGCAGCCCGAACCGATTTCGCCACGCGGATCGCCGCGGCGCCGGAATTCGCCGACCTCATTTCCCGGCACGTCACCGTGAACGCCATGGGACTCGACCGCGATGCGCTACTGGCCGAAGCCTACACCGACCGCAGCGGCGAGCGCTTCGACCGGCAGGACTACAAAGGCGCGATTGAAGACGACGACAAGGTCATCGCTCTGCAGCCGAAGGAAGCCGTCGGCTACAACAATCGAGGCGCAGCCAAGACGGCGCTCAACGACCTGACGGGCGCGACGGCCGACTATGCGACGGCCCTGAAGCTGTCGCCGGATTTTGTGAACGCCCTGACGAATCGCGCGGCGCTGGAAGTGAAGCAGAAAAAATACTCCGCCGCCCTCGCCGATCTCAACCGCGCCATCAAGGTCGATCCGACGAATCCGGCGCATTACCACGCCCGCGGAGAAGTCCGGCAAGCGCAGGGCGATCAACGCGCCGCAGCGGCGGATTTCGCCACGGAGAAACAGTTGAATGGCGAGAACGGTGCGGCGGCGGGGAGATAGAGGTGGTGGGTTAGAGTCGGCCGAGAATGGGGAGATGACGGCGCGTCGATAGAGGATTGGCCACAAGAGGCACAGAAGGCACAGAAACTGGATTCAAGTGCTTTTGGGCTACGGCTTGGGACAAAGACTGGGATAGGCGGTAGAGGAAAGTTAACCACGGATGAACACGGATGGACGCGGATGAAGGACTGCTTTGTTGATCTGCGTTCATCCGTGTGCATCCGTGGTTGGAAATTGTGAGCGCGGAGTGGTGGTGAGCGGAGTCGAAGCGGCGGGTTAGGGATAACCCGCCTACCTTGTTGGGTGCGGCTAGGACATTTGCTGGGACAGGGGTTACGGCCTCGCGGGAGCTCGGCCCTCCAAGGGGTGAGGATTGCGGTGCTTAAACGGCCGGAGGTGTGGGATTTTTGAAAGTAGCCGCGAGGCAGTCGATGGAGGGCGCGACAGGGGGTGGAAAATTTGATATGATGGAGCGGTCCGGCAGCGGTCATGAGGACTGCGGGCTCGGGCTTTTTCTCCATGCAACACAGCAAACCTCGCAGTGACTCGGTGCTTGATCGGATGCCGGCGGCGGATCGCGAGCGCCTCGATGAATGGCTGCTCGAAAACAAAAGCTACACAGAAGTGCGCGACCTCGTAGCGGTAGAACTCGGCGTGACGACGTCGGCCAGTGCGCTCGGGCGGTACTACGCGCGGTGGATCGTGCCGCTTCGCTTCGTAATGGCGAATAAGCTCGCGGAGGCAACGTGCAGCGGGCCGGAGGTGGATTACGAGGGCGCGGTGAAGAAGATCGCCGAGTTGCAGATGTTCGAGGCGCTCGCTGGGCCCGCGCCGGATGTGAAGCGGGCGAAGTGGCTGGGACAGATTTTGTCAGGGCTGCATCGCACGAAGTACGCGAAGCTGCGGGTCGATCTGCAGGAGCGGCGCGTGGTCGTGATGGAGAAGTTGGCGAAGTTGAAGGAACCGAAGCCGGAGCCGCCGCGGGTGATCGATTTTGAAGAGAAGGCGAGGGAGATACGGGAGTTGTTTGGGATGCCAGAACCGGAGCCGGTAGTGCTGAGGGCGGTGGAGAAGCCGCAGGGGGAGATAAAGGCGGTGCTGCAGGTACAGGCCGTGAGGACGGAGGATGAAAAACCTGTGACCGAGACGGGAGTGGTGGTGAGTGAGGTGGAGAAGGTAACGGAGTCAGCCGCAGCGATAGATGGGGCCGGGTTGGAGAATGCAGAGGAATTGGAGAAGACAGGGATGAACGAGAGTGCGGGCGCGGCGCCCGCGGCGGGAAAGACGGCAGGCGAGGACGCCTGCGCTACGGGGGAATTCTCCTCTATTTCCCACGTATCACCGGCTAAAATCGCTTAGGATTTTTGGACCCACGTACCGAGCGAAGCGACATCGGACAACACACGAAGGGGCACGAAAAAAAGGAGGAGACGGAGAAGGAGGGATGGAGGTCGAAATGAGGAGAGAACCGCGGATGAACGGGGATGAGGGAGCCGTGGGGGTTCTTTGAAAACTTGAGAATGCTTGAGGTGCTTCTGCTCGCTGGCGCTCGCAGCTACGAGGAGGGGCGGAGCTCAAATTGTGGGTGGCGTGCTTGCACGCCACGTTGCGCGGCGAGCGCGCAACCTACAGGGGGAGTCCACTTGCTGGCGCTCGTGGCTACGAACGGATGGAAACGCGCCGGGGGCCCCGCGTCCCCATGAATACCTGGTTTCGACTCGCTGGCGCTCGTCGCTACTCCGGGCGTTTAGGCGCGGAGGAAGTTCGCGATTGGGATCAGCGCTTCGGCGTGGGGGGCGTCGTCTAGGACGTAGTGGCCGGCGTTGGGGAGGTGGCGGACTTCGGCGGTCGGGTAGACCTTGCGGAACTGGGCGAGGAAGCCGTCGTGGAAGCAGAAGTCGCGGCCGCCCCAGACGATGAGTTTCGGATTCGAAGCGAGCGATGGGAGGTCGCGCTCGATTTGCGCGAGCGTGGTGCGCGAGGGGTGATCGGACTCGAGGGGGATGTCGCGGACGAACTGGTGGACGGCGACGCGGTTGGCCCAGGAGTCGTACGGCAAGAGGTAGCCGCGGGACTCGGTGCGGGAGAGCTTGCGGGCGTGCATCGCCATCACGACGGCGGGGCCGGCGAAGCCATTGAAGCCGCGCACGAGGACACGACCGAAACCGGGGGCGCGGCAGAGCGAGATGCGGAACGGGATGTCGTCGGAGACGAACGCCGCTGTATTCAGAATCACGATACGGCCGACGCGGGCGGGCTGGCGGGTGGCGACGCCGAAGCCGATCGCCCCACCCCAGTCGTGGACGACAAGGTGGATTTTTTTGATGTCGAGCGAGGCGAGCAGCGCCTCGACGTCGGCGATGCGGGTGGCGAGGCGGTACGCGTAGTTTTCCGGTTTCTCGGAGAGGCCCATGCCGATGTGATCGGGCACGATGCAGCGGACCTGCGGCGAGAGGGCGCGGACGAGGTGGCGGTAGTAGAATGACCACGTCGGGTTGCCGTGCAGCATCACGACGGCCTCGTCGGAACGCGGGCCCTCGTCAACGTAGCTCATGCGCGCGCCGTGCGGCGTCTGGAACGAGCGCGGCGAAAACGGATATTCTGTCGCGAGCCACGCGGGGACTGACGGGGCGCTTACCATTCGAGGCCGAGCATCATGCAGTTGAGCCCGCTGCCGATGCCGAGCAAGGCGACGCGCGAGCCGTCCTTGACGAAGCCGGCATCGACGGCGGCGGAAAGCGTGGCGGGGAGTGCGACGGAGCCGGTGTTGCCGAGCGTCTCGAAGGTCGAGAAATCCTTGGCGAGATCGAGGCCTAGCATCTCGAACATCTTGCGGCGATGCGTGGCGCTGATCTGGTGGCAGATGAAGCAGTTGGTCGAGTCGGCGTCCCAGCCGAGATCGGCCTTGAAGCGGGTCCACGTGGCGTGACCGAGTGCGACGCCGGCCGCGAGGAGTTGCGCGGAGTCGGTCTGCATCGCGAGCGCATCGGCGCCGTGAGTGTCGCCCTGGCAAAGCTCGCTGTGAATCGTCGCGGCCTGCGCGACGCCGCCGATGAGCCGATGGGCGTGACCGCTGACGAGATCGCGATGACAGATCATCGCAGCGACAGCACCGGAGCCGACGGTGAGATTGGCGAGGAAAGGCTTGAGCTCCTGACGCGAGAGTTCGCGCTCGTTGAGCATCTTCAAGGTAGCATCGACGAGCGGGCGGCTGTTTTCTCCAGCGGAGATGAGCGCGCAGCGAATCTGGCCCGACTCGATCATGCTGGCGGCGATGGTGATCGAATTGAGGAAGCCGAGGCAGGCGTTGGAGACGTCGAAGATCTGAGCCTTTTCCGGGAGGCCGATCTTGCGATGCGCGAAGGACGCGGTGGCAGGCTCGACCATGTCGCGCGAGACGGCGGAGTGGATGTAGAGCTCGACCTGATCGGCGGTGAGCTTGGACTTGGCGAGGACGGCCTTGCCGGCGGCGGCGCTGGCGTCGGACGGACGCGTGCCGACGGGCCAGATGCGGCGCTCGCGGATACCGGTCATATGCTCGACGCGGCCCTCGGGCAATTTCAAGCGCTCGTAGAGCGGCTTGAGCCGCCGCTCGATCTCAGCCGAGGAGAGAATCTCTTCGGGCAGCGCGGTGGCGATGGATTCGATGCAGACGTTGGAGAAGCGCATGGCGAGGAATCAGCTGTCGAGCCGCATGGTGAGGCGGATGACATCCTTGTCGAAATAGTTGGAGCCGAGGCCGGCGTCGACGACGAGCGTGGTGCCGTTGACGCCACTGCTGCGCTCGCTGAGCAAATAGATCGCGGCGTCGGCGACCTCCTGCGTGGCGAGATTGCGACGGCGGAAGGTGAGCTTCTCGGCGTAGAGGTAACTCTCGAGGTAACCGGGGATGCCGGCAGAGGCGCTGGTTTTGAGCGGGCCCGCACCGACGACATTGAAGCGCACCTCGGTGTCGGCGGAAAAAGACTTCGCGAGGAAGCGCGAGGCGGACTCGAGCGCGGCCTTGATCGGGCCCATGTAGCCGTAGTTGTCGGGCGTGACGATCAGCGAGGAAATGCCGATGGTGACGACGGAGGCGTTGCGCGCGAGGAGCGGCTTGAAGGCGTTGGCAACCTCGACGAGCGAGAACGCGGAGACCGTCATCGCCTGCGCGAAGTCGGCGCGCTTCGTCTCGTAGAAAGCCTTGAAGCCCTCGCTGTAGTTGGCGAACGCGATGGAGTGGACGATGCCGTGGATCGGGCCAAGGCCAGCGGCGGTGATCTCGGCGGCGAGACGCGCGGGCGCGCCCTCGTGCTCGACGTCGCAGATGAAGACGGGTTTGCCCGCGACGAGCGCGGCGAGAGACTGCTTCCGCGTCTCGGAGCGGACGCTGTAGATGACGCGAGCGCCCTCGCCCTCGAGTGACTTGGCGATGTGCCACGCGACGCTCTTCTTGTTGGCAACGCCGAAGACGAGGTACGTCTTGCCGGAGAGTTTCAGGAAATCACTCATGACGGGGCCATGCCTTCGGGAGCTTTCCACGCGACGGCGAAGTCGATGCTCAGCACGCGCGTGCCGTCGGCCTTCTTGATCGTGCCGCTCAGCATGGTGAAGCCACCGAGGGCGTCTTTCTGCTTCACCTCCTGTAGCACGGTGTCGCCGGGGTAAACGGGATTGCGGAAGCGGACCTCGCCGATCTTCGCGATGAGCGGCACGCCCTCGCCGGGCTTGGCGCCAGCGGCGCGGGCCTTGAGCGACATGAAGCAGGCGGCAGCCTGAAAGACAGACTCGCAGAGCAGCACGCCGGGCGTGATCGGCGCACCGGGATAGTGGCCCTTGTAGAAATCCTCGTCGGCGCGCCACGTGCGGCGGGCCACAAGACCGTCGTCGGTGCGACTGACGATCTCGTCGACGAAGAGGAACGGCGGACGGTGCGGAATCAGGTCAGTGACAGCGGGAGTGTCGCTCATGAAGTTGCAGGCGCGGCGGGTTGTTTCAGGGCAAAGAGACGCTGGTCGATCTTGTTGGCGACGATGACACCGTAGTTGATGGTGCCAAGCCAGCCGGACATGATGATGCCGACGGAGCCCGCGTGATAGAGGCCGGGGAGTTTGTCGGGGAGGTCCATCGAGACCTTGAGCCCCTCGAACTTGGTGCCGAACGACGTGCCGCCGAAGTGCGTGGTGTAGCGCTCGACGGTGCGCGGCGTGGCGGCCTCGAACCAGTCGATCTTGGCGCGCACGCCGGGGATGTATTTCTCGAGGGAGACGAGCGACTCCTCGATGAGGCGCTGCTTCTCCTTCTCGTAGTCGGCGTCGGAAAGATTCTTCCAGTCCTCGTAGCGGCTGTTGATCGAGACGACGACGGTGTAGCGGTCGGAGCCGGGGCGCGTGTCGGGATAGTAGACGGAGAACGTGCGGCTCGTGGTGTGGAAGTCGGTGATCTCCGCGCTGCTGAAAGTCTCCGCGCCCGACGTGAACACGAGATCGCCGATGTGCGGGATCGACTCGCCCTTGCGGATGCCGAAGTAGACCTGGCACGAGCTGGAGTTGATGCGCACGGCCTGCGCTTCGGCGATGTAGTCGGCGGGAAAATTCTCGGCGCCACCGAGGCGGAAGATGGTGTTCTTGATGTTGGCGTTGGAGAGGATCGCCTTGGCGCGGATGACGCGGCCGTTCTTCGCGACGATGCCACAGGCGACCTTCTGGCCATCGCGCTCCTCGACGAGGATGCGCTCGACGAGGACCTTCTTGCGCAGCTCAACGCCGTTACGCTTGAGCTCGTCGCACATTTTTTCGATGAGCAGATCGGAGCCGCCGCGGAACGTGTACACGCCCGAGCCCATGAAATTGGAGAAGACGATGCCGTAGGTGATCGCGAGGTCGTCGACGGTGGAGCCGTTGGCGTAGGCGATGGGCTCCATCAAGAGACGATGCACATCGGGGCGGCCGGGGAAGAAGCGATTGAACATCTCGCCGGTCGTCTCGCGATTGTTGTCGTAGAAATTCATCGCCCGGAGGTAGTCGTAGAATTTCTCGACGTGGGCGCGATCGAGGTGAAACTGCTCGACGAGCACGCGTGTGTAGTCCTCGCGCGTGAAGGTCGTCCAGACATCCATCTGGGGATTGACGAAGCGAATGTCCTTCAACTGCACGATCGAGTCGGCGATCTCCTTGGACCAGTACTTGCGGCAGGACTTGATCATGCCGACGGGGAAGCCGTGCAGCGAGATGTCGAAGATGTGCCCGCCCTTGCGCGTGAACCACGTGGCGAGACCGCCAAACTGGTAGTGGTGCTCCAGGAGCAGCACGCGATAGCCCGCTTTCGCGAGGACATTGGCCCCGGTGAGACCACCGAGACCGCTGCCGATCACAATCACATCGTACTCGTCTGCGACGCCTTTCAACCAGTCGTATGCCATGGGAAATGAGGAGCTTGAGGGGGCGTGAGGGCGAAGGGCAACGCTCGGTTTTTACGTACTGCTGGGCTGCAGCACGTGGACGTTGGCGATCGTGATACCGCTGAGGATCGCGCCGACGATGCCGAGGAAACCTTGGTCGGTGCCGCAGAGGTAGAGATTGCTGAGATCGGTGCGACCGTTGCGGTGCTTCACCGTGGCGCCGTAGATCGCGCCGCCGAAGTGGCCGGTGAACTTCTTGATCGTGCGCGGCGTGAACACATCGGTCGCGACGGTCGCTTGCACGAGCACCTCGTCGGAGACCGCGGGGAGAAAGCGCCGGGCGTTCTGCTGAATGGCGGCGAGCCAGCGGGCCTTATCACTGCGGTACGTTTCCTCGGGGAGATGCGCCCACGCGTCGTAGCTCGCGATGCATGTGGTACGCCACATGCCCTCGGGCATCAGGCGATCGCCGAAGTCGAAGTTGTTGGGAAAGGTGCTCACGCCGCTGCGCAGATCGACCTGCTCCTTGGTGTGCTCGTAGAAGAAGCGCGGCGACTCGTTGAAGAAGATGATCGTGTCGCTCCCCCAGCCCAGCTCGGACGGCTGGCGGTTGAGCACGGTCATCGTCTCGACGAAGGAAAGCCGGCCCGTCTCCGCGGCGATTTGTTCTTTGGCCGCGGCACCGTGCACGAGCGCGGCGGTCTCGGGCGAACCGATGGACGAGATTACATGGTCCGCAGTGACCTCGCTGCCGTCGTCGAGCACGAGTGTAGTAGCACGACCTTCGCGAGAGATGATCCGAGCCACGCCACACTTCATGCGACGCTCGCCGCCGGCGGAGCGGTACTTGTCGAGCAGCACCCGCAGCACGACGCGCACGCCCTCGAACGGACGCGCGAAGCCCTCGAGATAGAGGGCTTTGAACATGATCACGAACTGGCCGAACTCCATGTCGTGTTCGGTCGCGCTGCCGTAGTACATCACTGGGCAAAAAAGCATGTCCTCGAGCACCGGGTCGGTGATGTGCTCGCGCACTCGGGCGCGCGCGGACTCAGACTTCGCGTCGAGCGAGACATCGTCGTAGCTCTTGATGAACGCCACGAGCCGGCGGAAACCGTCGATCTGCGCGGGAAAGCGCGCCGCGATTTCCGACTCCATCAACGCGAAGTCATTGGAGAAGCGCAGCGAGATTTCTCCGTAAGGCCCCGGACCGAAAGCGATGCGCGACTGCCGCTGCTGGCAGAGCGCAAACTCGTCGCGATCGATCCGCAGCAAGCGCAGGATGCGCGTGAGCGGCGTGCCCTTCACGCCGGGCGGCACGAAGTTGGTCATCGCGTGGAGACCCACGTCGAACTTGCGGCCCTTGATGCTATAGAAACCGTTGAGCCCGCCGACGGCGTTGTGCCGCTCGAAGATGCACACGCGTTTCCCGAAATGCGCGAGCCGGATGCCAGCGGCGAGGCCCGACATACCGGCGCCGATGATGGCGACATCGTACTTGGCCGGGGCGCCTTTCAACGATTCGTATGCCATGAGGAATACGAAGCGTGGAGCGGCGTGAGGGCGAAGAGCAACCCTGAGTTTCTATTATGTTCCGCTGCGTTGAAGAATGTGGAAATTGGCCATCGAGATACCGCTGATAATCGCGCCGACGATGCCCAGCAGCCCCTGGTCGGTGCCGCAGAGATAGAGATTGCTGAGGCCGGTGCGGCCGTTGGTGCGTTTGACCCTGGAGCCGTAGATCGCACCTTCGAAGTGTCCGGTGAAACGCGTGATCGTGCGCGGCGTAAACATGTCGGTCGCGATGCTCGCCTGCGCGAGGACGTCGTCGGAGACGGCGGGGAGAAACCGCCGGGCAGTCTGCTGCACGGGGGCGAACCAGCGGGCCTTGGCGGCGCGGTATTCTTCCTCGGGCAAATGCGCCCACTGGTCGTAGTTCGCGATGCAGGTGGAGCGCCACATGCCTTCGGGCAACTGACGATCACCGAAGTCGAAATTGTTGGGAAAGGTGATGATGCCGCTGCGGAGATCGACTTGGTCCTTCGCGCGCTCGTAGAAGAAGCGCGGCAGCTCGCTGAAGAAGATCACGGTGTCGCTCCCCCAGCCCAGCGCGGCCGGCTGGCGGTTGAGCACGGTCATCGTCTCGACAAAAGAAAGCTGGCCGGTCTCGGCGACGATCTGCGGCTGGGCCGCGGGACCGTGCACGAGCGCCGCGGTCTCGGGCGAGCCGATGGACGAGATGACATGATCGGCCGTGATTTCGGTGCCGTCGTCGAGCACGAGCGCGGTCGCTCGACCCTCGCGGGAGATGATGCGAGACACGCCACACTTCATGCGACGCTCGCCACCGGCGGCGCGATACTTGTCGAGCAGCACTCGCAGGATGAGGCGCACGCCCTCCAGCGGACGCGCGAAGCCCTCGAGATAGAGGGCCTTGAACATGATCACGAACTGCCGGAGATCCATGTCGTGCTCCGTCGAGCTACCGTAGTACATGATGGGGCAGAACAGCATGTCCTCGAGCAGCGGGTCGCTGATGTACTCTTCCACGCGGGCACGCGCAGACTCGAGCGGGACGTCGAAGGAGACGTCATCGTAGGTCTTGATGAACACGATGAGCCGGCGGAAGCCATCGATCTGCGCAGGGAAACGTGACGCGACCTCGGACTCCATCAGCGCGAAATCGTTGGAGAACCGCAGGGAAATCTGGCCATACGGCCCCGGACCGAACGCCACGCGCGACTGCCTTTGCGGACAGAGCGCGAGCTCGTCGCGATCGATGCGGAGCTGGCGGAAGATTTTCGTGAGCGGCGTGCCCTTCACTCCCGGCGGCACGAAGTTGGTCATCGCATGGAGGCCCACGTCGAACTTGCGGCCGTTGAGGCTATAGAAGCCGTTGAGCCCGCCCACGGCATTGTGCCGCTCGAAGATGCACACACTCTTCCCGAAATGCGCGAGCCGGATGCCGGCGGCGAGGCCGGACATGCCGGCGCCGATGATGGCGACGTCGTAGTGGGAGCGGGAGTTCAAGCGGGAGAGACGAGCGGGGCGTACTGCACGCCGCAAAGGCGGAAAACACCGACGCCGCGTCAAAGCGTGCGGGAAACGCGCACGCCAAAACAAAAAGAGCCGCGACGATGCGCGGCCCTTGCTGCTGCTGATTTCGCAGTCGGCGTTAGCTCTTGTTCGCGAGTGCGATGAACTTCGGCGTGAGATACTCGGCCGAGCTGTCGAGCGAAGCGAGCTGCATGTAGTCCTTTTCGGGAACCTCGATGCCGTGGCGCTTGCGGAGCTCCATGACGATGTCCAAAAAGTCCATGCTATCCAGCTGGAGCTGATCGCGGAGCCGTACGTCCGGCTTCACGTTCGAGAGATCTTCGTCGGGCGCGATGTCAGCGATGATATCGAGCACCACTTTCTTGCATTCGTCTTTGGTCATTTGGGCGAGTAACTGCAAATTAGGGGACAAATCGTTTCACAATCAATGTGGAATTGATGCCAAGCATGCCGAAAGAGTTGTTTAGGATGGTATCCACCTTCGACACCTTTTGCGGCTGGTTAAGCACGAGGCCGGGCAAAGCACACTGCGGGTCGAGGTCGTCGACGTTGATCGTCGGGTGCACCGTAAGGTCGTCGAACGACGGGAGATTGCCCGCCAGCTCGAGCGCACCGGCCGCGCCCATGCAGTGGCCGATGTAGCTCTTGGTGTTGTTGATGTGGGTATCGGGGCAGCCTTCGCCAAAGACGGCGCGGATCGCCTCGCACTCCTGCACATCGCCGAGCGGCGTGGCGGTCGCGTGGGTGTTGACGATGTGGATGTCGCGCGGGGTCATGCCGGCGCGGGAGATGCACTCGCGGACGCACTCAGCCTGGCGTGTGGGATTGGGCAGCACGTAGTCGCTGGCGTCGCTATTGACGTGATAGCCGGCGATCTCGCCGTAGATTTTCGCGCCGCGAGCCAGCGCGGTGTCGAGCCGCTCGAGCGTGTAGAGCGCGCCGCCCTCGGAGATGACGATGCCATTGCGGGCCTTGTCGAAGGGGCGCGAGGCCTTGTGCGGATTCTCGTGGGTTGCGAGGGCGTTCTGCGACTTGAAACCCGCGAAGATGCCAAAGGTGTGGATGCTCTCGCTCACGCCGCCGCAGATCGCGAAGTCTACCTCGCCGAGCCGCAGCATCTGCGTAGCGTGGATGAGGCCGAGATTACCCGCCGCACAAGCGGCGCCGATGGTGTACGCAGGGCCGGTGATGCCGAGATTGAGCGAGGCTTCGCCCGCGGGGTTGTTGGCGACGGTGCGGGGATTGTGGTAGTGCGACCAGTACTTCGTCTCGTAGTTGAACTTCGAGATGTTGTAGATCTCGTTTTCGGTCTCGACGTTTCCGTGCTCGGTGCAGCCGATGTAGATGCCGATGCGGTGCTTCGGGAGCGCCTCGAAATTGACGCCGCTGTCGGCGAGCGCCTCTCGCGCGCAATAGATCGAGATGCTGCCGGCGCGCGTGCCGACGCGGACCTCTTTCTTCTTTTGGTACTTCAGCGGATCGTAGTGACACACGCCCGCGAGCTGCTGGCCCATGTAGCGCACTTCCATGCGCTCCACGCCCGCGACGCCGGCGAGGAGATTGCGCCGAAACTCGGCGAGGGTATTGCCATTGGGGGCGGTGAGGCCGACGCCGGTGATGACGATGCGCGAAAGGTTCATTTACGAGTGGAAGCGGAAATCGCTAGCCAAGGTCCGGCCGAAGGCAATACAAGGCTCACTCCCATGAACGTTCTCGTCGTTGGAGGTGCCGGTTACATCGGCAGTCACTGCGTCCGTCAGCTCGCCGCGGCCGGCCATCGGCCAGTGGTGCTCGACAATTTCGTCTACGGCCACCGCCGCGCCGTCGCGCCCGGTATCGCGCTGCACGAAGCCAATCTCGGCGACGAGGCCGCGGTGGGCCGCATCCTGCGAGACGAGAAGATCGATGTGGTGATGCACTTCGCGGCGTACTGTTACGTGGGCGAATCCGTCAACGACCCACTCAAGTACTACTTTAACAACGTTTCGGCCACGCTCCATCTCTTGCACGCGATGCTGGATGCGGGCGTCAAGAAGTTCGTGTTCTCGTCGACCTGCGCGACCTTCGGCGTGCCCGCCACCCTGCCCATCCACGAAACACTCCCTCAGGCGCCGATCAATCCCTACGGCCAGACCAAGCTCGACATCGAGAACGTCCTCAAGTCCCTCGCCGTCGCGCACGGCCTGAGCTTCGCGGCCTTCCGCTATTTCAACGCCGCGGGCGCCTCTGAGGATGGCCTCATCGGCGAGGATCACGATCCCGAGACGCACTTGATCCCGCTCGCGATCGACGTCGCCGTGGGCAAGCGCCCGCAGCTCCAGCTTTTCGGCACGGACTACCCCACTCCGGATGGTACCTGCCTCCGTGACTACGTACATGTCGACGATCTCAGTCGCGCGCACATCGCGGCCTTCGACAAACTCGCGACGCCCGGCGCACAGCACTTCTACAATCTTGGCACCGGCACGCCATCGTCCAACCGCGAAGTCATCCGCGCCGTCGAGAAGATCACCGGTCGCCCCGTGAAAGTCGTCGAGAGCCCGCGCCGCGCCGGCGATCCGCCCGCGCTCTACGCTGACTCGTCGAAGGCGATCCGCGAACTCGGCTGGAAGATCAAGTTCCCGACCATCGAGTCGATCGTTGCCACCGCGTGGAAATGGCACTCGGCCAACCCGCGCGGCTACGTGGACCGCTGAGTTTAGCTCCGCTGACATTTAGAGGCAGCAAAGGCTTGCTGCGTCCGTAGGGCCGCGCTCGAATCTCCGTCTTACGGATGAGCACCCCATCACCGTCCACGCCGATTGGCTTCGGCATTGTAGGCCTCGGCATGATCGCGGAGTTCCATGCGCAGGCCATTGCGCAGGTCCCCGGGGCAAAACTCATCGGAGTCGCGACTCGCTCGGCGGCCAAGGCGGAGACCTTCGCCGCAAAACACCGCCTGCCCTTTCACACGACTGACCTCGCGACGCTGCTCGCGCGACCCGACATCCAAGTGGTCTGCATCACTACGCCGAGCGGCGCACACCTCGAGGCATCGCTCGCCGCGATCCGCGCGGGCAAACACCTCGTGATCGAGAAGCCCATCGAGATCACCACCGCGCGCACTGATGAGATCCTCCGCGCCGCCGATGCCGCCGGCGTGCGCATCGCGCCGATCTTTCAAGGCCGCTTCGGCGATGGCGCCAAGACCGTAAAAGCCGCTGTCGCCGCCGGTCGGCTCGGTCGGCTCGTGCTCGCAAGCGCTTATGTGAAGTGGCATCGCACCGCCCAGTACTACACGCCGCCGCGCGGTCTCTACGCCAACGACGGCGGCGGTGCCGTGATCAATCAAGCCATCCACGGGCTCGATCTCTTGCTGTGGTTCGCGGGTCTGCCGACCGAAGTCTACGCACGCAGCACGCGCCGCGTGCACACGTGTATCGAGGTTGAGGATACAGCCGTGGCAGCGCTCACATTTCCCGATGGCGCGCTGGGTTCCTTCGAAGCGAGCACCGCACTCTGGCCCGGTTGGTCGCGTCGCCATGAGCTTTGCGGCGAACACGGCTCCATCGTACTGGAGGATGATCGCATCGTTCGCTGGGAGTTTCGCGAGTCTCGTCCCGAGGACGATGCCATCCGTGCCGCCGGCCAAGCCAACGCTCTCGGTTCCGGCGCGAGCGATCCCAAGGCCATCAGCATCGAGGGCCATCGGCGACAACTGCAGGATTTCGTCGAGGCGCTTCGGGCCAATCGCGCGCCCGCGCTCGATGGCCACGAGGGGCGCAAAGCCGTCGCACTCGTCGAAGCCATTTACAACAGTGCTGCTCGTGGCGCGGCCGTAAAACTTTGACATGACGACATCCTCCTCCGCGCCGTGGTGGCGATCCTTCGACCGCTCGCATTGGTTTGTCTTCAACGTCGCCTCGCTCGCGTGGCTCTTCGACTGCCTCGATCAGCAGTTCTTCAATCTCGCCCGAGACGCCGCGATGGACGATCTCGTCGCAAACAAGTCGCTCACGACGATCTACGGCCCGTACACCACGTCGGTTTTCCTCGTGGGCTGGGCCATCGGCGGCCTGATCTTCGGCGCGCTCGGTGACCGCTACGGCCGCGCGCGCATCCTCACACTCACAGTGTTGCTCTACTCGATCTGCACGGGCCTGAGTGCATTCTCGACGAGCTTCGTGGATTTCTGCGCGTATCGGTTTCTCACTGGTCTCGGCGTCGGCGGAGTCTTCGGCCTCGCGGTCGCGCTCGTCGCCGACACGGTGCCCGATCACACCCGCGCGCCCGCGCTCGGCTTGCTGCAGTCGCTCTCCACGTGGGGCAACCTGCTCGCCGCGCTTACCGGCATGGGCATCGGCCTGCTCGGCGCGCAGCACTTGCTGCCCTTCGGCTTGAAACCGTGGCAGGCCGACTTTCTCGTCGGTGCGCTGCCCGCGTTGCTCTGCGTGCTTATCCTGCGCAAACTGCAGGAGCCCGCCAAGTGGGTGCAGGCTCGCGCTGAGGGCGAAAAGCGCGGCGTGAAGTTCGGCTCGTACTCCAGTCTGCTCGGCCATCCGAAGTGGCGCAAACACGCGTGGCTCGGCCTCGTGATGTGCTGCGCGGGCATCATCGGCCTGTGGGGCCTCGGCAACTTTCACCCGAAGATCGTCGGCACGATTGTCACGCAGCACTACCTCGCCGCGAAACTTTCGCCCGATCTGCTCGCGAGCAAACAGGCTTTCTGGCGCAGCGCCGGCCTGCTGCTGCAGAACATCGGTGGCTTCATCGGCATGATGACGCTCGCCAAGATCGCGCAGACGCGCGGCCGGCGCTTCGCTTTCGGCGTCGCGATTGGCTGCTCGTTTGCGACGACCGTCCTCGTGTTTCAAGGACTGCGCGAGTTTCGCGACATCTTCTGGATGCTCCCGCTGATGGGCTTCGGTCAGCTCTCGGTATTTGCCGTGTATGCGATCTATCTGCCGGAGCTTTTTCCCACGAGCCTGCGTAGCACCGGCACGAGCTTCTGCTACAATGTCGGCCGGCTCGTCGCTGCGACCGCGCCGTTCACTCTCAGTCGCATCACCGCCAATCTCGGCGGTGACATCGAGGCCTTTCGTACTGCAGGCCTATGGATGAGTGGCATCCTGCTGACCGGGCTGATCGTGCTGCCGTTTCTGCCGGAGACGAAGGACCAGCCGCTGCCCGCGGAATAATTTTTCGCGCTTTCGCGTTCGGTTTTCGGTTCGGTGGCGTTTAAGAGGAAACGCACCATGACCGACGACACTGCCCTGCTCCGCCGCTACCTCGAATCCCGCTCTGAGCCGGCGTTCGCGGAGCTCGTGCGGCGGCATGTCGATCTCGTCTACTCCGCCGCGCTCCGGCGGCTCAATGGCGATGCACACGCCGCGGCCGATGTCGCCCAGTCGGTGTTCGTCACGCTCGCCCGCGATGCCGCGCGACTTGCTCAGCACCCGACGCTCACCGGCTGGCTCTACACTACTACGCGGAACGCCGCGCTCGACGTCGTCCGCTCGGCGCAGCGCCGGCAAGTCCGCGAGCGCATCGCCCACGATCTCATGCCCACCACCGACCAAGTCCCCGATTGGGACCGCCTGCGTCCGGTGCTCGACGCCGCGCTCGACGAACTCGGCGATACGGACCGTACCGCGGTCCTCATGCGCTATTTTCAAAATCGCCCGTTCGCCGAGATCGGCGCCATGCTCCGCGTCTCCCACGATGCCGCCCGCATGCGCGTCGATCGCGCCCTCGCCAAACTCCACACGCTCCTCGCGCGACGCGGCCTCACCAGCACCGCCACCGCCCTCGGTGCCGTGATCGCCCAGCAAGCCACCGTCGCCGCGCCGCTCGGCCTCGCGACGTCGATCACTGCTTCCGCCCTCTTCACCACCGCCGCAGCCGGTGCGGCCACCGGATTTTTCTTCATGACCAAGACCACCCTCACTCTCTCCGCGCTCACTCTCGCGGGCTTCGGGCTCTCGGCCTACGAGGTCCAGCAAAACCGCCTCGCCGAAATTGTTCTCGTACAACGCACCGCCGAGCGCGACAACCTCAACGCCGATCTGGTCAACGCCCGTCGTCAGATCGCGCAGGCTTTCGATCGCGAACTCACGCTGCGCACGGACCTCGCACAGGCCGACGGCGTCATCGCGTCGTTCACCGCCGCGCAGCGCTCACCGAGTTCGACTGCGCCGGTGACGCCTACCGCCACGATCGGTGCACCGTTTAACGCTACGACTAAAACCGGCACGGTCGTATTTAATGGCTCCGCGTCCGAAGGCACATTGACCTTGGGCAATTCCGACGCCGAATCCATCGCTCGCTACCGGGCAAATCAGCTCAAGTCTTTCCTGAAAAATTATGCGCCGCTCTTCGATCAACTCGGCCTGACCGACACCCAGCGCGACCAATTCGCCCAGATGATGCTCGATTCCAGTGACCGCCTGAGCGCTCTCTTCAAAAGCAACACGCTCGCGGCCAAAGCGATCAACCCGCAAATCGGCCGAACTGCACTAGCCGCCATCTTCAACCAAAGCCGTGCTCAGGCTCAGGTCGAACTGGAGTCGCAGGTAAGCATGACCTACGGCCCGTCCGCCGCCACCGCCTACCATCAATTCGAGGAAGCCCGCCCGCCTGCCCTACTCACTGTCTCAAGCGGCACGGTTCAGGCGAAAAACGTCACGCTCGGTGCTGCGGCTCCGCAACCGAAGAACTGACGAGCCACTGCTCAATGCGAGGCCGGCGCGTATCCAGAAATCACTTACCGCAGCAGGACTTGAACTTCTTCCCGCTGCCGCACGAACACGGATCGTTGCGCCCGGCTTTGGCCAGCGCGACGATCTCGTGTTTTCGCGCCTTGGTGTAGTACCATCGCCCGCCTTCGCGCACGAACTCAGACAACTCGCGCATCGCCCGCGGCGTGCCCTCGTCATCAAACGTCGCGGTGAACTCCACGATCGCACGGTCCGGTCCGCCCGCCAGTTCATGCCGATGAATCGTCAGTCCCGTCCAGCGCGTGGGCGGCTCTTCGGGTTGCGGCACATACGGCACCTTCGCCGTCCGGTAATCCGTGCGATGCAGATAGGCACTCTCGCCGAGCGAGTGCGCCGAGTAGCGCGATCGCATCAGCGCCTCAGCGGTTTCCGCTTGCGCCAGACCGCGGAGCAACGGCTCGCAACAAATGCCAAACAGCCGGCCACTGCCACAGAGGCATGCGGCAGCTGAACTCGGTTTGAGCGAAGGAAATGGTCGGGCCATGCGCCAACCAATCAACCACCGCCCCGATTCAGCAAGCGAGTCTTCCGGTCTGCTGGCAGAGTGGTCTGTCCGAGCCAAGCTTCGGCCGCGGTGCGGTCGGTCTGGAGCCAGCGACGCGCGAGATTCTCGATGGAGGAGTTGCGTTGATTTTGGTCAGCGATGCTGTTGACCCACGTAGCGGCTTTGGCCGGTAGGTTGGCGGAAATCGAATCCACATAGCTCACCACCGCGCGGTCGCGACCGGCGTCGGCGGGCAGCGACGCGATCCAATCGCCCGCACCCTGCGGATCGAAGCGGGCCCAGTTATTGACGACGGTCGGCAATGCATTGTCACGGACCGGTCCCGCAGGAAACGCCGCCACCCACGCCGCCGCGGCCTGCGGTTCGGCATTGGCCCACTGCGACACGACTGCGCTTACTGCTCGGCCTTGCGCCGCGCCCGGCGGCAACGTCGAGAGATAAGCTGCGGCTTCACGCGGCGAAGTCTGGGCGAGCCCCTCAACAACACCGGAGGCAAAAGCATCGCGCAGCGCACCAGCCGGCAGATTCGCCACGGCGTCGCGTGCCGCTTGAGAATCGTTTTGCGCCAGTGAACGAGCGATGCCGGCCGTCAGGGTAGTTTGTTCAGTCCCCGCGGGCAAAGTCTGGGCATACGCAAGCGCACCTTTCGGATCACTCTGTGCCCATTGCTGGCTAAGCGCGCTCATCGCACTGCGGCGCTGGCTACCCTCGGGCAGTTGCTGCGCCCAGGAGACCGCGGCCTTCACATCACTCTGCGCCCAGCGCGCGGCGACGTTGGCGAGCGCACTGTCGTTGACCGAGCCAGCGGGCAGTCCGGCGAAGAAATCGGCTGCTGATTTTGGATCACCGTCGGCCAGTCGATATGCGACCTGCTGAAGCGCGTCGCGTTTCGCCGCGCCATCGGGGAGCTGCTGCAGCCACGCCAGCGCGGCCTTGGGATCTTGATTGGCAAAACCGCCGACCACCGCGCTGATCGCCGAGGCCTGCGTCTGGCCCGGCGGCAGCGCGAGGGCAAACGCCGCGGCGAGCTGCGGGTCTTCCCATGCGAGCGACTGCACCACGCCCTGCAGAACCCGCGCACGCTCCACGCCGTCGGTCAGCCCGCGGATGTAGGTCAGTGCCGCTTCGCCGTCTTGCTTGGCGATCTGGCCGATGACATTGCCGATTTGATTGTTCCTCGTCGTGCCGGCAGGCAACGACTGCAGCGCCGTGAGCGCGGCTTGCGGATCGCTTTGCGACCACTGCGAAAGCACCTGCCCGATCAAATCGTTTCGCATCATGCCTGAGCTGAGCGTCTGAGCCTGCGCGAGCGCACCGCGCGGATCGGTCTGCGCGAGCTGGCCGAGAATACTGCGCATCATGTTGTCGCGCGCGCCGCCAGCCGGGAGAGTCTGCGCGGCAGCCAGCGCACCTTGTGGATCGTTTTGCGCCCAGCGGTTGGCGATGTTGCCGAGAGCGTTGTTCTTCGCCTGTCCATCGGGCAGCCCCTGCGCCCACGCGAGTGCGCCCGCGGGGTCGTTGCCGCTCCAACGGCCCGCGATCTGGCTGATCGCGTTGTTGCGCGAATTGCCGGGCGGCATCGCGAGCGCGATCTCCGCCGCTTCCTTGGGATTGGTTTCTGCCCACGCGCCGACGATCGAGGCCATCGCCTGCGATTTCTCCCGGCCCTCGGGCAATTGCTGTGCCCATGCGAGCGCGCCCTTCGGATCACGCATCGCCCACGCCTGCGCCACGCCCTGCATCGCCTGCATGCGTGCCTGGCCCGCAGGAAGCGCAGCTGCCTGCGCCGCCGCGGTCGCAGGATCGGTGCCCGCCCATGCACTGAAGATTTGCGAGTACTGATAGCGCATCGATGCCGGCAACACCTTGTCGGCAAACGCGAGCGCGGCCTGAGGATCGCGCTGCGCAAGATAGTACAGCACCGCGTCAGCCAGCATCGTGCGCTGACGGCCGGTGGGGAGATTCGCGACCCACGCGCTCGCCGCCGTCGGATCAGTCTCGGCCCAAGAGCGCAACACGGCCTGCAGCGCCATATCGCGTTGCTGTACTTCAGTGATCCCTTGCGCGTACTTGATCGCCGCGGCCGGATCGAGTTCCGCCCAGCGACCCAACAACGCCGAGCGGATCTGCTCCCGCGCAA
This sequence comes from Verrucomicrobiota bacterium, assembly GCA_048498795.1. Lineage (GTDB taxonomy): Bacteria > Verrucomicrobiota > Verrucomicrobiia > Opitutales > Opitutaceae > JBEHXH01. The sequence continues at coordinate 179,252 of JBEHXH010000010.1, forward strand.
AGCGCGCCGGGGCCTTTTCCGCCAGCGCCAGTAGGCTTGGGACATCCTCCGCTGCGACCGACTGGAGCATCACCGTCCAACTGCGCGGCAAGCGCCACTGCATGCTCTTGCCCGCCTCCTCGATGACTTTCTCGATGTCGGCCAGCGCATACTTGGCCACCATGCCCGTCGGCTGAGGCTGAGTTTTCGAGGGTGTCGCAGCTTTAGTCGCGGTCGTTACCGCAGGCGCACCAGGCGCATGCCGGGCCAAGCCGTAGCCCGCCGCAAATGCACCGACCGCGACCACTGCGCCGCCAACCAGCAGGGATGTCTTCATGGGGTTTCGGAGTATATCAACACCTCCGGTCCCGAATCCTTAGCGATATTTATCCCGCCGGAAGAAAAATCGCGCTGCGTCCGTGTCAACGCGTCGCACAACTCACGAACCGGTTCCGGTGAACTCCTGCACGATGCGCAGGGTCTCGCCAGTGTCTTCGATCTCGAAAATCCGCGGCCGCGGCCGGTTACCGTCAGGCGCATGGAGCACGAGCATGAGTTTGCCCTCAAAGGTGTGGAAGATCATGCCATGTCCACCATTCTCGGCAAAGATCGGCTTTTCTTCCTGCCGCCACGGTCCCGCCACTTTGCCGGAATCGGAGATTGCGACGCCGCACTCGTAGCCGGTTTTGTGCGCGCGACTCGACCAGATCATGTAGAGTTTCCCCGTCTTGCCCATGTAAAGATACGGACCATCCGTCACGTGGCCGCCCTCGCCTGCGATCTCGCTCCACTTGGCGGAGCTCGCGCGAAACAACCGCTTCGGCTCGCCCGCCGCCGCCGAGAGATCATCCTTGAGCGGCATGTACTCGACCGTGCCATCCGTGATCTGCACCCACTCATGACAGAACACCATGTAGGGCACGCCGTCCTCGACCCAGAGCGTGCCATCGAGCGTCATCATGTCGGTCGGCGTGGTCGAGTGATTCGCGAAAGTCTTGAACGGACCGTCTGGTGAATCGCTCACCAATACCTGCGACCCACGCAGCACGCGCGGACGCCATTCACGCCATTGCTCGGGCAGCTCGTGCCGGGTGTTGAACGTGAGAAACAGATAGTACTTCCCCTTGTAGAGGTGCATCTCCGGCGCCCAGATGCCCGCGGTCGGGATATCGCCCCACACATCGGGCGGCGTACGGTAAATCGTCTTCGGCCCCTGCCAATTTGCGAGGTCCCTGCTCGTCCATGCGCGTACGCCACCGGGACCGGAGGCAATCATGTAGTACTGCTTCGACGCCGGATCCGGGAGGATGCACACGTCCTGCGCCCGGATGTCGGCGAGCTTGTTGATCGCCGTCGAATCCGGCGGAGGCTGGCGCATGCCGGGCGGTCCCGACTGCGCAGCCGGGGGAGTTGCGGAAGCCGTCGATGCAGAATCAGCTGCGTTTACGTGCAGTGCGCTGAGCAGTGCAACACTGGCGAAAAAGGAGGAGCGTAATTTCATGACCACATGTTTCGTCTCAGTGGGCCGCGATTTCTGCCGCCGCGGGTGAGTAGTACGCGCTGAGCGGATCGCCCGGCAGGGCCTTGAGACCTGCGACCACGATGCGCGCATTGAGCTGTGCGCCGGCGAGATTCGTGTGTGTGTGCTCATCGGGCGTGACCTCAGGGAAAAGCTTCATCACCGCATCATGGCCGAGCTTGTCGTACTCGGTGGCGATGTGGTCGTTGAGGTCGATGAAACCGATTTTCTCGGCCGTCGCGACCTGCTCGGCCCAGCCGGCGTAGTCGTCCTTGTTGCGCGCGATGTGGCCGTCCTTGTCCCAAGTCTTGCGTGGGATAAGCGAACACATGATCGGCGTCGCGCCCTTCGCGCGCGTGTCGTCGACGAACTTCCGCAAGTACCAACCGTAGCTGTGCACGACCTCGTGCTGCTTCGTGAGCTGGTTGTCGATCTCCTCGGTTTCTTCGCCGATGCCGCGAATCGTGGCACGGGCGCGCGTGGTGTCGTTGATCGCGCCACCGTCGTTGTGGCCAAATTGCATCACGACGAAGTCGCCGGGTTTCACCATCGCGAGGGCCTTTTCCCAATAACCGCCGGTGAGAAACGTGCGGCTGCTCAGCCCACCGACGGCGCGATTCACCACGTTGATTTTCGCCGTGTCGAAAAACGTCTCGATCGGATTGCCCCAACCCCACTGGCCCTCGGCACCCTTGCCCTGACCATCGTCCGCGCCGTTGCGCACAGTCGAGTCGCCAATGAGAATCAGCGAAGGAATCTTCGGATTCCACGGCCGCGGCAAATGCAGCCACACGCTGCGGTCAGCTTCGACCGCACGGCCTTTCTCAGAAAGCAATTCGCTGAAGCCTTTCAAGCGCAGTCCCTTCAGGCCCGCTATCGCTGCGGCCGCGTGGAAGTCGGCACCCACTGCGTTGAAGTGCACAAAGTCCTGCTCGTAATAAGTCTCTTTCAGCTTGGCTTCGCCAAGCGGCTCGAACTTGTCCGCGATCGCTTGGCTCACATCGATGAACGGCACGTTGGCCTGCTTCGCCACCGCGTAGTCCCACGCTGAATACAAGCTGAGCCCGCGCTCCAGTTTGCCGTCTTCCCAGTGATTGCGGACCGTGGGCGTGAGCACGATGGGCGACGCGCCCTTGGCCTGCACATCGGCGATCATCTTGCGGATGTACCAGCCGAAGGTGTGCACGACCTCGTGCTGCTTCGTGATCACATTGTCGATTTCCTTGGTCTCTTCGCCCACGCCGGGAATTGTGCCGCGAGCGCGCAGCGGCGGAGGAGGCTCATCGTTGAGCGCACCTCCGTCGTTCTGGCCAAACTGGATCAACACGGTGTCGCCAGCCTTGAGGTCGTTGAGCACTTTGTCCCAGTTGCCTCCGCTGATGTAGGTGCGGCTGCTCGTGCCGCTGCGGGCGCGGTTGGCGATGTTGACCTTCGTGAGGTCGAAGTAGTCGGCGAAGGGCACGCCCCACCCTTGCTGGTGCTCGCCGCGACCGCGCGCCGCGGTCGAGTCGCCCGCGATGAAGATCGTCGGCAGCTTCGGATCGAGCTGCATCGCGGCAGGCGGCGGGCTCGTCGGAAGATCGGGTGCACGCGGCGTCGGCGCGGGCGCGGCACCAGACTGCGCCCAAGTCACGAGCGGAAGCGCACACAGTTGCAGAGTAAACAAAACGCGGCGGAACGGGGTATTCACAGCGATGCGGGGATGAGGAAGACGACCAAGCTTTCGCGCGAAACGCGATCCCTTGATCGACGCGCATCGCCGTAGAAAGGCGCTCAGCCCGAACGCGGACAGTCCGTAGGCTAGCTGCGGTGTTTGAACCGCAGCTAGCCTTTCCAAGTTACTCCGCGCGCAGCTTGATCTCGGCCGGCGCGAGTCCCTCCGCGGTCGCCTTCACAGTGATCTCGCCTTTCTGCCCGGCTTTGGTGCGCACGATCGCGAGCGCGAGACCATTGTAGGCATTGCGGTCGGCCGACTGAAACGACTCGAAGCTCGTCGCGTCGCCATTGTCCGTCGCGACAAGTTCGCCCGCGCCGCTCACTTCGAACTTCACGCGATTTTTCGCGCGCGGCGCCATCAGCCCGTCCTTGTCCGCAATTGTCAGCGTAACAAACGACAGATCGCTGCCATCGGCGCGCACCGTCGCGCGATCCGCCGCGAGCGTGAGCTTGGCCGCGGCACTCGCGGTCTTCACCACATCTTCCGCCCACTTCGCGCCATTCTTGTATGCGACCACTTTTAGTTCGCCCGGCTGGTAAACGACATCGTCCCAGCGCAGGCGATACTCGAGCGGTCCACGTTTCTTGCGACCGAGAGACTGGCCATTGAGAAACAGCTCCGCTTCGTCGCCCGAGGTGTAAACGTGCACCGGCGTCACCTGCCCCACCCGATCCGGCCATGTCCAGTGCGGCAGCAGATGCGCCATCGGCAGATCGGATCGCCAGCGCGCTTGATAGATGAAGTAACGGTCCTTCTTGAAGCCGGCGAGGTCAATGATGCCGAAGTACGAGCTGCGCGAGGGCACGCGGATTTTGCCGATGTCCGCGAGTTCCTTCGCGGCGCGCTCGCGGTCGGCCGGTGTCGAGTAGTTGAGCAGGTTGGTCGAGTCGGCGTTGTACGGGGTCGGCTCGCCGAGATAATCGAAGCCCGTCCAGACAAACTCACCCGCGGCGTACGGCGCCTCGTCGAGGCCCTTGAACTCCACATCCGGTGGCAGTGCCCAGCGCGGCGCGTAGAGATCGTAGCTGCTCACCTGGAAATCTGCGCGACCCTCGCCCTTGTCGTTGCTGACCGGGAAGAAATACTCGCCGCGTGAGCTCACGCACGACGACGTCTCGCTGCCCATCACGGGAAGCGTCGGCGCGCTGGCGCGGAAGATCGGATACTCGTTCGGCTTGTAGTTGAAGGCCGTCACATCGACCGCCGTCTGAAAACCATTGTAGCCCGACTCGGTGCGATTGAAGCCCGCTGTGGTGAAGCGCGTGCGATCTTCTTCGCGCACGATGCCCGCGAGATGCGACGCGAGTTTCCAGCCTTCAGCCTGCCCCTGCTCGGGCACTTCGTTGCCGATGCTCCAGAGGATCACGCTCGGGTGATTGCGGTCGCGGCGCACCTGTGCACGAACGTCTTTCTCATGCCAATCGGCAAAGAGCAGATGATAGTCGTTCGGCTTCTTGCGCGCCGCCCAGCAATCGAACGCCTCGTCCATCACAACGAAACCCATGCGATCGCATAGCTCCAGCAGCTCCGGCGCGGGCGGATTGTGGCTGGTGCGAATGGCGTTGCAGCCCATGTCGTGCAGAATCTCCAACTGCCGCTCGAGCGCGCGATAGTTGAGCGCCGCGCCGAGCGCGCCGAGATCATGGTGATCGCACACGCCTTGGATCGGCACGTGCTCGCCATTGAGTAAAAATCCACGGTCCGCCGTGAACGCGATCGTGCGAATACCGAAAGGCGTCTCGTACGTGTCGAGCACGGCTCCACCCTGCGTCACGGTCGTGACGACCACATAGCGCTGCGGGCTGCGGAGGCTCCACAGTTTCGGTTGTGCCACCGCGACACTCTGCGCGCTGTGCACCTGCTTGGTGGCCGGCACGCGGACTTTGGCCGGAGTGGAAGTCACCACCGCGCTGGCGGATTTTTGGCCCTTTGCATCAAGTTCGTAGATCGCGTGCGTGACTTCGACATTGGCGAGAGTCGCCGCGGAATTCTCCAGCACCACATTCACGTCGACCGCCGCCGAATCCTTCGTGATCGAAGGCGTGGTGACAAAGGTGCCCCACTGCGCCACGGCCACCTGCGCGGTCTTCAGCAGCCACACGTTGCGATAGATGCCGCCACCAGGATACCAGCGCGACGAGTCCTTCGGATTATCGAGGCGGATCGCGATGACGTTCTCCGCGCCCGGCTTCAGAAACGGCGTGAGCTCCACGCGCCACGACGCGTAGCCGTACGGCCAGCCGCCGACGTACTGGCCATTGAGCCACACATTCGCGTAGGCCATCGCACCGTCGAGTTCGAGAAACACGCGCCGGCCCGCATCGCTCGCGGGCGACATGAAATGCTTCCGGTACCACGCCACGCCCCACCACGGGAGCTTGCCGGTCTCGCCGGGATTCTCCTGCGCGAACGGCCCCTCGATGCCCCAGTCGTGCGGCACGTCGAGCTTGCGCCACGCACTGTCGTCGAACGCCGCTTGCGTGTACGTGACGCCGTCGCCGAGATTGCCGCTCGGGCGCGCGGGCTTCGGATAACCGGCGTTAAGAAAATCGGCGCCCGTCGCGAGCACCCAGTCCTTGATCTTCGGATAGCTCAGCACGTCGCCCGTGCCCTCCGGGTCGCCTTTCACGAAACGCCAGTCGGCATTGAGCGAGGTACGCTCGCGTCCGGCCTCGGCCGCGACGAGCGTAGAGGCGATCAAGCCAAGGAAAACTCCGAGCAATGAGAGACGCACGAGGGGTTTCATGGGAGAGAAAAGACAGTGAGGTTGACGCAGCCGCGGGCAATCCCGCCCGCACAAAATCGTATCACTTGAGCTGCACGTCCCAGACTTTCGACCGGCGCGACGTACCGTCGGGACCAGTCACATCGAGGATCGTCACGTAGTTGCCCCCCTTCTTGTAAGCATGGATCGGGTGCTGCTCGCTCGACGACTCGCCGTCGCCGAAATCCCATTTCCACGCTGTGATCGTGCCGACCGACTCGTCCTTGAACGCCACGACACGTCGGTCGAGATCGACCACCTTGAACGTCCACCGCGCCTCCAGCTTCGGCAGCAGCGTCGGCTCGACCGGCATGAGCTTGAACGCACACAATTCCGATGCGTGCCCATACATCGTGTGGTGACGCGAGAGATTCCAGAAGCCGTTGTTTCCGCCCTTCGCCACATCGTCGTAGTCGATGATCGCGAAGCTGAGGCCGATGATTTTGTTCTCGCGCAGCACCGACTCGACCGCGCGCTGAGGCCCCTCGGGCCCCGCGTAGTCGAAGGGCGTGATCCAAAACTCCAGCACGAGCTTCCCGGCCTGACCGGGTTTGAAATCATAGCGGCACTTCGCATTGGCCCACGGAAAATCCTTCACCCAGCTCGCCGCGTTCCACGACATGCACCAGTCTTTGCCCACCGCGGGCGTGAAGATGTGATAGTTCTGCGCATGCGTGCCTTGGATCGCCCAGTGCGACTCCTCGACACTGATGCGATCGTCGGCCGTGGCCGCCATTGTGCCGACGCGATCGGGTGTCCAGATTTTGGCCGCGCCCTTGTCGACGAGCGGACCGCCGGAAGCATCGCCATCGACCACGATCTCAAACGTATCGTTGTGCAGGTCGGGCTTCGAGAAATCCCAGTAATCGTCGTAAGCCTCGTAGAGGAAATAGAGCCGATTGAGCCCCTTCACCCAGCCGACGCGCACCTTCACATCGAGATTCTTCGGATCGTACGTCCGTGGCTTGCTGCTGTCGTCGACGAGTTGGTCGCTCTTGATCGCGTAGGCATCCGGCACGATATCCCAATCCGCTGTGTCGCCGTCGACCCGCGGCATCTTGTCCTGCGGAAACTGAAAGACCTTGAACGTGATTTCCGGCCGGTCGAGCGCGAGCAATCGGGGAAAACTGGATACGGCGATCAATGCGCCGGCGATCAGCCAGCGACGAAGCGAGAAGGCAGGATTCTTCATGACATCAGTGAAGCGGCGCTCATTTAACCGCCTTCAACCGCAGCACCGTCACACTATACGGCGCAGCGGTACGCGCGAACTGCGCTGAGGTAGCCGCGAGGGACTCCTCACGCGGCACGACGTGTTGGGGAGTCTCAAACGTGTTTTCATCGTCGGGACTCTCCGAGGTAAGCACCCACGCTTTCGCTCCGGGTGCAATGCTGGTCGCGCCTTGCAGCGCGATATCCACCGCGCGCGGCTCAGCGTAAGGATTCACGAGGAAGACCACGGTCTCACCCGTCTTGTCATCGCGCCCGGCTACTGAGTAGAGAGCGGGCAGCGACTCAGGCTTGTACGGGACGAGCGGCGTCGCGCCAAAAGTCGCCACATCGCGCGCCGGAAGCGGCGGGAGCGTGATGACCGCGCCCTCGACTTTGACGGGTAGCGTCATGTCCGGCCGATTGCGCCCAAAGATGGCCTGCACGTGATACGACGGCGTGCCATAAGCGTGCGTGTTGTCGAACCAGATGAGGTCGGGCTGCCACTGCACCGCGCCGGAGCGCGCAAAGAGCGGCGCAAAGGACGACATGGCCACGATGTCGCTGTTGCGCACGAGGCCCGTCATGAACGCCGCCTCGGCAGTCGCCGCGCGGAGACTCTGCTTGCGCGTGCGGCCATCGTGCGCCGCAAATTCACCAGCGAAGACGTGCGGGCCCTTGCGGTCCTGCGCATCGTAGCGCGTGGCGTTTTCGAGGAACCACTGCGGCGGACGATAGTAGTGTTCATCGACGATATCGGCCGGCGTGCCGCTGCGAAATTTGTCCCACGCGAGCTTCCAGTGTCCGTCGTCCACGCCGGGCCCCGCCGTAGTGACAATCTGGATACTCGGGTACTTCGCCTTGATCGCCGCGTAGAAAATCGGGTAGCGCGCAAAGTAGTCCTCGCCCCACTGCTCGTTGCCGACGCCGAGCATCTTCAGGTGAAACGGCTCCGCGTGACCCATTGCGGCGCGCTTGGCGCCCCAGGGCGAATCGGCCGGACCATTGGCAAACTCGACTAGATCGAGCGCGTCCTGGATGAAGGGATCAAGCTGGTCCTGCGGCACGAGTTGCTTGCTCTGATACTGGCAAGCCATGCCGCAGTTGAGGATCGGCACGGGCTCGCAGCCGAGGTCCTCGCAGAGTTGGAAATACTCGAAGAAGCCGAGGCCGTACGTCTGGTAGTACTGCGGCGCGGTCTGGCCGCGGATCGCATCCTGCCAGCGGTTCCAGTTTTGCGGGCGCTCGGCGATGTCACCAATGGTGTCCTTCCACTGATAGCGATTCGGCAGGTCCATGCCCTCGACGATGCAGCCGCCCGGGAATCGCATGAACGCGGGATGCAGGTCCGCCAGCATCTGCGCGAGATCGGCGCGCATGCCATTGCGGCGGCCCTTGAAAGTTTTCTCTGGAAACAACGACACGACATCGACGTCGAGTTTGCCTGCCGCCGTCGCCAGCACTCCCACACGCGCGTGCAGCGACGTGCCGCTCGCACGGATCACACCCTCAAGCTTCTTCCACTCCGAACCCGGCGCGTCGAACTTGCACTCGCCGAGGGGACGCCCGGTGTCGTCTTCCAGTGCAACGCGTAGCGCCGCATCGCCGCGCGCACGCAGGCTCACGAGATAGTTCTCACCCGCTTTCAGCGCGATGCCGCCATAGCCGGTGTTAGCGACGCCGAAGGCCTTGCCGGGATTGCGCACCGTGAGGCGCGCATAGTGCGTGTTCTTGGGATTGAGCGGCGCATCGGTCGCGAGCGCGATGTCGCCGTCTCCACCGCGGTTCACATTGCCCCAAGCGAAGAAATGATCGTCGTGCTCAAAGGAGCGGTTCTGCACCAATTCCGCGTAGAGTCCGCCATCGGCACCAAAATTAATGTCCTCAAAAAAGATGCCGTGCAGCAGCGGGCTCACCGGATGGCCGGAGGTCGTGAGATCGACGGTAACTTTGACCGGCACTTGCGCATAGGCCGGGGCCAGCGCAGCAACAATGAGGAGGGTGATATTCCGAAACGAAGGGGACATGCGGAAGCGGGGGTAAGCCGCGGATGCGGCAGCAGCATCGGTAACGTACGGGCCGCCGAGGACAAGGGCAGTTCGGGTCTATTTGACAGTCATGGGAAATCGACGCCGCGGAGACTTGAGTTGGCGCATTTCGCGGGCTCATGCTGCCGATTCACCCTCCCTTTCGTACTCCATGCACTACCGCGCCCTCGGTCGCACCGGCCTCAATGTCTCCGTCCTCAGCTACGGCGCCTCGCCGCTCGGCAGCGTCTTTCGCGCGACCGACGACGCCGAGGGCATCCGCGCCGTGCACACCGCCCTCGATCTCGGTATCAACTATGTCGATACATCGCCTTACTACGGCGCGACGAAGTCTGAGACCGTCCTCGGCAAAGCGCTGCGCGAGGTGAAGCGCGATCGCTACTATCTCGCCACGAAGGTCGGTCAATACGGCGACGGCATCTTCGATTTCTCCGCGGCCCGTGTCACGCGCAGCCTCGATGAAAGCTGCGCACGCCTCGGCGTCGACTACATCGATGTGCTGCAGTGTCACGACATCGAGTTTGCCGATCTCAGCCAAATTGTGAACGAGACTCTGCCCGCGCTCGTGAAACTCCGTGAGGCCGGGCGTATTGGCCACATCGGTATCACCGGCCTGCCGCTGAAAATCTTCCCCGGCGTGCTCGACCGCGTCGCCCCTGGCGTCGTCGATGTGGTGCTGTCGTTCTGCCGCTACGAGATGAACGACACCGCACTCGAAACGCTCCTCCCCTACTTCCGCACCCGTGAGATCGGCGTGATCAACGCCTCACCTACCGGCATGGGCATGCTTACCGAGCGCGGTGCCCCCGCGTGGCATCCGGCACCGAAAGCCATGCTCGACGGCGCCCGTCGCGCCATCGACTACTGCAAATCCATCGGTGCCGATATCACGAAGCTCGCGGTGCAGTTCGCCACGAGCCATCCGCACATCGCCACGACCCTCGTCGGCACCGCGAGCCCGGACAACATCCGCAAGAACGTCGGCTACCTCGAAGAGCCCATCGACTTCGAGCTGATGGCCAAGGTCCTCGAAGTCATGAAGCCGATCAAAAATCACAACTTCACGCGCGGCCGCCCCGAAAACCTCGACCCCATCATCGGCTAATTTTGGAAACCACGAAACACACGAATTACACGAAAGAGTAGAATACTAAGCCCTACACCTCAGTATTCATCCGTTTTCTTTTCGTGTAGTTCGTGTGTTTCGTGGTCTCGCCTCCGTCCCTTTTCCCCCATGCTCCAGATTGTCCTCGAGAAACCCGGTTCCTTCATCGCCACCGATGCGCCAGAGCCCACGCTCGCGCCCGGTGATGCACTCGTGCGCGTGCACCGCATCGGCGTGTGCGGGACGGACCTTCACGCGTTTCACGGCCGGCAGCCGTTTTTCAGCTACCCCCGCATCTGCGGTCACGAGCTCGGCGTCGAGGTGATCGACCCGGGCAGCGAGCCTAATGGCCTCCGGGCCGGCGACCGCTGCTCGGTCGAGCCGTACATCAACTGCGGCCGCTGCATCGCGTGCCGCCGCGGCAAGCCGAATTGCTGCACCGATCTTCGCGTGCTCGGCGTGCACTCCGACGGCGGGATGCGCCCGCTGTTCGCGCTCCCCGCGCGCAAGCTGCACAAATCCGCCAAGCTCTCGTTCGAACAGCTCGCGCTCGTCGAGACCCTGGGCATCGGCGCGCACGCCGTCGAGCGCGCTGCGATCAAAGCTGAGGACTTCGTCCTCGTGATCGGCGCGGGCCCCATCGGCCTTAGTGTGATCCAATTCGTGCAGGTCACCGGCGCGAAACTCGCCGTGATGGACGTGAGCGATTCGCGCCTCGATTTCTGCCGCAAGCTCGGCGTCGCACACACGCTCGCGCCCGGCGCCGAGGCGGCCGAAAAGCTAAAGGCCATCGGCAGCGGCGATCTGCCAACCGTCGTGATCGATGCGACGGGCAATGCCAAATCCATGGCCGCGACTTTCGATATCACCGCGCACGGTGGACGCATCGTATTTGTCGGTCTCTTTCAAGGCGAACTCGCCTTCAACGATCCAAATTTCCACCGCCGCGAACTCACCCTCTGCGCGAGCCGCAATGCGCTGCCGCAGACCTTCCGCGACATCATCGCGCTCATCGAGGCCGGCCGCATCGACACCGCGCCGTGGATCACCCACCGCTTCGCACTGGCCGACACGCCGAAGCGCTTCCCCGAGATCGCCAGCGATGCCACCACGCTCAAGGCGATGATCGAGGTCCCCGCCTGATTTTCCTCTGCGCGAGCGCGCAACCAAAGGCACGCTCGTGCGCCTTGCTTTCCGTTACCCTATGAAATTCTTCCCCCGCCTCGCCACGCTGGGCCTGCTCAGCGCGTTGTTCGTTTCCTCCCTTCTCGCCAACACCGCCGTCGAGCCCGCTCCGCGCGATGACAAGTGGGTCAAGCGCCATGAGGGCTTCGCCGCCACCGCCAAGGCCGGCAATATCGATGTGCTTTTCCTCGGCGACTCGATCACCGATTTCTGGGTCAGCACCGACGCGAGCCATGGCGGCAAGGCGGTCTGGGATCGCGAGTTTGCCAAGTACCACGTCGCCAATTTCGGCATCAGCGGCGATCGCACGCAGCACGTCCTCTGGCGCCTGCGCAATGGCGAGGGCGAAGGGTTTTCGCCCAAGGTCGTCGTGCTCTTGATCGGCACCAACAACACGGGCCTCGAGCGCGACAACAAAACCGTGCGCAACAACACCTCCGAGTCTATCGAGGGCACGAAAGCCGTGATCGCCGAGGTGCGCAAAGATTTCCCGGCCGCGAAAATTCTCCTGCACGCGCTCTTCCCGCGCGGCTACAAGACCGACACACCCGAGCAGCAAAAGCAGGTTGACGACATCAACGCTGCCATCCAGCCGCTGGCCGACGGCAAGCAGATCGTCTGGATCGATCTCCGCAAAAAACTCTCCACGCCCGACGGCCAAGCCGACGCGACGCTCATGCCCGACAAGCTCCATCCTAATGAAAAGGGCTACGAACTCTGGGCCGATGCCATTCGGGGACCGATTGCCGACGCGCTCAAAGACGCTCCAGCCGCGACGAAGAAGCCCTGAGCGGCCACTTCGCGCTGGCGCAGACCGATAGATCAACGCGCGTCACGTTTTCGTTTCGCCGTTTGATATTTCAGCAGACCGGGCATTCCTTCGGTTCACTTCTATGAAGCACTACGATTTCCCGGAGAAATTCCGCGCGCTCTACGACAAGGCCGTCGGCCTCTTCGCCAAGGGCCAGCGCGGAGCGGACACGTTCTTCAATGCCGAGGAGACCGCCTGGCTCGCCGCCAACGGCCTCACCGCCCAGCACCTCTACGACTACGCCGAGGACCACAACAACTACGGCGAGCCCGGTTTCGCGCACGCCGTCGCCATCGAGACGATCCGGCGCAACTACTTCGTCAATGTGCAGCGCGGCAAAGCATCGTCCACCGTGCTCGATGCCGACAAGATGCCTGCGAAGACCGATGCCGTGCGCGGCATCGAGTGGCTCCCGCGCATTATCCCGAAGGCCAAGGCCAAACTCCGCGGCGAGCTACCCGCGAGCTTGATGTACGACTGCGGTGGCGACCGGCGTTTCTTCAAGACCCACGATATCGCTCCGGCCGAGTTTCTGGACTTCGTCGCGCATCATGAGTCGGACGATACCGCGATCGTGGACTGGGTCGCGACGCGCAGCAGCGGAGTCGCGAAATAATCCGAACGATTCACTCGCCGAACCGGTCTTTGGTTGGCGATTCACTCATCATTGCCCGCCTCCTCGGAGGCGGGCTTTTTCGTTTCGCCCAGACCACGACGGCGACTCGTACTGTCTAACTCAGTCAACGCTTTCACCTTCGGGACCCGTTGACCATCGTACGCTTTTACTTACGATGAGGCGCAACATCCCCGGCGCGTGCTCGTCTTGCCGCGTCGTTCTCATTCCCCGATTCCCATGAGTTCATACACCCTGATGGTTAATGGCCAGTCCCGCACGGTGGACGTGGCGCCCGACACCCCTCTGCTGTGGGTGCTTCGCGATCACCTCGAACTCGTCGGCACCAAGTTTGGCTGCGGCATTGGTCAGTGCGGCGCGTGCACCGTCCATATCAATGGGGTACCGACTCGCGGCTGCCTCACGCCCGTTTCCACCGTCGGAAAGAAAAAGGTCACTACCATCGAGGGCCTTTCCGCCGATGGCTCGCACCCGCTCCAGAAAGCGTGGGTCGAGCTCGATGTCGCCCAGTGCGGCTACTGTCAGGCCGGCCAGATCATGACGGCCGCCGCGTTTCTCGCCGAGAATCCCAAACCCAGCGACCAAGAGATCAACGACGCCATGGCTGGCAATCTCTGCCGCTGCGCCACCTACACCCGCATCCGCGCCGGCATCCACCGCGCCGCTGAACTCGCACCGAAGGAGGGCGCGCAATGAGCACTACTCCTTCCCCCGCCCTTGATCGACGCGGCTTCCTCAAGCTCTCCGCCCTCGCCAGCGGCGGCCTCATGATCGCCGGCTATTTCCGCGGTGCCGACGCGTTTGCTGCCGAGGTCGTGTCGCCCGCCGATGCCAAGGCCACCGACTTCAAGCCCAACGCATTCATCCGCATCGCACCCAACGGCAAGGTCTTCATCATGGCCCACAAACCCGAGATGGGCCAGGGCATCCGCACCTCGCTCCCCATGATCGTCGCCGAGGAACTCGATGCGAAGTGGTCCGATGTCACGGTTGTCGCCGCGCCCTACGATCAAGTCTACGGCGGGCAGTCCGCGGGTGGCAGTACCTCCACGCCCACCTCTTACGCCAACATGCGCAAGCTAGGTGCCTCCGCGCGAGCCGTACTTGTCGAGGCCGCCGCACAGCAGCTCAATGTGCCCGCATCCGAACTCACCACGGAAAACTCCACGGTCGTGCACGCCGGGTCAGGCAAACGTCTCGGCTACGGCGAACTCGTCGCCAAAGCGGCGACTCTCAGCGTGCCCGCCAGTGTAGCGTTGAAAGATCCGAAAGACTTCAAGCTCCTCGGCCAGCGCGTCACGGGTTACCAGAATACCGACATCGTCACCGGCAAGCCGGTCTTCGGCATCGACGTGAAGGTACCCGGCATGGCCTACGCCGTGTTTGAGAAGTGCCCGGTCTTCGGCGGGAAAGTCGTCAGCGCCAATCTCGATGTCATCAAGGCCCAGTCCGGCATCAAGGACGCCTTTGTCGTCGAGGGCACCGCCAACATCACCGGACTCAATCCCGGCGTCGCCATCATCGGCGACTCCACGTGGTCGGTGTTCAACGCGCGCAAACAGCTGCAAGTCCAGTGGGACGAAGGCACGCACGCCAACGATAACACCGCGGGCTTCAACGCGCAGGCCGCGAAGCTCGCCAAGGAATCGGTGACGAATCCCGCGCGGAGCGATGGCGATGTTCCGGCCGCGCTCGCCTCCGCCGCCAAAGTGGTCGAGGCCAGCTACAGTTATCCCTTCATTTCGCACGCCAATCTCGAGCCGCAGAACTGCACCGCCTGGGTGCAGGGCGACAAGTGCGAGCTATGGGCGCCAACGCAGAACCCCGCTTCCGGCGCGCAGCTGATCACGCGCACGCTCGGCATCCCGGCTGAAAACATCAAGTGCACCATCACGCGCAGCGGCGGCGGCTTCGGCCGTCGTCTCGATGGCGATCCGATGCTCGAGGCCGCTGCGATCTCCAAGCAAGCGGGCCTGCCAATCAAGCTGATGTGGACGCGTGAGGACGACCTGCGTCACGACCACTTCCGACCCGGCGGCTACCATTTCCTTAAGGCCGGACTCGACGCCGACGGCAAAGTCGTCGCTTGGCACAATCGCATGATCGGCTTCCAAGGCTCCGGCGGCACGATCGATGGCAATCAGTTTCCTGCGCGCTTCGTGCCAAACTTCCTCACCGAAGTTTCCACGCTCGACGTGAAGATTCCCATGGGCCCTTGGCGCGCACCGGGCAACTGCGCCTTCGGCTTCGTGATGCAAGGCTTCATCGACGAACTCGCGCATGCCGCGGGCAAGGATCCGCTGGAGTTCCGCCTCACGCTGCTCGGCGACAAAGACCTCGTCGGCGAAGCCCCGCAACCCGGCCAGCGCGGCGGCGGCCAGTACAATGCCGGCCGCATGAAGGCCGTGCTCAAGCTACTCGCTGAGAAATCCGACTGGGGCAAAACGAAATTCCCCAAGGGCAAGGGCGCGGGCATCGCGTTTCATTTCAGCCATCAAGGCTACATCGCGCAGGTCGCGGAAGTCACCGTATCCAAGCGCGGCGAGCTCAAGGTCGACCGCGTCGTGTGCGTGTGCGACGTCGGCTCGCAGATCGTCAACCTCAGCGGCGCCGAAAATCAGGTCGAAGGCTCCATCGTCGACGGCCTCGGTGTGGCGCTCTACTGCGAACTTACCTTCGACAAGGGCCGCATCGTGCAGAGCAACTTCCACGACTACCCGCTCATCCGGATGCCCGACGCCCCGACCAAGATCGAGACGCACTTCCTGAAGAGCGAGTACCCGCCCACCGGCCTCGGCGAGCCCGCCCTCCCCCCGCTCGCCCCCGCCGTCGCCAACGCGATCTTTGCCGCCACCGGCAAACGCCTGCGGGACTTCCCCTTCAGCAAGTCGGACCTCCGCTGGACCTGAGTTTTCCGCTCGGAGCACCAGCCTCTGGCCGGTCTCAGATGGAGTGTAACCCGCCTCGTGAGAGGCGGGACAGCCTTGTTCGAAAACATCTTCTCGCTCGGGGATTATCCTCGCGCGCAAATCGCATTTTACAGTGTCACCCTTTCCGTGGCGCTACGTCTTGCCGGACGCATGAAACGTTTTAGCTCTCTTGCCCTCCTTGCTTTCGCCGCGGCCGCACCCTTCGCCGTGGCTGCCGACGCTCCTGCCGAAGCCGCAGCTGCAACTCCAGCGGCCGCCGCCAAGCCCTCGAAATCTCCGGAACGCGCTGCCAAAGTGCTCAAGGATTTAAAACTCACCGATGGCGCCAAAGAAGAGAAAGTCCGCACAATCCTCGTGACCCACTTCGATGCTCTTCAAGCATGGCACGAAACACACGACGCGGAAATCAATCCCCTCTGGACCAAATGGGCCGCGGCGCGCAGCGCCGAGAAAAAAGACGAAGCCGCTGCCGCCAAGGTCGGCGAGCAGATCGACGCCGTCTATGCCGACTTCAAACCGGAGCACGACGTATTTTTGACTAATCTCGGGAAAGAGCTCACGCCGGCACAGATCGAAGCTGTGAAGAACAGCCTCACTCGCAGCCCCGGTCTGGAGCGCACCTATAATGCCTACCTGGAGATGGTCCCGCAGTTCACCGACAAGGACAAGGCTTTCATCCGCGAGAAGCTCACCATCGCACGCGAGCAGGCGATGGATACGACCGCGGACAAGGAGATCGTGAATCTCTTCAAGCGCCAAAAAGTCCTCTGCGAAGCCTACATCGACGCCCAAGGCTACGACTATCGGAAGTCTTACGAAGCCTTCGCCGCCAAGGGCAAAGCCAAGGAAGCCGCCGCGAAGAGCGAGAAGAAGTAAGCCGGCGTCAGAGCGCGGTGCGCGCGTTGACGCGGTAAAACGGCAGTCGAAGGGGATGGCCGATGTGCTGTCCCCTTTTTCATGGGCAGTCGTATTTCGTGGATGATCTCCTAGTTTCAAAGCATTCGATGTTCGACGTTCTGCGTTCAATGTTCGAAGTTCGCTCCCCGTGATCTCCTCCCGCCGCGATTACATCCTGCGCATCATCGAAGAAGTGGCGCAGTTGCTCGCGCGGCTGATCTTCCAGCGCAGCAGCGGTCGCACGGTGGATGCATTGCACTCCATCGTGGCAGCGAGCGAGCGCCTCTTCGGCCTCGAAGCGGACAAGCTCTTCCAGTTCACCCCCGATCAACACTTCGCGATGCTGGTCACCGACGAGTCGCCCGAGATCGCACGCGACAAGGTCCTGCTCTACGCCGCGCTGAACACCGAGGCCGGCCGCTGCTACACCTCCCTCGGCAATCACGCGATGGCGCGAGCCTCGTATCTAAATGCCTTGCGCTTCACGCTCCGCGCCCTCGATGAGTTTCCACGTGGATCAGTGCCAGTCTTCGCTCCGAAAATCCCCGACCTACTGGAGGCGCTGAAGGATCAACCGCTTGACGCAGAAACCGCCGAGCTGCTCCGAAAAGTTCAGCCCAGCTGATCGCGTAGCGTCCAAAGATCGCGGTTTCATTTTCGTGCCCTTTCGTGTGTTTCGTGGGCCACTCCGACTCTACAGATTATCGCTCGATCAACGGCGTGCGCGGGCGTAGGTCGATCAGCACATCCCAGCGCGGGATGCGGGGACGAAACGGACCAGTCGCCAAGCGGTAGCTCTTCGCGGCATCGCGCAGCTCGGGATGAGCATGGTTGATGATGAGCCGCAGCGTTTCCTTCACGGTCCACTCGGCATCGAAAGTGATCGAGCCAAACTCATCGCCATAGACAAACGGCGTCGTGATGTCCGTGGGCCGGGAGAGCACGACAAACACCCGCGGGTTGCCTTTTAAGTTCACGCGGCCCGCCTCGCGCTCCAGGCGCGCCAACTCGCGTTGCTGGGGTGCGGCAAAAAAATCCCACGCCTGTGTCCGCGCCATCCACGCGGCGATGCATGCGAGTGCGAGAAAGGAAACGCGTGCCGCGCGCTTGCCTACGAGATCGAGCAGCGCCGTAGCCGTGAGGATCAGTACTGCCGCCTGCAGCGCGATCATCGTGCGATACGATGGCCAGCGCTCCGCGGCCAGCATGCACACCCCATAGGCGGCAGGGAATGCGATCACGGCCGCCACAAACCAGCGTGCACCCAGTTTCCAGCCGTGGCGCACGCTCCACACAACAATGCCCGTGGCGATCAACGCACTGATCCCCACCGCGATCACCCACGCCGCTAGCGGATGACGCGGATCGGCGACCCAAAACGTATCGAGTGCCCGCTCCAGCGGCGTGCCGACGAACCACATCGCCTTGTCCGCCCAGCGCGACTCCAGTGCCATGCGCGTTGCGGCCTGACCGAGCCCGGCAGCAAAGGTAAGATTGGTCACGGCGAATGCCGCCAGTAAAGCGATCGCCAGCACTGCCCCATGCCGCGCCAACCACAACGTGAGTTCCCGCCAGGAGTCCTGGCGCCGCGCCACGACCGCCGCGAGGCACAGCGCCACGTAGAACTGCGTGCCGGCCTGATACGTGAGTGTACCGGCCGCTGCCACCGCCATCGCCAAAACCCAGAGCACCACGCGCGCACTCAATTTTGTCTGGTGTGACCACTCCGCGAGTGCAAATGCTCCGAGCGCAAAGACCAGCGACGCCGCGTGCGGCCAGCACACCGCCCAGCTCACGACGACTTGCACGCCGGGCAGCAACACCAGCGAGGCCGATACCAGCACCGCCAGAAACTCATCCCACTTAAGGCGCCGCAGCAGGAGAAATGTCCCGGCCGCCGTCACGCCAAACAGCATCGCGCCGAGCAGACGCAACGTCGCGAGTTGATCGACATCGCGCACCGAGCCAAAGGTCTCCGCGATCATCCAGCCGTAGAGCGGGCGCCCTTGTGAGACGAAAAACTGAAAGCCCTTGGCGGGCTCGAACTGCATTTCGTTGATCGTCGCGTAGTCGTCGCGCAGGCCGAAACGCGCGAAGATCGTGTTCCAGTAAAGCGCCACCGGCAGCGCGAGCAGTCCGAGCGCAAGCAGCCACGTCCGCCGCGTGAAACGCGGCAACGATGTATCCAGATTATCACTACCAGCAGGCTGAAGCACGGAAGAAGGAGTTGGCTCCTCCGGGTCGAGCGGGAGAAGCTGGACCTTCAGATTGAGAGTTCACCCTGCCCCGAGTCGAGCGGCTTCAGACCAAGAAATGTACCGTAACGCTCGAGCCAGTCGTCGAGCTTGTCGGTGTAGTAGTTGGGATCGTAGGGCGCAGTCCCGAAATCGTGTAGGACAATCGGCCGCGCCCGCTGCCAATCGCTCGTTTTGCCCTTAGCCTTGGCCGTGATGTAGTAGGTCACCCGCTCGCCCATCCGAGGCCGCGGATTGAGTTGGAGAGCCGCCTCCGCGGAAGCACGGCGCGGTTTGCCGCCTTCCGCCATGAAGCGCTCGTAGGCATCGGGATTCTGGCTCAGCGTCTCGCTCTTTGCGAGTTCCGCGACCGGCAGCTCACGGGCCGTAATGCGTCTGCGGTAGTCCTCGACGAGCGGCACCGGCGAATCCGGCGACGCACCGACGAGGTACCGGATGAGCTGACCGCTCAGGCGCTTCAAGTACGGCTCGATGCCGCGCGACCGCAGCGCGCTGCCGCGGAGCGTGACCTTGCTGCCGTCGTAAAGCGCGTAGTTCTTAGCCTTGTAGCAAAACATCGCGGTGTAGCGGCCATCGTATTCGAGCTCGATGCCCGCGGGCAGGATCGGCGCAACCAGCGCCAGCAGCGCATCGGGCTGACCAAAATACTTCTCCGACGAGAGATAGATGCCGTCCGTGTCCGCTTCGAGGATGGTGCAGCCGTGGGTGGAGAACTCCTGAATGAGCGCCTGCAGCAGCTCGCGTCCGCGGCGCGTAACTTCCGCGGCCAACTCGCCATCACCGAAGCGCGCACCGGAAAACCCGAGGTAGCCGTAGAAGGAGTTGATCAGGATCTTGAAGGTCGCCTGCCGCGCCTGCGCCTCGGCGCGCTCATCCGCGGACGGTGACGAGCGAGCGAGCTGTTTGTACTTGAGTCGGTATTGGCGCAGCGACGTGAGCAGCGGGATGAAGACGCCGAGCGTGTCCTTCCCCGGATTGCGCCCAATGCTGAGCAACAGGCTCGGATAGAGTGACGCCACGTCGAAGTGCAGCACGTGCTGGAACACACCTTCTTGAAAGCTCCGCGTGAAACCGCCCTCGAATGGCTTCACCTCCGGCGGCACCGGACACGACTGCCGCCCGTGGTAGTATTCCTCGAGGAAGAGTAGATCGATCTTCGTCGTCGTGCCGCGGAGCGTCGCTTCCTGCAGGGAAATCGGAAACGTGCGCGCCTGCTCGAAATACGTCGGCAGCAGCAATGCCCCGAGCCCTTCGGTCTCGCGCAGGTCGTCCTCGAGATACGCGCAGAAACTCGCGCGGTCCTTCTCAAACGCCTCCGCGATCTTGCTCCCTTCGAGGTACGTGCGGCTCTCGCTGTCCTCCTCCGTGATGCCGAAGTAGATCGCCACGTCCTTGAGTCCGTACGACGTGAGTTCTCGCGTCGTAATGTCGAAGAGCTGCACGAGCAGATATGTATCCACTACAGCCCTACCGGGCAGATCGCAGCGCGGAAAATCCACCCAGCGCTCGGCGACTTTCAGGCGGCTGTTGCGAAAGGTCGCCCGCTGACCGAAGCGACCCCACGCGCACGGGACTTTGTGCATGCGGCAGCGCTGCCGCAGGTAATCGAGGTCGAACTTGAAGAGATTGTGTCCCTCGATCACGTCGGGATCGAGGCCCGCGAGCACGGTGTTGAACTCCTGCAGGAGCTTCTTCTCCGCCGCATCGGTCATCGCCTCCAGCAGCAGGAGTTGATTACGCCCGCCACAGCGCAGTCCAATGGCGAGCACGCGGTCGCCCGGTTTCGTCGGATCGCTAAACGAGCCATCCGCGGAGCCGGTCTCGATATCGAGCTGGCAGCGGCGGAGTTGCGCGAAGCTCAGGTCCTTGTACAGGCGCGCGCGTGCCTGCAGCAGATACTGACTCTCGATCGGCCGGATCGCATCGGCCCCGCCGTTCTCGCGCGTGAGTTTCAGGAAGGTCTCGTACGTATCGAGCGAGTCGGCGTGCGCGAGTTGGTTGAAGTGCCCCTCGCCCTTCAGCGGCTCGATCGTCACGCCGCTCACCGGCAGATCGAGCGGCGCATCGTGCAGCCACGCGAAGGGGCGAAACCCCGCCACGCGCTCCTCGCGTCGTCCGTCCGCCAGCGCGAGCGCCGTGTGCGCGCGGCCGCTGTCGTCGATCCAAAGGCCGCAGAGGGTTGCCGTTTCTTCCATGTCGTAGTGTCGTGCTCTGTTCTAATGTCGCCAACGCGAAACTGTTGTCTTCGCCTCAGTTGTTCCACAATGAGCGCAATCCCGCGATTCTCCTCGCGCCCTCGCTCCGCCTGACTCTCGCCCCTCTCCCCAACCCCGCATGGACCTCCGTACTCTGCCGCGTCTCGCCTTCGCCGTCTTCGGCCTCGCCCTCGCCTCGCTCGCTGCTGTCGCTCAACCGGCCAAGCCGCTGCCCTATCTCGATCCCGCGCTGCCAACCGACACGCGTGTCGCCGATCTCGTCTCGCGTCTCACGCTCGAGGAGAAGGACACTCTGATGAAGAACGGCGCCGCTGGCGTCCCGCGTCTCGGCATCCCGAAATACGATTGGTGGAACGAAGCGCTCCACGGAGTCGCCCGCGCCGGCGATGCGACCGTGTTTCCTCAGGCCATCGGCCTCGCCGCGATGTGGGACGACAAATTCATGCAGACGGTCGCCGACACCGTGAGCACGGAGGCCCGCGCGAAGTACAATGAGGCCATCCGCCAGGGCAAAGCCGGCGAGCGCTACTTCGGCCTCACGTTCTGGACGCCCAACATCAATATCTTCCGCGATCCGCGCTGGGGCCGCGGTCAGGAGACCTACGGCGAAGATCCGTACCTCACCGCGCACATGGGCATGGCGTTTGTCCGCGGCCTGCAGGGCAACGACCCGAAGTACCTCAAGACCGCCGCGTGTGCCAAGCACTTCGCGATCCACAGCGGTCCCGAGTCGCTGCGGCACAACTTCGATGTCGCGCCCGACGAGGCCGATTTCCGCGACACCTACACGCCCGCCTTCGAGGCACTCGTGCGCGAGGCTCACGTCGAAATCGTGATGACCGCCTACAACTCGGTCTACGGCAAGCCCGCCGCCCTCAGCGACAAGCTCTACAATCTCCTCTACCAGCAGTGGGGCTTCAACGGCCACGTCACCTCCGACTGCGGCGCCATCGAAGACCTCTACAAGACCTACAAGGTCGTGCCCGACGCCGCTGCCGCCGAGGCCGCCGCGCTCAAGGCCGGCCTCTGTCTCCGCTGCTCCGACGACAAGCCCGCCATCGCCGATGCCGTGCACCGCGGCCTGATCACCGAGGCCGAGGTCGACGTCCGCCTGCGCCAGTTGCTGCGCACGATGTTCCGCCTCGGCTTCTTCGATCCGGCCGACGCCGTGCCGTATTCACAAATCCCCTACAGCGAGAACAACACGCCCGCTCACGCTTCCATCGCCCTCGACGCCGCGCGCAAATCTCTCGTGCTCCTGAAAAACGACGGCACCCTGCCGCTCGCGAAGGAGAAGCTGAAGCGCGTCGCCGTCATCGGCCCCAATGGCAACGGCGTCCCCGTCCTCCTCGGCAATTACAACGGCACGCCCACCGCGCCCGTCACCGTCTATGCCGGCCTCAAGGCCGCCCTCGGCTCCGGCGTGACGGTCGACTACGTGCGCGGCTGCGATTGCGTCGCGTCCAACACCGCTCTCACCGCCATTCCTCGCACCGGCCTCGAGGTCGAGGGCGGTGGCCTCACCGGCCTCTGGGGCGACTACTTCGACAACATCGATCTCTCCGGCAAAGCCGTCGCGCGTCGCCGCGACCGCCCCGTCGATTTCAAGTGGGGCACCACTGCGCCCGCCGCCAATGTCCCCGCGGAAAACTTCTCCGTTCGCTGGGCCGGCACGCTGCTCACTGGCATGCCCGGCAACTACCAGCTCTCACTGAAAGGCAATGGTGGTTTCCGCATTTACCTCGGCGACAAGCTCGTGCTCGACCAGTGGACGCCCGGTGAAAAGACCGCCACGATCACGCACTACTTCGAAGACAACGCCAGCACGCCGATCCGCGTCGAGTATTTCCACACCACCGGGCCGTCCGCCGTCTCGCTGCAGTGGGGCTGGCCCGCCGCCGACTCCGGTTTCGCCGCTGCCATCTCCGCGGCGAAATACGCCGACGTCATCGTGTTCGCTGGCGGCATCACCGCGCAGCTCGAGGGCGAGGAAATGAAGATCGACTTCGAGGGCTTCAACGGCGGCGACCGCACGCTCATCGAACTCCCGAAAATTCAACAGCGTCTCCTCGAAGCGCTCGCCGCGCTCGGCAAGCCACTCGTCTTCGTCAATCTCTCCGGCAGCTCCGTCGCCGCGCCGTGGGCCGACGCACACGTGAACGCCATCCTGCAGGCGTGGTACCCCGGCCAAGCCGGCGGCACTGCCATCGCCGATGTGCTCCTCGGCAACACCAATCCCGCGGGCCGTCTCCCCGTGACCTTCTATCGCGCGACGACCGATCTCCCGCCATTCGAGGACTACGCGATGAAGGGCCGCACGTATCGTTTCTTCACCGGCAAGCCGCTCTATCCTTTCGGCCATGGCCTCAGCTACACGAAGTTCGACTACGCCAATCTCCGCGTCTCGCCCACCGCCAATCACACGTTCACCGTCAGCGTCGACGTCACCAACTCCGGCGCGCGCGACGGCGACGAGGTCGTTCAGCTCTATCTGCAGGAGCCCGACGCCACGCACCCGCGCGCCAAGGAATCGCTCGCCGGCTTCCGCCGCGTCACGCTCGCCCACGGTGCGAAGCAGACCGTGACCTTCAACGTCACCGCCACCGAGCTCCGTCGTTGGAACTTGTCAAAGAACGACTATGCCATCCCCGCCGGCGACTGGCACATCCTCATCGGCGCCTCCAGCGCCGACATCCGCCAGAGCACGCCCGCGCACATCGACTAAGCTCGCGATACTGTGGGAGGGACTTCACGCCCCGACATCCGCTCGGCGCACCAAACCCGCCGAGCGCGACACCTTCACTTCAGCAATACAAAGGGCGGCCCAAAAAAGCCGCACCTTTTCATGCCTCAGTGAAGTTTCACGGGCGCTCAGTCCTTGGATCTTGGTGCTTCCCAACACCGGCCACACCTCGTCACGTCACGCCCGATTCACTTCTTTGGCGTCTGTGATTTGGCCTTTGTGATTTCCAAGCGCTGCCTTCGCAGCGCTTGGTCAGAACGGCATCGTGTACACCATCACCAGCGCCACGAGCGCCAGCACCAGCGTGATCACCATGAAGAGGTTCACCTGATCGCGCTTGCGATAGGCCATGCCCGAGATCGCCGAGAGGCCGAGCCAGCAGAAGCCTTTCACGATCACCCAGCCATAGGGGTGAAACGCATACTTACCCTGCCACATCCGGATGCCCGTCAGCAGCACCACGAGGCTCGCGATACCGGTGATCATCAGCACCCGCTTGCGCGTCTCCGCCGGTCCGGCGAAGGCGAAAAACGTGTACCCGACCAGCACGAGCACCGCCGCTACGTGGAAGATGTGGAGGAAGTTGAGTTCTTGCTGGTTCATCGTTGAAGAGGAGAAAAGGGACACCCCGCCTGTGCCGTATGTTCAAAGGCTCGAGACCTTTTTAGGTTAAGGTGGGCGCCTCCTCCGCAGCGTCTGCTTTCCGATGGACGGCCTAGCATCTTCCGCGACGGTTTTGGCTCCCGTAATAATTCTAAGGCAAAGAGCAGTTATTAAAACACCTCGAACACTGCAGGGTGTCGGCGGAACCTAGGCTTCGCCCCGCCTTCGTCAAACGCGAATCTCGCCCGCCCCTTTACGCTTTCCCGGCCTTTTCCGTTGACCCTCCCCGCGCCCCACTGAGAACGTCCGCTCCTTATGCTCAAAGCCGGCATCGTCGGTCTGCCCAACGTGGGCAAGTCCACCCTCTTCAACGCCCTCACCCGCTCCCGCAAGGCGGAGGCGGCCAACTATCCTTTCTGCACCATCGATCCCAACGTCGGCGTCGTCACCGTCCCCGATGAGCGCCTCGCCGTCCTGCAGAAGATCGCCAAGACTAGCGTCGTCATCCCCGCCGCCATCGAGTTCGTCGACATCGCCGGCCTCGTCGCTGGCGCCAGCAAGGGCGAAGGCCTCGGCAACCAGTTCCTCGCCAACATCCGCGAGGTCGACGCCATCGTGCAGGTCGTCCGCTGCTTCGAGGACTCCGACATCATCCACACCATGGGCGGTGTCGATCCCGTCCGGGACATCGAGGTCATCACCACCGAGCTCGTCCTCGCCGACCTCGACGCCGTCACCAAGCGTATCGACAAGACCCAGAAGAAGGCCAAGTCCGGCGACAAAGAAGCCATCGCCGAGGTCGCGCTCCTCCAGAAACTCGAGCCCTTCCTCAATTCCGGCAAGACCGCCAACACGCTCCCCGCCACCGACGACGAGAAGGCCATGATGAAGCTTTTCCAGCTTCTCACCGCCAAGCCCGTCCTCTTCGCGTGCAACGTCGCCGAGTCCGACCTCGCCACCGCCGAGCAGAACCCGTTCGTACAAAAGGTCGCCGAGTACGTCCGCACCCACCACGACGCCGCCTACGTGCCGATCTCCGCCAAGATCGAGAGCGAGCTCATCGACCTCTCCACCGAGGAAGCCCGCGCCTTCCTAAAAGACCTCGGCGTCGACGACTCCGGCGTCTCCTCGCTCATCCGCGGCACCTACGGCCTCCTCGGCCTCCAGACCTACTTTACTGCCGGTGAAAAAGAAGTCCGCGCTTGGACGATCAAGAAAGGCTGGAAAGCCCCGCAGGCCGCCGGCGTCATCCACACCGATTTCGAGAAGGGCTTCATCAAGGCCGAGGTCGTCAGCTACGCCGACCTCTCCTCCCTCGGCAGCGTCGCCGCCGCCCGCGAAGCCGGCAAGTACCGCCTCGAAGGCAAAGAGTACGTCTTCGCCGACGGCGACGTGACCCTCTTCCGCTTCAATACTTGATCCGTCCGCGCCTCGCGCGCGGAAAGCTCCAAGGTCCAAGCCCCAACCTCCAAGCGAGGTTGCTGATCTCTGCGTGCGCACCCGAGAGCATCTGAGAATAGCCGGGAAATAGAGGAGAAATCGCCTGCCGTCCGATGGTGGCTGCGGTTTCCAGCCGCAGATTCGCTCGACTCTGTCCCCACTCGTCTCGTCGAGCCGGCCACCACCGCTCACTTCCGATTCCCGTCACGCGACAACACCCGGTTTTATCCGGGAAATAGAGGGAGAATCGACGCGTCCCCATCGCACCTCGAGCAAGCCATCCTCTCCGATTTCGAAGTTCGATGTTCAGCGTTCGATGTTCGGCGTTCCCTCCGCCTTTCGTGCCTTCAAGTGTGTTTCGGGGGCCAAAACATGACCCGACTTTATCCGGTATTAGCCGGGAAATAGAGAAGAAATTCGCTCCATCACCTCATCTCACGCACTGAGAAAGAACCCTCCGTTCAAACATCTCAGTCTACCACACTCCCGAGCCTCCCGTTAGCGCTCCGTGGACTCCATGGACTGTATTGCATAAAAATTCGACGCATGCCTGCATCGCGCGGTCAGATCGCAGCCCCCACAGCCACCGTGACCGCCATTCTCAGGCGTCTTTCATGATACAGCAGCTTAATATCGGCGGCATGATCGCGGGTGGTTTCGATCGCTCAGGTCGTTATCTGCTGGTCGTGTCTCACTCCGGTCGCGGGGTCTTTTCTGTCGGAACATGGGCGCGAGTCGTCCGCGATGATGCCCTTGCTTACCCCGAGAAGGGATGCGTGCCAGGCATCGGACCGATCCTCGGTGAATCTATCGCGATGACGGAAATCAACTATTCGACAGAAGTGCTGGCATTCACCTCTCCCGACCAAGCATGGTCGTTTCACTACACCGAAGATATGCTATCCATCCGCCCGCACCCATGAAGCCTTGGCTGAAGGAACTCCTGATCTCACTCGGTATTGGTGCCGGCATTGTCGCCGCACTCATGGGTATTTCGGTAATCTTCGGCGCCCGCTTTGGATCATGCGGCCCAACCAATTCTGCTGGCTTTCTTAGCCTTCGCCGTGCTGCCTGCCCTGCCCTTTCTCAGCTGCTTTCCGCAAAGCGAGGCTCTGGAATGGCTCAACTTTATCCTCGTCTATCTCGTCGCGAGCATTGGCTACGCGCTTCCCGCTTGGGGCATATGCCGCCTCCGACGGCCGCGGCCTGCGCCCAAGCCGGTGCATGATTTCAGCGATTAGGCCCTCGAGAGGCCTTACTCCCAATGCGCCGATTCTTGCTGCTCGTTTCCCTACTCTTCACTGCCGCCTGCGCCACCGACCCCGCGCAGGACCGCCGCGAGATCACCTCGGTCGTCATCCACACCGAGTATGGCGACTACTCGCCATTGGTCTACGAGTGGCGGCTCGAAGGCCGCCGCCTGACCGCCGGCCATGTGCGGCCCTCCCGAGTCGGCAGCAGCACTAGTCTCGATGTGGACTACGAAGCTCAACTAGAGCCCTACGAAGCCCGCGCCATCACCGATGCCGCTCGCCGCATTCCGCTATCGTCCGAGCCACGGATCTCGTGGGTGACCTGGCATGATCGTGGTGATGTGATCATGCTCTCTGGCTCGCACGAGTGCACCGTCCGCATCGTCGCCGATGGTCAAACGCTATCGCTCTCCTCCGAGCGCCCGATTGCCGAATTCATTCCGCTCGTGGAAGCAATGGACAGGTGCCTTGCTCGTCCCTGCCAGATGCGCTGGAAAGCCCTCTCGACCGGCTACACTCTGCCGCTCATCTTGCCACGTACGACGCCCGAAGTCGCAGCAACCCCTGCCAAACCTTGAAGTTATTGCGCCGGTGAACACTTGTTCGCTTGTCATCGTGCTGAGCATGATCGGCGCCATCGCCGCAGGTAGCGCGTCCGGTTACGTCTACGGTCCATGGATCGCTGCACTCGGTGCCGTAGTTGGTGGCGGCATTGGCGTCACCGCGAGTTTCACTGCCGTTTGGTTGGAGCGTGCCGGGGCCGATCCCCGTCGATTTTTCGGCCGCCACGCGTTCGTCAATTACGCGGTATGGTTGATAACTCATCTAGCGGCTTCCGGCATCGCGTTTAGCGCTCCGATCATCTTCGCCCGTGGCTTGGGCTAACTGCCACACGCGTCATGAGCGACAGTCGGAAATCCATTTGGCCATTGAATTTGGCCGCAGCTCTGCTTCTCGGCGTCACGCTCCCTCTTTCATCGCGCGATTCGACGACGCGCACGATTATCGTCTTCTGCCTCGTTGGGTCGCTGGCGTGTAGTTATTTTTCACTGCATCGCCGCTTCACTCTAGCCGGGCTGGGACTGATCACTGCTGCGCTCATCCTCTTCGGAATCCAATTCTTTGTCGTCGGGGAAAACTAGGCCGTCTTCAATCTGAGCTGCCCCATGCGCCCCCTGCTACTCCTACTCACCGCCCTGCTCTTCACCGGCGACCTCGCCGCTTTCGAGGCGCGCTCAATGCGCGACTGCCGGCTCGCGTTTCTCCTCGGCATGAGCACCGGGCGAAAGGAAAATACCGGCTGGGAAATGTTCTGGGGCTCGGAGCACGGCGCCCGTGAGACCTACGAAAAAGTGGCACGCGCCTACGCGACCGAGCTCGGCGCGTCAGCCGAAGAGCTGCGCACCGACGCGTGGCGCACGCGAGTGATCGCTGCGCTGGACCGCATCCGCGGCACCACCCCGCGCTTGAGCGAATCCACCCTCGAAGATGCCTTCGGCGATCTCGGCCTCAAGGACGGCATGCTCGATCTCCCGTCCGCCTATCTCGCTGGCGCCTACGCTCGCTTCGGTACGCCTCAGGGCTTCCAACTCATCGAACAGCGCAAGGGTCTGTATTTCGTCGTGTTGATCCGGGCGGTTTCACGCTTGCAGATCGACGTGCAGGTCCGTCCCGGCATCCCGGGCAACATCAGCCTCACGCTCTCCGGCGGCGGAAAAAACGAGCTCGAAGATTTCTTCGCCGAGCTGAAAAGCATCCGCGAAACCATCGAGCGTTGAGTCCCGCCGAGCACCTCGCGAAAATTCCGCCTCATGCTCCACCCCACCGTCGTCACACTGCACGCGAGCATCACCCCGCTCCCCGCGAATCGGCACTATTTCTTGAGCGGCGTCCGCCTCGATATCCCCGACGCCACCACCGCCATCGTCCACGCCAAACTCAACGGCCCCGCCAACGCGCCCGTCTGGGCTCGTGCCTGGCTCGCCAGCGAAGCGGACGGCACCCTCGCCGAAACCGCCTCGCGGCAGCTCACCTCCGGCGACGAAGTCACCCTCACTCTCTCGCTCGGCACCGAGCGCCGTATACCCACACACGCCTACGTGCGCATCGAATCCGCTCCACTCGTCACCGAGCACGTCGTCGGCCTCGCCCTGCCCACGCCTTCGACCTAGCTGCACATCCAGCGGCACCCACCCGAATAGCGCGGCGCTTCAGCCTGCGCCCCTTCGCGCCAACCCATAGGCCCTATGTGTCCTATGCGCCCTATAGGACCTATCCGCTCACCTCACCGCACGCGCCGGCACTCTACGCCCGTTCAAGAGCTTCACTCCGCTGCGACTTCTTGCGCCAATCGCCGCGCCGTCTGCGGTGCCCGCGCCATCTCCACGATCGCCGCCGCGCCGACCTGATGCGACCACGTGGTCGGCAACTCCCCGAGCGACTTCAGCAGCATCTTCGACAGCGAGCCGACCTCCGTGCCCGGGATGCTGATCGCCGCGCTCATCAAGATTTCCGCGAGCAGGATCTGCACCGGTGCCACCGGCGCATCCAACGTCACGCACGCCGACGCCGGCGTCGTCACGACATGCTTCCGGCAAATCGAAGGCCGCGCCTCGTAAACGGTGCATGCGCCATCCGCACCGAGAAAACCGCATCGATTGTCCGGGTTGGAAAAATTACGCCACGCCGTGTCTTTCCGCACGCGCTGCGCCTGCACGAACAATCGCTCGCGATCCACCGCCTGCCCGCTGCGCACCACATCGCGCAGCACTGCCGCCTCGTCCTCGGTGATTTCCACTTCATACGAGCAGCACCCTGAGCAGCCCTTGCCACACGTCAGCGGGATCTGCCCCACGGCCTTCATCTCCACCTCCATCATGCGATGCATCGCGCGGCCGCGCTCCGTTCCCGCCGGGAAGCTGAGCAGCCGCTCCGTGAACTTGTTGAAGATCGATCGGACGGCCCGCATCATCTCGGCAAAGTCAGCCGCCGGCAAACCTGCCCGCTGCTGCTCCACCGTATTCCGCAACTGCGGCGTCGGCCGCGAAATGAACTCAAGCGGGTTTTCATCGGCAAGGATCGTGACGGTGTGGTTCATCTGGGAGGCGTGAATTTGAAGGTCGCGGGGCAAAGCTTGCGGGCGAGGCCATCTCATTCAGCAATCCGCACACCCCGCGACGCGCCTAATACGCAACAATCTTTTTATCAGTTAGTTGTTACTCACTATCTCGGCCATCACTCATCATGGCTCTGTCGTTCCGTCGACCACGGGAAAAATCTGCCCTTTGTTTTCCCTGCATTCCTATTGTCGCCTCGCCGCCCGACGAACATCTCAATCCAACAAACCATGGCCGTCCCCATCGAAGGCTTCTCTGTTGTCGCTCAGCTCAATCGCATTCAGCACCTCCTTGAGAACGGGTCGATCCAGCCGCCTAACTCCAATGCACTATCCGATGAACATCTTTGGAAATGCGGCTTCATGGCCAAGGGTGATGCCCAGAGATTCATGGAGAACCTCGCGAAGCTTGGCCTTAACGTCGCACAGGGACCCGATTCTGATGTCGTCCTTGCCACTGAATTCGATCGATCCGTGGAACCCTACTGTGAATGGCTACGACTGGCGCAGTGGGAGAAAGCGGTGATCGCGTGGAAAGAAGGCACTCAGCCAAAGAGCGTCACCGCCCGCCCAGGCTGGGATCCCAAAGTAGGTTCAGGATTGGTGCTTCACGATCCGTCGACGATGCACTTCCTTCAGTTCCTGCGATTGGAGAATAACGTCGAAGTCTTCCTGAATAAGAAGACCGGACAGGAAGTTTTCATCGGACGCACCACGACGCCGGTCGATGCGCTCTTCAAGACGGCTTCGGAAATAGTGAAGAAACAGTTCGTGAGCCCCGGAGAACCCGCGCTCCACGGCGCATCGGCCGATGACATTGCTCGCGCTGCTGAAATGCTGCGCCGCGTGATCACAGAATGTCCCGATTGGTGGAATGCGCAGTGGTTCTACGGCAAAAGTCAGATTGCACTCGGCCACTACGAGACAGCGTACACCGCGTTTCATCATGCTTACCGCGTTGAGAAGAACGCCGAACCTATCTTGCGCGAACTCTCAGGCGTCTGCTTGGAATTGCAGCGCTTCGATGAGGCCGTGCAGATCGGGCAGGCTGCTGTGGCGCTCGATCCGAGCAATGCGGAATTGCTCGGCAATCTTTCCGTGGCATTGGTGCTGGACGGTCGCCTTGTCCCGGCCCGCAAGGCAATCGATGCCGCTCTCAAGATTGCAGCGGATGATCGCATCAACCAGACGATCGCACGCGTACTGGGAGAGATTGAAACCGGAAACAGAGAGCTACCGAAATCGCTGCGAGAATTCTCACAACCTGTCCCAGCGAAGAAGAAGAGCTTTTTTCATCGCTTCTGGAAATAGCTCGTAGCGCTTGTGCGGCCGCCCCCAAAACTACCATGCGCGAAGGTGCGGTGCCGCATGTAAATCGCCCGAGCCCAACGTCTGCACAATCTCACAAAAATATCGCTTGCGCTTCCCGGCGAATCACTGCTTTTTCTCGAACTCTTCTACGCACTCGTAGCTCAATTGGATAGAGCATCTGACTACGGATCAGAAGGTTTGGGGTTCGACTCCCTACGAGTGCGCCAGTTTAAAACCCGCTAGCCCGCAAGGGTTAGCGGGTTTTCTCTTGTTCGGCCAAAGGCCTCTCACCCACCCGACTTCCGCCAGTCGATGAGGCCGAGCTGGAGGAGCTTGCGGTCGTTGAAGTGGTTCCACTTCAGCTCCACGGCGAGGTCAATGGGCACGCCGAGGGGCGGCAGGCGGTGCGCCAGTTTCCACGCCACACCGTGCAGGCGGCGGCCGTGCGAATCCTCGAAGTGAAAACGGAAGTGCTGCTCCTTGAAGACTTCCGGGCGGTGTTTCAGCACTACGCCGCGCACGCCGAAGACGGGCTCAGGGTTGCCTTGGCCGAAGGGGTGCAGCGAATCGAGTTCGTCCATCAGGCGCTCCCGGAT
This sequence comes from Verrucomicrobiota bacterium, assembly GCA_048498795.1. GTDB lineage: Bacteria > Verrucomicrobiota > Verrucomicrobiia > Opitutales > Opitutaceae > JBEHXH01. Next base: position 211,582 of record JBEHXH010000010.1, read on the forward strand.
CTGCTCGGGCGTCAGCCACGCGGCGAGGTCGAGGCGGGCTTCGGCGATGTCGCCGCCGACGTACGTGCGCACGGCTTCCGCGAAGCGCACGCGGAAGGCGCCGAGATTGGTTTTGCAGAGTGAGATGCCGACCGCCATCGGGTGGCCGCCCCAGCTGCCGAGGTGCTCGTTGCAGGTGCCGAGGACTTCCACGAGATTGATGCCGTCGACGCTGCGGCCCGAGCCCTTGGCCTGCGTGCCTTCGTTGCCGAGCACGATGCAGGGGCGGTTGTACTTGCGCGTCACACGGCCCGCGACGATGCCCACGACGCCCGGATGCCAGTTCTCCGCGAAGAGCACGATGCCCGGCAGCGAGGAAAACTCCGTCTCGATCAAGCGCTCAGCTTCGTCGGTGATCGCGCGCTCGATGTCCTGCCGCTCGCGGTTGAAAACGTCGAGCTGGCGCGCGGTCTCTTCGCAAAACTTCCGATCGTCGCTGAGCAACAGTTCCACCGAGAGCGCGGCGTCCGCGAGCCGGCCGGATGCATTGATGCGCGGCCCGAGGCGAAACGAAATGTCCACCGGCATGATCTCCTGCCCCGGCTTCACGCCGGCGATTTCCATCAGCGCACGCAGCCCGGGTCGCTGCGTCTCCTGCAGGATGCGCAGGCCGTGGCGCGCAAGGATGCGGTTTTCGCCCGTCAGCGGCACGAGATCCGCGACCGTACCGAGCGCGACGAGATCGAGATGATCGCGCAGCTTGATGCGAAACGCAACCGGATGATTTTCCGTGCGGAGCTGTTTCAGCAGGCCGTGCGCGAGTTTGAAGACGAGGCCGACCGTGCAGAGATTGCGCCACGCGGCGTCACTGTTGGTCACGTCGGCTTCGACGTGCGGGTTAATCAGGATCGCGTCGAGCACCACCGGCTCCTTCGAGCGGTGATGGTCGATCACGATCACATCGATGCCCTGCGCACGGAGGTACGCGACCTCGGCATGCGAATTAGTGCCGCAGTCGAGCGCGACAAAGAGGTGCGGCTTGCCGCCCTCGAGCGCGCGGTCGATCGCACTGCGCGATAGGCCGTAGCCGTCCTCAGCGCGGCGCGGGACGACGAAGCGCGGATTCGATCCGAAGCGGCGCAGCACGGTCACGAGCAGCGCGGTGCTGCTCACGCCGTCGACGTCGTAGTCGCCGAGCACCACGATCTCCTCGCGGTTCGCGAGGGCGCGGCACAGGCGCGCGGCACCGGCCTCCAGATTGCGGAGGAGAAACGGGTCGTTGATGCTGCCGAGGGTGGGCTGAAGAAACAGCGCCGCATCCGCGGCTTCGCGTACGCCCGTGCGCACGAGGAGTTCAGCCAGCACTCGGCTGACTCCTGCGTTCTTGCTCAGCGCCTCGACCTCATCGGCCGGGGGCGGCGTGTAGGTCCAGCGCATCGCGCGAGTCGTGGGACGACTGCGTTATTCCGATGCGCGGCTTGAACCTGTCCACTCGTACTTCGGCGCGACGTCGGCGTGCGCCTCGACGTGTTTGCGGTCACCCTTGTGCCACCAGTAGAAGACCTGGGCGGCGATGAAGATGGCCGAGAACGTGGAGGTGACGATACCGACGAGGAACGTGAACGAGATGTCCGCGAGCACGCCGCCGCCGAAGATGTACAGCGCCAGCGCCGCGAGGAAGGTCGTCGTCGCCGTCATGATCGTGCGGGCGAAGACCTTGCTGATCGCGTTGTTGACCACGTCGCGCAGCGAGGCGGCGGTGTTGAGCTTCAGCTCCTCGCGGATACGGTCGAAGACGACGACCGTTTCGTTGATGGAGTAGCCCGCGATACAGAGGATCGCCGCGACCATGGGCGCATTGAATTGGTGACCCGTCAGCACGAAGATGCCGATCGTCATCAGGATGTCGTGCAGCGTGGAGAACATCGCGCCGACGCCGAAGCCGAACTCGAAGCGAAACGCGATGTACACGAGAATCGTGAGCATCGAGATGCCCACGGCCACGAGCGCGTTCTTCTCGATTTCCGCACCGATGGAGGCACCGATGTGATTCTGGCCGATCTTCTCGAGGCCGGCGTTGGGGAACTTCGCCGTGAGCGCGGCGAGCACTGCGTCGCCCTTGCCTTCGGGAGTTTCGATCGTGAGCGTTTCCTTGCCGCCGCCGATGGGGCTGACGTAGGTCGGGTTCACGTCGCTGATGCCCGCGGCCTTCACGGCGTCGCGGACCTGCGCGGTGTCGAGTTTCTGGGTGAAGCTCAGGCTGACCTGATCGCCACCGGCAAAGTCGATGCCGTAGATGCGATTGCCCTTGTAGAACACGACGCCGATGCCGAGCAGCACGACAAGCCACGAGCCGATGAAGGCCGGCTTGCCGTATTTCACGAAGTCCACGTGGATGTTCTTCAGCAGGTGGCGCATCGTCATCTTCGTCAGCGTGCCGGACTCGGTCAGCATCTCGAGGAGGAGGTGCGCGCAGAGCAGCACGGAGAAGAGCGTGGAGAGCACGCCGATGCAGAGAGTGACGCCGAAGCCCTTGATCGGGCCAACGCCCTTCCAGATCATGACGGCGCAGATGATGAGCTGCACCGCGTGGGCATCGAGGATGGTCCACAGCGCCTTGAGGAAGCCGCTCTGGTTGGCCGCCGCGAGCGATTTGCCCTCGGCCAGCTCTTCACGCATGCGCTCGTAGATCAGGATGTTCGCGTCGACCGCCATACCGATGGTCAACACGATGCCGGCGAGGCCGGGGAGCGTCATCGTCGCGTGGATGTTGGCCATCACGCCGAGGATGATGAGAATGTTGATCGCGAGCGTGCCGACTGCGACGAGACCGCCGGTCGAGTAGAACGTGACCATGAACGCCGCGACCGCCGCGGTGCCGATGACCGCCGCGCGCACGCCGCTGTCGATGGCGTCCTGCGCGAGCGAGGGCCCGACTTCGTACTGCTCCTTCACGATCAGCTCGGCATCGAGCGGATTGTTGAGCACGTTGGAAAGATTGATCGCCTCACGGTCGGTGAAGCTGCCGGTGATGACGGCGCTGGGGCTGTCGATCTTCTCCTTCACCGTGGGCGCAGAGTAGAGCTTGCCATCGAGCACGATGGCGAGACGGCCTGGGCGGCCACCCTGGCCGAGAGCGGCGATGCGCTCCGTCACTTCCGCGAACTGCTCGCGGCCCTTGGCGGTGAACTGCATGTCGACCTGCGAGCGACCGTACGGGTCGTGCATCGGGTGGGAGTCGGCGATGGCCTCACCGGTCATCTCGGGCCTGCGCTTCACAAAGAGATCCTCGGAAACGGCGTCGCCGCCGCGTTCCTCATTGTCGAGGGTCAGGATGATGTAGCCGGGGGGCGTCTCGACGCCGGGGCCGGGATACGCCGTCGGGTGCACTTCGTGGAAGTTGAGCTTCGCGGGCTTCTTCACCGCGTCGAGCACTTCGGGGTTATCGCGCGTATTGACGTTGGCGAGTTGGACCTCGATGCGGTTGTTGCCCACCTGGCGCACGATGGGCTCGGCGATGCCGAAGCCGTTGATGCGGGTGCTGATGATCTCGATGGCCTTGGTGAGCTTCTCGCGGCGAGCGTCGTCGGTGTTGCGATCGGCGTTCTTGTCCGGGAGCATCTCGAGCGTCACGGCCACGCCACCGGCGAGGTCGAGACCGAGTTGCAGGCGGCCCTTGGCACGGCGGAGGAGTTCGTTGAGGAGAATGTCGTTTCGCTTGTCGACGTTGCGCAGCGTCGTCTCGAGCGGGATGTCCGGGAAGTATTGCGTGAGGTCGAGGCGGCGCTCGCGGCCGATCTGCTTCAGGCCGACAAACTCGCTCTGGGCGGTGCCGGCCTTTTTGCGGGCGGCGGCCTCATCGAGCAGCTTGGCGAAATCCGCCGGCTTGGCGGTCGCGTGGGACTTGGCGTAATCGACAAACGGGACGTCTTTGACAGGCAGAAGTTCTGCTGCGGCCCACGCGAGGATCGCGAGGGAGAGCAGAATCTTCCAGAGGTTGCGTTGGAACATGGATCTTTTGGGTTATTATTAAAATGAACGGGGCGCCCCACCCGCTCCGGGTGCGGCGCGCAGGCCGAGAAGGGTTACTTCTTCTCTTCTTCGCCGATCTTCTTCGTGACGGCGTGGACGAAGCCCTTGCCGACCTCGAGCTTCGAATTGTCGCTCACGCGCACGATGAAGCGGTCTTCCTTCACATTGGTGATCGTGCCGTAGATGCCGCCGGTGGTGAGGATTTCGTCGCCGGTGCCGAGCGCCGAGAGCATCTTTTCGTGCTCTTTCTGCTTCTTGCGCTGCGGCGCGATGAACAGAAAATAGAAGCCGATCGCCAAAAGAATCATCGGCAAAAAGCTCACCAAAGACTGTGCCGCGGTCGGCTGGGTCGGCGCTCCAGCAGGAGCGGCGGCTTGGGCGAAGAAGTTCGTGACGGCAAACAGTGCCATTTTCGTCATTGCGTGTTGGGTGTTTTGAAAAAAGAAAACATGCACTAAACGAAATCCCCGCTTGCGAAAGCAAGCCTAACCTCCGCCTCTCCCGCCTCCCTCGTTGAAAAGCAAATCTTCCTCCTGGTCGGCCGCCCAATCCGAAGAGCACTACGGCATGAAACGCTGGGGGCAGGGCCATTTCTCCGTGGACTCGGAGGGTTTCGTCAGTGTCCAGCCCCTGGGCGATGGCCGCGCGATCCGGGTTTACGATGTGGTGACCGAGGCCGCCGGCATGGGCTTGAAGGCCCCGACGGTGATCCGTTTTCAGGATTTGCTGCGTCACCGTGTGATCCAGCTCAACGAGTCTTTCGCAAAGGCCATCAAGGAAGAGCGCTACAAGGGCGACTACCGCGGCGTCTTCCCGATCAAGGTCAACCAGCTCCGCGAGGTCGTCGACGAGATCATCGCCGCCGGCAAGGACTTCAACTACGGTCTCGAGGCCGGCTCGAAGCCCGAACTCATGATCGCGCTCGCGATGCATGAGGGCAACAACCGCCTCATCATCTGCAACGGCTACAAGGACCACGACTACATCCGGCTCGCGCTCCTCGGCCGCAAGCTCGGCAAGAAGATCATCCTCGTGGTCGAGCAGCTCTCCGAGCTCGATGAGATCATCAAGCTCTCCAAGGAGACCGGCGTGAAGCCCATGATCGGCTTCCGCGCCAAGCTCCAGACGCGCGGCGAGGGCAAGTGGGCGCTCTCCACCGGCGACGACGCCAAGTTCGGCCTTAACACCGCGGAAATCCTCTTCGCCGTCGAAAAGCTCCGCGCCGCCAAGCTCACGCAGGCCCTGCGGCTCGTGCATTTCCACATCGGCTCGCAGGTGCCGAATATCCTCACGATCAAGAACGCCGTGATCGAGGCCGCGCGCTTTTACTGCCAGCTCGCGAAGATGGGTTTCCCCATGGGCTACCTCGATGTCGGTGGCGGTCTCGGCATCGACTACGACGGCTCGCGCACCAATTTCGAGTCGTCGATGAACTACTCCATGGAGGAGTACGCGCGCGACGTCGTCTTCAACATCCGCGAGATCTGCGCCGCCACCGGCGTCGCCGAGCCCGACATCGTGAGCGAGTCCGGCCGCGCCGTCGTCGCCCCTCACTCTCTCCTCGTCGTCGAGGTCTTCGAGCGCATCAACAAGCGCGAGTCCCTCGGCCAGCAGCACGAGCCCAAGGTGCGGCACAAGGTCGTCAACGATCTCGCGACCATGCTGAAGAACAAGGGCAAGCTCGGCCGACTTGAGCGTTTCCACGATGCCGTGCAGAAAAAGGAGGAGGCCTTTTCCCTCTTCAATCTCGGCTATCTCGACCTCGAGAACCGTGCCGCCGCCGAGTCGCTCTTCTGGCAGATCTGCGAACAGATCGCCAAGGAGGGCCGCAAGACCGGCTACCAGCCCGAGGAGCTGCACGACCTCGACCGCCTGCTGGCCGACCAGTACGTGTGCAATTTTTCCGTCTTCCAGTCGCTGCTCGATCACTGGGCGCTCGATCAGCTCTTCCCGGTCGCGCCACTGCACCGGCTCACCGAAAAACCCACCGTCAACGCCGTGCTCGTCGACATCACGTGCGACTCCGACGGCAAGATCGATCGCTTCATCGACCTGCAGGACGTGAAGGACTACGTGACGCTCCACCCGCTCAACAAGAGCCCGTACTACCTCGGTATTTTTCTCACCGGTGCCTACCAGGACATCATGGGCGACCTCCACAATCTCTTCGGTCGCGTCAACGAGGTGCACGTCTTCCTCGAAGACGACGAGCCCAACGGCTTCTACATCGAGGAGGCGCTCAGCGGCAGCCGCATCGCCGACGTGATCGAGGGCGTGCAGTATCAGCAGGAGGAGCTGTGCCGAAAAATGAAGGCACAGATCGACGCCGCCACGCGTAAAGACATGGTGAAACCGCGCGAGGGCGTCCGCCTGCTGGAACTCTACGAGAGCCAGATGCTCAACAAGACTTATCTCAATATCGAGCGGGGCACGAAAAAGAAATCCTCCTAAGGACGGGAGCAGGTTAAGTCGGGAGACAAAGTGCGCTTGCAACAGTAGACTGCGTGCCCAGCGCGCCCGACGAAGCGCTGAGGATCGCTGTGTTCGCTAAGCCACCTACGCCTCGCAACGCGACGTAATAGACTCCGTCGAACCGCCGCTGCACCAATTCGGTGAATGCCCGTTCGTCCCGGGTCTCGGCGTGGCAACGGAGTAGTTCGGTGTCATTGATCATGCTGGTGCATCTCATGGTAACCGGTGCCCCAAGAAACCGGCCAATTTTCGTAATCCTTCCAATCTCGCTACCCATTCCGCCGCGGCCCCGTATAGACATTCGACGCGAGATAGGACCAGCTCAGCCGCCGCTCACGCCTCCATCCTCGCGCACGCAGTTCGCAGTCCAGAAATCTCATGAAGTAACCGTGCGTGAAGACCACGACCTCCTCGTGGTCTTCACTCAATTTCACGAGCGCGTCGGCCGCACGCCCCGCTCGCTCTTCCACTTCGCTGGGCGTTTCGGCCGCCTCGATATCGCCCACCAACCAGAGCGCGCGCACCAAGACTGCGGCGAGCTTCCCTGGCCCGAAAAACGGCAGTGGCAGCTCTCGCGGCAATGCGATCTCCGCGAGTTCATCGAGGCAAATCGGGGCCACATACCCACAGCCAATCGCCGATTCACGCGCGCGGCGCACCGGACTCGACACCGCGCACGCTGCAGAAAACTTCGGCCACTCTTTCGCATGCATCAAAGGCGCAGCCTCATAAGCGTCCAGCCACTCGGCCAAGCTCCATCCGCTCACCCACCGCGTCGGTGCCTGCACCTTCGCATGTCGCACCACCGTGATTTTCATCAGCGAGCTTGGCCTATTGCCTGAAGTCTATCGCTTACCGCCTTCAGCCCCCGGCAGCTCGAACCAAAACTCCGAGCCACCCGTCGCCGGGAAATCCGCGCCGACTTTCCCCTTCTGCGCCTCCACGAGCAATCGCACGATGGAAAGTCCGAGCCCTACGCTCACCTCGCCGCCCGTCGGCTTGTTGGATATGCGGCCAAATTCCTTGAAGAGTTCCGTGCGCTCTTTCATCGGCACGCCCGGACCACTGTCGGCCACCGTCACCCGCACCGCTGCACCCATAACACCAACGCGCACCGTTACGCGTCCGCCCGGCGGCGTGTACTTGATCGCATTGGTCACATAGTTCGTCACCGCCTGATGCGCGTGGCCAGCCTCGCCGTGCGCGGGCGGTAAGTTCGGCGCGAGTTCCAGCGCCAGCGTAATCTGCTTCCGCTCCGCAAAGCCGCGATTCTGATCGACGATCTCCGTGGCCAACCCCGCGAGATCGAAAGCCGCGAGCGTCCCCGTACCTGCGACCGCGTGGAGTCGCTGCACATCGAGAAAGGTATCGATGATGTTGCGCATGCGGGTCGCCGATCGATGCGCGCTCGCGACCATCTTCGTCGCCATCGGCGTGAGATTCGCTTCCTGCCCCGCAATCTCGCAGCCCATGAGCACGATCTGGAGGGGATTGCGCAGGTCGTGCGCCGCGATGCGCATGAAGCGTTCGCGCTGTGCGAGCTGCTCGGCGAGCCGACCCTGCAGGCGGCGGATGGTCAGGTGCGCATTCACTCGCGCGAGCACTTCCTCATGCTGCAGCGGTTTCGTGATGTAGTCGCGCGCGCCCGCTGCAAAGCCCTTCACTTTCTCGGTCGTCTCCGACAGAGCCGTCAGAAACAGCACCGGGATATCTTTCGTCTCCGGCTTCGCCTGGAGGCGCCGGCAGGTCTCGAAGCCGTCGATGCCTGGCATCATTACGTCGAGCAGGATCAGGTCCGGCAGCGTATGCGCCACCTGCGCGAGCGCTTCCTCGCCGTCTTCGGCGACCATGATTTCGTAGCCCGCGGTGCTGAGCGTTTCCACCAGCACGCCGAGATTCGCGGGCGTGTCGTCGACGATAAGGACGCGTTCAGCCATGATAAATTGTCCTCACTTCCGACCCTCCACGTGCGGCGCCACCAGCTCACGGATCGCCTTCATCTTGAAGCGATCGGCCAGTTCCAGCACCGACTGCGCAAAACTCCGCAGCTTCGGATCGCGCTCGGCGATCTCCGCCATGAGTATCCGGATTTTCAATACATCTCCCTTGCTCGCCAGTTCGAATACCGCCGTCGCCACGTCTGCCGGCGGCGGAGCGAGTTTCGCGGCAAAGGGCGCAACTGTCTCGCTCGCTGGCGCGGGCGCCGCCGTTTCCCATTCGAGGCCGAGATGGCGCTCGAGGATTTTCCACAGCGCCGACTCGCGAAATGGCTTGGGCAGAAAATCGTTGCAGCCCGCCGCCTTGCAGTCGTCTGGACTGAGATCGTACGCGCTCGCCGATACCGCGATGATCGCCGTCTCGCGCGGCACGATGCCCGCGCGCAGCTTCTTCGTCGCTGCAAGGCCGCTCAGGTGCGGCATGCGCAGGTCCATGAGGATCGCGTGCGGCTTAAACTCCGCCGCTGCCGTGAGCGCCGCCTCGCCGTCGTTGACCAGTCGCAGCTCGAAACCGATCGGCTCCAGCATCTCGCGCAGCACGTCGCGGTTCTGCGGATTGTCGTCCACGACGAGGATGCGCTTCCGCTCGCCAAAATATCCGATGACGCGCTGCTGAAACGGCGACCGCGTCCCATGCGAGCCGAGGTCACCCTGCGGCAGCTCGATCTCGAACCAGAAGCGTGTGCCCTGCCCCAGCTTGCTCTCCACGTGCAGCTCGCCGCCAAGCACTTCCACCAGACTCCGCGTGATCGCGAGCCCGAGTCCGGTGCCGCCCGCCTTCATTTTGGACGCGCCCACCTGTCGGAACGGCTCGAAGAGCAGAGGCAATTCGTTCTCCGAAATACCCGCGCCGGAATCCGTCACCGCGAAGCGGCAGCGCTCGCCCTCCCCACGCGTGACTTCGATCAGCACGCCGCCTTCCTCGGTGAACTTCACGGAGTTGCTCACGAGATTGAAAAGCACCTGCCGGAGCTTGTGCTCGTCCGCGCGCACCACGAGCGGCAGCTCCGCCGCAAACGAGCAATCGAGCCGCAGGCGCTTTTCCCGCGCCCGCACTTGAAACACGCCTTCGACCGCGCGCAGGCACTCCGTCAGGTCGAAGTCCACCGGGTTGGCCTCGACGCGTTGCGCCTCCGCTTTCGAAAGATCGAGCACGTCGTTGATCAAGCCCAAGAGATGCTCCGCCGACTGGTGGATCACACCGATGGAGCTGCGCTGCTTCGTCGTGAGTGTCTGGTCGCGCGCGAGAATCTGCGTGTACCCGAGGATGCCATTGAGCGGCGTCCGCAGCTCGTGGCTCATGTTGGCGAGGAATTGGCTCTTCGCCTGATTCGCTCGATCCGCGGCTTCCTTCGCTTCCTGCAACGCGTGCGACGTCGCGATGCGATCCGTGATGTCGATCGCCACGCCTTCGAAGTGATCGATCTCGCCACGCTCATCGCGGATCAATCGCACCGACTCGCTGATCCAGCGCACACTGCCATCGCGTCGATGAATCTGAGACTCGAAGTCCGACACCTGATCTCGGTCACGGATCAATTCGAGAAACTCAGCCCGGCGTCCCGGTTTCACATAGACCTGCACGCCGATGTCGTTGAGCGCCGCGATGAGCTGCTCCGGCGAATCGTAGCCGAGCAGGCGCGCCAGCGCGGGATTGGCGCTGATAAATTTTCCGTTTGGTGAACTCTGATAGAGGCCTTCGGTCGCGTTTTCGTAGATGCTGCGGTACTTCCGCTCCGCCTCCACGAGCGCGCGCTCGGCCTGCTTGTGCTGGATCGCTGAAGCCACCTGCTCCGCGACAAACGTCAGGATGCGCTGCTCTTCCGGCCCATAAACGGTCGCGTTGTGATAATCCTGCACCGCCATCACGCCGATCGTCCGACCATTGGCCGCGAGCGGCACACCGAGCCACACCGCCGCGGGCGTGCCGATCTGCTCGCACTCGCCTGCCGCCATCAGCTGCTGCGCCGTCTCAGCCAAAACGAGCTGCGGCTTTCCCGTCCGCAACACGTATTCGGTCAGCCCCCGCCTGAGCTTTCTCGGCCGGGGCGGATCGCCCGACACATCCACGCGATACGGAAAGGTCAGGCCGTCACGAGTCTCGTTGAGCAGCGCAAAATAGAAACTATCCGCCGGCATCAGGTCCGCGATGATGTGATGAATCGCGGTGAACAGCGCCGTTACATCCGTCGCCGCATGCACCGCCTCCGAGATGTGATAGATCGCCTTCTGGACTTTGTCGCGACGGCGCAGCGCCGTGATGTCGCTGCACACTGTGAGCATGCACGGCGCACCGTCGAACTGGATGATCTCTGACGACACGATCAGCGTCCGTCCGCGCCCATCCTTAGTTCGAAACACCGCCTCAAAATCGCGCACCAGCCCTTGCGCCCGCAACGTGCGCAGAAAAATATCCCGTCGCGCTGGCTCCGACCACAGCTCCAGCTCGAGCGACGTCTTGCCGATGACCTCGTCGGCCCCAAAACCGCTCAGCTCCTCAAACGCCTCGTTGACGTCGACAAACTTCCCCGTGTCCACGCGCGCGATCAGCATCATCGCCGGGCTGCGCCGGAAAATTTTCGCGATCTGGTCCTGCGCCGCAGCCAGCCGCGCCTCGAGCGAAGGGGTCACGTCAGCGGGGTTGGGCGAAGAAGACACCCTCTGAGCCAAAGAGATTTCCCGCCCCTGCCAAGCCCGTCGTAAGTCCAAGCCCCATATTGAGGTTATATTTCCGCCATGGCGCCCTCTTCACCACCTCGCTCCCATACTTCTCATCGCTCCCCTATTTCCCATCACCATTCGCCCAGCAAATCCGCTTGCACTCCCTCTCAGACCCAGCAGTGTCCAACCGGACACTATCATGACGACCGCGACCACCGCCCCGCTTACCGACCGGCAGCAACAGGTCCTCGACTTCATCCAGGGGCACCACCGCGAACACGGCGTGTCGCCCTCCTTGCGCGAGATCCAAGCGCACTTTGGTCTCGCTTCACCCTTTGGCATCAAGCGGCACGTCGACGCGCTCACGCTCAAGGGCGCACTCCGACGCCTTGATGGCAAAGCACGCGGCCTACTTCCGCCCACGCCGCCCGCCGCTCCCGTCCGCGAGTCGCTCATCGATATCCCGCTCTACGGTGTCATCCCCGCGGGTCTCCCCACCGATGCCGTGCAGGAACCCGACGCCACCATCCCCTTCGACACCACCGCCCTCGGCGTGCGCCCGCAGACAAAGCTCTTCGCCCTGCGCGTCCGCGGCGACTCGATGATCGACGCCAGCATTCTTGACGGCGATACGGTCTTCCTCACGCCTCGCGAGCCCCGCCCGCGCGATATCGTCGCCGCGCTCATCGATGGCGAATCGACCCTGAAACGTTTCCTCATCCAGCGCGGCCGCGCGTTCCTCCGCGCAGAAAACCCGCGCTATCCCGACCTTCTCCCCGCTCAGGAACTCACCATCCAAGGCGTGATGGTCGGCCTCCTCCGCACCGGCTCCTTCGCCTAGCCACGTCCTCTGCTTTCAATTTTTAGCCACAGATTACACAGATGGGCACAGATTATCGGAGGGATCTATGTGTGCCCATCTGTGCAATCTGTGGCTAAAATAATTCTCACCCGTCGTTTCCGCTCAGATCGTCCCGCGCCGATCCTTCGGCGCGTCGAAATCCATTCCCTCAAGAATGCCGAGCATGTCTTGATACGGCTTCGACTTCACGCTGTCCGCGCCGATGAAGAACTCGAGGCAAACGCTCGGACTGAGCCGAATCATGCCTAGACTGACTGTCTTATAATCTCCCCGCGGAGCCAATTTGTCCATCGGTCGCGGATCGGTGAACGTGCATAGATAGCCAAAGCCCGGCTTCAAATTGATCAGCGCCTCTCCGACCGCCTTACCCTCGACCGAATTCTCGACGTAACGCTCCCCCATCGCCTCCACTTTGGCTTTCAATTTACCCCGCGTCGGAAACACGTCCGTGTCGGTGATCACCACGCGAATCGAACCCTCCGCGTTCACATCGTCTTTTTTGGGGACGATCGCGACCACCTTCTTTTCGCCCTCAGTCGTTGAGGTTACCACCCAGCCATCGGGCAGGTAGAGCGTGATCTTGCCGAAGTTGCCAAGGTCGATCGACTCCGACTGGGCCCGCAGCACGGCACCCAGCACGAGGAAAAGGAGAACAAGTTTTTTCATGGGGAAATTGCCGCGTCCAACCTGAGCGCTTTTCGCCGTTTCGCGACGAAAAACGCGTCACATCAGGCTCACCGGATCGACGTCTAAGACCTGCGTGATGTCGTCCGGCCACGCGAACTCCGTGCGCAGACGCGCCAGTTCGCCGATCACTTTTGTCACGCCGCCTGTGAAATACCAGAGCTGCCAGCGGTACTCGTCCTTGATCTTCGCGATCGGTGACGGCACCGGGCCCTTCAGCTCCACCCGATCGCCGAGCACTTCGCCCACACGCTTCGCCCACTGCTTCGCGAAAAACTCCAGCTTCTCCGGATTCGGCCCGCGGAAGAGATGATGAATCAGATGCCGATACGGCGGATAGCCAAACATGTGCCGCTGCTGCAGCTCGCCCGCCGCGAAGCCCGCATAGTCCGCCTGCCGCGAAAACTGGATCGCGTCCGCGTGCGGCGTGAAGGTCTGCACCACCACCTCGCCCGCGCGGTCGCCGCGTCCCGCCCGCCCCGCCACCTGCACGAGCAGTTGGAACGTCCGCTCATTCGCCCGGAAATCCGGGATGTGCATCGAGAGGTCCGCATCGATCAAACCGACGAGCGTCACATTGGGAAAATCGAGACCCTTCCCGATCATCTGCGTGCCGACGAGCACATCGATCTTGCCCGTGCGAAACTCGCTCAGCACTTCGCGGAAACGATTCTTCTTCGTCATCGCATCCGTATCCATGCGCTCGATACGTGCCTTGGGCATCACGCGGCGCACCGCTTCCTCCACCCGCTCCGTGCCGAGGCCACGCCAGCGAATTTCCGGTGCCGAGCATTTCGGGCAACGCACGGGCGCACCGCGCTGATGGTCACACAAGTGACAGCGGAGCGTCTCGTCTGTGCGATGGTAAGTCATCGCGATGCTGCAATGCGGGCACTCTTCTACATGGCCGCACTTCGTGCACTGCATCGACGACGAGTAGCCACGGCGATTGATGAAGAGGATCGTCTGCTCCTTCTTCGCCAAGCGCGCGTGCATCTCATCGACCAGTCGCCTCGAGAGCGTCGTCAGTCCGCGCTGGCGCGTCACCTCGATGCGCATGTCGACGATTTCCATCGTTGGGAGCTGGCGCGAGTCGATGCGCTTCGGCAGCGAGAGCAGGCGGTACTTGCCGATCTCCACATTGGAAAAACTTTCCAAGGACGGAGTCGCCGAGCCGAGCAGGCAGAGCGCACCGCAGAGCTTCGCGCGCACCACCGCCACGTCACGCCCGTGGTAACGTGGCGTCTCGTCCTGCTTGTACGCCGGTTCGTGTTCTTCATCGACCACGATGAGCTTCAATCCCTGCACCGGCGCGAAAACCGCCGAGCGCGCACCTACCACGATGCGCGCCTCGCCCGTCGCCAGTGCGAGCCAGCCATCGAGACGCTCGCCTTCGCTCAGATGACTATGCCACACCACGCAGCGGTGATCCGGTGCGATCGCCTCCAGCCGCGAGCGCAGCCGCGCCACCGTCTGCGGCGTGAGCGCCACTTCAGGCACGAGAAACATCACACCGCCTCCCGCCTTCAGTGCCGCATCGATCGCGCGGAGATACACCTCCGTCTTGCCCGATCCCGTCACGCCATGCAGCAGCGTCACGCCAAACGTGTTCTTCGCGAGATCGCCGGTGAGCGCGTCGACCGCGGCCTGCTGCTCCTCGTTGAGCAGGTGCGGTTGCGCTGCAACGAGTTCGCCATGGGCCGTTGCATCGGCGTACGCCACGCGCTCGACGCGCTGCATCTCTTCGCGCACGATGCCGTGCTTCACGAGCGCGTTGACCACCGCCGCGGTCGCGCTGAGACGCGCCAGCACGAGCGATTTTTTCTGCGGCCGAAATTGCTGTGCGAGCAGGTGATAGAGCTTCGCCTGCTGCGGCGCGCGCTTCTCCAGTTTCGCGAGTTCCTCCGCTTCGAGCCTGCGCGCGAGCACAAGGAGTTTCTCCTGCTTGATCGTCGCCCCCCGTCGCACCGCCACCGGGATAATGGTCTCGATGATGGTGTCCAGCGGCGCCGCGTAGTAGCCCGCCATCCAGCGCGCGAGTTCAAGGAGTTCGGGCGTGAGCGCGGGAAACGGATGCACCACCTGCGCTACCGCCTTCAGTTTCTCGACGGGAAAATCCTTCGGCGCTCCGATCTCGCCCACGATGCCAAGCTGCAGCTCGCGCCGCACCGGCACACGCACGAGCGCGCCGATGCCCGCGCTCGGCGCGAGGTGCTCGGGCACGCGGTAGTGCAGCAGCTTGTCGAATCCGGCGAGCGGATGGACGCCTACAATCATCCGCGCATCACGCCGCGCGCCTCCAGCCGATGCAACCCCCGAAAACGCCCCATTGGCAGCGCCTCCATTAGGCCATTCGGCCTATCGCTCGCCTCGTATTTGACACTCATCTGCAACTCACCCCAGATACGTGTTCATGAGCTTTTCTCCAGCAAAGCTGCTCAGTTCATTTGTCATGCTCGCGACCGTCGCCTCGGCCCAGGTGACCATCACGGTCGCGAACGCCAGCTTCGAGGACTACGCTCTGACCAACGGCTCCGAAGAACCAGGCCCGGGCACTACTTCGTGGACCGCCAGTGCTGGCTCGGGACTACACTATAGCGGCGCCTATCGCAATTCCGGCTCGTTCAACTCCGGTGTGCCAGACGGCAATCAGGACTTCTTTCTCCAAGCCGGCTACGTCTACCAGGACCTCGGCGTGACCATCGCACAGGGCTTCACCTACACGATCACCGGCTACATCGGCGCGCGCAACGACGACATGGGCCAAGGCACCGTGATCGGCACCATCTCCCTCTACACCAGAAGCGGCACGTTTCTTTCCAGCTCAGGCCAAGTCACGCCGTCGTTTGGCAATTTCACTTTCGTCAGCTTCGACTACATCGGCACGGCGCTGATGACCGGCCAGGAATTGGAAATCCGCCTGGAGGTCAATGATCCCCAGGCGCACTTCGACTTGATTGGCGCGACCTATGCGATCCCGGAGCCCTCCACTTCTGCCGCTATCGCTGGCGTGGGTGCGCTCGGTCTGGTCTTCGCGTTTCGCCGCTTCAAGTCTCGCCAGGTTTCGACCGCGCCTGCCGCCTGAGCCACACGCGCCGGTCCCGCTCGCAGCTGAGCGCAATCGACTGCTTCGGTTCGGCACGAACGAGTTGACACCGCGCCCGCGCGGAATTTCTGAAGGATAGTCCATGTCCAAGCAGAAAAACTCAGATCCGACGTTCGACATCGATTTCTACGAATCGGTGCTGCGACGTTCGCCCGACTACGCCGAGGTCGTGGAGCTCTTGGGCGGCCTCTACACGAAGACCGGACGTATTTCCGACGGCTTGCGTATGGATCGTAAGCTCGTGCGCCTCCAACCGCGCAACGCCACTGCGCACTACAATCTCGCCTGCAGCCTCGCCCTTTGCCGCCGCAAGGCCGATGCCCTCCGCATGCTCACGACCGCAATCGAGCTGGGCTATCGCGATCGCGACTGGATGGCGCAAGACCCCGATCTCGAAGGGCTCAAGAGCCACCCGAAGTTCGTCGCGCTCCTCGCTCAGCTGAAGCCCGAGTCCTGACCCTCAGCTGGGCTTCAGTGGATGCCGAACATCTGCTGCAAGATCGTCTCGAGATCCTTGCCAATCACCCAGCTTCCCCGCCGCGGCACCACCACGCTCTTGCTGCGGTGCTGCTTTTCCAGCTCGGCGTTCGCCTCGACGACCGTGGGTTCATTCGGCTGCAGGCCCAGCACTTCCGTTCCGCTCAACGGCGTCCAGGCAAAAGGCAGTCCCGTCCAGTCGCACTTGATCTCCCAGCCCGCGAGCGCGAGCGGCATGGGCTTCGTCAATAGAGACGAATAGCGCTGGATAAAATCCGGTATCTTTGCCGTCGCGATGCGAATTCGGGCAAGCGGCTTCATCTGCACGAAGTAATCATGAACCGTATTCACTTTGTGCGTACGCCAGTCGTTGAGGAAATCGAGCGGATCGAAGCCCACCAGATTCATACCGTTCCACGCGCCGTGATCGTTGCGCCCGCCAAATCGTTTCCTCTCATACCATGACTGAAAATCTTTCGTGATCATGACCCCCATCTCGAAATGCAGGTGCGCGCGGTCCTTCGGGATCATGTACCCGCCCGAGCTGTGACCCATCGTGGCAATCACCTGCCCGCGCTGCACCGAAGTGCCGGCGCGAATCCCACTGCCGATGCGGCTGAGGTGGGCGTACAGCGTGTACACCGCGGGTGATTCATTGGGATGCTCGATCACGATGTAGCGGCCATAACTGCTGTCGCCCGCGCTCGAGTTTACATAGCGCACGATGCCGCTCATCGCCGCCGAGACATCGTCGATCGGCTCGCCGCTGCGGTCGCGCTTGAGCGCCTTCATGTCGATGCCCTCGTGAAACTGCGTGCCGCCGCTACGCACATCGCCGAAGCAGCCCGACTCCGGATCGCCCGAGCCTGCGTGCTGCACATACGTTCCCAGTGCCTTGCCCTCGGCCCACGCGGTATTCGGCGTTGGCCAGATGATATCGGTGCGCTCCGCCGCAATGAGCGGAGCGCCGATCGCGCAGAGCAAGAGGGCGAAAGCGATCCTCATCGGCTCAGGATTTCTTCTGGTACATCGACGCGGCCTTGTTGATCCGCTCGGCGATTTCCGTGAGCGCCGCGGCCGGCAGCTCCGGCACCATCGTGATCTTGCCATCCGTGACTTGCGTGCTGATCAACCGCGCCGCCACCGGAATGCCATCCACGCCCAGTACGATGCGATGGCCGATGTATTCGTTCGTCAGGCGGGCGTAGTCGCGCGTCGAGCCCGGCGCCAGTTGGAAGGCCAGCGCGGGATCATCGCCTTCCTTCGTGACCGTCACACTCGCCACGTCGAACTCCATCAGGATCGGCTGAATGCGCACCGGAATCTTCGTCTTGCTCGTGGGCAGAGTGAACGTCGCGTCCGATTTCTCCGCGTCCTCGATAAAGAAGCGCGCCTTGCTCGGCAGCGAGTAGTTCGGCTGGACGACACAGCCCGCCAGCAACAGGACCAGGCAGAAGAGAGAAGAGAGTTTCATGCGTGAGGAGAAAGGGGTTCGAAGGCCGCCATCAGCTCGGCACCGATGGCATCCGCGACCAGGCGGCCGCGGGTGGTTAGATGGACTTGATCGGCCACACGTTCCAAAAATCCGTTCTCGGCCAGCGCGGCGAGACTATCTTCCACCGCCCTCCACGGAGCGTCCGGCGCGATCGCCCGCCAGCGGGCCAGATTCACCCCGGCATTCATCCGCAGGCCAAAGATCAACGCGTCCTCTGCCCGCAGCTCCGGCGTGAGCCGCACGCGGTCCTCGGTCATGCGCTCGCCGCGCGCCAACCCAGCCAGCCAGCGGTCGAGATCAGCGACGTTCCCTCCGCGCCAGCCGCCGTGCTGCGACGCCCCGGAGGGGCCGAGGCCGATCCACTCGTGCATCGCCCACGTATTCAGATTGTGGCGACAGGCATGCCCGGGCCGGGCGAAATTGGAGACCTCATATTGTGCGTAACCCGCCTCCGCGAGTTGCACCCACGTCGACTCGTAGAGTCGTGCCTCCAGCTCGGGATCCAGTTTCACCCGCCCCTGCGAGAGTTTCAGCCAGAGTTTCGTGTCTTCCTCGAAGGTCAGGCAGTACGTTGAGAGATGATCCGGCGCGAGCGCCACCGCCTGTTTCACATCCGCTGCCCACTCCGCCTCGGTCTGACCGGGCAGAGCAAACATCAGGTCGAGATTCACGCTGCGAAAGCCCGCCGCGCGGATTCGCTCATGCGCCCGAAAGACCTGCTCGCGCGTATGCTGTCGGCCGAGTGCGTCGAGCAGCTCCGGTTGGAAACTCTGCACGCCGAGCGACACGCGCGTCACCCCGACGTCACGCAGTACCCGCAGGCGCTCCTCCGTCACCGATGCCGGGGCCAGCTCCACGGTCCACTCCATCGGCTCACCCGCGAATCGCGCCCGCACCGTCTCCGCCAGTCGCGCGAGATCACCCGGCGCCAGCAGTCCCGGGGTGCCCCCACCCCAGAAAACCGTGCTAACCGGTCGCGGCCATTCCACGAGTTCCGCCTCGCGCGCGATGCCTTCGAGGAACCCGTGCACGCTTTTCGCGGTCGGCGTCTCTTGATAGAAAGCGCAGAAATCGCACGTCTTCGCGCAGAACGGGACGTGCACGTAGAGGCCCAGCGGTTCCGCCGTCGCAGCTTTGGCTTGCTCTGGCGCACCGCCGCTCATTACTAACCGACTTTGAACGACACGATTTTCCACTCGAAAAACTCAATGCACACCAACCGTTTTTTCCCCGCGAGAAAATTCCTCCTCGGCGCTGCTGCCGGTCTCGCGCTGCTGGGGTTCTCGGGCTGCGCCTCGATGGTGCTGACCGACCTCACCCCGCCTTCGATCCCGGAAAATCCGTCGCAAATCTACACCTTCACCCTGCGCGCCACGCCGAAGGTCACCACGATCGTCAACAACAGCGTCAAACCGCAGCTGATCGTTGACGGACAGACCTTTGACATGAAGAAGAGCACGCTCGGTGCCGACCTCTACGAGTTCGAATACCCGCTGGCCAATCTCCACGACGACCTCAATTACTACTACCTCGTCGGCTACAAGGTAGAGGGCAACTCGATCCAGTCCCCCCGCGAAGCCTACACCCAGCTCGCCCACACCAAGATCGTCCGCCGCTACGTCCTCTCGCTCGAGACCAATCGCGGTCCCGTCGGTTCGCGCATCAGCGTACTCGGCCGTGGCTTCACCCCGCAGGACGTCGTCCTCTTCGAGGGCGTCCAGGCCCAAACCGAGTTTAAGTCGCCCACATCGCTCACTTTCGTCGTGCCGCCTGTCCCAAGTGGCAAAAACTACAAGGTCGTTGTCAGTGGCTCCAACGGCATTTCCTCTACTTACGCTTTCCGCGTCGACTCGAGCAATGTGTCCGTCTCGCCCTCTTCACTCACGCTTCGCACCGGCGAGCAGCAGACACTGGTCTTCACCTTGCAGAATCCCGCTCCCGCTGGTGGCACCGCGCTCGACGTCACGACCGACGTCCCCGAGTGCGTGATCATGCCCGAGGTCGTCGTGCCCCCCGGCCAGACGAGCGTCAGCATCCCGGTCACCGGCGGCCGCGCCGGCAACTGCACGCTCTTCCTCAAGGGCTATGGCAGCGGCGAGATCAGCGTCCCCGTGACGGTCTCGGGCAAGTAAGCCGATTCGCTAAATCAGTTTTCCACGCAGGGCGGGCTCACAAAGCCCGCCCTATTTCTTTTCCGGCAGATCG
Organism: Verrucomicrobiota bacterium; assembly: GCA_048498795.1. Lineage (GTDB taxonomy): Bacteria > Verrucomicrobiota > Verrucomicrobiia > Opitutales > Opitutaceae > JBEHXH01. Next base: position 231,552 of record JBEHXH010000010.1, read on the forward strand.
AGCACTACGCTGACCGGCCGGTGATCGCTCGCCTCGCGCACGCCGGGTCCGTCGTAGACACGCGCCGTCGCACCGCGTACAAAAGCTCGAAGTGCAGCCGACACGAGCACCTGATCCACATGCGTGTAGGTTTCTTCTTTTTGATAATAGTGCGTCCATGTCTCGCCGCGCGAATCGGCCACCGGAAGAATATTCGCGATCTCCGTCTTCCCGCGCTTCGCCAGCGCTTCAAGCGGCCGGCTCGTCTTGCCGTCGTTGCAATCGCCTAAAAGCACGAAGTGCTCATTCGCCGGCTCAGGAAATCGTCGCAGCACCCGATCCCGCACCGCTACCGCTTCGCTCGCGCGCCGCGTGGCCGACAGCGGATCATCGGCGCGATCTGAAATCCGACTCTTCAGATGCACTGCGAAAATAGTCACATCCCCGCCCGTCGCTGCAATCGTCACCTCCAGCAGCCCGCGCTTCACCTTCGTCTTCTCGCCGAAATAGGTAAACGCGAGATCGGTGTGCTTCACGACCGACTTCAGTGGGCGCTTCGACAGTAACGCCACATGGCGATCCGCATCGTCCGCGTCCAGCAGCACCGCGTACGGATAGTCGAGGCCGGTGCCTTTGAGGTCGCGGCGCAGTTCGTCGAGATACGCGGCTGAACCCATTTCTTCCAGCGCGAGCACATCGGCGTTGAGCGCGACGATCACCGCTCGGAGTGCGCGTTTCTCGCTCTCGGGCTTCGGGTAGTCGCGATGATAACCGTCTTCCGTGACGCGATCCGCCGGGCCGTAATTTTCGACGTTGTAGGTCGCGAGCGTGAGCGTCTCGGCCCGCAGGCCGGACAGCGCCAGCAACAGCAGACCGATGCGCCAAACACTCATGCGCCAGAGGGTCGCCCCGTCGTCAGTGCACGCTCGCGCTCGACGAGCGTCGGGTGCGAATAGAAAAACGCGCTGAACCACGGATGCGGCGTGAGGTTGCTGAGATTCTTCTGCGCGAGTTTCCGCAGCGCACCCACCATCGCGGTCGGCCCGCCCATCGCATTGCGCGCGAAGTCGTCCGCCTCGTATTCATGTTTCCGTGACAGCAGGTTCATCAGCGGGGAAGCCCAGAAAGTCACCAGCCCGCTCAGCAGGCCGAAGAGCAGAAACGCCGGTGCCAGCGCTCCCGCCGGCAGGCCGAAGGCCGGATTGAACCAACTCGCACTCGCGAGCCACGCCACGATCCTGAAGCCCGCGAACTGCATCGCCGCCGCCATGAAAAGCATTTTCGGGATATGCCCGCGACGGTAGTGCCCGATCTCGTGCGCGAGCACCGCCTCCAGCTCTTCCGGCGTGAGCTGCGCGATCAGCGTATCGAAAAGCACGATACGGCGAAAACGCCCGAAGCCCGTGAAAAACGCATTCGAGTGCCCGCTGCGCTTGCTGCCATCGATCACTTGGATGGTCGATGCGCGGAAGCCCGTGCGGTCGCCGAGCGCCAGCAGCCGCGTGCGGAGTTCGCCCTCGGGGAGTGGCGTGAGTTTGTTGAAGAGCGGCAGGATCAGCTTCGGGTAGAGCACGAGCATCAGCAGCTGAAACGTGAAGAAGAGTCCCCAGCCCCACAGCCACCACGCGTCGCCCACCCAGCGCACGAGCGAGAGGAGGCCCCAGAGGAGCGGAAACCCGATCAGCGCGGAGAGCGCCACGCCTTTGACCTTGTCGCTCAACCAGAGCCCGGCGGTCGATTTATTGAAGCCAAACTTTGCCTCCACGCGAAACGTGTCCCACCACTCGAAGGGCAGTCCCGGCAGCGACAGCAGCAGGCCCGCGAGCAGGATGAACAGCGCTCCGGTCCACGTGGCCGTCTCGCTGCCCCACGCGATCACGCGCACATACAGCCACGGCAGCACCCAGCCGAAGAGCACCATCGCGAGCACGAGCGTGTCGAAAATCTCCGTCAGCACCGCGAAGCGCGACTTCACCAGCGTGTACTCCACCGCCTTCTTATAGCTCGCGGCGTCCATGATCGCCGCGGCGGCGGGCGGTGCCTCGTGCGCATGGCGTTTTACCTCGGCGCGGTTGAGCGCCCCCAGCACCAGTTCCCCCGCGAGCTTCAGCCCGAGGAGGGTCGCAGTCACGATCAGCACGATTCCCATCCCGCCGAGTGGACGCGAAACGCCTCCCGCCGCCAGCCCAAAGATGGATTGAAACCCGCGCTCCACCCCCGCAACGTGTCCCTTCCGTGGAAGCCAAAGACGCCAAACTCTCCTTCGAGGCAGCCCTCGCCAAACTCGAATCCGTCGTGGAAGCGATGGAGTCGGGCGATGTGCCGCTGGCCGAGCTGCTCGCCAAATTCGAGGAGGGCAGCGCGCTGCTCAAAGTCTGCGAGTCGCGCCTGAAAGATGCCGAGCTCAAGATCGAGCTCCTCAAGAAACAGAAGGGTGGCGCCTCCTTCACCAAGTTCGAGCCGGAACCGGCCGACTGATCGCTTCCTCCCGTCCGATGCCCAACTCAACCCGCCTGCTCGACTCCATTCGCGGCCCCGCCGACGTCAAAGCGCTCGCACCCGCGCAGCTACCGCAGCTCGCGCAGGAAATCCGCGACGAAATCATCAGCGTCACCGCCAAGAACGGCGGCCACGTCGGCCCCAATCTCGGGGTCGTCGAGCTCACCATCGCGCTGCACCGCGTCTTCGATACGCCGACCGACCAGTTTGTCTTCGACGTCGCCCACCAAGGCTACGTGCACAAGCTCCTCACCGGCCGCGGCGGCGAGTTTTTTCGTAAGGTCCGCCAGACCGACGGCGCGAGCGGCTTCCTCATGCGCTCCGAGAGCGAGCACGACGCCTTTGGCGCCGGCCACGCTGGCACCGCCCTCAGCGCCGCGCTCGGCATGGCGACCGCCCGCGATCTGCGCGGCACCGGTGAGCACGTCGTCGCGTTCTGCGGCGACGCGGCGTTCACCTGCGGTGTCACGCTCGAGGCGCTCAACAACGTCGTCGCATCCACCAATCGCCTGATCGTCATCCTTAACGACAACGAGTGGTCGATCGCCAAGAACGTCGGCGCGATCTCCGGTTATCTCAACCGCATCAGCACAAGCCGCACGTACAACAAGATCCACCACGACATCGAGGAGTTCTTCAAGAGCTTCCCCACCGGCGTCGAGATGAACCGGGTCTATCACAAGTGGAAGCGCGAGACGAAGGACTTCATCGTCGAGTCCTCGCTCTTCGAGAAATTCGGCCTGCGCTATCTCGGTCCCGTCGACGGCCACAACCTCGACGCGCTGCTCAAGAATCTCGAGTTCGCCAAGCACTGCGATGTGCCGGTGCTCGTCCACGTGCTCACGAAAAAAGGCAAGGGCCTCGACGCCGCGCTGGAGCATCCGGAGAAATTCCACGGTCTCGGCGCCTTTGATCCCGTCACCGGCGAGAGCAAGAAGCCCGCGCCCGGTGCCGCGCCCAATTATCAGGACGTCTTTGGTCAGGCGCTCACGCGTTTCGCGCAGGCCGACCAGCGCATCGTCGGCATCACCGGCGCGATGCCGAGCGGCACCGGCCTCTCCCACCTCGCCACCGCCGTGCCGAAGCAGTTCTTTGACGTCGGCATCGCCGAGGAGCACGCCGTGCTCTTCGCCGCGGGCATGGCGACCAAGGGCCTGCGCCCCGTCGTCGCGATCTACTCGACCTTTCTCCAGCGCGCGTACGACCAAATCATCCACGACGTCGCGCTGCAGAATCTCCCGGTCACCTTCTGCATGGACCGCGCCGGCCTCTCGGCCAACGATGGCCCCACGCACCACGGCCTCTTCGATCTCTCCTATCTCCGCTGCGTACCCAATGCCGTCGTGATGCAGCCGAAGAACGAGGACGAACTCGTCGACATGCTGCACACCAGCCTGCAGCTCGAGGGCCCCGGCTTCATCCGCTATCCCCGCGGCGCCGGCACCGGCGTGAAGATCAAGGACAAGCCCGTCGCGCTCCCCATCGGCAAGGCCGAGGTGCTGCGCGAGGGCACGCAGATCGTCATCTGGGCGCTCGGCTCGATGGTGCAGGATGCGCAAAAACTCGCCGACCGCCTCGCCCGCGAAGAACAGCTCTCCGTCGGCATCGTCAACGCCCGCTTCGCCAAGCCGCTCGATCGCGATCTGCTCCTCAGTCAGACCGCCACCGTGTCGCTGATCGTCACGATGGAGGACCACGTCCTCGCCGGTGGCTTCGGCAGCGCCGTGTTGGAGACTTTGCAGGAGGCTGACTGCTCGACGCCCGTCGAGCGCATCGGCTGGCCCGACAAGTTCGTCGAGCACGCCAGCTCCGTCGAAACCCTCCGCGCCGCCCATGGCCTCGCGCCCGACGATATCTACCGTCGCGTGCTCGCTCGCTGGCGCAACCGGAGCACGACCGGCGTCACGGTCTGAGGCTCAACTGTAGCGGCGGTCTATGACCGCCGTTTCCGCTCCGTAAAAGCGAAAAGGCAGGCCTCACGGCCTGCCTTAAATTTTTCCGCGCGCTCAATCGCGCGCTGCACCGAGATCAGCTCTTCGGCTTATCCGCCGGCTTCTTCTCGTCCTTCTTGTCAGCCGGCTTTTCGTCCTTCTTCTCCACCGGGCAGGAGGCCTTTGAACCGGTGCAGCAGCAGTCCTTCTCGACGCCGCAGGTCTTGCCGTCCTTGTCCTTGGCACAGTCGCAACCAGCCGGCTGCTTCGGCTTTTCCTTTTCATCAGCCGCACGAACCGTGAGGCCGAAAGAGAGCGCACAACCAAGAACGAGGAGGAATCGGAGGTGTTTCATGGGGAGAGTACGAGGTTGAATGAAACATCGCCCATCGAGCCGCCAGCACAAGCTCTTTGCGACGAACGCATCTACCTCGAACGGGCTATCGCTGAGCAGCCGCGAAGGGCTCTCTCATCGCCTTCACCGATTGTGCTTCGGTTGTGAATCCATGCTGCTCGAGCACGCGGGCAATCTTCGCGAGCAGCTCAGTCTGCCGGGGAAACAGTCGTCCCGCCTCAACCAATTTCGCGACCACTTCGCGCGCAGGCTTTTCGGGGCCGCGTTCACAAACTTGCACCATCAATTCATAGACCGCGGCCAGAGGCGGTGAATGGCCCGCCGCCTTCATAAGCGGGTCCATCACTTCGGACGCCTCTTGTCGGGTGAGGCCCGTGCCTCCTCCACTCGATATCTTCGTCAGCGCGTCGAAGCGGAGTTGCGCCAGCCGCAGATAAGCTAGCGGCCTGACGGCGCTGAGTTTTTGCGCGGACTCGAGAAGTTCGCGCGCGTGGTCCAGATGACCCGAATCATACTCGTAGAGTCCGAAGGTCGCCACGAGTTCGGGGTCCGAACCACTTCTCGCATACGCGCGCTCCAGCACGCGGCTCGCCTGCTCATGGTACCTGATGGCTACCTCGGGCATCCGACTGGCAAGCGCGGTTGCCTCGCCCCGATACCACTCGGCGAGCAGTCGACCGCTCTCGGCTGCGGTCGCATCCCGCAGCTTCACCGAGGATAACTTGGGCGCAGTGACCGGATACTCCGGATACTCATTCGCCGCTTGCGGAAAATACCCTCCAAGACGCACCCGCAGATCATCGTAACTCAGTCCGAAATACGTTGTGAACAGAGCCTCGTTAACCGGCCGAGAACTGGCCGCTGCGGCAAAACGCCAGAAGGACGCAGCGTGTTTCCCCTCATCCGCGAAAAATGCCCATCGCGTAAAAAGCGCACACGTCGCCTCCCACCGCCGTTGCTCCGCCGGATCTTGGTACTTCGGACTATCTGTCCACAGCTGCTCGAGCGGCACCAGCATTTGTGTGACGGCCGCGATTTCTTTCGCGAGTGGGGAGCGGCTCAGCGCTGCGCTTAGCTCCAGCACTGTCGCGCCAGCACGTTCCTTCATCACCTCCTGAATCTTGGGCCAGAGTGCGCGGGCCTGCTTTAATTCAGACGACGAAGACCATTGGGCTCGGTAGAGCCGCACCCGGTCATCGCCTTCCCGGTAGCCCACATCTTCGAAGTAGATCCCATATTGACCGAAGAGTCCTGCCTGAAGCCAAGCCGGAGCAGCCGGTGCGCGCAGTGCGAGCAGCGTAGCCAGATCATACCTGAAGACCGAGGTGTACCTAATTCTTCCGCCCCACATGTTGAGGGCGAACAGCTCTCGGTCAGGCATCGTGCGCTTGATGATGTTTGTCCAGTGTGCCTGGGCCTCGCCTGATTTTCTGATCTGCCCTACCGGCCCGGTCGGATTCGCCCTGTCTGGCGGCTGGTTGAAAATGATCACCACCGTAGGCGTCGTGATTTTCGGTCTCCATTCCACGGGCAGCGTGAGCACCCGGCCGCGATACAGCGCCGAAATCACCAGTTGCGTTTCCTCGGTCGAGGCCTGTGTCAGCACCTCGAATCCGAGAACCTCAGCATACTGCCAGCGCACACCCGGCCGATCCTCCGTCACGACGAAGGGCGCCATCTCAACTGCGGCATCTTCCGCCGATCGTGCCGTACCGCAAAACCATAGCGCCAAACTTGCGCCAAATATCGCTGCACAGAAAAAGTGCTGCCTCACTGGATATCGTTTTGCCGCCCGCGAGCGCTCATCGCGCTTACTTGCATTTGGTGCGGGCGGCGGGAGTCGAACCCGCGTTTCATGCTTGGGAAGCACACGTGATAGCCGTTATACTACGCCCGCACTAGGAACTTCGGTCACCATCAGCAGCGTCGGCGCGCGGCGCAACGCAAAAAGCCCCCTTGAGCTTTCCCCGATTGTGCCGATAAGGGGTGTTCATCGGCAGTTTCTCCGTTGACCCTCTCTTACCGCACTTTGCCGCCGCAGCGAACCCGCGGTGGTCGCCGTTCTTACCGCAGCAATCGGACCGAAAAGTTCCTCTTCGGCCTGCTCTTCTTGCTGGCGGCGATGGCGTACGCCCAGCCTCAGCGCTCGATCGATCGACCGATCGTCGTACCCACACCGACCAATAACTATCCCAACTCATTTTACTCGCCCGAAACCGGTCACTGCACGGGCTTCGCCGTCGACTTGCTCGACGCGGTGGCGCGAGTCAGCGGCCTGCGCCTGAATCGGCTTGAGCAACCCAACCAGGACAACCGCGCCCAAATTCTCGCCGGCGAGGTCGATCTGCTGCCCTCGTACAGCTACGACCCGTCGCGCGAGAGCTACGTCGATTTTTCCGCCTCATACCTCGTGATGCCGGGCACGATCTTTGCCCACAAAAAGCACGCGGGCATAAAAACCTTCGGTGAGCTGAAAAGCTCGAAGTTCATCATCGTCGGTCGAGGCAGCATCGGCGAACGCTTCTTGCGCGACCATGATCTCAATGTGGAAATCGCCTATGCCCGCTCGGGCGAAGAGGCACTGGAGATGCTCAATTCCGGCGAGCACGACTACCTTTTTCTTTCCCGCCTCACCGCGATCCCGGCCATCGAGCGGGCCCATTTGCAAAACGTCCGCGCCCTCGATCTGCCGATCATCGGCTACGACATCCGGATGTGCTTCGCCGTGCGCAAGGGCGACGCGCCGCTCCTGCAGCGCGTCAATGAGGGGCTCGCGATCCTCCATCGCACGGGCGAGTTCGAGCGGCTCTACGATCGCTGGTACGGGCACTTTGAGCCAAAGCGTTTTACCTTGCAGGAGGTCACGACGTATGCGGCGGGCGCATTGGCGCTGGCGCTCGTCATCGCGTTGTGGGCGCTGATTCGGCAGCGGCAACTTCGCACCACGCTCACTCGTCAAGCCGCGCAGCTCGAGGAAAGCAATGCCGTCCTCGCCGATGCGCAGGCGGTCGCCCAGCTGGGCCATTGGAGCCGCAGTGCTGACACCAAGGGCCTCGTCACGTGGTCGGTCGAGGTGTATCATATTTTCGAGCGCGACCCGATCCAGCCACCGCCGCAGACGGTCGACGAACTCGTTGCCTACGCTATCGCCGCTGACCGCGAGCCTTGGCGCCGTGCCATCGAGGAGGCGATCAGCCGCGGCATCGAGTACAGTGTCGACATCACGCTCGCACCCACACCGGGGCTTTCGAAAATCATCCACGTCCGCGGCCGTCAGGTGCGCGACGCCAGCGGCAAGGTCACCGGCATCTTTGGCACGGTGCAGGACGTGACGAAGTGGCGGGCCGTGCAGGTCGCATTCACTCGATCGGAGCAACTGCTGCGCGCGCTCTTCGACAATCTCCCGTACGCTCTCGGCGTCGTGGAGCGCTTTCCCGACGGCTGGCGCGTGCGCAAACTCAACGCCCTCGCCCGCCGTCTGCTCGGCGTCGAGGCCGAGTCCGCGCAGCTTTCCGCGCAGGAACTTGGTTTCAGCTCAGAGCGCTCATCGTTCTGGGTCGAGTTGCTGGATCGCACGATCGACGCGGGCGGGCCGGTTTTTTCGGAGCGCAAGAACCTCGAACTGCAGCGGGATTTCTACGTCACCTGCGTGCCGCTCAACGATGTGCCGGGCTACCCGCAGTGCTGCGTGTTCATCGAGGACATCACCGATCGCAAGCACAAGGACGCCGAGATTGCGCAGAGCCGCCGCTTGCGCGCCGTCGGCGAACTCGTCGGCGGCATCGCGCATGAGTTCAATAATCTCCTCACGCCCATTCTCCTGAAAACGGAGATGATGAAGACCGATTGGTCGTATTTGCCCGCGCTGCTCACTGAGCTGCAGATCGTCACCGATGCCGCACAGCGCTCGGCCAACCTCACGCGCCGACTGCTTGCCTTCGGTCGCAAGACCGACCTGCAACCGGAGACGTTTGCTCTCGCAGTCGTCGTGCAGGCCAACGTCGACCTCGTCCGCCAGACGATCGACCGCCGCATCCAGCTGCATCTCGATCTACCGAGCGATTTGCCCGCGCTCTTCCTGCGCATCGGCGACGTGCACCAGATCGTGCTCAATCTGCTGCTCAACGCGCGCGACACGCTCGACGAGAAGCTGGCTCGGCACCCGGCCTCCGACTGGAGCGCTGCGATTTCGCTCACCGCCACCACCCTGCCCGCCACTGCCGTCAGCCCGCTGCTGCCTGCTCCGCCAAATGCTGCGACGTCCTGGATCAAGCTCACCGTGCGCGACAATGGCATGGGCATTTCGAGCACTTCGCTCGAGCGCGTCTTCGAGCCGTTTTATACCACCAAGGAAGTCGGTCGCGGCACCGGCCTCGGTCTTGCGACCGTGTGGCACATGGTCGCAGAGATGGGTGGCCGCATAGATGTTGAGTCGGAGCCCGGCGCCGGCACGGCGTTTCATGTCTGCCTACCTGTCTACGGCACGAGCCTGGCGCAGCCAACCGAGACAACCGAGAGTGCGCGAAAACTCGAACCCGCCGCGCGCTCCCTGCACTTTCTCGTCGTCGAGGACGAAGACATCATTTCCCGACTCGTGACGAGCATCCTGAAACGCCTCGGCCACACGTGCCGCGTCGCGCCCGCCGGCCCAGCTGCGTGTGAGATGCTAGCGGCTGCGCCTGCATCGTTCGACGCCGTGCTCACCGACCTCAATCTCCCCGGCATGTCCGGCGTGGAGTTTGTCCAGTACGCCCGCGCCCTGCCCTACAGTCGACCGATCATCGTGGTCAGTGGTCGCGTAACTGAGAAGGACCGCGTCGCACTCGCGCAGTGCGGCGTCGCCACGATCATCAACAAACCCTTCACGCTCGAATTACTCCTCGCCGCGATTCAGGCGCAGCCCTTCGACGAGCCGCGGTAGCCGACCTGTAGCGGCGCTCTATGAGCGCCGAGACGCCTCAGTCGATTGCCACACGCAATCGGCGGTCATAGACCGCCGCTACATCGGCCGGATCACGCGGCGATGGTTCAGCGATATTCGCGCCGCGCATCGAGCGCGCTCTTAAGCGTCACCGAGTCCGCGTAGAGCACGCCACCGCCGCTTGGCAGACCGAAGCCGATGCGCGTGACCGCGATCTTTCGCTCCGCCGGCAAATGCTCCGTGAGGTAATGACACGTCGCCTCACCCTCGACGTCGTTGGACAGCGCGAGGATGAGTTCGTCTACCTCGCCCGCATTGAGACGTGCGAGCAGCGAAGCGAAATTCAGATCCTCCGGCGCTACGCCATGAATCGGCGAAAGCTTGCCGTGCAGCACATGATAGACACCGCGGTGCGCGCCGCTGCGCTCGAGTGCCACGAGATCGGGCACGTGCTCCACCACGCAAACGAGCCGTTGGTTGCGTCGCTCATCCGCGCAGATTGCGCAGAGTTCTTCCTCAGCAAGATTCCCGCAGCGCGTGCAGCGCCGCACACTGCGCGCTGCTTCTTCCAACGCGATCACCAGCGCCGGCAGTCGTGTCGGCTTCTCCACGAGGAGATGCAGCGCGATCCGCTCAGACGAGCGAAACCCCAGCCCCGGCAACTGCTTCAGGGTCTGCTGGAGTTTCTCGAAGGCGGGAGTCATCGGATTTTCGATTTTCGATTTCGGATTTTCGATTTCAATTGAGCGGCGGGCACCCAATCGAAAATCGAGAATCCAAAATCGAAAATTTCCTCACATTCCCGGCATCTGGAAGGCCGACGTGACCTTCTGCATCTCGGCCTCGTTGTATTCCTTGGATTGCTTGGCGGCGTCCTGCACGGCGCTCAGGATCGTGTCCGACACGAGCTTCGCGTCTTCCTTGAGAAACTCGGGGTCGAGCGTGAGCGAGAGGAACTTGCCCGCCGCGTTGACCTTTACCTTCACCGCGCCACCCGCGGCGGAGACGTCGATCTCCTTAGCCTCCAGCTGGGCTTGGAGCGCTTCCACGCTGCGTTGCATCTTCTGGGCTTGCTTCAGGAATTTGCCGAGTCCGGCCATAATGGATGTGGGTTGAGGATTGGCCCGCGAGCGCGGGGATTGAATGAGTGGTCAGTTGAGCGCGGCAGTCCGGCTCACGGCGACAAGATTTTTTCGTACCCCGCATGAAAATCCGGGAACTCCGGTCGCCAGCCCAGCTCGCGCTTGAGCCGCGCGTTGGAAATCACGCGATCTGGCGCCTTCTCGCGGCGAGAGTTTTCCGCGCCACCGACAAAGCGCGGCACCGGCAGCCCAAGCCGCTGCGCCAACCAGCCGACGACCTCGGCTTTAGTCGCAGCTGCATCGTCAGCGACATTGTAGATTTCCCGCGGGCCCACGCGCTCCGATTGCAGCGCCGTCCAGATCGCCGCTGCAATATCATCGCGATGCGCGAGGTTCAATCGATGTGCCCCGCTCCCCGGCCACTCGACCACTCCCGTCTGCAACTGATCGAGCAGGTGATGCCGCCCCGGCCCATAGATGCCCGCCACACGCAGCACCACCCGGCGCGCCGCCGCATCGTCTCCTCCCAACAGCGTCTCTTCCGCTTCGACCAAGACTCTCGAGCGCTCGCCCGCTCGATCCAGTTCGCCACTTTCATCGACCGTCACACCGCCATCGCCCGCATATACCGAGGTGCTGCTCGTGTACACGATCCGCCCCGGCTTTCCGCCGGTCCGAGCCCACTTCAAAAGCGATTCCATCCCCTGCCGATAGCTGGCGTGGTATCCCGCCACGCCCCCGCCGCCCGCGCTCACGCAATTTACCACCCAGTCCGGACTGCCCGCGATCTTCCCATGCCAACCATCGCCGGCCATGTCTGCGACCACCGGCTCGATCCCTGTCTCCGCGAGCGTTTCCGCCGTCGCCGGGTTTCGCGTCAAAGCCGTCACTCGCACTCCCCGCCTCGCCGCTTGCCTCGCAACTTCAGCGCCTACGTACCCGCAGCCAAATACCACCAGCCGACGGCGACTGGCTTCGGATGGATTGGCGTCACTGGACATCGGGCCAAGTGAGTTCAGGGAAACGCAAGTGCGCAACCCTGCGTGAAATTACGCCTAGTCAACGTGATTGCGTCGCACCCGCCTTTCACTTGCCTTGGAGCCACTTGGGGCCGACCGCCCCGGGATGGTATTTCTAGCATCGCCCTCCCCAGCTCGCTTTCACCCGGAAGCGACGGGGCGAAGCTTACTCGGAATTCATTCTTGGCCATTTTCCAACTGTGTGCGGCATAGCAGGTATCGTTGACTCCACGTCTGCGCCCGAGCATCGCGAAAGCGGTGTTCGGCAGATGTGTGCGGCCATGTTTCATCGCGGGCCCGACGACGACGGTTTGGCGAGCGACGGCCCGGCCACGATCGGCATGCGTCGGCTGGCGATTTTCGACCCCGCCAACGGCCACCAGCCAATGTTCACGCCGGACCGGCGCTTCACCCTGGTTTTCAACGGGGCGATCTACAATTTCCGTGAGCTCCGCGCCGACCTCGCCGCCCTCGGTCACGTTTTCCACACGCAGTGCGACACCGAGGTGCTGCTCATGGCCTACGCCGAATGGGGCGCGGATTGCCTCGCGCGGTTGCGTGGCATGTTCGCCTTCGCCGTGTGGGATCGCACCCGCCAGACACTCTTCCTCGCGCGCGATCCGTTCGGCATCAAGCCGCTCTATTATCGCCACGACGGCGCGACGCTCCTCTTCGGCTCCGAGCTCAATGCTCTGATCTCCTCTGGCCGCTTCTCGCCCGAGATCGATCCGGTCTCGGTGACCGACTATCTCGCGTGGCAAGCCGTGCCCGCGCCACGCACGATCTACCGCAACGTCTTCAGTCTGCGTCCCGGCGAGTCGGCGACCTTCCACGCCGGCAAGCTCGACCTCACCACGAGCTGGCGCTTTCGCACGATCCCCAACATCCACCGGCCGTGCCGCACCTACGACGAGTTTTCCCGCGAACTGCGCACGCGACTCGATGACACCATCCGCGCACACATGCTGGCGGATGTGCCAGTCGGCGCTTTTCTCTCCGGTGGTCTCGATTCTGCGGTCGTCGCCGGACTGATGACGCGCATGACCGGCTCACGGCTGCGCACGTTTTCCATCGGCTTCGAGGAGGCTGCATTCTCCGAAATCGCCGAGGCCGAAGCCACCGCGCGGCACATCGGCACCGAGCATCACAACATCATCCTCACCGGCTCGCGCGTCGCCGCCGACGTTGAGCGCATCCTCGCCACCTTCGACCAACCGACCGGCGACGGCATCAACACTTACTACGTCAGCCAAGCTGCGCGCGAGGGCGGCGTCACCGCCGCGCTGTCCGGCCTCGGCGGCGACGAGCTCTTCGGCGGCTATCCCAATTTCCGCAACATCCCCCGTCTCGCTCAGTGGCTCCCCTGGTGGCGGCGGATTCCCCATTCGCTCCGATCTCCCGTCCTCCGGCGGCTCGATGGTGGCGATGTTCGTCAGCGCAAGCTCGCCGATTTTCTCCGCCACGCATCTGACATCCACGAACTCGCCTCGATGCAGCGTCGCGTCTTCGCCTCGGATACCGCGCGCGCCATCTTAAGCCCCGAGACGCTGCTGGTCGCCGAGAGCAGGCCGGTCTTTCACCCCGAGTTCGCCAATCTCGCCGACGATCTTGTCGATGCCGCGCCGCAGGAGATCATCAGCGCGTGGGAACTGCGGACTTACATGTCCGACCTGCTCCTGCGCGACAGCGATGTGATGAGCATGCGGCACTCACTCGAACTGCGCGTGCCGTACGTCGATCGCTACTTCATCGAGTGGCTCTGGCACCAACCCGCCGAGTTCAAATACGACGCGCAATACTCCAAGCGTTCGCTGCGCGAGGCCGCGAGCGATGTGCTCCCCCCGGCGCTGATGCAGCGACAGAAGCGCGGCTTCACCCTGCCTTTCCCTCTCTGGATGCGCGGCGAACTGCGACCGTTTCTCGACGAAGTATTTTCCGACAAGAACGTCGACCGCAGCGGCTTGTTCGCGCGCACGGGCGTGCAATCTCTCTGGCGCGGATATCTCGAGCGCGACGACCAACGCGAGTGGTCCCGCGTTTGGAGCCTCGCGATGCTGCTCGCCTTCGCCGGGCGCCGCACCACCGCGGTCGCCACCGCCCCGGCACCCATCGAGGTGCGCTCGCGCCACTCCACCAGCCCGACCGAAAAGTTGCCCGTGTCTGCGCCGGTGCGCCGCCCCGCCCGTCGCCGCACCACGATGCTCGTCACTCCGGAAATTTTCGCGACCGCCGGCGGTATCAACCGCATCCTCCAGCTTTACCTGAAGGCTCTCTGCGAATTCGCCGAGGCCAACAACGACGGCGTGAAGCTCCTCGCCCTCAACGACCCCACGATGGAGGCGCACGACCTCCGCCGCTACGCCAACGAAAATCTCGACGAGTGGCGCGTGTGCAGTCGCAACAAGGGCCGCTTCGTCCGCGAGGCTTTGCGCATGAGCCGCGATGTCGACATCATCGTCTGCGGGCATATCGGCCAGCTTCCCGTGGCGTGGGCCGCGAGCCTGATCAATCGTCGCCTGCGCTATGCGCTCATCGCGCACGGCATCGAGGTGTGGCGCCCGTTCTCGCGCATCGAGCGACTCGCGCTGAAAGGCGCCACGCGCATCTTTTGTGTCAGCGATTTCACGCGCCGGGAGTTGCTGAAATTCTGCCCTCTGCCCGAAGGCCGCGCCGTGGTGCTGCACAACGCTCTGGACCCGTTCTTCAAGATCGGACCGGGCGTGCCCTACCGCGATTGCGCGCCGGTGATTCTCACGGTGTCGCGCCTCACCTACGACGACCGCTACAAGGGCATCGCCGATCTCATCACGGCGATGCCGGAGGTACGGCGCGCCATCCCGAATGCACAGCTTCGCATCATCGGGCGCGGTGATGACCTGCCACGCCTGCAAGGCATCGCGCGCAATCTCGGCCTGCTCGGCACTGGCGTGGAATTTCTCGGCTACGTCAGCGACAAGCTCATGGCGGAGGAGATTCACCACTGCCGTCTCTTCGCGATGCCGAGCCGAAAGGAGGGCTTTGGCCTCGTCTACCTCGAAGCCATGGCGCATGGCCGGCCCTGCCTCGGCGCGCGCGCCGGCGGTGTGCCCGAGGTCATCACCGACGAAAGCGGCCTGCTCGTCGAGTACGGCGACATCCGCGGCATCGCCGAGGGCTGCATCGCCGGCCTGCAGCGCACCTGGGACCAAACCGCGGTGCTTGAGCGCGCACGCGCCTTCTCGTATCCACATTTTAAGGACAAGCTTCGCAAGCTGCTCGAAACCGTGAACTGAAGCGGCGGTTTTTCGCTCATGGCATCCCACGACACTTCAAAAGCGCCCAAGCTCACCATCGCGATTCCGACCTATAATCGGCCGGCCGCCTTGCGCCGTTTGGTCGAGGCCCTGTTGGCGCAAATCGACTCACGAACAACCCTGTTGGTCGTCGACAATCGATCGGAGAAACCTGCCGCTGAGGTGCTCGCCGACCTCCAACCGCGCTACCCCGCCCTCTTTCCCCGGATCGTGTGCAATCCGGTCAACATCGGCGGAAATCCGAACTTCCTGCGCTGCATAGAGCTGGCCGAAACCGAATGGGTCTGGGTTTTTGGCGACGACGATTTGCCTGAAGCGCGAGCCGTCGCGACCGTCCTTGAATCCATCGATCGGCATGCCACGGCAGTGGCGATCAACTTCGCCAGCGGTCTGCTTAAATTCAACGGTCTCGAGAGACCCGAAACCACCATCGCGCCCACGCTCGAGCAGCTGCCTGGCTGCATGGATTCGTTCAGCAATTTTCTTTTCATTTCGGCCAACGTCTATCGCCGTCCCGCCATCCTCCCTCAGATCAGGGTTGCCTACATGTGGGCGCATAGCTGCGCCCCACAAGTCGCCTTGATCCTCGGTGCACTGCGTGACGGGGCCGGCGAATGCGTGTTCTCGCGTGAATTGGTCGTGCAATGGGAGCCCCCGGCCGCCGGCGAGGGCTGGTCGCCGACCCCGATCTATAGCCGACTCCCGGAAGTGTTGATGCTGATCAACGATTCGCCCACGGCGGTTCAGCTCGCGCGGCTCAACGGTCGCAGCCACCCCTTGCCGTGGCCTCCGCCGAAGCGATCAAAGAGCCATCTCATCGATCTGGCCACAAACTACCCGACCGCCGCACACCGACACTGGCGTCTGGCCGAACTTTTCCGCACCGCTCGCGTTCAGATTCTCGTGGCACCCGATTCCGCCTGGCGGGTCGCGCGCGATTTATTCGGCCGGTGCATGCTCCTCGCCATGTCGCCCTTGCTAAGCCGCCTCTATGCCGGCTTTCGGAGCATTTTTCACCGCCGTAAGAATATGCCGGATACTCGGCAGACGCAGGACGCCGACGCGCTGATCGGCGACAAGCGATTCTAATTCGTGAATCCGCAGCGCATCCTCTTCGCCTCGACCTTGGCTGCCCATTGGGCTGGAAGCGAATGGCTTTGGTCCGATGCCGCTTTGCGCCTGCGCCAAGCGGGGCATACCGTGGGATATCTGCAGCCGTGGTCAAAGGACCATCCGTCACTCACTGCGCTGCGGCAGGCCGGAGCGATCGAGTACAATGCCATGGCACCGGTACCGTGGCACAAACGCTGGTGGCCCCGATCAGGAGCGCGCCAGCCCTTTTTTGCGCAGGCACTGGCCGAGTTCCGTCCGGATCTGCTGGTGATCTCGCAGGCCAGGCAAGAGGAGGGACTCGACTGGATTCCTCATTTGCGCGCGAGCGGAGTGCGGTATGCTCTCGTGAATCACTTGGTCATAGACGCCCCGTATTTGGAAGACGCCACGGCTGACCGAATCATCGCCCTTTACCAAGGCGCTCAGCAGGTGTTTTTCGTTTCGGAAGCGAGCCGCGCCACCGTCGAAATGCAATTGGGCATTGGCCTCCCCGGAGCCTCGGTCGTGCGCAATCCCGTGCGCGTGCCGCTCGACGAATCGGCTTTGCCCCCGTGGCCAAGCGGCCCTGAAATTCGCCTCGGTCTCGCCGGCCGCCTTGATCCCGATCAGAAAGGGCACGATGTCATGTTTCAAGTGCTCGCCCGGCCAAAGTGGAAGGAGCGTCCCATCGCATTGCATTTGTTCGGCCACGGATCGGCCGAGCAGCGCCTGCGCCGCCTGGCCAAGATGTTGGATTTGGACCGGGTGGTGTTCGCCGGTTACGTCAACTCTCCGCGCGATATCTGGCAGCAATGCCAGGTAGTCTCGATGGCCTCGCGACAGGAAGGCCTCCCCATCGCGATGGTCGAGGGCATGCTCCTCGCGCGTCCCGTGCTGGGCACGCGGATTGCGGGCATCCCGGAATTTGTCACCGAAGGCGTGGAGGGATTTCTCGCCGAGGCGTGCGTGCCATCGGCCGTCGACGCGGCCCTCGAGCGTCTGTGGCAAGCCAGGAGCGACTTGCCCGCGATGGGACGCGCGGCTCGCGCCAAGGCGCTGGCGTTGGCCGGAACCGATCCCGCCGGGGCCTTTGCGATGCACCTGACTTCCCTGCTTCGCGCCCGAACATAACCCGATGACTGTATCCGATACTCTGCGTCTCGGTTGGCAGCGAATCGCCACCGATCTGCCGGTCCGTCATCGACCGTTCGGTGAGCTTTTCTCCGGGGCGCCGGGGCACGACCAGGGTGTGCTCGCCACGTCTCCGGGCTACAGCGGAGTGCTCATCCATGAGGAAGGTCGCCCGTTTGCCCTGCAACCGACCGCTTACGCCGATGGCGTTCCCGGTACTCTCGCTGGCGAAGATCGGCCCTGGCTCGTGCGCGAACCGTCTCGCGAACTCTACCTCCAAGCCGGAGCCCGCGTCCACGGGCCCCACGGAATCGTTTACGATCCTGCGACCCGCACTGTCGTCCGCGAAACACTGGAAAGCTGGGACCGGCCGATCGACCGGCATCCGGTGTTCGCTACTCCTGGCTACCCTCCGGCGAAGGAGTTGCCGGGACTTTCCTTGCTGCTCACCACGTTTGGCGCCCAGACGTTTTTTCACTTCATGATCGAGGCGCTGCCCAAGCTCGCCTTAGCCAAACCATTCTTGGATCGGGTCGATCACGTACTCGTCGCGCGCTATGGCGAGACGGCAAAGCGGCGCTGGCTGAGTCGCTATATCCCGCCCGAGAAAATCGTCTTCATCGAGGAACTCGGTCACTTTCACTGCGCGCAGCTCATCTACGCCAGTCGCGTGGCGCGGCACTTCGAGCCCAACCCGTGGTGCGTCACTGCGCTGCGTTCGCTCTATCCGACCATCGAATCCGCGGCTCCTACTCGAATCGTCTGGCTCGATCGGCAGCACATGCCAAATCGGCGCATCGACTGGGCCGGCGATCTGGCCTCTCGCGTGGAGCGCGCCGAGATCGTCGACTTCGCGAAACTCGATCCCACCGCAACCGCCACCACCTGCGGCGCTGCGCAAGCGCTCGTCGGCTTTCACGGCGCGGCGTTTTCCAACATGGTGTTTTGCCCGCCCGGCACGCTCGTGATCGAGCTCGCGACACAACCTTTTCATCCTTGGTACTCGCGCCTCGCCCAAGCCTGCGGTCATCGTCATCACGTGATCCGCGTCGACGAGCATGGCACCCAGATCGGCACCGCCGCCAAGACCATCAACGATCTGCTCCGCTCCGCTTAACCCACCATGAGTTTTCTCCGCCAAACGAGTGAGCAATTTTTTGGTGTTCAGTTCACCCAAACCTTCGCTGCCCTGCGCAGACAGCTGCGCGAGGAATGGCGTATGCGTCGTTCGCATCGCCGCGGGCTCGCCCAAGTGCGTGCGCTCGCGGGACGCAAGGATCTGCGGCTCCATCTTGGCTGCGGCGGCGTTTACAAGGAGGGCTGGATCAACATCGACTTCTACGCCATCCCCCCGTGTCGCCCAGATGTCACCCTCGATCTACGTCAGCCGCTGCCGTTTGCCGATGGCAGCTGCGTGGAGGTGTACTCCGAGCACTTCTTCGAGCACGTGCCGTATCCCGAGGGTGCCGTCGCCAATCTCAGCGAGAGCTTTCGCGTGCTCGCCCCGGGCGGGATCATCAGCATCGGCGTGCCCGATCCGGTGCCCGTCATGCGAGCCTACTTGGATGACACCCATGTACCGTATTTCGACTACGCACGCGACCACTTTAGCGTGCGCCGTCACCTGCACACCAAGATGGAGGCGGTGAACTGGCTCTTCCGCCAAGGCGGCGAACACCAGTTCATCTACGATTATCCGTCGCTTGAAAAAATCCTCCAGCAGGCCGGCTTCGTCTCCATCGCCCGGCGCGAGCACGATCCGGCGCGTGACTCTTTTGCCCGGCGGCTCGAGACCATCTACGTCGACGCACGCAAGCCTGCCTGAACCGATGCCCTCGTCGCCCGCCATCACCCTGCTCGTCCCCTGCTACAACGCCGCACGTTTTCTTCCGCGGCTCGCCGATTGCGTGCGGAAGCTCACCGTGCCGTTTGCCGATGTGCTATGCTACGACGATGGCAGCACCGACGACACCGTCGCGGTGGCCCGCCGGCTCGGCTGGCGTATCCTGACTCCGAATACGAATGTCGGCGTAGCCCGTGCGCGCAATCGCATGGTCGAAGTCGCCACCGGCGAGTGGCTGCACTTCCACGATGCCGACGACCTCATCGAGCCGCGCTTCGTCGAAGCCCTCGCGCCTTTCTGCGACGCGGCGCACGATGTGGTCTCCTGCGATGCCGATTGGGTGAACGAGAGCGACGGCGCGCTCCAGACGAGCCGCCGCTACGATCCTGTGTGGATGGCTCGCACCCCGCATGCACATCTGATCCGGCATGCGATGGGGCTTAACAGCAGTATTTTCCGGCGCTCCGCCTGGCAGCGCATCGGCGGCTGCAATGAGCAACTCGCCATCTGGGAAGACGCCGATGTGCATATCCGGCTCGCTCGCACCGGCGCGCGCTGGCACCATGTACCCGAGGTGCTCACGAAATCGCTTCGCCGCAGCGAGAGTTTCAGCCACGATCATCGGCTTAGCTGGCAGTGCCGTCTGATCGCGCTCGAAGGCTACGCCACTCATGCCTCGGTCTCCTCGGTGCGCGAGGAACTCATCATCGAAACCGAGCGAGCGGGTGCACAGCTCGCTGTACTCGGCGAAGACTCCGCGGCCCAGCGTGCGATCGCCCTTTGCCGCCAGTTGGGGGGCAACCCGCCGACCAGCCGGCACCCTGCCATTCGCCTGCTGAAACCGCTCGTGCCCACACTCACCTTGCTCCGCTGGCAGGAGCGTCGTCGGCAAGGCACTTGATCCACCCATGACTCCCCTCGCCCGGCTCGGTTCGTTTCTGCGCACCGTCAGACTTCGCGCCAGCGGTATCACGATCGCCTCGGGCTGCGTCCTCGCGCCGGGCGTGCAGGCGCGTCGCGGCATTAGGTCCGGACAGCCGGGCACCGTGTCTCTCGCTGCCGGTTGCCGTTTGGAAAGCGGCGCGCTGGTCGAGGCCTGGGGCGGCAAGATTTCCCTCGGTGAAAATGTCTTTCTCGGGCCCTACACTGTGATCTACGGCCATGGTGGCGTCGAAATCGGCGCCGACACACTTGTGTCGATGCACTGCCGCATCCTCTCCTCGAACCACACGATCCCGCCGCCAGAGAAGCACATTCGCTGGGAGCCCGACGTCTTGCGGCCAACGCACATCGGCCGCGATGTGTGGCTCGGTGCTGGCACGACCATCCTCGGCGGGGTCACCATCGGCGACGGCTGCGTGATCGGTGCTGGAGCAGTCGTCACGAGCGACTTGCCGCCGTACAGCATCGCCTACGGCGTGCCGGCGACGGTGCGTGGCTCGCGCCGCAATCCCTGACATGCCGCCCCGCTTTCTACATCCTTGGATCGTCAGCTATGTGCGTGGATTCAATCATCCCTTCAAACTGCGGTTGCTGAAATGGTCGGAGGGTTGGCTGCGCGATATCCAGTGCACCGTCCGGCCCGGCATTGTGATGCAGCTCGACTACGGCGATATCCTTCAGCGCGGCCTCTTGCTGGGCGAGGGCCATGAGCCGCACACGCTGGCGTTATTCGAGCGATTGCTCACGCCGGGAGATACGTTCGTCGATGTCGGCACCAACATCGGATTTTTCTCTCTCCTCGCGGCCCAAAGTGTCGGATCAAAGGGCCGGGTAATTTCGCTCGAGCCCAATCCCGCCGCGCTCAAGAAACTGCGCGCCAACTTTGCCCTGAACCCGTCGCTCCGCACCCAGATCATCGAGGCCGCCGCGTCCGATCGAGCCGGTGAAGTGCGTCTCGCACAGCCCGACTCTTGGAATCTCGGCGGCGTCCGCATCGATCAAAACGGCACGGTGCTCGTGCGTTGTGCCCCGCTCGGCGAACTCGTGCCGGACCTCGCCAAGACCACGATCAAGCTGGTGAAGATCGATGTCGAAAGCCACGAGCCCGCCGTCTTGCGCGGCATGCTCATCGCGTCTGCCTTTCGCCCGGAGAATATCGTCTTCGAGTACAAGCCCACGTGGTTCCCTATCGCCGATGCCGAGACCGCGCTGTGGCGTCCGCTGCGCGATGCGGGCTACACACTGCGCACCGTCACGGGCGATGTGCTCGATATCGATGGCGAGATTCCCGAGGACAATGTCTGGGCCGTCCTCCGCTAAGTGATTTCGGTCGTCCTTCCCGCCCATAATCCCGAGCCGCGCCGTCTTGCGCGTACGCTCGCCGGACTGCGCGCGCAATCGCTGCCCGTCACCGCCTGGGAGCTGGTGATCGTCGACAACGCCAGCGTGCCGCCCCTCGCGGCTCTCGACCTCGCCTGGCATCCGCGCGCACGCGTCGTCGTCGAGACGAAGCTCGGTCTCACCCCTGCCCGCCTGCGCGGTGTGCAAGAGGGACGAGGCGACGTAGTTGTTTTTGTCGATGACGACAACGTACTCGATCCCGCCTATCTCGCCTCGGTCGCGCGACGCTTTGCCGAGCATCCCAGACTCGGCGCGGCCGGCGGTCCGGTGGTGCCCGAGTTCGAATCTCCCGCACCCGAGTGGACGCGCGAGTTCTGGGGCCTGCTCGCTTTACAGGATCATGGCCCCGTCGAGCACATCGCCATCGGAGGCCCGAAAGTGCCGTGGCCAACCCACGCCCCCGTCGGCGCTGGACTGTGTGTGCGCCGCGCCGCGCTTGAGGTTTATATTCGAGCTCTCGACGGCTCCCATGCGCGCCGCCAGCTCGACCGCACGGGCGCATCGCTCGCCTCCGGCGGCGACAACGACCTCGTGTTCACCCTGCACCGAGCGGGCTGGGATGTTGGTTATTTCCCCGAATTGCGGGTCACGCATTTGATCCCTCCGGGCCGCCTCGATCCTGCGTACCTCGCTCGGCTCAATGCCGGCATCCAGCGAACATGGGTGCGAGTGCTCGCGATTCACGATGCCTGTCCTTGGGCACCGATTGCGCCGTGGACGCTTTCGTTGCGCACCGCGCGCGCATGGTGGCGCGAGCGGGCGTGGAGTTCTCCGGTACATCGCATTCGCTGGCATGGCCGCGCCGGTCGTTTCGCCGGGCAGGCCGACCTGTCGCGCCTCTAACTCTTCCTCCTTTTGCCGACACCCAGCCACGTGGGCCTGCTCACTCCGGGCCTCGCCGGAGTCACTGATCTCGACAGCGGCATCGGCGTGCACTTCCGCCATCTGGCCGACGCCCTCACGGCCACCGGCACACGCGTCACCGCCTGTGTCGTGAGCGAGAAGAAACTGTGTGCACCTCCCGATCTCGGCTTCGCGGTCAGAACTATCCACGTGCCGAAGCCGCTTCGCGCGCGCCTGCTGGGAAAACTCAATTGGCAGTTTCACCAATACTTCTGCGTACGGGCCGGCATCGCCGCCGCGCGCCAAGCCGCTCTGGCTATCGCTCCGGATATTTGGGAAACCACAGCCACGGGATCGCTCGCACTCGACTACGTGCGCGTGCGCCAGCGCGCGCCGCTCGTGACGCGAGTATCCACCACCGCCGCGCAGCTCCGCGCCACGAATGCCGGTCCGCGAAACTGGATTGGACGCAAACTCGAGCAGTGGGAGCACGACCTCGTGCGACATAGCGACCGCGTGCTTACACACTCTCGCTCGCATCTCGCAGCCATAGTCCAGGAGTTTTCTCTCACCGAATCGACAGTCGGCCTCGTGCCGCACGGCATCCCGATTCCACCTCCATCGGAGAAAGCCTCATCGAGTTCCTGCACGCTGCTGTTCGTCGGCCGCACCGAGCATCGCAAAGGCATCGATTTGCTCCTCGGTGCCCTGCCCGCTGCGCTTAGAGCTTCACCGCAATTGCGCGCGGTGCTCGCCGGCGCAGACCATGATCACTATTGGCAAACCCACTGGGAGAAAACTGCTCCGTCCGAGGTCCGCGATCGCGTGCACTTCGCCGGTCGTGTGTCCGCCGCCGAGTTGGAGCGGCGCTATCGCGAAGCCGACATCTTCGTCGCGCCCTCTCGCTATGAGTCGTTCGGGCTGATCTTCGCGGAAGCGATGGCCTACGGCCTTCCCGTCGTCGCGCTTCGTGCACCGGGCGCGGTGGACCTCATCGAAGATGATCGCACGGGCCGTCTCGTACCGCCGGAAGATATTCCTGCCTTATCGTCTGCAATCATAGAGCTCGCCGCATCGCTCGACTTGCGCCGCCGACTCGGCACGGCCGCTCACGCTACGGCCTCCGAGCGCTACAGCTTGCCCGCTCTCGCGGCGGCGAGTGTCGCATACTATCGCGATACGCTCGCGTCCGCGGCATGACACCCGATCTTTCCATCATCGTGCCGGTCTTCAACCGGGCGTCGGTGCTCGACTACTCGCTAGAGTCCGTGCGGCGCGCGGCGGGCAACTATCGTTTGGAAATCATCGTCGTCGATGACGGCTCGACTCCGCCACTCGCCGAGTCGCTTCCGATCCTGCACGCCGTCGGCGCCAAGGTCATTCATCAAAAAAATCAGGGCCTCCTTTTTGCCCGCCTCAATGGCTTCGCCCACGCCACCGGTCGCTACACGCTCTTCCTCGACTCCGACGACCTCGTGGGGCCGGAAAAATTCCGTGCCCAGCTCGGTGCAATGGACGCTGCCGGTCTTGATGCCTCCACGACCGATATCGCACAAACCGCATTGGAGGGCCCATTTGATTCACTCGTTATCACTCAAGATGCGCCCCTTTCCGCACCGGCCGATGCCGCCGATTTTTATCTGAGACTGCAGCCGCCGCCCCACGGCCCGATCTTTCGCACCGACTATCTGCGGCGTTTCGTCGACCACGCGTTTTTTCCACCGAGCGCGGCCTACAACAGCGTCGCCGAAATCTGGTTCTACTACAACGCCTGCGCTACGCCGGCTCGCGTGCAACTCGTTCCCGGTCCTCACACCATCGTCGGTCGCCACGCCGGTGTGAGGCTCACCAACTACTGGGAAAAACTGGGCGTCGCCTCGCTGGGCGTGATGGAAGCCTTCGCCCGATCCTGCGTTGCGACCGCCGACACCGAGCGCGCTCGGACCCTCGCAGGCGAGATCGCCTTTCGCTCCTGGAGGCGTCTGCCCCGTGGCTTCTCACCTGAGTTTGCCGCCCGCCAGCTCGGTATCTGGCAGCGTCTGCCAAAGGGCGAACTTCGCGCCCTCGGCGGCGGCAGCTTCCAATTACTCAGCCGTGTGCTCGGCCCGACCCGCGCCGGAGAGCTTTTCAAGCGCTGGCAAAACGGCACCTACGAGTCCTGCCGCACGCTGCCCGATGCTGAAGTCGCTGCGCTGCTCGGGAAGCTGCCCGCGCCATGACCTTGCCCGCCAAAAAACCTGCCCGCGCCGCCGTCGCCCGTCTCGGACTCGGCCGGCTCCTCTACACATTTTGGCATGAGCCTCGCGGGTGGATCGAGCGGTCCTGGAAAGAAGGCGGCCCACTCCAGCAGCGCATTGATCGCAAGCATCGCGACCTCATGATCGAGGCGTCGCGTCGTCTGCCACCAACTGCACGCGCCACGGCCGATGCGCCCGAGGTTTGTTTCCTCACCGGGAAAAAATATTGGTACCAGACCGCCTTCTGCGCGTGGTCCTTGCAGCGCTTCACCGTCGCACCACTCCGCATCACGATTTACGATGACGGCAGCTTCGATGAAGCGCTGTGCGCCGAGGCCGAGCGGGTGTTTCCCGGTTGTCGCATTGTGCGCGCCGCCGAGGCCAATGCCGCGCTCGATGACGCGCTCCCCGCCGCGCGCTTTCCCGCTCTGCGTCAGCAGCGCGAGTCGTACATCCATCTCCGCAAACTCACCGATCTTCATGCCGGTCGTCGCGGCTGGCGGCTCGTGCTCGACTCCGACATGCTCTTTTTCCGTCGGCCCGACGCTTTGCTCGAGTGGCTCTCGGCACCCACGAAGCCGATCCACATGCTCGATATCGGCGACGCCTACGGCTATCCGGTTTCGGCCCTGCAAGAGCTGCTTGATGCGCCGCTCGCTTCGCACGTAAACGTCGGCATCTGTGGCCTACGCAGTGACGCACTGGATTGGGATCGCATCGAGCACTGGTGCGCCGCGTTGCTCGCGAAACACGGCACGAGCTACTATCTAGAGCAAGCGCTGGTCGCCATGATCCTCTCGGGACAAAATGCGCTGCGCCTCCCGGTCGAAGACTATCGCCTGCTGCCCGATGACGCCGAGTGCCGCCGGCCGACCGCCGCCTTGCATCACTACGTCGCCGAGGCAAAGCGCGGGTATTTTCGCCATGCGTGGTATCACGTGAAAAACTCCGCATGAGTCCCGCCGCGGCATCCTCTCCCATTCGCGCCGCGTGGCTGGCTTTCGCCGTAGGCCTCGCCTTGTCCGTCGTGACGTTTCGCGAAGGGCCGATGCTGGGCTTCGATCCCTATCACTATTGCGAGTTCGCCAAAAACTACACGCACACTTGGCCAATCGCCTTTGGCAATGACTGGCCCTGCGGTCTCCCACTTCTCGCGGGCTTGCTGGGTCGCCTCGGTGTGCCGGCCTATGCCGCGCTATGTGTGATCAGCGTGAGCGCGCTCGGGTTGATCGTCTTTCTAAACCGGCGCTTGATCGCGCCACTCCCGGCTGGCGCGCTCGCGCTAATCGCGCTCGTGGCGACCCCGGCGATCAGTGCTCAAATATTCGGCGCCCTCAGCGAACTCCCGTTTGCCGCGTGCTGGCTTGGTCTCGGCGTATCGCTCGCGCACTGGCCGGAGCGACGCGCACTGTGGCTCGCTGCCGCCTTTGCGGTCGCCGGCATCTGCATGCGGTACGTGGGAGTGCTCGCGCTTGGAGTACTGTGGCTCTGGTTCCTCGTCGAACTGCGCCAGCTCCGCGCCTCTCGCATGGCAGGCTCAGCCTTCGCTGCAAATCTTACGGCATCGGCCGCCATCGGCCTGCTGCTGCTTTGGAACATCCTCGTGACCGGTCACGCCAGCGGCGCCGACCGCAATGGCACCGGCCTTGCCGGCCTCGCGCATCTCCCGCTGCAAGCCACTCAGTTCGGCTGGTCGCTGCCCTCGGCTGGCATGCTGGGTGGAGTGCGCGATGCGTTTGGCCCGACCAGTCTGCTCGGTGAAATCATCGGCGGGTCGCTCGCGCTCGGAGTCTTTGTTCTCTGCATTTGGAGTTGGCTGAAGCCCGCTCAATCGTGGTCGCGGGCGATGGCCCTGATCTGTGTCGCTTATAGTGGCGGCATGATCCTGCTGCGCTCCATCGGCAGCTTCGACGAATTGTACAACGCGCGCACCGCCGTGCCGCTGGTATTTCCGCTTGGTGCCTTGCTCGTCGGGCAGCTCGCGCCTCGATTCTCGCGCCTCGTGCTCTGCGGCAGTATCGCGTTGCTCGCGCTCGGACTCGTGATGTCGCTCCGGGGATTGAGCCGGCAATTCAGTGGTGACGTCCGTCCTGCCGTCGCGGTCCTGCGCCCGCTCCTGCGGCCCGATGATGTCGTGCAAATCAATACTCGTGGGTGGACGCTCTCCGCATATCTTCGGCAGCACACCCAACAAGCTTGGGTCGAGTATTGGGACGACAAATATGCCACGCGATTTCTCGTCGTCGTGGGCCAGCCGCTCGACCGCCATGGCTCGCCGGATCATGTTGCTCCCGAGTGGCGGCAACTTGCGGAGCGCCTCGTCGCCACCGGCCAGCATCGCTGGCTTCTGCACACCGACTCGGTCTACGTGCTCGAGCGAATCGCCCCCACGCCGTGAATCAGCGCCTCTATCAATTTCTGCACCGGCGCGCCGGTTGGCTGTTGTTGGTCTTTGGGTTCCTCGCGCTCATCGCGTCACCACTCGTGCTGCGCCGCGGTATGTTGCACCCCGAGGACTATCATTTCCTCCCCAGCCATCTGAGCGAGCGGCCTTGGCTCGTACGGGTGCTGGATGTCAACGGCGCCGACTGGGGCCTCTATCAGGGGCGCGAGCTCAGCTACGTTTTCGACAACCTCGACTGTCAGGTCATCGCGTGGGGCGTGGACCACGGCTGGCCGCATTTCCTGTCGATCACGCACTACATGTTCATGGCCGCCACGGTCGGCCTCATGTGGTGGTTTGCGCGCCGCCACGCGCGGTTGCCCGCACTGGGCGCGGCCCTGCTCTGCGCACTCTTCGTGACCACGCCCGCGGTCTTTTTGGGGGGCAGCTATTTTCACACGGCGAAACAAGGCGTGACCCTCTGCCTGCTCATCGTCGCCTGCGCCGTCGCACCCGCGTTCGACCGGGATGGCAAACTTGCGTGGTATCGCGGGCTGCTCGTCCTGCTCGCCGGCACAGCGATGGCGCTTTTCGATCGGCAGGGCCTTTTTCTTCTCCTCTTGCTCGCGCTGCTGCTCGCGCTGCGCGCCCGCTCGATAACCGGGTGGCTTTGGTGCGGGCTCGTGCTCTTAGCCGCGGCCTTGGCGGAAATCTATAACCGCGCAATCGGGCCCGCCTTGATCGAGCGCGTCAACGGCTACCGGCCCAATTTTGATTTTCAGTCTCTGCCCTTGGGCCAGATATTTCAGAGCCGGGAGACCTTCGTCGATCTGCTCACCTACGCGCCCCAGCTCGCCTTGGACAACCTGCGCTTCCTCGTCGGCGATGTGCCAATATTCGTCGCTGCACTCGCTCTTATCGCGGGCATCGTCTGGCTGGCTCCAAAGCTCGGCCATCCTAGCGAACGTACCCGCCTGCAACTCTCCGCGGCGCTCGTGCCCCTCGCCCTGATCGGTATGAACGCTCTGATGATCCTCCGGCTCAAAGCCATGGTCGGTCTGGATTTTCGGCGCATCTACTACGGACTACCGAGCATTGCCGCGTTCTGGATTGTTGCGGCCATCGCACTCGCCGCGCTGTGCCGCACCACGGTGCGCCGACGCTGGTGGTGGAGCGCTCTCGCCGTGCTGCTCGCGTGCAACCTCGGCGCGCTCTCGGAGCATCGTCACATTATTCGGGCCGGGCTCTATCGCGATTACTATCGGGTGTCGCCCGATCTTCTCAATGCACTGACTCATCTCGATACGTTGCCGCATCCCGATTCGGTCCCGCCCCTCACGTTTGCCTCGCAGCCGGAGGGATCACCCATCGAGCGCGACGGTATCGTGCGCTTTTTCCAGGAGCGCCAGCGTCGGTTGAAATCCGCCCCATGAGCGCCGCGTTGGTCAGCATCATCATCCCGTCGTACAACGCCGGCCCTTGGATCAAGGCTACGATCGAGTCTGCCCTCGCCCAGACGTGGCCCACCAAGGAAATCATCGTCGTCGACGATGGCTCCAAGGACAACTCGCTCACCGTCGCGTCGGAGTTTCGCTCGGCCGGAGTCCAGGTCGTCGCCCAGGCGAATGCGGGCGCCAGCGCTGCCCGCAACCACGGCCTGCGGCTCGCACGCGGCGAATACATTCAGTTTCTCGACGCCGATGACCTCATGGCGCCCGACAAGATTGCCCGCCAGATGGAAATTTTTGCGCGGACGCCGCGCGCCATCGTCGCTGCCGCGTGGGGACGTTTCGAAAACGATCCTTCCATCGCCCGCTTCGTGCCGGAGGAAAACTGGCGCGATAGCGAGCCCATCGAGTGGCTCACGCTCAACTACGCCGGACGCGGTATGATGCAGCCCGCCGCGTGGCTGACTCCACGCGCCCTGATCGATGCAGCCGGCCCGTGGGACGAACGACTCTCGCTCAACGACGACGGCGAATATTTTACCCGCGTGATCTTGCGCGCGGAGACGCTGCGCTTCTGCAGTGAAGCGCGGGTGTTTTATCGCTCCAATCTCTCCGGCAGCCTCAGCCGACAGCGTTCCGCGCGGGCGTGGCGTTCCGCCCTGCTCTCGCAGGAGCTTTGTATCAGCCACTTGCTCGCGGTCGAAGACAGCGCGCGTACTCGTCGCGCCAGCGCCGATCTCATGCAGCGTCTGGCCTTTGGCGCTTGGCCCGATGCGCCCGACGTCGTCGCCCGAGCCGAGGAACTCGTGAAGCTTCACGGGGGCTCCGCTGAGCGGCCCGGTGGAGGCCGAGTGTTTCAGCTGCTCTGCGCTGCGTTTGGTTGGAAATTCGCGCGCCGCATCCAAGCGCGTCGGCAAGGCTAGACTTCCATGCCCGGCCCCTTGCGTATCTTTCTTAGCAGCCAGCAGGCCGTGCAACGGCACGCTGTGCCCGCCTACGCGTTTTGGGCCGAGTACTTCCGCGGCAGTTTTGCCGAAGCCGGGCACGAATGTCTCGAGGCCCCGGCATGCGACTGGGCCGGCGGACTTCTCCCCACCGAACAACTCGCAGTCAACGGCTGGGCCGAGCGCACTTGGACCACTGCGATCGAGTTTCTGCGTCGTGAACACGCCCGTCAGCCCATCGACTTTTTTCTCGGTTACCTTTTCCCACAGCAGGTGCTGCCTGCCGCGGTTGCCGAAATTCGCGCGCTGGGCATTCCGTGCGTGAACTTCTTCTGCGACAATGTGCGTGAATTTCGCCACGTGCCTGCCGCTTATCGAGGTTTCGATCTCCATTGGGTGCCCGAGCACGATGCCGTCGCGCTGTATCGTCGCGCCGGCTTGCCGCTCCTCAACGCACCTATGGCCTGCTGGGTACCGCCTGCCCAACGCGGGCCGGCCGTCGCGGAAACCAGGCCCGTAACTTTCGTCGGCACGCGCGATCAACCGCGCGAAAGGCTTTTCGCCGAAGCGCTCCAGTGCGGCTTGCAATGCGAACTCCGCGGACCGGGCTGGGAATCCGCGGCCACCGCTCCAGCTCCGCCGCCACCCCGGGCCACCAATCCCGCGACTCTCGTACGGCGC
The DNA here is from genome assembly GCA_048498795.1 of Verrucomicrobiota bacterium. Lineage (GTDB taxonomy): Bacteria > Verrucomicrobiota > Verrucomicrobiia > Opitutales > Opitutaceae > JBEHXH01. The sequence continues at coordinate 261,576 of JBEHXH010000010.1, forward strand.
CAATACGAATTTGCCCGTCAACACGGATGGAGTGCCCTTGCTCGCAAATATGCCGGAGCGATCAAGCCACCTGTTCCCGTGCAATTCGATTTCAGTCCCTACGCCCGGCCGGCTGTGTTCGGCGATGCCTATTGGTCGGCGATCAGGGAAGCGACTGTATGTCTCGGCGTGAACCGTTACCCGAGTCCGCGCCACTCAGCTGAGAAGCCCCGCACGTACTCACGGCTGCGCGACATCGAGGCACCCATGAGCGGAGCCTGTTATCTCACCGAGTGGGCTCCGGGGCTCGAAGAACTTTACGAAGTAGGCCACGAGATCGAAGCGTACCGCGATCCCGCGGAGCTCGCGGAAAAAGCCCGCGCACTCGCCGCCGATCCAGCCCGGCGGGCGCGCTTGCGCGCAGCCGGCCAGCGCCGCGCTCTCGCCGAGCATTCCATCGGGAACACGATCGAGCGCATTTCAAAAGCGCTCGGCCTTGCGCGCGGCTGATCGCCACGTCCACGAAATCCTACCCGCTTAGAACTTCTACCTCGCCCATTGTCGCGTTCGTCAAAAATCCTCGTCGTCACCAACGGTCCGCTCGCACGCAACCCCCGCGTCGTAAAGGAATCCACCACGCTCGCGAACGCGGGTTACGATGTGACCGTGCTCTCGATCCGCAATCACGCGCCGTCCGAGCCCCTCGATCGAGAGCTGACGCGCGGACTCAATCTCAGGCACGAGCAGCTGGACATGCTTCCGGGCGGTGGGCTTGCCGTATTCCGCCGTCGACTCGCGCTGTGGATCGCGCGCGATGCGGCAAAGCGTTTTGGGTGGAAGAGCATTCACTCGCTCGGTCCGGCCAACGCGTTGCTCGCGCGCATGAAATCGCTGCCCGCCGACCTCACCATCGTGCACAACGAAGTGCCGCACTGGGCGGGCACGCGACTGCTCGCAATGGGGCGACGCGTCGTGGCGGATATCGAAGATTGGCATTCGGAAGACTTGCTTCCGGCCGATCGTTTGCAGCGGCCCCTTTCCACCATTCGTGAAGTCGAGCGGACGCTTTTGCAAAAATGCGCCACCACCACGACCTCCCACGCCCTCGCCGAGGGACTGCATGCGCGCTATGGGGGACGGCGTCCCACGGTCGTCACCAATTCGTTTTTGCTTCAGCCCGACCCGCATCGACCGCAAGCAAATCGAGTCCCTAGTTTTTTTTGGTTTTCCCAGACGCTGGGTCCCGGGCGCGGGCTCGAAGTATTCTTGCGCGCCTGGCAACTCACGACGACACCGAGCCAACTGGTCTTGCTCGGCGACGACCGCGGCGACTATGCGCGCACCCTCCTGTCCAGCCTGCCCCAAGAGCGCCGCACCGCCGTGTCCTTTCTTGGCCTAGTCCCGCCTAGCGAGTTACCCGCCCTGATCGCGCAGCACGATATCGGCTTGGCCCTAGAGGACAAATCGATCGTCAACCGCGATCTCACGATCACGAACAAGATTCTCCAGTATCTCAACGCCGGGCTCTTTGTCATCGCGAGCGACACCGCAGGTCAGCGCGAGGTACTCGCTAATACTGCTGCTGGCTTCGTCGATTCTTTCGCGGATCCGGCGGCCAGCGCAAAGCGACTCGATGCGCTGCTCGCCGATCGAGCAGCACTTGCCGCCGGTCAACGCGCTGCCCGTCAGTTGGCTGAATCGCACTATTCTTGGGAACGCGAAGGCCCGCGCCTGATCGCGCACATCGAGCAGGCCCTCAGTATGCCACCCGCTGCGTGACCGCTGTGCTCAAACACCGCCTTCGTCGCATGATCCACGCCGGCCTCCGCCTCATTCTGCGCGTGCGCAGCCAGCCTCACACCACCGCGCGTGCACAGCGCATCCTCGTGATCGCGCCTCATCAGGACGACGAGACGCTGGGCTGTGGCGGCTTGATCGCCCGCCATCGCGCAGCTTCGAGAGACGTGCAACTGCTCTTCGTGACCGATGGCGCTGCCGCCTATCGCGACGCCATCGAATCGCAGCGCGCTGCGTTGCGCAGCCGTCGGCAGGCCGAGGCACTGGCCGCCGCAGAAGCTTTGTCTGTCCCGGCCGATGCGATCCACTTTCTGGATACACCGGACGGCACACTCGACCGCTTGTCCGCGGTCGAACGTTCGGCCTTAATCGCGAAGCTGATCCCGATCGTCCGACAACATCAGCCGGAAGAGATTTATGTGACCTGTCGCACCGACGGCAGCTCAGAGCACGACGCTCTCTTTCCGATCGTGATGTCTGCTCTGCGCGCCAGCCAGTTTCGGGGGCGCTTGATTCAGTACCCTGTCTGGGCGTGGTGGAGCCCGCGCCTCTTGCTGCAGCTGGCCGTGCGCCCTGCGAAAATCCTTCGCTGCGACTCCGGCCCGTTTCTCGCACAGAAGCGCTCAGCTTTGGCCGTCTACGAATCACAGAGCCTCGCGCCGATCGGCACGAGCGAGGCGCCGCTGCCCCGAGGATTCATGGCCCTGTTTCTCACCGGAGCGGAGTACTTCATCGAAGAGCCCCTCACTTCGTGAAGTTGCATCCTCTCCGCCTCCTGCGCTATCTCCGTCGGCGTTTCATTGATGCGCCACGAGGTCTGGGCCATCCCGTGCCCGCCGCATCATTCGATGCCGAGTACGGCAACGGGCACTGGTCGCTCCTTCAGAGCGAAAATGAAGCTTCGCGATATCGCCAAATCGCCCATTTTATCCAGCAACGTGCCGCTCGGCCGCGTCTGCTCGATGCGGGCTGCGGCTCGGGCGAGCTCACGTCGCATTTGTCTGCGGTGGCGATCACTTCCTATCTCGGCGTGGATCTTTCGAGCAATGCCATTGCCCAAGCGCAAACTCGCGGTGCCCCGCAAGCGAAGTTCACTCAAGGTGATCTCGAGACATGGTCCACGGGCGAATCCTTCGATGTCATCGTGGTCAACGAGGTGATCGGCTACCTGCGCGATCCAGCGGCAACGCTCGTACGGCTGAGTCGCTCGCTCGCGGTGAATGGTTTTCTGGTCGTCTCCCTTTACCGCTGGGGCAACTCGGCCGCCATGTGGCGGCGCATCGCCACGCAGTTGATCACGCTCGATGCGGTCGAATTGACCGGCAACGACGGAAAGATCTGGGACATTCGCGTCCTTCAGCCACGCTCCAGCGCGATTTCGTGAAGAAAGTCCTGATCGTCAGTCCCCATTTCCCGCCGATCAACGCGCCCGACATGCAGCGCGTGCGAATGAGTCTGCCCTATTATCGGGACAACGGCTGGGAGCCCGTCGTACTTACCGTGCAGGATGCCTATCAGGACGGCATCCGCGAACCCGACCTCATGCGCACCATTCCGGACGACGTGCGCATCGCTCACACTCCGGCTCTGCCGCGCTTCTTCACTCGTCTGCTCGGCATCGGCAATATCGGCCTGCGGGCGTGGTTTCATCTATTCTGGCGCGGAGCGCGACTGCTGCAAAAGGAGCGGTTCGACCTCGTGTTTTTTTCCAACACGCAGTTCGTCACCTTCACCCTTGGTGCGCTGTGGCGGGAGTTTTTCGGGGTACCCTATGTGATCGATGTTCAGGACCCGTGGCGCACCGACTACTACGAGCGGCCTGGCTCGCGCCGGCCACCCGGCGGATGGAAATACCAATTTGCGCGCGTCCAGGCCCGCATGCTGGAAGGCTGGGTCTTCTCGCGGGCGAGCGCAGTCATGAGCGTGTCGCCCAGCTATTGCGATGACCTGCGCTCGCACTATCCCTCCTTTCGCCGTGTCCCCACCGAGGTCATTCGTTTTGGCGCCAGCGAACCCGATCTCGCCATCGCCCGACAGCTTCCGGCCGACCCGCTCTTCCAAAGAAACCACGGCGAGATCCACCTGTTGTACACCGGCGCTTCAGGGCCGGTGATGCCGCACTCGCTCACCGTGTTGTTTGATGGACTGCGCCTCTACCGGGAACGACACCCCGAGCGTGCGGCACGCTTGCGAATGCATTTCCTCGGCACCAGCTACGTCGCCCCGGGTAAGGGCGTGCCTTCGGTCATGCCCGTGGCCGAGAGTTGTGGTGTGGCCGATTTGGTCGATGAAGTGCCGCATCGTATCGGCCACCTGGCGGCCTTGCGCATGCAGGAGCAGGCCGACGTGCTGCTGCTGCCGGGTTCGAGCGACCTCGCCTATTCGCCGTCGAAAGTCTACCCGTACGTGCTCACTGGGCGCCCCATTCTCGGCTTGGTGTTTCGTGACAGCGTGATGGAGCGACTGCTGGACGAATTGTCCTGCGCCTATATGGTGCGCTTCCATGAGCACGAATCGAAGCACGAGGCTCACGCCGACCTCGCACGCTTTTTCGACCTCGCACTGGCCGGATTCCCCGTCGGTTCACTTCCCGATCGCAACCTGGAGCATTTCAACCGAACCTACCTCGCCGGCTCCTTGACGCACCAGCAGTCCAAGCTTTTCCATCGCGCTGTGCCGCCTCCCGCTGCCATCATATGAGTGAACTGGAAACTCCTCCGGTCGCACCAACCGAGCCGCCGGCCCCGGTGGTATGGATCGCACCGGCACAGCGAAATGTCACGACGCCGATGGAGGCGCGGCGACGCAGCCGGCAGCTTTTTTCGACTGGCGTCGCCGTCGTCATCGCTGCCGTCGGCTACTACAGCTATAGCGCCAAGGTCACCGATCCTCTCCATCTCTACCTCGGACTGATCATCCTCATCCTGGCGACCGTGCCGGCACTCATGTGGGCCAAGCGATCGCAGTTCGGGCTTCCGATCTTCGAAGTGTACATGCTCACCGGCATCAACACTTACGCGATTCCCATCCTAAGCGGTCACCAACAGGTCGAGCGTTACGACGATGGGATCGTCACTGCCGCCGCGATCACGATCGTCCTTTTTCAGCTCACGGCGATTGCCGTGTTTTTTTCTCTGCGAGTTCGGCCCAGGCGCACTCGTCTCTGGAAACGCGAAATTATCTCTCGCGACGTTTCGCGTGTGCTCGGCTATGGCATGGTGGTCACCACGGCCTACACGGCGATCATCCAGTTCACAGATTGGATTCCCCATGACCTCGAGGGCGTCATCCGCGCCGTGTGTTTCGGCGTGGGCATCATCGCCACGTTCGTGCAATCGCGCCGCTGGGGCATGGGCGAACTCGTGCATCACGAGAAGATCACGCTCGTGGTGCAGCTCATCATTCAGATCCTGCTCAGCTGGGCCGCGCTATTTCTCGTGCAGGGCATCTCGATCCTGTTGCTTACCGTTCTCGGCTATGTCTCGGGCAGCAAGAAACTGCCGATTCTTCCGCTCGCGATCGCCATGCCGATCATCGCTATCCTGCACATCGGCAAGGCTCCGATGCGCCAGAAATACTGGGAACAGGGCGCGCCGATGCCCTCTTCCATCACCGAGTTGCCGGCATTTTTCTCCGAATGGGTGGGCTACGGCATCGATCCCGAACTGGAGAAAAAACAAGAGCGTGAGAGCAACAAGCTGCTCGAGCGCTCGTCGCTCATCCATCTGCTCTGCCTCATCATTTCCAAGACGCCGGAGCAAGTGCCCTACCTGATGGGCGAGACTTATCAGCAAATCCCCGGGCAATTCGTCCCTCGGTTTTTCAATCCCAACAAGGATCCCGGGCACATCAGTACCTACACGCTCTCAATTCACTACGGCCTGCAGACCGCAGAGGACACGCGCACGACCATCGGCTTCGGCATGGTCAACGAGTCCTATGCTAATTTTGGTGTCTTCGGCATTATCGGCCTGGCCATTTTCCTCGCCGGGTTTTTCCGATACATTAGTGGCTGGGCAGCCGAGAGCCCGATCATGTCCTATCCCGGCATGTTCATGGTGGTACTGATGGCTTGGTCCTTCCAGACGGAAGCACCGATGAGCATGTGGCTCAGTTCGCTCTTCCAGGCGACGGTCGTCGTGATCGGCGTACCGCTGGCCTTCCGTAGCTTCCTCGATTGAACCCGTCGCGTCCTCGACTCGCCGTGGTGCTTTCGCACCCGACGCAATACTACAGTCCTTGGTTCCGCTGGGTGGCGCAGACCGGCGCGCTCGATTTGCGCGTGTTTTACCTATGGGAGTTTGGCGTGACCGCGCAGGTCGATCGCCAATTCAAGCAGCAGTTTCGCTGGGACGTCGATCTGCTCTCCGGGTACGAAAGCGAGTTTGTGCCGAACATCGCAAAGGAGCCCGGCTCGTTCACGTTTCGCGGGCTCAACAATCCCACGCTGACCGCACGCATTGCCGCTTGGCGCCCCACCGCAGTCCTACTCTTCGGCTACAAGTCCATCAGCCACATGCGAGCAATCTTGTGGGCTCGCCTCCATGGCATCCCGCTGCTCTTTCGCGGGGACTCTCATTTCCTCGGTCGTGGCGAACCTTCGTTTGTTTCGCGCACTGTGCTGCGTCTGCTCTACGCTCAGTTTTCCGCGTTTCTCTACGTCGGGTCCGCCAATCGCGCCTATTTCCGGACGCTCGGCGTATCAGACCGAAAGCTCTTCTTCGCACCGCACTCGGTCAATGATGCGCACTTCGATCCGACCATTTCCGAGTATCGAGTCGCCCGGGACAAACTGCGTCGCGAACTCGGCCTGCCAGACGGCCAGAAAGTCGTGCTCTATGCCGGCAAATACAACGCGGCGAAACAACCGCGCGAATTGCTCGCGGCCTTTCTCGCCGTGAATCAGACAGGTTGGACTTTGGTCTTCGTCGGCGATGGCGAGGACAAAACCGCCCTTCTCGAGGAAGCACGCTCCGCCCCGGAAGGCAGCGTGAAATTCCTGCCCTTCGCCAACCAGAGCGAGATGCCTTCGCGCTACCTGTTGGCCGATCTCTTCGTGCTGCCTTCGCGCGGTCACTACGAAACGTGGGGGCTGGCGATCAACGAGGCCATGCACCTTGGCGTGCCTGCACTCGTCAGCGAGCTCGTGGGCTGCCAGCAAAATCTGATCGTAGAGGGGCAGACCGGCTGGACATTCCGCGCGACGGATGCCGCCTCGCTCCGTATACAACTGCATCTTGCGATGGACACGCTTTCCAATGACGCCAACCGTACGCGTATCCAGAAATCGGTGACACAGCACATCGCCGGCTACACCTACGCGCAGACCACTGTCGGCCTTTTTGCCGCCCTCGGCCTCCCTGCTTCTGCTGCGTGAAATCGCCTCGCAACATCAATCTGGATCTATTGCGCGCCACCGCGATCCTCATGGTCATCGCGTCGCACCTGCCGGTAATGGCACCCGAGCGGCAAGCCGCGGTGCTACGCATCACTTCCGTCGGCCAATTCGGAGTAGAACTGTTTTTCGTACTCAGCGGCTGGCTCATCGGCGGACTTTACTGGCGCGAGCAGACGGCACGCGGCTCGGTGGATGTGCCGCATTTCATCCTGCGGCGCGTATCGCGCACGGTACCGCCCTACCTCGTCGCGCTCTTTCCCACGTGGCTCGCCGCGCGCTGGCTCAAGCCCGATTCGCCCGCCTTCGATTTCGGCTACCTCATATTCATCCAGAATTTCTACGAGCACATTCCCTACTTCGCCGTGAGCTGGTCGCTCTGCATCGAGGAGCACTTTTATCTCATCGTGCCGTTTTTGCTCCGCTTGCTGCAGCGGGGCACCGTCGTCGCGCACCATCTCTTCTTTGCCGTCCTGTTCGCTCTTCCCGCGGTCTTCCGCTGCGCCTTTTATTCGACGCAGACCGTTGGCGACTTCGATCAGACCGTGCTTTCGACGCACGTGCATTTCGAGGCGCTCGTCGCCGGCGTGTGGATTTCGTGGATCGCCGCCCGTGACGCCATCACGTGGCAACGTCTCGAGCGCATTGCCCAGCGCATCTGGCCAGTTGCGGCAGCGTCCTTCGCGCTGTGCTACGTGATTCCGTCGCGCACTTTTTATCTGTTCGGATTCAGCTTCACGGCGATTGTTTTCGCCCTCGTGCTAGTCGGGACGGTCAATCGCGCCACGAGTGAAAATGCGCTCACTCGCTTTCTCACCCTGATCGCGCGCTCGTCGTTTAGCATCTACCTCACTCACTCGCTCACCCTTCACCTCGCGCTACGCATCGCGCGCCGGGTCGGCGTGGTGCCGCAACTCGTATACTACATCACGGCGTTTGCCTTGATCGCGATCGCTGGCGCAGTGTTCTATCGCTTCGTGGAAAAACCCTCGATCAACCTCCGCCAGCGCCTCTGGCCAGATGCGATGAAGGTCGCAAAACTACCCGTTGCCACTGGGTAGATTCGCCCCTTGAGGCCACGCTGATTCAACGACTCGATTCCCCTCCCGTGCCTGCCGAAGCTCCCTTTCTCGGACAAAATAGCGTGACGCCCTACCCGCGCCGCGAGGTCCTGTTGCGTCTGCTTTGGGGGCTCGTTCAAGCCACGCTCTTCCGCTGGAGCCCGCGCCCGTTTCACACGTTTCGCGCGCGCCTGCTGCGACTTTTCGGCGCTGATATCGCTACGCCCACCGAGGTCGTGATATTTCCCACAGTGAAAGTTTTCTATCCGTGGAAACTCACGCTCGAATCGCGCGCGATGCTCGGTCCGGGTGTGAACGTCTACAACGTCGATCGCATCACCCTGCGCCGCGGCGCAAATGTCAGCCAGCAATGCCACCTGTGCGCCGGCACCCACGATCTCGCGCAATGGTCGCTCCCACTCGTGACCAAGCCCATCGAGATCGGCGCCAACGTCTGGCTCGCAGCCGAGGTCTTCGTCGGTCCCGGGGTGACGATCGGCGAGCTGTCCGTCGTGGGCGCACGCTCGGTGGTTTTTCACGATCTGCCGCCGCGCATGATCTGCCTCGGGCATCCTTGCAAACCCGTGCGCGAACGCCCCGACCCAAGCTGAGCCTGCCGTGCGAATCGTTCACGTCACGCCGAGCATCGAAGAGGACAAGGGCGGACCAAGCAAATCCGTCCAGGCCATCGCGCGCGCTCTCGCGGCACAGGAGCTGAAGGTCGAGTTGCTCGCCACCGACCCTGCGGGCCCGAGTCGCGCGTCGCACGGACGTTTGCAAGTGGAGGTCTTTCGCCGCGACCCTCCGCGCTTCATGTGTCGCTCGGTCGGATTGAGCCGCCACCTCGAGCAAACTTCGGCTGACGTTATTCATCATCACGCGCTCTGGCTCCTGACCCTCGACTACGCCCGTCGTTCCGCTCAGAGGCAGAGTGCGCCGCTCGTGATTTCTCCGCGCGGAGCGATGGGCGCTTGGGCATGGCAGCATCGCGCATGGAAGAAAAATTTGGCCCGCCGCTTCATTCATCCCGGCGCATTTGAAGCCGCGGCTGGCTGGCACGCCACGAGCGCCGAGGAGGCATCCGATATCCGGACCCTCGGCTTCAAGCAGCCGATCTGCGTCGCGCCGAATGGCGTCGATCAACCCACGTCCGATGAAATTTCCGCCGCGCGAGCCCACTGGCAGCAGTTTTGCCCGGCGGTCAACGAGCGGCCCGTCGCGATCTTCTATTCGCGCCTGCATCGGAAAAAACGCGTCCGCGAACTGATCGAACTCTGGGCCGCACGCGCTCCCAGAGATTGGCTGCTGCTCGTCGTCGGCATCCCGCAGGACTACACGGCCGAAGAACTGCAAGCGCAGGCGGATCAACTCAACGCCGGCGAGCGCATCCGTGTTTTTTCCGGCTTGAATCGCCCTGCGCCCTACGCCGTGGCTTCACTGTTTCTGCTGCCCTCGTTCACCGAAAATTTCGGTCTCGTGATCGCCGAGGCCCTCACGCACGGAGTGCCGGCCATTGTCACCGACACGACTCCTTGGCTGCGCCTGAACGACCGCGGCAGTTGGTGCGTACCATGGGTGCAGTTCGGCGATGCACTCGTGAAGGCGACCGCACTTTCTCGCCCCGAGCTTGAGTCTCGCGGCGCCGTTGCCCGCGACTGGGTGCTGAGCGAGTTCTCTTGGCATCGCTCGGCCGGACTGCTCCGCGATTTTTACCAACAGCTTTTGGCCAAATCCTGATGTCGACACCCGACTACAAGTACGCGCGTGGAGTAAGTGCCCGTCCGGGCCGCGCTCCGCGCGAACTGAAGCTGCTGGAATATATCACGCTCGCGCACGTCGCGGTGTTCTCCATCGGCGCCACGTGGGCGTTTGGCGGCGGCGCTCCCTGGGTGAAGACCTTGCTGGCGTGGTGGGGCAGTCTCGGTATACTCATCACGTTGTCCTTCGTGCTGGAGGCTTTCCAAAATCGCCCGGAAAATCTCCGCGCCCTGCGTGTCCTTTGGCCCTTCGCCCTACTCAACGGCCTCACCATTGGCGCCTGCTTTGTGCCCAATTTTCGGGAAATTCATTTCGGCGAAGATCTGGCTTACGCGCCCGTCGAATCGCCCGTTTGGCTGCCGAGCAGCGCACTCCCGGCCATCGCGCTCCGCTCGCTCTGGCTGTTCGACGGCATCGTGCTGTCGTGCTTCAACCTGGTCCTCGTGATTCGGCAACGCCGAGTCCTGCGCTCGCTCTTGATCATCCTCGCGATCAATACGCTGGCGCTCTCGATCTTTGGCACCCTGCAAAAATTCTCCGGTTCGAAGGGTCTTTACTTCGATGCAGTGCCTTCGCCGCAACCGTTCTTCTTCTCGAGCTTCATCTATCACAATCACTGGGGATCCTTCATCGTCTCGATGGTCGCCGCGTGCCTTGCGCTGATGTGGCACTACTCCCGCCGCCGCGAAGAGCGCGGGCGCTACTCGTCACCGGTATTCACCGGCCTCGTTGCGTTGTTCTTCATCGCCGTGACGGTGCCGCTGAGCACTTCGCGCTCGTGCACGATGCTCCTGCTCGTGTTGTTCTCCATCGCTTTCCTCCACTGGCTCTGGCGGCTCGCCAAGCGGCGGAGCGAGTTCAACGAATCCATCGCACTGCCTGTGCTCGGCGCCGTCGCCGGCATCGCTGTCGCCGGCGTCGGCGTGTGGTTTATGGCACACGAGACGATTGAGGCTCGCGTCGCCAAGACGAAGGAACAGGTCGCCGCGCTGCGTGCGCGCGATAGCGTCGATCCGAAAGGCCGGCCCCGCCTTTATGCCGACACGTGGGCCATGGCGAAAGACCGCCTGTGGTTCGGCTGGGGCACGGGATCGTATCCGTACGTGTTCATGCTCTACAACACCGCCGAGTCGAAGGTCGACCGCCTCCCGGTGTACTACCACGACGCGCACAGCGACTGGCTGCAATCGATCGCGGAGCATGGCCTGATCGGCACCTTGGTGCTCGGCCTGTGTGTGCTTGTCCCGCTGCTCAAGCAGCGTTGGGCCCACCTGATCCGTCCACTCCCCGCCTACCTGCTGCTCGGCTGCACGCTACTGGTGCTGTATGCGTGGGTGGAGTTTCCCTTCGGCAATACCGCCGTCGTGCTTAACTGGTGGATATGTTTCTGCACGGCTCTCGCCTACACCCAGCTGATCGAAAAGGAGTTCGGCAACAGCGCGCCTTCGTCTGCTGCGGCCTGATCGCATGAGCGCGACTGCGCCATTTTCCGTTCTGATCCTCACTCTCAACGAGGAAGAGAATTTGCCGCGCTGTCTCGCGTCCGCGCTGCCCTACACCAAGGACATCGTAGTGCTCGACTCGGGCTCGAAAGATCGCACCGCCGACATCGCGCGCGAGGCGGGCGGGCGCGTCTACACGCGCGCTTTCGATAATTTTGGCGGCCAGCGTAACTACGCTCAGCGTTCGATCCCGTTCACGTCGGAGTGGGTCTTTCATCTCGACGCCGACGAGCAGTTCACGCCCGAGCTCGCCGCCGAATGCGCCCGAGTCGCCACTCGTCGCGATATCGACGGCTGCTTCGTTGCCCCGAAAATGCTGTGGGAGGGTAAATGGCTCCCGCACTGCACGGACTATCCTGCGTATCAGGCCCGTTTCGTTCGCGCGCCGCAGTTCGAGTTCATCCAGACAGGCCACGGCCAGCGCGAGGCTCCGCACATGCGGCTCGACCGGCTCAAGCAAAGCTATCTGCACAACATGTCCGCCGGCGGCGAGGAAGAGTGGCTGGCCAAGCATCGCCGCTACGCCAAGGCCGAAGCCATCGCCCACGCCGCCGACCATGCTCCCGTCCCGTGGAAACAACTTTTCTCCAGCGCATCGCTGGAGCGCCGGCGCGCATTGAAGCGCCTCAGCTACACTCTGCCCGGCCGACCTGCTCTCCGCTTCTTCTATCAATACGTGCTGCGCCGCGGCTTCCTCGATGGCGCAAAAGGATTCAAGTACTGCCGCCTGCTCGCACGCTACGAGAGTTTCGCGGCCGAGGAGGCGCGGAAACTCCGCCGTGCTTGAGTCGCATTGCCCGAGCGCGAGGGCTTGCACGGCCCTGAGTGCCTTTGTTGAGTCCCTCGCCCGCTGATGACTATCGAACGCAAAACCCTGCTGACCCTGCTGTCGCTCGACGCCTTGGTCACCATTGGTGTTTTCAACATCATCAGCCACTACCGCGGCATCAATCCGCACTTTCTGTTCCAGCCGTTGCTGGGCCCGGTCGCGATTTTGGTCTTCGCTTTGTATCTGATCGATGGATACCGCGCACGCACCGATATGCTGAGCCTCGACTACGCGAGCCAGCACACGCTCGCCGTCGCCAGCTCTTTGATCAGCACGTTGCTGCTGACGTTCGTCTTCAAGCTGTTCCCCGACGGTGAAGAACTGCAGAGCAGCCGTGCCGTCATCGCCCTGAGTTTCCTCGCGCTCGCCCCGCTTACGCTCGGGTACCGGCGCCTCATCTACCAGCAAGCCGCCGCCGAGCGCGGCGAGCGCAGCATTGTGTTTCTCGGCGATCGCGCGAGCTGCGAGTCATTCAACGCCGAGTGCGAGCGCATGAAGAACACCCAGCCGGTGATCTTCTCCGTCGTCACCGACAATTCCGCCGCGCCCTTTGGCACCAACAACGGTCTCAAGCTCCGGCCATTTCACGAGGTTCTCGCCGAAGTGCGCGCGAATCCTTTTGGCGTCGAGGCGATCGTGCTGCGCGAGTCGAGCCGCGAACTCCTCCCCGAGGTGTCGCAGCAGTTGATGCGCCTCTACTTCGGCGGGGTGCCGACTTACACGCTCGAGTTGTTCCACCAGCTGCACTGGCAGAAGATTCCGATCTACCGGCTCAATCAGACGTGGCTGTTTCAGGAGGGATTTCAGATCGCCCGTGAGCCGGTCTTCGAACGCCTGAAACGCGCGACCGACATCGGGTTTGCCGTGTTCGGTCTCCTCCTCGCCGCGCCCATCATCGCGATCGCTGGCGCCATCATCTACTTCGACGACCGCGGTCCCATTTTCTTCCTCCAGCCGCGCGCGGGGAGAAATCGCGAGATCTTCCAAGTCTACAAGCTCCGCACGATGCGCGCCGCTCCAGCCAAAGGCGACGATCCCTACACCCGCCCCGGCGACTCGCGCATCACGAAGATCGGCAAGCTCCTCCGCTCGACCCGGCTCGACGAACTGCCCCAGCTGTGGAATGTGCTGCGCGGCGACATGAGCCTGATCGGCCCGCGCGCCGAGTGGGTGCGTCTCGTCGATGAGTACGAGCTGCAAATTCCGTGCTATCACTTCCGGCATCTCGTGAAGCCGGGCATCACCGGTTGGGCACAAGTGAACTATCCCTACGGCGCCAACATGGAGGACACCGTGCGCAAGCTGGAGTACGACCTCTACTACATCCGGCACTTCTCCTTCCTGCTCGATGCCTCGATCGTCCTGAAGACGATTCATATCATGCTGTTTGGCAAAGGCCGCTGAGCGTGCTTCCTTACGGCCGCGGATTCATCGGAGTCCGCGGCCGTTTTATTTTCGCATGAAGTCCTACGATTTTCTCGTCATCGGCGGCGGTTCCGCCGGGTTCAATGCCGCCCGCGTCGCCGTCTCGCTTGGCCTCAAAACCGCGATCGTCGACGGCGCGCGCGAGCTCGGTGGACTCTGCATCCTGCGTGGCTGCATGCCGTCGAAGACGCTGCTCTACTGCGCCGACGTGCTGCACCTCGCGCAGATGGGAAAAAAATTCGGCCTGAAAATCCCCTCCGCGCGGGCGAACATGAAGGCCATCCACAAGCGCAAGCTGAAGATCATCGGCGAATTTGCCGACTACCGGATGAAGGCGCTGGAGTCCGGCCGCTTCGATCTCATCCGCGCCAACGCCCACTTCATCGATGCCCACACCGTCCAGCTCTCCGACGGTCGCCGCCTGCGCGCGAAACATTTCCTCATCTCCACCGGCTCGCGCGTTACGACGCCCGACATTCCCGGACTGAAAGAAACGCCCACTTGGACCAGTGACGATGTGCTGGATTTGGATTTTGTGCCGAAGAGCGTGATTGTGCTCGGCGGCGGCGTGGTCGCGTGTGAGCTGGCCCAGTTTCTCCAGCGTATCGGTTCGCGCGTCACGTTGATCCAGCGCAGCCCAAACATCCTGCGCGATCACTCCGACTCCGCCTCCTCGGTCGTGCAGCAGGCATTCACGGACGATGGTATGAAGCTTTTCGTCGGCACCAAGATCGAACGCGTCGCCCGCGACCGCGAAGGCGTCGCAGTGACGTTTGTCCATCGCGGCAAGCGCCATACGCAGCGCGCCTCGCATCTCTTTAATGCCCTCGGCCGCGCCGCCGCCACCGGGTCGCTCGCGCTCGACGCCGCCGGCGTCACCACGCGCGATAATGGCCAGATCCTCATCAACCGCTGGCACCAGACCACAGTGCCCCACATCTACGCCGCGGGCGATTGCTCCGGTCCCGTCGAAATTGTGCACGTGGCGATCCAGCAAGGTGAACTTGCTGCGCGTCACGCTGCCGGAATAACCGGACTGAAGCCCGTCGACTATGATCTGCTGCTCAACGTCGTTTTCACCGATCCGCAGCTCGCGACGATTGGCCGGCTGGAGCGCGAACTCGACGCCAAGGGCGTGCCGCACGTGGTCGCATCGTACCCTTTCAACGACCACGGCAAGTCGATCCTCATGGAGGCCAACTACGGCTACGTGAAGGTCATCGCCGAGCCGAAGCACGGCCGCATCCTCGGCGCCGAGATCGTCGGCAAGGATGCCGGGGAATTGATCCACGCTTTCAGCGGCCCGCTGGCAATGCGTGCGACCGTCTTCGATCTGCTGCGCGCCCCGTGGTATCACCCCACCCTCGCCGAGATCATCACGTATCCGCTCGAGGAAATCGCAGAGAAGATCAAGCGGGACTGACACTTTCAGGCGCCGGCGAAGCGAGCTTGAAGCGCTCAGCCAGCGCCCACACGACCAGCGCCACCGGTATCCACAAAACGGGTACAAGGTAGCGCACCGTGGACCACACCAGCGCGTCCATCGCGAAGAAGTAGCCGAAGAGCGCTACCACGAGCGCCAGCTCCGGCTGAAATTTCGCTCCCCTCCGCCAAAGCGACAGGGCGCAGCCTGCGCCCGCGAGCAGCCACGGGATCGTGATCGCACCGAGCACGGTCTGCCCACGCTTCGACTCCGACGCGTAGGTCGAATCAAACGCCTTGCGCACCCAGAAGCCGGCATAGGCAAGCGGTGAGCGGGCCCACTCCGCACGGTGAAACGCCCGCACCGCCTCGCTCGTCCGCCCCTGCGCGGTGAAATGCTGCAGCGCTCGCTCGGCGATCTCGGGTGAGTTGGACGAGACAAGGCCGTCGATGTGACTCGGCAAAAACGACGTCGAAACGGGCGTGAACTTTCCGGCCTTGGCCGAAACCACCGCAATCCACGGCGTGAGCAACAGCCCGTATAGCGCGAGCGCGCGCACCCAAAGCGCCGCGACTTTCCACCGATTCTCCGCTCGCCATCCGAGCACCACGACCACGATCGGCGGAATCAACAGTCCGATGGAGCGCGTCAGGGTCGCTACGGCAAAAAGCCCCGCCGCACCCAGCACGAACCCAAGCCCATTTTCATTCGTGCCGCGCACCGCCAATACCACGGCCCAAAGCAAAACCGCCGTGAACATCGGCTCATTATAACCATTGCGGCAGAGCCAAAGAAATTGCGGCAGGAGTACCGCCACGGCCGCTGCGCCGATTGCGACGCGTTGTCCCGTCTTCGGTGTCAGCAGCGCCACGAGTGCCACACCGGCCAATGCCGCCCAAGCGATGTTCACCACTCGGCTCACCGCGACTTCGGAGATACCTGCGGCTCGTGCCGCCGCCAGTGGCAGGATAAGCACCGTCGCATAACCCGGCGGCTGGTGCGTACAAAAGCGGCCATCGAACTGCAGCGGCCCGCGGCCTTCCCACATCGCCTTCGCTGCGGGGAAATAGTACATCTCGGCATCGAGGCAGCGCGTCTCTCCGCTCAGCTTGGTGCTCAGTGCCGCCCACGTGCCGGCCGCGATCAGTGCAAACAGTCCAGCCCAGAGCAGGAAAAACCGTTTGGCCGTCATGCCGCTCATCCTAGTCAGCGTCGGAGCGCCAGCACACTCGCCGCTGCGCTTGCTGCGCTGTGCGAGATGCTCAAGGAGAACAGCCACTCTGGTATCCGCGAGATCACTACACTCGGCCGTCCATCCGCCGCGACGGCGATCTCGATGTCTTTCCAACCGAGCGCCAGCAGCTCGGGCGCACATTTCTTCACCGCTTCCTTCGCACACCAGTACCCGCATAGCGTGGCTCGCGGATTCGATTGCTGCGCCGCTCGCGCCAATTCCTCAGCCGTGAAATGCTCGTCGTAAAACGCCGCGCCCGCACCACTCGCAGGCCACTCCGGCAATGTTGCGATGTCCTCCAGATCGACGCCGTGCAACGGTAGCGCCGGTGCGGCAGACACAGCGCGGCGTGGTCCACCAAATGGTCCCGAGGCCTTCGCTGTCGCCGCGGGGGTGCGCGGTGTGTTCGCAGTCGGCGAGGAAGACTGTGCGACACCACCGCCGTCGAGCGCAGCCAGCACGTCCGCGATCGTCATCCACCAGTTGAGCGGACCAAGATTGCAACCGAGACGACGATTCAATCCGCTGCGCAAAATCGACAGGCCGAGCGATGCGCTAAGCCCGAGGCTATCGAGCCGCCGCTCCGTTGTGAGCGTGGCTGCGTCGACGCGAGCGACTTGGGCGATGACTTCGACAGCGATGTGCATCGTCAGCTCAGCTCCCGGCAGCTATGACAGATCATGCCCGTCGAGCCATCTGGGCGCGTCGTGTTCAGCATGAGGCCAAATTTCCCAAACTTATCGTAGTAGCTCGCGACATCGATGAAGCACCGATCACAGCACGCAGTCGGTGCCTCGGGCGCCGCCGGGATCGTCGCTTGAGCCAGCAACACATCGCGCAGTGCCTTCAAAAATTCCGCGACCTCTCGCCCCGTCAGCACGCGATGATCAAAAGCGAGCGTGAGCGACATCGGATGGCCCGGCAGGGTCGAATCGCCACCGAGCGCAAGAATCGCGCTCTGTCGGCCATTCATCAACGGCTCGAAGTGCAGCACATCGAAGGCGGACAGATCCGTCACCGTGAACGTCGCGTCGCTCACGTCCTCCGTCCGCAGTTGGTGCGCGGCATAATCGAGCGCGAGTTCACCTAGCCGGCCGGCAATCGCATCCACAGCAAGTTTATCCGCCGAGCGCACGGTCACCACGCGCAGGCCCTCGCCTTGATCCATCGCGACGCCGAGGTGCACCGCGTCGTAGAAACGAATTTGCCCGGAGTCGAAGTACGCCGTGAAACGCGGGCGGCTCGGCAGCAGCTTCGCCGTCGCCGCGAGCACCAGCGGAAGCACACTTGCCTGCTCGTCGCCGCCACGCAGGCCAGCCGAATCGAAATAAACCGTGAGCGAGCTGCGGAGTCCGCCTTCTGCGCCCGCGGTCAACGCATCGATTTCTGCGCGCTTGGATAGCGGCGCTTTTTCGGAGCGCAGCGCAGGAGTTGCTAATGCTTCTTTTTCCTTCGGTACCGGCGCGGCTGTTTGGGCGAGCAGCGAGCGCAGCTGGGCGGCGGTGATGAGGCCCAGATTTGCCTGGGCCCAAACCTCGCGAGCGACACCGAGCTCGGTCGCGAGCTTTTCCGCCTGCGGCGAAAGCCGCGTAAAGTCCGCGGCATTGCCCAACGCGATAGCCGCTGGCGCCACGTTTTCCGCCTTTGCTGTCGGCACACTGGGTGACGTGGCCACCGCTACCGGCTTGCTCACCTCGTCAACTTTAGCTCCGGCCAACTCCGACTCTTCTGAAACCACGATTGCGAGCGGCGCGCCGATTGGCACCTCGGTGTTTTCCTTCGCCACATGCCGCAGCCAGCCCGTCTGCTCAGATTCGATGGTCACCACGGCCTTCGTCGTCTCGACGTCGACGAGCGGAGCGCCCGTTTTCACTTGAGCCCCATCGGCGATGTGCCAGCGCACGAGCACGACGAACTCGTCGTTGGCATTCACCACGGGAACTTTCAGCACGTGCTTCATGCGGAGACCTCCACCGCCTTGGCGATGATCGTGCCGAGCTGCGGCAGCATATCGCGCTCCATCGCTGCGCTCGACGGAATGATGTCGGCGGGCGGCACCACGCGGCCCATTCGGCCGCGGTAGTCGGGCGCGTGCTCGGCGAGCTGCGCGAGCACCTCGGCGCCAAAGCCCGCGAAGCCCTGCCCTTCCTCCACTACGACGAGACTGCGCGCCGCGCGAATCGCCGGCAGTAGTGGTGCGACGCTGAAGGGATGAATCTGCATCGGGCAGATCACCTGCGCGATGAGATCGTGCTCCTCGAAAAGTCGCTCCATTGCCGCAGTCAACAGTTCACTCATGCCGCCGTAGCCGATGAGAGTCACGTCCACGTGGGGTGCGACGGGCTTGAGCCACACCGTCGGGAACCGTTCGTCCGAGGCCAGCCGCTCGAAGCCGAGTGCGAGCGCACCGCGCAGGTTTTGCCCGTACGCGATTTTGTTTTCCAACACGATGGTCGGTCCTGCATGGCTCGTGAGCAGTGGACCGTAGAGCGCGTCGGGCGGCAGGAGATTGTTGAGCGCGAGGACGCGCAGACCGGGCGCACCGAGGAAATGCCGGTCGAGCGTCTGGCTATGCGTCGGCCCATAGCCGCGACGCCCCCCCATCGGTGTGCGCACAACGAGATCAACCCTCACCTGCCCCGCGTACATCCGCTCGAACTTCGCCGCGTGATTCACGAGCTGGTCGAACGCGAGCCCGAGAAAATCGCCAAACATGATTTCCACGATGGGCCGCCAGCCCGCAAGCGCGAGACCCGAGCCAATGCCCACGATGGCCGACTCCGAGATCGGCGCATTGCGCACGCGACCGGGATACAAGGCCGAGAGGTCTTGCGTCGCCTTGAACGCGCCACCGTACGGCGACTCGATATCCTCGCCGATCAGTAGAATTTTTTCGTCGCGCGCCATGTGCTCGCGCAGGCAGCGATTGATCGCCGGAACGAGTCGCTCCGTCGGCGTCGTCGCTTTGTTCCAACGCACCGCCGAGGGGGCGTCGCTGCTCGGCGCCACGTAGCGCGTGTGCGGCGAGGCATCTGCGACCACGACGGCGTGCTCGATCTCGGCGCGCACATCTTCGGCCAGCTCCGCTGATTCAGGTGTGGCGAGAAATCGCGTGAGCGGATCTCGCTCCTCGGCCGTCGCAATGGCCTCACGCGGTCGCAGATCATCGCCCTTCGAGTGCGCTTTCAGGCGAAAGGTTTTTATGTGGAGCAGCGCCGGACGCGAGGTCTCGCGTACGTGTGCGATCGTCTCGCCGGTGATCGCATGCAATTGCTCCCACGCCCAAGTGTCGCCGGTCGCGTAGTCGAGACCGAAACCCGCCGCGCGCGCCGCGATGTCACCAGCGAGCGTCTCGGGCTGATTGGTCGACTGCGATACGCCGTTGTCCTCGAGCACCACGAGCAGCGGTAGCTCCCATTTCGCGGCGATGTTGAACGCTTCGTAGATCGCGCCTTCTCCAAGCGTGCCGTCGCCGATGAAAACCACCGCGATGCCACCTCTACCCGCGCGCTTCGCTGCATACGCGAGGCCCGTCGTCACCGGCACGATACCGCCCTGAATACCATTGGTGAAGAATCCATCTTTGCAGAGATGCTGGCTGCCGCCGAGTCCGCGGCACACGCCCGCTTCGCGTCCCATCAACTCGGCAATGAGGCCGGTGGTATCGCCGTTGCGCGCGAGGAAATGTCCGTGACCGCGATGGTTCGAAAAAATCGTGTCCTCCGCGCGTAGAAACTCGCTGATGACCGCCCCGGTCATTTCCTGGCCAATGCAGGTGTGCAGCGTGCCGGAGAGTTTGCCTTCACCGAAGAGGCGCAGGAGCCGTTCCTCGGTGAAGCGCGCGAGCAGCGCCTTGCGCAGGATGCGTTGAGCGACGGGCGCAGCGAGAACCATGCGGCTCTCATTCGACGACAAACCGGAAATCGACGCAAGATCGCTCATGCGCCCGACCGCGCAATCGTAAGCAGGTCGGGCAACTCGACGCGTTTCTCGTAGAGTGCCTTGCCCACGATCACGCCATCGAGATTCGCATGCTTCTGCGAGAGCTCGGTGAGCTTCACCACATCTTCGCGCCGGCTAACGCCGCCACTGGCGATCACCCGGAAGCGACCCGCAGCGAGCATAGCCTCCTGCGCGGGGAAATTGGGTCCGGTCAACATACCGTCGGTGCCGATGTCGGTATGAATGAGCGTCGCGACGCCGAGGGCATCCATGCGCTTCGCGAGCGCGAGTGCACTCATGTCGGCCGTGGCGACCCAGCCCTTCACCGCCACCTGGCCATTTTTCGCATCAATGCCGACGGCGATTTTGTCGCC
Source organism: Verrucomicrobiota bacterium (assembly GCA_048498795.1). GTDB lineage: Bacteria > Verrucomicrobiota > Verrucomicrobiia > Opitutales > Opitutaceae > JBEHXH01. The sequence goes on from JBEHXH010000010.1 coordinate 282,295, forward strand.
GAAAGCTTGGACGAGTTCGCCGACAAATGCCTCGCTCTCCGCCGCGCGCGTGCCGATCACGACGCGGCTCACGCCGAAGCCCAGCGCGCGCTCGACACTCGCACGGGTGCGCAGGCCGCCGCCGAGCTGAACCTTCAGTCCCACTTTCGCGATCGCCTGCACCGCGGCCAGATTCTGCGGCTCGCCGGTAAATGCGCCATCGAGATCCACCACGTGAATCCACTCCGAGGCGGCCGCGCGAAATTCCGCGGCGACGCTCGCGGGATTTTCCGCGTAGATCGTTTCCTGATCGGCGCGCCCCTGCGTGAGCCGCACACAGCGCCCGCCCTTGATGTCGATGGCCGGATAAATGGTCATGTGCAAAAACGCTTTGCGCCGCGCGGCATCGGCGCGAGACTAAAACCCATGTCGAAATACTCCGTCCCCGCTTTCCTCACGGAATTGCTCCACGCCCGCTCCCCCTCCGGCTACGAGGCCGAGGCCCAGGCCGTCTTCGACCGGCACGTGAAACCCGCCGCCGACGAGTACACCGGCGACGCCCTCGGCAACCGCCGCGCCACGCTCAACCCCAAGGGCGATCCCGTCCTTATGCTCGCGGGCCACATGGACGAACTCGGCCTGATCATCACTTACATCAATAAGGATGGCTATCTCTACTTCGACACCATCGGTGGTCATGACCTAAGCGTCATCTCCGGACGCCGCGTGATGATCCAAACGGCTCACGGCAACATCAAGGGCGTCACGGGCAAACGCGCCATCCACCTGATGGACGACGAAGACCGCAAGAAGGTCCCGAAGAAGCACGAAATCTGGATCGACATCGGCGTGCGCTCCAAGGCCGAGGCACTGGAGCGTGTCGCGATCGGCGATGTCGCGACGTATGATCACGAGTTTGAATTGTTCAGCGGCTCGATCGGCACGGCACGCGCCTTCGACAATAAGGTCGGAGCGTACATCGTCGGCGAAACGCTCATCCGCCTAGCGAAGGAAAAGAAGAAACTGGCCGCTAAGGTTGTCGCCGTCGCGACGTCGCAGGAGGAAATCGGCGTGCGCGGCGCCACCACCGCTGCCTACGCCGTCGATCCGCACATCGCAATCGCGGTCGATGTCGGCCACGCGACGGATCATCCGGACTGCGATCAGCGAAAGTTTGGCGAGACCAAGCTCGGCGCCGGTCCGATCCTCTGCCGCGGCGCCAACATCAATCCGAAGATATATCAACGCCTCGTCGCTGCAGCGAAGGCTGCGAAGATTCCGTATCAGATCGAGGCGGACCCGCGCCCGACTGGCACCGATGCGCGCGCGATTCAGATGGGCCGCGGCGGTGTCGCCACCGGACTTGTGAGCATCCCGCTGCGCTACATGCACACGCCAAGTGAGGTCGTCGATCTCGAGGACGTGGAGCGCTGCGTGCGCCTACTCGTCGAATTTGCAAAAAGCCTTGAAAAGGGCGACTATGCCCACTGGTAGTTCCTCATGCGTATCCCGCGCGCAGCATTGCTGGTGTTGGCCGTTTTCAGCCTAATCCGCCCGGCTCAGGCTTGGCTGATCTTTAGCTATAACGGCACGATCGAGAATCGCTTTTCCTCGGGCTCTGTCTCGTCGAATCCGGTGATCAATTCGTCGTTTTTTCTTAATGGGTACGATCTCTCAGGCATAGGCAACGCGGGCGGATTTGGGCTGACACTCATATCGTCACAGTACGCCGTCACGGCGACGCATGTGACCCCGGCCAACGGCACGATCGCGTACTTTACCAATACCGCAGGTGTTGTGAAGTCCTACACCGTCGCGAGTTCGACGGTTATCCAACATCCCACGGGCGTGAATTCGGATCTGGTGCTGGTAAAGCTCTCGGCCCCCATTCCGACCACGGACCTCGTCAATCCGTTTTCCACCCTTCTGCTCAACTCGGTCAGCGCGTATATCGGGCTGCCAATCGTAGGCTTCGGTGCCAGCCAGACCGCGGGCGTCAACGAAATCGACAACGCCGGCCAGATTGACTTTAGTTTCGCGGGCGGTGGCACCGGCACGCTCGACGATTATGTGACGGTCTACGATTACGATTCGGTGTCCGGCCAGACCCAAGGCGAAGGCGGTGACTCCGGCAGTCCGACATTTGTCGCGTTCAATGGTCAGTTGCTCCTGATCGGCACCCACTCCGCGGTCTCCACTTCGTCCAATCCGACCCTCACGCTCGACGTGCTTACACCGGCCTACTACACGCAGATCAATCAGATCCTCGCGGGAGATGGCCAGAGTTGGGGCGCGATCGTGATCACTCCCGTGCCTGAGCCTGCGACTATCGCCGCGCTCATGGCGGCCGCCGCGCTCGGAGTTTCGGCTGTACGTCGCCGCCGGACACGGAAGTAGGTAGTTTTCCTACGCAAATTTCTTTTGAGCCGCAGCATTGCACCGCGGCAAAAGAACCGCTTCGTAGTGCACGCGCCAAAAGCGCTTCTCGAACCTGCGTATTCACTTTTCGGATATGCTCCGCCGCCTGATTTTTCTCCTCTGCGTCGCTCCCCTCGTCCAAGCCGCCCCGCTCGACGAGGCCCTTGCCTTGTTCAAAGCGGGCAAGCTTTCCGCGGCGCGCACCGCATTCGAGGAGCTTGCCCGGGCCGAGCCCGCGAACTTGACCGCGCTGCTGCACCTCGGCCTGATCCATCAGCGGGAGAACGCGCCTGACGCTGCCCTCCCGTGGCTCGAAAAAGCCGTAGCCGCCGCGCCGAGCGACTCGATGGCGCAGACCACCTATGGGGAGGTTTGCCTCGCGGCGGCCAGCCTGCACACCTCCCTCGGGCTCGCCTTCAAGGGGCGCGCCGCGCTCGAGGCCGCGATCGCTGCCAACCCGGACAATCTTGAAGCGCGTGAAGCACTGATGCAGTATTACCAGCAGGCACCTTTCGGCATGCGCGACCGCGACAAGGCAAAGGCGCAGCTTGAGGAAATCCGCCGCCGTGATGCCGATCTCGGCGCTGCTCTGAGTATCAAGCTGCTCGCGGACGCAAAGGACTACGCCGCAGCATTCAAACTCTGCGACGAGCTCATCGCTAAGAACGCCAAGAACTACACCGCGCTTTATGCCTATGCGCGCACGGCCAATCTCAGCGGACAGAATCTCACCTCCGCCCTTGACCACTTGGAAACCTGCCTGGCGTTGATTCCGCCCAACCCGGCGTCACCCGGGCACAGCTACGTTTACTCCTACATCGGTGCGATCCGTGAAAAGCTTACGCAGCCCGCTGAGGCAAAAAAGGCCTACGCGCGCGCGCTCGAACTCGACCCGCACAATGCCCGCGCCGTCTCGGGACTCGCTCGCGTGAAGTGACGCTCAGCCGCGCGTGTCATGCGCGCGGGGATACGCGGTCATCACTTGTCAGGGCGCTGGGGGCCGTTCAGCGTACCCGCTCATGCCTGCGCTGCCCATCGTCGAACTTAGCGCCGTCACCAAGCGTTTTGGTGCCGGACCGCTGGTGCTCGATGGCGTCTCATTCGCCGCATCGCCGGGTGATTTTGTCGGATTGATCGGGCCCAGTGGCTGCGGGAAATCCACCCTGCTCCGCCTGATCGCGGGCTTGAATCCCGTGACCTCCGGCACGCTCAATGTCGCCGGTCACTCGCCCGATGCCGCGGCCGCGGATCTGGCTTTCGTGTTTCAAGACGCGACGCTGCTGCCGTGGCTCGACGTGAAGAGCAATGTCGAGATCCCGCTCCGCCTACGCGGCGCTTCAGCCGCCGAGCGAGCCAGCGCGAGCGCCAAGGCTCTCGACCTCGTGAAACTCGCCGACCGCAGCCAGGCTTATCCGCGACAGCTCTCGGGCGGTCAAAAGATGCGCGTGTCGCTCGCTCGCGCACTCACGCTCGCACCCAAAATTCTGCTCCTCGACGAACCGTTTGGCGCGCTCGACGAGATGACCCGCGAACATCTCAACGAAGAACTGCTCGCCATCCGCGAGTTGGAAGCGTGGACTGCGTTTTTCGTCACGCACTCGGTGGCCGAGGCTGTTTTTCTCTCTAATCGCATCGTTGTGATGGCGCCCAACCCGGGCCGCATTCATCGCGAGTTCGCCGTGCCGCTCTCGTATCCACGCACAGACGAGACAAGAAATTCCCCGATCTATCACCAGCTCGTCGCGGAGGTCTCACGCGAGCTTCGTTCAGTCGAGGCCGCATTGCCTCGATCGTCATGAAGAGCCCGCTGCTGAAAATCCTTCTGCCGGCGGTCACCGGAGCCGTCGTGATTGCGCTGTGGTATGGCGTGCATTTTTGGCTGTCGCCGGATCTGCGGTTTCTGTTGCCAACGCCAGCGCAGATCTGGGGCGCACTCATCGACTACCGCGAACCGCTCGCCCAAGCCGCAGCCAACACGGCCAAAGGCGCGCTCACCGGGTTTTCGCTCGCGGTCGTGTTTAGTTCGCTCACGGCACTCACGCTCTCGTTGTCACCGCTGGTGCGCGCGAGTCTGTATCCTTACTTGATGATGCTGCAGATGACGCCGCTGCCCGTGCTCGCTCCGATCTGCGTGATCTGGTTTGGCGCGGGCTACTGGAGCGTGTCGGTGCTGACCTTCGTCATCGCCTTTTTCCCGCTCGTGGTAAACACGACCCAAGGGCTGATCTCGACGGACCGAAATCTGCTCGAGCTTTTTCAGGTATGCCGCGCGTCGTGGGCGCAGCAGTTGTTCCTCCTGCGCGTACCGGCGGCACTGCCGTATTTTTTCACCGGTTTGCGTATCGCGGCCACGCTCGCGCCGATCGGTGCAGTGGTCGCCGATATGAATGCCGGTTCCTCTGCGGGCGACGGCGGCGGTCTTGGCTTTCAAGCCATCATCTACAGCAGCCAGGCAAAGTATCCCGCGCTCTTTGCCACGGCGGGCGTCACGTGCATGCTGGGATTCATCTTCGTCTCCATCATCCTCACGCTCGCGTGGTACATGCTCCACAAATGGCACGACTCTTACGAGCGCGCCGACCGCTAGCCCCTCCATGAAACTCCGCATCCCTCTGCTCGCCCTGCTCACATCCGCTTCGCTGTTCGCAGCGGAGAAGCCGCTCTTCAAACTCAGCGTGCAACTCGACTGGGTCGCCGAGCCCGAGCACGGCGGTTTTTATCAGGCGCAGGCGCGCGGCTTTTTCCGCAACGAAGGCCTCGATGTGACGATCACACCCGGCGGCCCCGGTGCGAACGTCATGCCGATGATCGCTACGGGCCGCGCCGATATCGGGCAGGCCGACAGCACCAGCACGCTCACGCAACAGGCTGAGGGTATCCCTGTGGTGCAGTTTGGCGCGGTGTTTCAGGACGATCCCTCCGGCCTGCTCGTGCATGCTGCGAGCGACGTGCACTCGTTCGCTGACCTGAAAGGCAAAACCGTAATCGCGCGACCCGAGTGGCCGTTTCTGAAATACGTGCAGAAGAAATACGGCGTCAGTTTCACGGTCGTGCCGCAGAATTTTTCGGTCGCCGCGTTCCTCGGCAACAAGGAGGCGATCCAGCAGGGTTACTTCATCGCCGAACCGTACCACATCGTGAACGCCGGCGGGCAAATGCCGCGCTTTCTCTCCACGTGGGACGCGGGATTTCGTTCGTACGCGGTGCTCATCACCAATCGCAAATTCGCCCGCGAACACCCGGCGGAGCTAAAAGCCTTCATGCGCGCCTACATCAAGGGCTGGGCCGACTATCTCACAGGCGATCCGTCGCCCGCGCACGCCGCGCTCAAGCAGGCCAACGCCAACAATTCAGACGACTTCATGCGCTTCTCGCGGCTGAAAATCATCGAGGAAAAACTCGTCACCGGTCGCGATGCCGACGGTGGCCCGAAGAACATCGGTCGACTCGACCCTGCGCGCTATGCCACGCAGATCAGCCAACTCGAAGAAATCGGCGTGCTCAAAAAAGGTGCCGTCACGGCTGCGCAGGCGATGACGACGGATTTTCTTCCGCAATAACTCGAAACCGCAGAGCGTCTCTTCTCATTGTGTCTTCTCCGGCTCGAAATCGTTTCCTCGAATTGCTTCGCGCCGCGCTCGCCGAGACCTCGCTCGTGAAGCTCACGCTGGGCAAGGCCCGAGGCGAAGACGCAACGTTGAAGAATCTCTTTGTTCGGCCAGTCACGCTCAAGAGCGGCCCCCACCTCGCCTGCGTCTGGCGCCACGCCACGCGCGACATCACGAAGAATCTCCATCCCGATGAAGCGTTTGCTGCGCTGGAGCCGTTGATCGGCGCGACGTTTCTCGATGCCCATCTCTTCACGGCACAGCAGCACGCCCAGCTAGAGTGCCAGCCCGACGGCGCGGCACGCATCAAGCTCACCGCCGCAGACCCCGCGTCGACTCCCGCGGCCCCAGCCGTCCACGATCGCGCGAAACATCATCTGCTCGCGCCGGACGCCGCGTGGTTGCGCGCGCTCAGCGTGACGAATGAGCGTGGTCAACCGCGCACCGAGATGGCGGCGAAGCTGAGACAGATTCAAAAATTCGCCGAACTGCTGCACCACCTAGTCGACGACAGCGACTTTCCGGTGGGCGCGCCCATCCGCTTCTCCGACATGGGTTCGGGCAAGGGCTATCTCACTTTCGCGATCGCTGCGCTCCTCGGGGAGCGGGCCGACGTGACCGGCATCGAGGCCCGACCGGAGCTCGTCGAGTTTTGCAATCGCGTCGCGACCGAGTGCGGCCTCGGCGAGCGGCTTCGTTTCCTCCCCGGGCAGATCGCTGAAGCCGCGCCCGCGCCGATGGATGCGCTCATCGCGCTCCATGCGTGCGATACCGCGACCGACGATGCGCTTGCAGCCGGCATCGCCGCCGGCGCGCGGCTACTTGTGGTGTCGCCGTGCTGCCAGAAGGAGCTACGCCCGCAACTCACCGCACCGCCGGTGCTCGCCGCGGCCCTGCGCCACGGGATTTTTCAGGAGCGCCAGGCGGAGTTTGTCACCGATGCACTTCGCTCGCAGCTGCTGGAGTGGGCTGGCTACCGGACGCGCGTCTTCGAGTTTATTTCCACGGAGCACACCGCGAAAAATCTCATGATCGCCGCGATCAAATCGCGTGCGCCCGGCGACACCGATACCGCGGCGCGCATTCGCGAGTTCGCGCACTTCTACGGAATCAAGACCCAGCACCTCGCCTCCCGACTCGGCTTCGATCTCGCTCAGACGCAGAGTAGCACGCCAACCGCGAACAGCACGGCATAGAGGGCGAGGAGCTTGCCGGTATCGCCAAGCAGCGCGATCAGCTCGATGGGCGAAGCGCCAGGCCGCAACCGCTGCGTGTGCGACCAGGCCAACGGCATCGCGAGCAGCGGTAGCAGACACCACCAGTCACCGTCCTCGACGTAGAAGATCACCGGCACGGCAAAAGCGAGGCACTGCGAGAGTATGAACTGCGCGCGCGCGGCTCCACGCCCGAAGCGCACGACCAGCGTTCGTTTGCCAGCCACGGCGTCAGTCTCTGCGTCGCGATAGTTGTTCACGACGAGAATATTCGCGGCTAAAAAGCCCGCCGCAGCGCCCGCCATCCAGACATGCGGAGTGAGATGGCCCGTCTGCACGAAGTAGGTCGCCCCGACGGCTACGAGACCGAAGAAAATGAAGACAAAGAGATCGCCGAGACCATTGTAGCCGAGCGGATACGGCCCACCGGTGTATGCGTAGCCAGCCGCGATACTCGTCACACCGATCAACAGCAGCCACGGTCCGCCCCACGCGATCAAACCCAGGCCGGCCGCAAATGCCGCGGCAAAGGTGAGCAGCATGGCGCGCTTCATCTCCGCCGGCGTCACCAGCCCCGCGGCCACTGCTCGCCGAGGCCCCACGCGCGCCGCCGTATCCGCGCCCTTGATAAAATCGAAGTAGTCGTTGGCGAAATTTGTCCCGATCTGCACCAGCAGGGCAAAGGCGAGGCACAGTCCGCTTGCACGCCAATCCCAATGGTGATCGTGCGCAGCGAGCGCCGTGCCCATCAGCACTGGCGCGACCGCAGCTGGCAGCGTCCGCGGGCGCGCCGCTGAAATCCACACCGCAACGGGAGACATGGTTGCTAGGCTTGGGAAAACTCTTCGGCCGACTTCGATCGCTTGATGAAGTGGACGAGCTTTTCCCGTGCCATCCAACTGATCAGCGCCGGTGCGGCGACGATCACGGCTGCGATGATCGCATTGCGGTTATCTACGCTCAGCAAGCGGCCGCCATTGAATACCGAGGCAAAGGCGAGCAGCGTGGCCCCGTAAAGAAAAAGAAAACCGGCCGGCGGCAGGCCCGCGATGTTGATCGCCCAGATCATCACGGTGGCGAAACCACCGACCTTCAGTCCACAGAGTCCCAGTGCCAATCCCATCAGATAGAAAATCGACGCAAACAGCTTCAGCCGCGGCTCAAGCCGAACCAACTGAATCAGCATTCCAATCAGGACGATCAGTACTTGCAGTCCAAGCACCAAACGACCGCTGCCGGTCGGCGCGCCACTTACGACGCGAATGCAGGCATCCGTATAGGTAGTGCCAAAAATCACTGCCCCACCCAAGGCTGCGCGCCCGTAATCGATATAGTTGCGCAATTTTTTCAGTTCGTGCTGCAGGCTGACCGATGAATCCTGCGGCCCGCGCTCGTTGGACTGGCGATCGAATTTTCGCCGGCGATGTTGCGAACCAATCCTGACGCCGACCCGCAAGAACTGCCGTGGACACCACAGCAGAGCCAAAGCAATCAGAAGCTGAACGACGTTAACCGTCATGGACGATGCGGACCCAAGGAGCAATTATCACGCCTGTCAAAGGCCATCTCCGGGGCCATATGGATGTGACCCTTTCGAAACCGGATCGCTCAGCGAATGGCAAATCCTGCAAATTGCGCGGGCCGCCGCGCCTTCGACCGCTCGGTCTTTTTGACAAAGCCATGCATGCGCTCCTCGACTGCCACGATGAACGCGTCGATCTCTTCAGCCCGGCCCTCGACCTCAAGTTTCACGCGGCCGTCTGGCAGATTCATTACCCAGCCGGCCACGTCGAACTCCTTGGCGACCTGTAGAGTTGCGTAGCGAAAGCCAACCCCCTGTACGCGTCCGATAAAATGCGCGGTCTCGTGATGCACGTCTGCCATTGGAAATGCAGGCTGCGTCGCAAATGCGGTCGGTTCAACCTGCAAAAACCCTGAGCCGACAAACGGGGGTTTTGCATTGCTTTTCAGAGGGACCGGCACTCAGTCTGCCCGCGCAGCAATGAGTAATTTCGAATCTGAAGACCCGGCCGAGGGTGATTGGGAAGAGCGTGGTGAACTGGCTTGGAACGAATTCGATTGGGAGCGATATCTCCGCGAGCAGGATGAGACCATCCACCGCTATCTCGGATTCTACGAATCGCTGAAAGATCACCCGACGCGCATCGATGAGGTTGCCGTGCGCATGGGCTGGGGCGCGGAGAATGACGAGGAGTCAGACGACGCCGAAACCAGCGAAGAAGAGGAGTCGGAAGAGGACGTTTACACGCTGCACAAGAACCCGATTTTCGTCGCGACGAAGGCGCTGTACCTTTCCGCGAAGCGTCACTGGCAACTCATCGCGGGCGACTCGAACAAGGTCCCGCAGTCCCTAGCCATCGAGCTGCTCTCTTCGCTGCACACCGGCGAGGAGTACGCGGTGCAGGCCGTGCATGCGCTCGACTTTGGCGACTACGCGATGGCGATCTCGCTCTTCAAGCGAGCACTCGCGTCGCTCAATGTGACGCTCGCGCAGGTCAGCGGTGATGCGGTCGGCCGCTCGCGCGCACTCGCCGAGTACCGCGCAGTGGTGCTGCCGCAGCTCTTCGATCTCCGCGAGATCTGGCTGCGCGTCACCGCGGAGTGCCGCGATGAATTGAATCGTACGGTCGACGGCGAGAGCTGAACGGCGCGCTCGCGCGGGAAAACAACTGACAGGGTCGGTGCGTTTGCCCAAGAACGCGCGTATGCGACTTCTTGTTACCAACGACGACGGCATCGATTGCGCGTTTCTCCACGCGATCGTCCACGCCCTCCGCGAGGCGGGCCATGAGCTCTACGTCGTCGCTCCTCGCACGGAGCAGAGCTGGATCGGCGCCGCCAAGTCTCGCGGTCGCGCGGTACACTCGACTGTGGCGGAAAAAAATCTCGGCTGCGCCACGTGGGTGGTGGACGGCACGCCGAGCGACTGCGTCAATATCGCGCTCGATCACCTCGTGCCCGTGCAACCCGACGCCGTGGTCAGCGGCATCAACGTCGGGCTCAATGCCTCGCTCGGCTTCATCATTGCAAGCGGCACCATCGGCGGCGCGTGGGAGGGCGCGCTGCACGGCCTGCCATCGTTCGCGCTTTCACAGGACCTCACGTACGAAGCGTATGATGCCTTCAAGGAGAGCGACGGCACGCCGCCACCGGCGATGCAGGCCAGCCTCGATCACGCCGCCATCCATAGCGCTCGCATGGTGCCCGCTCTCGTCGCCGAAACGCCGCGCAATGCGTTCATCGTACACAACATCAATTTCCCCTGGCCATGCCTGCCCACCTCGCCAGTTCATCGCACGGTGCCCGCGCGTGCGGTGGTACCTCGGCTATTCAGTCCCGCGGATGACGACGGCACGCATCGACTGATCTTCCGTCTCGGTGAAGACCTCTCGCCACCCGAGCCGCTCACGGATCGGGCCGCACTGGCGCGCGGCTACATCAGTCACACGCGACTCGACTACACGAAGCTCGGTACCTGAGTGCTGCTTACTTCGGCGGGGGCGGGTCGGCGTGATGCACCGTGCCGTCCTTGAACTCCACGTGACGCTCCTCGACGATTTGCGGCACATTCATGATCGGCGCGGAACCGCCCATGTTGCCCGAGGAGCCAATCATGGGAGAAACGCCGCCGCGCCCAACCGTGATGCCACCCACGGTGCCACCCATACTTACATTAGGGCTCGATGAGCCCGAGCCCATGCCCATGCCACTATAGGCGGGGTCATCGTGGGATGTCCGATAAATCCAGTCGTCATCGTCACCGGGTTTGAGGCCGCGTGAAATCACCTGCGTGGGCTTGCCCCACGCCATTTCCACCATCTCCGGGGTCATGCCGGGCTCCACCTTGCCCTCGTAAACCATCTGCTGGGTGTCCAGCGGCCACGACTCGTAGAGCGCGCGATTGCGATCGATGCGATTGATCTGCGGGGTCGCACAACCCGCCCAAATTCCCGCCGTCACGAGAACCATGCTCCACACCACACGACTCTTCATGACTGTCATCATACACTTCTTGGCCTCCACGTAAAGTTCTCCGTGACACGGTTTCACGGGATGGCGACAGTGCGCGAATGACGCGTGTATCGCTACCCCACACCGGTCTCTCCGTCTCCCCGTTCTGCCTCGGCGGCGTGCCATTTGGCAACACCATCGACGAGCGCGCGACCCACGCCCTCCTCGATCACTTTGTCGCGCGCGGGGGGAATTTCATCGATACGGCCCGCATCTATTCCGACTGGGTGCCCGGCGAGAAACGACGCAGCGAGCGAGTCCTCGGCGACTGGATTGCAGCGCGCTGTAATAGGGACCAGCTCGTCATCGCCACCAAAGGCGCGCACCCGCTTGTCGAATCGCTCGACGTTCCTCGGTCGTCGGCCGCTGAACTCCGCGACGACCTCGAAGGCAGTCTGCGCACCCTGCGGGTCGACCACGTCGATCTCTATTGGCTGCATCGCGACGATGCGGCGCGGCCGGTCGAGCACTTCATCGATGTGCTCAATACCTTCCTCCGCGAAGGAAAGATCCGCGCCTTCGGCGCCTCCAACTGGACGCTCGAGCGCTTCTCCGCGGCCAACGCGTGTGCCGCCGCTTCCGGGCAAACTGGCTTTGCCGTCAACCAACCGCTCTGGAGTCTAGGCTGCCAGCAGTCGCGTCCCCCACCCTTCACCGGCTACGTGAAATTCGACGCGGCCATTCACGCGCACCATCGCGCCACGGGGCTCGGCGTCGTGCCGTATACGTCGCAGGCGGGTGGCTTCTTCTCGAAGTACGCGCTTCCGCCGGAAAAACGCCCGGCAAATTTCACGGCGCATGAGTATCACACTCCGGCCAATCTCGCGACCGCCGAGGTCGTTTGCCGGCTCGCCACGGAGAAGGGCTTGCCGCCGAGTGCCATCGTGCTCGCCTACCTCCGCGCGCAGCCGTTCGTCGTCGTGCCGATCGTGGGCTCATACACTCCCGCGCAGCTCGACGAATGCTTCACTGCGCTCGCAGTGCAGCTGACGCCGGCCGAGCTGCACGAGCTGGAAACCGTATCCAAATCAGGGATACAGCACGGCTGATCGCGACTAGGCCTTGAGCACCCGCTGCACCGCCTGCGCGAGATCAGTCAGCTCGTATGGCTTGGGCACGACCTCGCGGAATCCGTAAGCCTCGTGATTGGCGAGCACGGGATCGCTGGAGTATCCACTCGACACGATGGCGCGCACGCCGGGATCGAATTGCTTGAGCGCTTCAATCGCTTCGCGTCCGCCCATGCCGCCCGGCACAGTGAGATCAAGGATCACCACGTCAAAGGGCCGGTGATGCGCATGAGCGTCCTTGTACACGCGCACGGCCTCACGCCCATCGGCGACGGCCGTAACGTCGTGGCCGAGGCGCTTGAGGAGCGCCGTGGCGAAACTGCGAATCGTGCGCTCGTCGTCCATAAAGAGCACACGCGCGATGCCGCCGTTGCCGGGCGTGAGCTTGTCCATCTCTGTCTCCGCCTTCTGCGGCACCGGAGATTTTTCGGCCGCAGCGGGCAGCCAGATGTGAAACGTCGTCCCCTTCCCTAGCTTCGACTCGACCGTGATGCGGCCACCGTGCTTTTGCACGATGGAGTGCGACGCAGCGAGACCGAGACCACTGCTCTTTATCTTTGTCGTGAAGTAAGGATCGAAGACTCGAGAGAGATGCTCCGCCGCGATGCCCGGGCCATTGTCCGAAACCGAGAGTGTGACATAGCAGCCGGCCGAGAGCGTCGGTACTTGCTGATCGGCGAGGTCAGCGACGCCCACCGCAATGCGCACGAGGCCACCGTCGGCCATCGCCTGCACGGCGTTGAGCACGAGATTGTGCACCACGCGACTGATCTGCCCCGCGTCGGCGCTCGCCGGCGGGAGATTCGGCGCAAAGGTAAACTCCGCGCGCACCTTGGCGCCACGCAGTGCAAACTCCGTCGCCTCACGCACGATGTCCGGGAGCGACACCGCGGAGCGCACCGGATCGCCGCCCTTGGCAAACGTGAGGAGCTGCTGAGTGAGGTCGCGCGCGCGCCGAGCGCCGCGCTCGGCTTCGCGGAGATTTTCGCCGACGGTGGATTGCGCCCGCGGATCGAGCGACGCGAGACTGAGGTTGCCGAGGATGACGGTCAGCAGGTTGTTGAAATCGTGAGCGATGCCGCCCGCGAGCAAGCCCAGCGACTCGAGGCGCGCGGTGCGCTCGAGCTCCGCTTTGAGTTGAGCCTCTTTTTCGAGCTGCTGATGGATCAGCGCCGTCTGCTCTGCGACGCGATGACGGAGAGACGCCGTGCGCCAAAAATAGAGTCCTGCGACGAGCGCTGCGAGTGCGAGCGGTGCCGTGACGAGAAATAACGGTGTCTGATAGAACCACGGTCGCTGCTCGAAGCGGAATGTCGCTTCCGTCGCGCTCGTCACACCGTCCTCGTTGGTCGCGCTCACGCGAAAGACGTGCGGGCCCGGCTTCAGGATGCCGTAAAACGCGGAGCGGCGCGTGTCCGCTTCGATCCAGTCGCGATCGTGGCCGTCCATGCGGTAGCGGAAAGTCACTCGGCCGGGCTTCACAAACGACAGCGCGGTGTAATCGATCGCGAGGCTGTGCGTGCCCGCGGGTAGCTCGATCACGTCGCGCGACGGCACGCTCGCGCCATCCACGCTCACGCCCTCCACGCGCACGATGGGCGCGACGGTGTTGGGCCGGAGATTGCGCGGCTGAGCTGCGACCACGCCGCCGCGACTGGCAAACCACAGCTCGCCATCGGGGAGCCGCGCCCACTCCGGCTGCGCGCCGAAGCCCACGCCACTCGCGAGGACTCCATCGCCCGCACCGGCCAACTGGTATTTGAGCGCAGTCGGCCTGCCCTGCGCCACCGCGAGAAGGTTGTCCTTGCGCGCCCACACCAGGCCGCGCGGCGTGCCGAGCCAAAGATTGCCGTCGTCGTCCTCGGCAATGCCGTTGACCAGATCACTGAACGCTTCGCTGAACGCATCGCGCGTCAGCCAATGCCCGTCGTGCCACACACTGAGCGCCCGGTGCTTGGAGCCGACCCAGAGGTCGCCGTCTGCATCGACGTGGATTGCGCGCACGTCGGGATCAGGCAGCCCGTTGCGCGCGTCGAAGACGGTGCAATCGCCATCTTTGAGTCGCACAAGCCCGCCATCGGCGTAACTCGTCACGGCGAGACCGAAGTACACCGCACCGTCGGGCGCCTCGGCGATCACGCTCACCGTCAACTTCGGCGTGCCGATCGTGCCGGACCAGTTGGTGAACTGGCCTTCGCTGAAGCGATGCACGCCTCCATTGACCGGGCCAAACCAGACTCCCCCGCGGCGATCAGCAAAAATGGTCCGCACATTCTGCAGCGCGGGAAAACGTTCGATACGGCCATCGCGCCAGCAACCGAGCGAACCGCGCGTGCCGAACCACACCGCCCCATCGGGGGTCGCGCACACTGACCACACGTCGCCCTCGGCGTTGGTGCCGACGGAAATCGGGGTGGGCTTTTCGCCGTTTTCGATGCGCGCGATGCCACGGCTGCCCAGCCCGGCCCAGACAACACCATCTGCATCGACGGAGAGCGAGCGCGGGATGTCGCGCTGCTGTGTGCCGCGCGCAAGAGCCATGCGCAGGGCCGAGGCACGGAGGCGCACAATGTTGTCGCCCGCGGTGCCGATCCAGAGAGAGCCTTCGCGGTCCTCCATCACCGAGCGGCAAAAGTCCACCTGCGGCAGCATCACGGGATTGAAAACCGGCACATCGGCCGACTCCGCCACATACACGGACCGCGCGACGATCCACACGTGGGCCGCACGGTCGACAAACACATCGGTGACCGAGTCGGTACTGAGCGTGCGCGGCTCGCTCCACCGTTTCAACTCGCCGTCGCGCAAGCGATACAGCCCGCGCGTCGTCGCGATCCAGAGCGTGCCCACGGGCCCTTCGGCAAAACGATTTACCTCGGGGAAATCTGCACCCGCCCACGCCGGCGTGATCCAGCGGCTGTCCTGAATGGTCACCACTCCACCGCCCGGACCCGCGAGCCAGATGTGACCGGCTGAATCCGCAAACACGCGCGTGAGGCTCTTTCGCGCCTGCGGTGCGGCCTCATCCGTCACAGGCATGAATGCGCCCCCGGCGTACTGCCATACGCCATCCCGCTCGGTCGCGATCCAGACGCGGTCGCGACCATCACCCGCGAGGCCCGCGACGGGGCGACCGTTGAATTCGTTTACCAATTCGAAGCTGTCGCCGCGGCGACGGCTCAGGCCACCCTGCGTGGCGATCCAGAGTGTGCCCTCGCGATCCTCGTGCAGGCCACGAATGAGATTGTCGGCGAGGCCCGGTGTATCCGTTTTCCGGTACACCTTCAGGCGCACGCCATCGTAGCGCGCAAGACCGGCATCGGTCCCGATCCACAGATAGCCATCGCGCGTCTGATAGGTAATCGCCGCGACATTGCTCGGCAGGCCGGCATCGGAACCGATCGTGGACACCGCGTAGGCGGGTGGACGCCAAGCTTCCTGCGCCAAGGCGGTGCCAATGGCGAATGACACTCCTGCCAGAAAAGCGCGCAGGAGTCGAGAAACTGGAAACATGACTGACCTCACTGGTTCGATGCGAGAGCGCGTCACCACGCCCTCACGATGAGATCAAAATCGACACTTTTCATCGGCCAATTGAGCCATAACTGATGGGTAGAATTCGGTAGGCCGGAAAGCGCCTTCCCAGCGGCAGATCGCCGTGAAGAGCGCTGACCACAAAAAAGCCCCGGTGTTTCCGGGGCTGAAAAGAGATGTGACCTTGGAGGTCGCTCAAGCGCGCTTGCGCCGATACCAGACCAAGCCCAGAGCGCCTATGCCCGCGATCATAGCGTAGGTCGACGGCTCGGGGATTTGCGTGAGGGAGAAATTATCGATCGTCCCCGAGACGTTGTCGATTTTGCCGAAGCCGACGTAGTTGATGGTCGGGTTTGTCACGTAGGTCTCGGAGCGAACGGAGACACCATTGATGAACCACCCGGCAGTCCACTGGCTGCCCGTCGTGTTGAGGACGAGCTGCAAGTTGACCACTCCCGAGGGAGCATTGTAATTAGCCCCGCCGTTCGTGCCCGGTCCGAAGAAAGTCTGGCCCTGGCCGTTGCCGCGAGTGTCTCGCAGCAGCAGCCACGGTGAAGGATCGGTGGGCGACAGCTGAAACCGGGTAGCGGAATTGCCAGCCGTGAAACCGAGGGCAAGCCAACTGCCCGTACCACCGGCCGGATTCGCGTCGAGCGACAGCGTATAGATGAAGCCGCTAGTCGGGTTGAAGGGCAGAAACGCGTTGGCGTCGCCCGTGCTGTTGACCGCGCCGTTCGCCATCCAAGAGCTCGCGCCGGTGGTACCGGACCACGTCTCACTGCCCGGGCGCGTGGTCGGAACGGTCCCGACGAGATTCGTCGAGCCGGAGCCCGAGAAGGTCTCCGAGTAGATAAAAGTCTGCGCGAAGGCGCAGGCCGACATGGAAAGAAACAACAGCCAGGTTCGTTTAAGCATGGACGGGCAGACGGATTAAGTCCGAGCAGACGACGCGCCAGAAAAAAATTACGTTAAGGCCAAATCGCGCAAAATGCTTGATGGCGACGACCGAGAGTTAGGCTGGCGGAGAGAGGGAATTCGGGCCCCGTATCCGCTTTTTGGATACCTTCCGAAAGGCGCCCTCCAACGACTTATGCAAAGATTGCCCAGAATCGCCACCGCCTCTTTCAGATAGAAAGTGGCCAGACTGATCCAGAATCCACGCGTTTTAGTGGGCGGCTAGGGAGCGCGAAGAAGCAAAACTTCATTTATTTTTGGACGCGATCACCTATCCCAAGTCGCTCTTTCGCAAGTGGTAGACTGGCGGAGAGGGGGGGATTCGAACCCCCGGTAGGTTTTTACACCTACAACGCTTTAGCAAAGCGCCGCTTTCGGCCACTCAGCCACCTCTCCGGGTCTGAAGGTGGGAGCGGAACCGACCCGGCGAACAAGCGCAAGGCGGATTTTCAAAGATGGATCAACCTATGCTTTGGCGTTACAAAAGAGTGCCAATCCGGCGTTGCGGGCCGGTCGGGCTGTTCACGGCTTGACCGGTGCGAAAGCGACGGCGTTGCATCCTTTTGCGCAGCTGAGGCGAAGTTTAGCCAACGACGATTTTCTATGTCTTCCTCTCCCACCCAACCCGACACCAACCTGATCAAGCGCGTTCATCGCGAACTCATCGACGACTACGATGAGGAATTCGAAATGGAGCGCGAGGACTGGGAGTCGCTTCAGCCCGGAGCTGAGCCCACGCCTGCCGAAGGCTCCGACGAGCACGAAGCGCGCGGTCGCTACTTCAAGGAGTTGTTTCACCTGCAGGGCGAACTCGTGAAGATGCACGACTGGATCGTCGAAACGGGTTATCGCCTCGTGATCCTTTTCGAAGGCCGCGATGCCGCCGGCAAGGGGGGCGTGATCAAACGCATCACGCAGCGGCTCAATCCTCGCGTGTGCCGTGTCGCCGCCCTGCCCGCCCCCACCGACCGCGAAAAGACGCAGTGGTATTTCCAGCGCTACATCGCCCACCTGCCCGCCGCGGGCGAGATGGTGCTCTTCGACCGCAGTTGGTACAATCGCGCGGGCGTCGAGCGCGTGATGGGCTTCTGCTCGGACGACGAGTATGAGGAATTTTTCCGCTCGGTGCCCGAGTTCGAAAAGATGCTGATCCGCTCTGGCATCAAGGTCGTGAAGTACTGGTTCTCCATCTCCGACGCCGAGCAGGAATTCCGATTCCGCTGCCGCATCAATGATCCGCTCAAGCAGTGGAAACTCAGTCCGATGGACCTCGAGTCCCGCCGGCGCTGGGAGCTCTACACCAAGGCCAAGGAAGTGATGCTGCAGCGCACGCACATCCCCGAGGCCCCATGGTGGGTCGTCGCGGCCAACGAAAAGAAAAAAGCGCGACTCAACTGCATCCACCATCTCCTTTCGCAGGTGCCGTACCGGGAAGTCGATCACGTGCAGGTCGAGCTGCCGCCCCGCGTGCACCACCCCGACTACACCCGTGGTCCCATCCCCGAGGAGATCCTCGTGCCGGAGATCTACTGAGGTATCGGGATTCTGGATACGTCAGACTTAAATTCGGAAGGGAGCGCTAATCGTCGCTAATCCACGCTAATCTCAATCCCCGGCGGCAGTCCCGATGGATCGGTGATCAGCGGAGATCAGCGTTCCCCAAAAAAAACGGCGGCCCGAGGGCCGCCGGAGGGTTTGCGGAACGGCGCTTGCCTCAGCGCTTGAACTCGAAGGCGGCCTGCTCGGCCGTGACGCCCGAGCTGCGGGGCGCGACGTCCGGCGTGAACTTGAGGTCGGCCTTGAAGATCTGCTTCAACGAGTCGGGATTCACGTTCTGCGCCGGAGAGACCTGCACGCCATTGAGCCAGTCGAACTGCGCGCGGGCATCGGCGAGATTGTAAGAGACGGGCACGAGTTCGCGGTTGCTCGGGAGCTCGGCGGCGCCGGGCATCGAGAGGACCTTCTTCAGCTCGGGCTTGGCCACAGGCTGCGCGACCGGCGTGATCGAAGTGATCTGCGCGCCAGCATCGGTCGGCTGCACCACCCCACCTGTCGAGCCGCCGCCGTGCTTGAAAACGACAAACGTGACGGCAAGGCACGCCGCAGCCGCGAGGCCGGTGGCGAGGTAAATCGGAGCCAGTCGTCGGCGCGGCGCGGCAAAGGGCACCACGTTTTCGGCGGGAGCGTCTTCGGTGAATTTCGAGGCGAGACCGGCGCAGGCTTTCTGCATCATGCAGTATTGGCGGTACGTCCGGCGGCGTTCGGGGCTGCGCATCACCTCGGCCTCGAGGCGAGCCGCGTCTTCCGCGGTGATCTCGTGGTCGAGGTAGAGGTTAAGCAATTCGAGGAATTCGGATTCTTTCATGACATTTACTTGGTCAGCGGTTGTAGTCTTTTGTGCGGTCAGGTCGTCGCTAGTCAGGTCAAGTCTTGCCAAAATCTTCGCCGAGCTTCGCGCGGAGGCTCTCACGAGCGCGGGCGATGCGGCTCTTCACGGTCCCCACGGAGATGCTGAGGATCGAGGAAATCTCTTCGTAGGAGAGGTTTTTCACGTTGCGGAGCACGAGGATCTCCCGGTGCTTCGGGCTGAGTTTCTCCATGCCGGCACCGATGCGCGACACGAATTCGGCCGTGACGGTGATGTCGTCGGGCGTCTCCACCTCGGCCGGGATGATCTCGGAGAGGGTCATCTCGTTGTTCGCGCTCACTGGAGAGTCGATGGATACAGTCTGGTCGCGCTTACGGCGCCACCAGTACCAGTACCGGTTGCGGGCGAGATTAGTCGCGATCTGGTAGAGCCAGGTCGAAAAAGCCGATTCGCCGCGGAAATTGGCCAAGCCACGATGGGCGCGGATGAAGGCATCCTGCGTGACCTCCTCGGCATCCTGGGGATTGCGGAGGAGCTGGTGGACCATCGAGTAGATGCGATCCCAGTAACGGGTCACCATCTCGTCAAAGGCCGCGGCATCGCCCGCCTTGAAGCGGTCGACAAGCATCCGGTCGAGGGCTACTTCCTGAGCTTTCGAGGACATGCGTTCTTCCTCGTTGTGATGGTTATACTCTTGGATTGTTCCCACGATTTTACCGGGACGGTCGTTGTAGGTCATGGCGAGAAACCGGTCAATGTCACTGACGCCGCCCACAGGGAGAAATTTCTTGCAAACCGCTGCGCGCAAAACCCATTTTCACCCTTCACACGGAAAGGGGGTTGGTAGCTCAATGGTAGAGCAGCGTCCTTTTAAGTCGTTGGTTCCGGGTTCGAATCCCGGCCAACCCACCACCTGTGGCTTGTCACTGACCGCGCACGAGTTCACATATTCTGCATGAAACGCCTCGTCATCATCGAAGACCAAACCGCCATCCGCGAAATGTTGGTCGAAATCCTCCGGCTGGACCCCAATTACCAGCTCGTCGGCGAGGCAGGCGACGGCCAGAGCGCCCTCAGCCTTTGTCTAGAAGTAAAGCCCGATCTCATCGTCCTCGATGCCAAGCTCCCGGGGCTCAACGGCGTGGACATCCTCCGCCGCCTCTCCAAGAAGCTCGCCCACGTCCGCGTGCTGGTTTTTTCCGGCCATGAAAACCCGGTGCTCGTCCGCGAGATGCTGGAGGCCGGCGCCCACGGCTTCGTCGAGAAGACGGCCGGTCTGTTCGAATTCAAGAAGGGCCTCGAGACCGTCGCCAATGGCGGCACCTATTTCGGCCCCGCCGTAGCCGCCCTCCTCCGCAACGTGGTGGCCAACCCCGGCTCCAGCGCCACCCCCGATTTCCTCACCGACCGCGAGCGCGAAGTGCTCCAGCTCGTGGCCGAGAGTTACTCCACCAAGGAGATCGCCGCCAAGCTCGGCATCAGCATCAAGACGGTCGACAACCACCGCACCAACCTGATGCGCAAGCTCAACCTCCACGACGTCGCCAGCCTCACCCGCTACGCGCTGGAGGTCGGCCTGATCGAGCCGAAGAAGTCCCTCTGAAAACCCTTGCACGCAAGGGACCCGCGGCCAATAGCTACTCCGACTGACCACACCACCCGATTTTCCATGAAATTCGCTTCGTTGAAACTTTCGCTCGTCGTTGCCTGCGCGGCTACCGTGGCCTTCACGGGCTGCACCAAAAAGCCGGTACGTCCGATCCCGTCGGATACTAGTGTTTTTGGCCAAACCGGCGGCGGTCCCGGCCCCGACACCGGCATCAATCCGATGCAGATCGCGACCACCACGCCCCCCGGCTTGGAAAATCGCGACAATGTCGACAAGGATGGCTACGCGCACGGCGTCCTCGAATCGGTCTATTTCGACTATGATCAGTCCTCTATCAAGCAGGCCGAACGCGTGAAGCTGCAAGCCGCGAAGGAATACCTCGACAAGAACCCGCAGTCCAAGCTTCGCCTCGAAGGCCGCTGCGACTGGCGGGGCACGGCTGAGTACAATCTCAGCCTTGGCGACCGCCGCGCGGCTGCCGCGAAGAAATACCTCCTCAGCCTCGGCGTGAAGGCCGAGAGCCTCGATGTCCTTTCGAAGGGCAGCGAAGAGGCGATGAAGAACGGCGACGAAGGCGCGATGGCCAAGGACCGCCGCGTCGATATCCTCGTCTTCTCGCCGGGTGGCCCGGGCACCTTCAATCCGAACGCCGCCGCGACGGCCGCGCAGCCCAAGAAGTAAGCCGCTCGCAGCTCTGATTTTCCAAAAGCCTCGGTCACTCTGACCGAGGCTTTTTCGTGCCCAGATAAGAAAGCACACAGCCTAGATGCTCGGCCACAAGAGGCACAAAAGGCTCAGAAAAGAACCGGCTCCCCACTCTCCGTCTTGTGCATTCTGTGCCTCTTGTGGCCAAAAAAAAGCGCCCCGCATATCCGCGAGGCGCTGACCTTCGCTGCAACGGAGCGTATCCGCCGCAGCCCTACAGCTTAATTGCACAGCTGCGCGATTTCACCGCGCTGCAGCGACGCCGGCGAGGATGCGCTTCGTGGTCTCGATGCCCTTCTTCATGACGTCGAGGTTGAAGCTCTCGTTCGGCGCGTGGAGATTGTCCTCCGGAAGGAACAAACCGAACATCACCGAATCGAGCCCCGTCGCCTGCTTGATGTCCGCGATGATCGGCACGCTGCCGCCCTCGCGCAGATACACCGGCGGACGCCCCCAGACTTCGGCCACGGCCTTGTCCGTCGCGCGAAACGCGCTCGCGAGCACCGGCGACTGATCCTTCGGCGTATTGGAGCGTCCGGGCGGCACAACGATGTACGGATCGCCCTTGTGCTGATCGACGAACTCGATCTTCACGTCCTTCGGCGCGCGCTCGAGAATCGCGTTGCGCACGAGCTCCTTGATCTTCGCCGGCACCTGATTGGGCACGAGACGACAGGAAATCTTCGCGAAGGCCTTGCTCGGGATGACGGTCTTGGTCCCTTCGCCCTGATAGCCGCCGCCGATACCGTTGAACTCCAGCGTCGGCTGGAAGCGTACCGCCTCGAAGGGCGAGAAGCCCGGCGCGGTGTAAAACGCCTCGATGCCGAGGAACTCCTTGTACTTCGCCGGATCGGCGCCGAGCTTCTTCAGCTCCTCGCGCTCCCACGGCTCCACGTCGAGCACCGCATCGTAGAAGCCGGGGACATTCACCCGGCCATCAGGAGTGTGGAGCGTGGAGATGATCTCCGCGAGCGCTTGTATCGGGTTTCTCAATACGCCGCCATGCAGGCCGGAGTGCAGATCGCCTTTCGCGCCTGTAACGTGCACGTCGAAGAGCGCGAGTCCGCGCAGACCCGCGGTGATGACGACTTGGTCCTCATTGGGCAGCGCCGTATCCGAAAGGAAAACAAAGTCCGCCTCACGGAGCTTGCCCGCGTACTTTTCGAGAAAGCCCGGGAAGCTCGGACTGCCCATCTCCTCTTCGCCCTCGATGAGGAAGGTGATCTGCAGCGGAAGGTTCGGCTGCTCTTCGAGCAGGCGCGCGACTGCGGTGATATTGGTCAGCAGCGGACCTTTGTTGTCGGCGGCGCCGCGACCATAGATGCGGTTGCCCACGATGGTCGGCTCGAAGGCGGGCGTCTTCCAGAGATTGAGCGGGTCGGCCGGCTGCACGTCGTAGTGTCCATAGATCACCACGTGAGGCCAGTCGGGATTGCCGCCGCGGTGGGCGAAGACGATCGGGTGCAGCTTCGTCTGCACCACGTCCACCTTGAAGCCCATCGAGCCAAGCAAGCCCGAGACAAAATCCCGCGCGCCGGCCATCCCCTCGCGAAACTGCGGGTCGGTCGAGACGCTCGGGTGACGGATGAATTCCTTCAGCTTTTCAACAGGGTCAAACATGCCGCCATCGTGGCGCAAAACCCCGCGCCTCGCCAACCTTTGTTTGACGGCGTTCAACCGCGCCAACGATGACTTTCAAAGAGCACCCATACGCCCCGCCTATGTCAGCGATTTTGCTTCCGGCGGCAGTGCTGGTGCTCTTTTTATCGCGGCAATGCAGTCCAGCTTTGCAGATGGTATTCTGTGGTATGGCGTGTTCGTCGGCTCGACCGTGTGCCACGAAGCCGCGCATGCGTGGAGCGCACTGCGTCTCGGCGACGATACCGCAGCGCGGGGCGGACAGGTTTCGCTCAACCCCATCCCGCACATCAAGCGCGAGCCGATCGGCATGGTCGTGATGCCTCTCGTCACGTGGTTTCTCGGCGGGTGGATCATGGGCTGGGCCAGCGCGCCTTATGATCGCGAGTGGGCGCGCACCTATCCGAAGCGCGCCGGCCTGATGGCGCTTGCGGGCCCCGCGGCCAATCTCTCCCTCGTCTTGCTCGCCGCACTGCTGATCCGCGTCGGCATCGAGTGGCATCTCTTCGAGCCGCCGTTTCGCCTCGGCATGGATCACGTCGCGAGCGCCGTGAATCCCGGCGCGCTCGACTACGTAACGAAGGTCCTGAGCGTCGTCTTCTCGCTGAATCTGCTCCTCTGCGTCTTCAACCTCCTGCCCATCCCACCGCTAGACGGCAGCTGCCTGCCGTTGCTTGTGCTGCCCGCGCCGGCCGCCGCGAAATATCAGGAGGTGCTCGCATCTCCCGCGCTCCGCCTCATCGGGCTCTTCATTATCTCACGCGGACTGGGCAGTTTGTTTCCGCCGATCCTGCGGTTTGTCGTCGGCCTGCTCTACCCGGGCGAACACTACGGCTGAGCCGCTCTCTCTTTCTGTCATGCGCCACCTCCTCCGCTGCCTCTTCTCTCTCCTGCTGTTAACCTCCTCCGCCGTCGCCGCCGATCCTGCACCACCCACGCCCGCCGAACGCGAGGCGCGTATGGCCGCCCTGCAAAAGCGCATCGATGGCCTCAAGTATCAGGACGGCAAAATCGATCTCCATCACGGTCTCGCGCACATCAACCTGCCCACCGGTTACCGCTATCTCGACGAGACCGGTGCCGCCACGGTGCTCAGCGAGATCTGGGGCAATCCTCGCGGCGACGGCACCCTCGGCTTGATCGTGCCGGCAAAGTTTAACCCGCTCGACGACTCGAGTTGGGCCGTGGTCATCACCTATGACGAGGACGGTCACGTGAAGGACGACGATGCCGCGAGCATCGACTACACGAAGCTCCTCAAGGAAATGCAGGAGGGCATGCACGACGCCAACGAGGAGCGCACGAAGCAGGGCTATCCCGCGGTGGAGTTGATCGGCTGGGCCGCACCGCCCCGGTACGATGCCGCCGCGCACAAGCTCTACTGGGCCAAGGAAATCAAGTTCGGCGACTCCCCCGAGCACACGCTGAACTACAACATTCGCCTGCTCGGCCGTCGCGGCGTGCTCATCCTCAACGCCGTCGCCGGTATGAAAGACCTCAAGCAGGTCGAGGCCGCCACGCCCGCGATCCTCGCCATGGTCGATTTTCAAGAGGGTCACCGTTACGCCGACTTCAACCACGACACCGACAAGGTTGCCACCTACGGCATCGCAGCGCTCGTCGCCGGTGGTATCGCCGCCAAGGCCGGCTTCTTCAAGTTGCTCTGGGTCGGCATCCTCGCCTTCAAGAAAGTAATCCTCATGGCGCTCTTCGCCTGCGCGGGCTTCTTCAAGAAAGGCTGGGACTGGATCCGCGGCCGCCGTCAGAAATCCGCCTTCGCCTCGACCGACTCCAGCGACCCGACGCCGCCCGCGAGCACGTGAAGGTTAGCTGTGTAACGACCGCGGCCTTCCGCCTTCCGCGTCACCAAATCTCCGCGCTTCAACTCTGCGCCGCGACCAACTCCCGCACCCAGCCGTAAGCCTCCGCTGGGCTCGCAGCGATGCGCCACGCGAGCTTCGCGACCGACTCGTCGACGTCGCGTCCGTGGTGAATCATGATAGCATCGACGCCTGCCGCCGCGGCGCCCTGCACATCGACATCCGCGTCGCCCACCATCACCGCCTCATGCGGCGCAACGCCGAGCCGCCGCAAAATCTCCACGAGCCCCTCCGGCTCCGGTTTGTGCGTCGCGAGGTCGTCGCCCGCGACCACCGTCGCGAAGTATTCCTTGAAATTGTGCGCGTGCAGCAGCGGCTCCAACGACGCGCGATCTCGTCCGGTCCACAGTGCCACCGCAATGGACTTTGCATGCAGCTCCGCGAGCAACGCCGCAACGCCGTCGAAGGGCTCGATGAGGTGGCCGTTGTCGCGATGGAAACGCGCGAGTCGCAGCATCGCCGCGGGCAGGTCTTTCTCGTCGCGAATCAGACTGCCAAGAAAACTATCCGGTGGCCCGCCGAGCGTCTTGAAGATGTCCTTCGTCACCGGCGGGCCGTAGGGCTCGACTGCGTGCTGCAGCGCGCGGAGCACGAGCGGCAGGCTGTCCATCAGCGTACCGTCGAGGTCGAAGATTACTGCGTGGGTGGCGTGCGCGCGCTTCACGGGTCGATGCGCACGAGCGCGGCCCCGGTCGGCGCTGCCACCATCTCGTCGAGCTGAGCGGGAGTGAAGAGCGCAGGCGCGAGTTGGATCGCGAGCGCCGCGGCGGTCACTTGGAAGCGGGCCTTGTCGCGCGTGGTCTCATTGCGTACGTCGATCGACTTCGGGATCCACTGCTCGCCAACTTTCTTGAGATCGACGAGCGAGAGGGTCTTCAGGACTTTCGCATCGGGCCCGAGGAGTTCGCTCTGCACCATCGCATTGTACTGGCCGTCGAAGTACGCGCGTACCGCGCCGAGGTCCTTGTGCTGCAGCGTGAACGCCGCCGGCGGCATGAAGATGAACTGGTGCGTCGGCCGCCCGCGCAGGCGCGTGAGCTTCTCGATCTTCGCATCGGGCCAGAAGATATACGGCGTCACGAGGTCGAAGGGCGTGAGGTCCACGCCGTCGAGCAGCGGTTGAAACCACGCCGCCACGCCAAGCATCTCCGTCTTGCCGTCCGCCCAGCGCCACACGGCGGGTTGCGTGCCGTTCTGTACGAGGAAGCGCCGCTCCTTGCCCGCCGCATCGGTCAGCACGAATCGCCAGCGCGGCCCGCGCTCGTCGCGCGTGCCCCAGAGCTTGCCCTTGTAAACCGTCTCGTCGCCCCGCCGCGGGAGCGCGTGCAGCTCAAACTCCAGATAGTGGTCGCCTGCGATGCCCACATGGCGCACCTGCTCGAGGATTTGCGCCGCCTCCGCCGCGCTCGGCGTTGCTCGTGTGGAAAAATCCGGTGCCGTCGGTCCCGGCGCCGCCGCGCGCATCAGCGCGACCGTCATTGCGAAAAAAAATGCCCGCCAAATCGCGGCGGGCAGATGGCGAAACAAGCTCACCGGAAAATCAGGGCTTCTTCGGCTGCTCGGTCGGAGCCGCCGCCGGGGTCGTGGCCGCCGGCGCGGCGGTCGTCGGGGCCGCCGTGGCCGGAGTCGGCGTCAGATTCACGGGAGCGGTCGTCACGGGAGCCGCGGCCGGAGCGGCCGGGACATTGATGGTCGGGAGCGCGCCGCTGCCGCTGTGAGCGTGGTTGCGCTCGTAAATGTGACCGAGGTACAGCGCGAGACCGAGCACGAAGAAGGCGATCGTGGCGTTGATCGTGGCCTTGCTCAGCACGTTGCCGGTATCGGCACCGAAGGCCGCCTCAGCCGCGCCACCACCGAGGGTCGCGCCCATGCCGCCGTCCTTCGCCTTTTGCGCCAGCACAACGAGGATCAGAAAGAGGGAAACGAGGATCAGGACAAACGTCAGGATACCGAGGATAATACTCATGGAAGGTCCAAAACATCAGACGACCGGCCTTATTGTCAATCAGGCATCTTGGACCGCCCCGCCCGCTTGGGTTCCCGCATATTGTAGCCCGCCCTTCCCACCGTCCACCCCTCCCCGCTTTCTCACTTGTCAGTCCCCTTCCTGCCCAAAGACTTCGCCCCGCATGATCATCAAACCCAAGGTCCGCGGCTTCGTCTGTGTCACTGCCCACCCCGCCGGTTGTGCGGCTCACGTCCAGGAATGGATCCAGCACGTGAAGTCCAAGGGCGCCATCGCCAGCGGCCCCAAGAAGGTCCTCGTGATCGGCTCCTCCACCGGCTACGGCCTCGCCTCGCGCATCACCGCGGCGTTCGGTTCCGGTGCCGCGACCCTCGGCGTGTTCTTCGAGCGCCCGTCCGAAGAGGGCCGCCCCGCGACCCCGGGTTGGTACAACACCATCGCTTTCACCGAAAAAGCCCGCGCCGCCGGCCTCTACGCCAAGAACATCAACGGCGACGCCTTCTCCGACGACATCAAACGTCAGGCTCTCGATATCATCCGCGCCGACATGGGCCAGATCGACCTCGTCATCTACTCGCTCGCCTCGCCCCGCCGTGTCCACCCGAAGACGGGCGCCGTCCACAAGTCCGTCCTCAAGCCCGTCGGCACGTCCTACACCAACAAGACCGTCGACACCGACAAGGGCATCGTCAGCACCGTCACCATCGAGCCCGCCAACGAGCAGGAGATCGCCGACACCACCACCGTCATGGGCGGCGAGGATTGGGAGCTGTGGATGAACGCCCTCTTCGAGGCCAAGCTCCTCGCCCCCGGTGCCCAGTCCGTCGCCTACTCCTACATCGGGCCCGAGGTCACCTGGGCCATCTACAAAAACGGCACCATCGGTCTCGCCAAGAACGACCTCGAGCGCGCCGCCAAGTCCATCGACGGCCTCCTCAAGCTCAACGGCGGCGGTCGCGCCTTCATCTCCGTCAACAAGGCCCTCGTCACGCAGGCCAGCTCGGCCATCCCGGTCGTGCCGCTCTACATCTCGATTCTCTACAAGCTCATGAAGGCCGCCGGCACGCACGAGGGCTGCATCGAGCAGATGCAGCGCTTCTTCGCCGAGCACCTCTACTCGTCGACCGGTCCCAAGTTCGACAACGAGGGCCGTGTCCGCGTCGACGACTGGGAGATGCGCCCCGAGATCCAGTCCGCCGTGAAGGAGATCTGGCCCCAGGTCACCACCGAGAATCTCGCCGCCCTCACCGACATCGCCGGCTACCGCAGCGAATTCCTCAAACTCTTCGGCTTCGGCCTCCCCGGCATCAACTACGAGGCCGAGATCGAGCCGCACGTGCCGATGATCTAACGCGAGCGCGCGGTGCGCGCGCTCGCTAGGCCGTAGGCATTAGGCGATAAGCTGTAGGCTTCAATCCTCGGAAGCCAACTCAGTGTCCGCGACTCACTCGCCACCGCCTTCAGCCTAAAGCCTATTACTTAGAGCCTTCTGCCCACCGCACGCTCTCGCCCTAGGCCCAGCCAACCGCGCTCCCAGCCTAAAGCCTACAGCCTATCGCCTAAAGCCTGCCCCATGCGCGCCGTCGTCCAACGCGTCTCGTCCGCCTCTGTCGTCATCGCGGGCGAGACTGTCGGTGCGATCGACGGCGGCCTGCTCATCCTGCTCGGCGTTGGCCGCGGCGATCAGCCGACCGACGTCGATTGGCTCGCCGAAAAAATCGCCAGCCTCCGCATCTTCGAGGACGACGATGGCAAGATGAACCGCTCGCTCCTCGACACCGCCGGTGGCGCGCTCGTCGTCTCGCAGTTCACGCTCCTCGCCAGCACGCGCAAGGGCACCCGCCCGTCCTTCAACGATGCCGCGCCACCCGCCGAAGCGATTCCCCTCTACGAGGCTTTCGTCCAAAAACTCTCCGCCCGCCTAGGCCGCCCCGTCCCCACCGGCCGCTTCGGCGCCATGATGTCCGTCCACCTCGTCAACGACGGCCCCGTCACCCTCGTGCTCGACACGCCCCGCCCTGTAGCTGCGAGCGCCAGCGAGTAGATGTCTTGGCTTGCTGGGAGACACGCCGTCCCGCCGCGGTGCGCGTGCTCCCTGTGGGTTGTGTGCTCGCCACGCAACGACGCGCCCCTCCGAGGTAGGGCGGTTTATCCCTAAACCGCCGCGTTCGATTCCGCCACCCCCTTCACCGTATCCATTCTTCCGATACGAGCGTACCTCGTAGCTGCGAGCGCCAGCGAGTAGACGCTTGGACCGATGGGGACGCGGCGCCTCGCCGCGTCTCACGCCCCGCCCTCTCCTCACCCCGTAGCTGCGAGCACCAGCGAGCAGACTGAAACTCAAGCCGTATAAAACTTTCAAAGACCCCACCTCATCCGCGTCCATCCGAGTTCATCCGCGATTCCCTCATCTCCTCCGCCTCTTCCGATCTCTGTGTCTCCGTGCCTCCGTGGTGCAAAATATCTCCGGTCTCCGCCTCCCCTTTCGTGTCCCTTCGTGTGCTTCGTGGGCTAAAACCGTTAAGCGACTTTAGCCGACAATAGCCGGGAAATAGAGGGAGATTCCACCGCTTCGACTCGCCTCACCGCCCCCGTTTCAGCCCCCGCTCGCTCCTCGCCCACCTGCTCATCCGCCTCACCTCCTCCACCCATTCCAAGCAGTTCCCTCAGAACCACCCGCGCTTCATCCTTCCTGCGCACCATCTCCCGCTCCGCGCTCACACCCTCGTCGTCCTTCTCTCCATCCATCCGCTGCCCCGTCCTCGCCTCGGCCTCGTTCGCACGCTTCGCCCCTTTTGCCGCCGCGGTTTGCTCCTTCACCACCGCCAACCGCTCCTGCACCGCCACGCGTCGCTCGTCCAACTTCGCCCGTGCTTCCGCCACCTTCGTGCGGCTTAAAGTCGCCAGCACCTGCGTCAGCCCCTTCGCCGTCTTCACATCCGGATCGGGCTGTGCCAGTGCCTCGAACAGCTGCATCCCCACCAGCCGCTTCGCCGCGTCTTCGAAATCGGTCTCCGGTCCCTCCATCAGCGCGACCGCCTGCGCGATGCTCTCCAGATACCGCTGCGGCGCGATGTGCCGCGCGTAGTACCGCGCGACCGCACTCGTCGATGTCGCCACGCCCAACTCGCTCGTCACGAGTTCATGCACCTCCGCGTAGCTTTTGTTTTCGAGGAGCCATTCATCGAGGCGCTCGCGCGCCGCCACCGGCAACGCATCCAGCACCGAGTCACTGCGAGTCTTGTTTCTTTGCATGGGATTTTCCGTCCTCGCCGCAGTACCCATTACCGCCGCCAGAACCCCGGCATCTTATCAGCTTCCGTCCCACCCTCCAAACGCTCCGTTGACTCCATTGACTGTATTGCGCCTTTTTTCGCAAAAATCGCACCTCTCGCGTCCAATCACTCCCGATCTTGGCCACAGATTGCACAGATGGTCACAGATACCGGACTCATCCATCCGTGCCCATCTGTGCAATCTGTGGCTAAAAATCTCCTGATGGAGGGCCGAGCTCCCGCGAGGCCACCACCGCCGCCCATCCCTTCGGCCCATTCGCAGCCACTTGCCGCCCCTCCTCCAAAACCTTCGCGATCCTTCGCCACCTTAGCGTCTTCGCGCTTAACCAAACCTCCGCCGTCTCACGGTGCTCGGAACAATCCGTCCGTACCCGTGCCCATCTGTGCAATCTGTGGCTAGGTTTGAACTACTTCCCCAACAACTCCTCCGCATGCGCCAGCGCGCTCTTCGCCTTGCTGTCGCCGAGCATGCGCGCGAGCTCGGTCACACGGTTTTTCCGATTCTCGTGGATCGGCGCGATCGCCACCACTGCGCGGTCTTTCGACTGATCCTTCCTCACCACGAAATGACTCGTCGCCTGCGCTGCGACTTGCGGCAGGTGCGTCACACAGAGCACTTGGTGGCTGCGCGCGATGGCCGCCATCTTTTCGCCGACCACGCGGCCGATTTCGCCGCCCACATTCGCGTCCACTTCGTCGAAGACCAGCAGCGGCGCTTCGTCGAGATCCGCGAGCACCGTCTTCAGCGCGAGCATCACCCGTGCGAGTTCGCCACTCGACGCCACGCGATTAAGCGGCAGGGGCGCTTCGCCGACATTCGGTGAAAACAAAAACTCCGCTCCGCAATCGCCCGTCGGCCCCGGCGTCGCGAGCGGCACGAGCCGCACCGAGAAATCCGCCTTTTTGAAGCCGAGCTGGGCGATCCCTTTCGCCGCGACTTTCGCCAGCTCCTTCGCCGCCTTCTCGCGCACGCCGCGCAGCACCGTGGCCTCTTTCTTCACCGCGCGTTCCGCGTCGGCGATCTGCTTTTCCAACCGCGCCAGCGCTCCTTCGATATCGCCCTGCACTTCGATTCGCCGCCGCATCTCGTCTCGCGCCACGATCACCGCGCTCAGTTCGCCGCCGTGCTTGCGCTTCAGTTCGAGCCACGTGTTCATCCGGCTCGCGAGCTGCTCGGCCTGCTCGGGATCGAACTGCAGTTGCTGCCCGAGCGTCGTGAATTCGGCGCCGAGATCGTTGAGTTCCACCGCCGCCGCGTTTAGCCGGTCCGCGAGCGGCTTGCTCGCCGCATCGATGCTTTCGAGCCGCCGCGCTTCGCGCAGCAGCGCGCCGAGTCGGCCTTGCAATCCTTCTTCGCCAATAAGTCCTGCGCCGAGCGCGCCCGTCAGCTCCGTGAGCTCCTGCGCGCGGTTCATGCGCGAGAAGTCGCGTTCCAGCGTCTCGATGGCTTCGGCCGTGAGATCAAGCGCATCGATGCGCGCGAGCTGCGCCTGCAGAAATTCGATCTGGTCCGGCGAGAGCTTCGTTTCGTTCGCGATCTTCTCGCGCTCGTCAATGCGATCTCGCCACGCGCGATAGACCGTCTGGTAGCTCGCGAGCGCCGTGCCCGCGCGGCCGAAGCGGTCGAGCATGTCGAGCTGGTAGCTTTCCTTGAGCAACCGGCGCGGCTCGCTCGGACCGTGGAAATCCACCCAGTGCTCGCCGAGTTTCTGCAGCGCCGAGAGCGTCGCGAGTCCGCCGTTGACCGTGATCTTTGGCGCCTTTTCCCGCGGCACGCTGCGCTTGAGAATCAAAAGCCCGTCCTCGCAAGCTGGCAGGTCGAGCGCCGCCAGCACCGCATCGATGCGCTTGGACTCCGCGAAAAACAGCGCCGCCTCCACCTCGCACGCCGCCGCGCCCTGCCGGATCACCGTCTTCTCCGCGCGCTCGCCCGCGAGCAGCGCCAGCGCGCCGAGCAGGATGCTCTTGCCCGCGCCAGTCTCACCCGTGACCGCCGTGAAGCCCGCTTCGAAGTCGAGCGACACTTCTTCGAGCAAGGCCAGGTTGCGGATGCGAAGCGATTGGAGCATGCGAGTGAAAGGCCCCTACAACGCCCGCCCGCCGCCCCGCGTCAAAGCCGTTCTTGCAGCCATCCGTTACGTCATTCGGCCACCGTCGCTAGCGCCGAAAGCTGAGCTTACACATCCAGTAGCCGCCACACTGCCGAGGCCCCGCTTTCATGTCGCACTTGCCAAAGCCTCGATTGCATGCAAGTGATTACTTGCATGCAAGCACCTGCGCCCTCGCCGACCCGCCAGCGTCTCCTCGAAGCCGCCACGCGGGTCTTTGCGCGCTCCGGGCTCGCCGGCGCGACCACCCGCGCCATCGCCGAGGAAGCCGGGGTCAACGAGGTCACATTGTTTCGCCATTTTCAGAGCAAGGACCGCCTGCTTGCCGCCGTCGTCGGCCAAAATTTTGGCCCTTCCTCCGCCGCTGAGGCCGCGCCGCTCCCTCCTGCTACCGACGACCTCCGCGCCGACTTACTGGCCCTCGGGCAGCGGCAGGAAAAACTTTTCAAGGACAACCTTCCGCTCGTTCGTACAATGATCGGTGAGATTCACCATCATCACCGCGACCAGGAGCATCAAGTTTTCAAGAGCATCTTCCTGCCGCTCAAGGCCGCGACCTACCACCGCATCGAAACGGCACAAGCTGCGGGCGAGCTCACCCGCGACATGCGCGCCGACGTACTCGGCGATCTTTTCGGCGCGATGATCTTCACCGGTGTGCTCCGGCGCTCGGGCACGCATGCGAAGCTCGACTACTCCGCCGCCAACTATCTCGAGTCCGCCGTCGAGCTCGTGCTCCGCGGCGCCACCTCGCGAAAGGCCGGCGCGTGAGCGCTCCGCTCAAGGGTCTCTACGGCTCCGACCGGAGCCTGCTCTCGCCGATGGCCGCGCGGCTCGCCGACCGCGGCGTGCTCAAGTGGGTCATCGCCATCACCGCCGCGCTCGGCGCGATCCTTGAGGTGATCGATACGAGCATCGTCAATGTCGCGATGCCCGACATCCAGGGCAATCTCGGCTCCACGCTCGCTGAGGTCGGCTGGATCTCCACCGGCTACGCCTGCGCCAATGTCGTGATGATCCCGCTCACCGCGTGGCTCAGTGACCGTTTCGGGCGCAAGCAGTACCTGCTCTTCTCGCTGATCGGTTTCACCGTGTCGTCGGTCTTGTGCGGCCTCGCGCCCAATCTCGGTTTCCTGATCGTCGCGCGCATCCTGCAGGGTCTGTGTGGCGGCGGCCTGCTGGCAAAGGCGCAGTCGATCCTCTTCGAGACGTTTCCGCGGAGCGAGCAGCCCGCCGCGCAAGCGATGTTCGGCATCGGCGTCATCGCCGGTCCCGCGCTCGGGCCGGTGCTCGGGGGCTTCCTCACCGACACGCTCGGCTGGCGCTGGATTTTCTTCATCAATCTTCCCGTCGGCATCCTCGCTGTGCTCGCGACCATCGTGTTTCTCCCGCGCGACGAGGAATCAGAAAAAACTCAGGGCGACGTCGACTGGCTCGGCATCGGCCTGCTCGCCGTCGGGCTCGGCTGTTTCCAGACGATGCTCGAAGAGGGCCAGCAGGAGGACTGGTTCAGTTCGCGCTTCATCATCGGCATGGCCGCGGGCGCGATTCTTGGGACCGGATTTTTCATCTGGCGCGAACTCACCACCGAGCATCCCGCCGTCGATCTGCGTGTGCTGCGCCATCGCTCACTCGCCGCGGGCAGCATCTACTCGCTAATCCTCGGCATGGGTCTGTACGGCGTCATGTTTGCCGTGCCGATCTTCGTGCAGGACTACCTGCACTTCACCGCGACGCAGAGCGGCCTGTTGCTCATGCCCGGCGCGATCGCTTCCGCCGCGACCATGATCCTCATGGGCAAAATCTCCGGGCGCATCGACCCGCGCATGCTCATCGGCATCGGCGCCGTGATCCTCGCCAGCTCCGCGCTGTTCCTTTCGCAGATCAATCCCGACACCGGCACGCACACGCTTTTCTGGCCGCTCGTGCTGCGCGGGCTCGGCACGGTCACGATGTTTCTACCGCTCAGTCTCGCCACGCTCGGCTCGCTGCCGAAGAGCGACGTGGCCGCCGGCTCCGGCTTCTACAATCTCACGCGCCAGATGGGCAGCAGTATCGGCATCGCGCTCATCACCACGATGCTCGCCCACCGCGAGGCCGTGCATCGCGCCGTGCTCGTGGAGAAGATCACGCCCAACTCGCCCGACACGCTCTCCCGCATGCAGGTCCTCAGCGGCGCCTTCGCTCACCAGAGCGCCGACCCCGTGCAGGCCCACGATCAGGCGATGAAGGTCCTCGATG
Organism: Verrucomicrobiota bacterium; assembly: GCA_048498795.1. Taxonomy (GTDB): domain Bacteria; phylum Verrucomicrobiota; class Verrucomicrobiia; order Opitutales; family Opitutaceae; genus JBEHXH01. Next base: position 316,915 of record JBEHXH010000010.1, read on the forward strand.
GCATCGTGAACAGCCAGTCGCTGCTGCTGTCGTTTGCCGACGTGTTCCGCTACGTCGCCGCCGCGTTCATCATCACGCTCCCGCTCCTTCTCCTCCTCGGCAAAGGCGGCAACAAAGACGCCGCTGCCGCCGCCCACTAATCTCCATTTTCCAAAACACCATGAGCTCGAATACTTCCTCCGCTCCCCTTTCCGTCCCCGCGGCTGCTGAGCGCTCGTCCGCGTCCGCCACGCCGAAGACCGGCTCCTCCCGCACGCGCATTACTGTCGGCATCATCCTCGGCGCCGCCGCCATCATTTGGGGCGCGCGCACCGGCTTGCACGCGTACCACTACGTCGAGACCGACGACGCCTACGTCACCGGCCACCTCCACCAGGTGAGCGCCCAGCTCGACGGCCAGGTGAAAGAGGTCCTCGTGCAGGACAATCAAAACGTGAAGGCCGGCGACATCCTCCTCCGCCTCGATCCGCTCGAGACCGAAATCTCGTCACAAAAAGCCGACGCCGGTCTCGCGCAGGCCCAGGCGCAGGAGAAGCAACTCATCGCCGCCATCGCCCAATCCGCCGCCGCGCTCGTCGAGGCTCGCGCGCGCGTCACGCAGGCCGAGGCGCAGGTCGAGCAGACCACCGCGCAGCTCGACCTCGCGAAGCGCACCCTCGAGCGCAACCAGCAGCTCTTCGCCCGCAACGGCGCAGTGCCCGAAGCCGACCTCGACAACGCGCGCAGCGCCCAGCTGACCGCGCAGGGCGCGGTCGACGCCGCCAAGGCCAACCTCGCCGCGGCGAAAGCCTCCGTGGGCTCCGCTGAAGCCGCCCAAAACGCCCAGCGCGCCGAGGCCGACGCCGCGCACGCGTCCGTGGGTGCTGCTCTCGCCGCGCAGCGCGACGCCCAGCGCCGCCTCGCGCAGACGTCCATCGTCGCCACCACCGCCGGCCGCATCGGCAACAAACGCGTCGAACTTGGCAACCGCGTGCAGGCCGGCCAGACCCTGCTCACCCTCGCCGAGCCCGAGATGTGGGTCGTCGCCAATTTCAAGGAGACCCAGCTCACGCGAATCACCGCGGGCCAGCCGGTCGACCTCAGCGTCGACGCCCTCCCCGGCACCGATCTCCACGGCCACGTCGACAGCGTCGCCCCCGCGAGCGGCGCGCAGTTCGCCTTGCTCCCGCCCGACAACGCCACCGGCAATTTCAACAAGGTCGTCCAGCGCGTCCCCGTGAAGATCGTCCTCGACGACGCCAGCCGCACCGCCCTCGCCGACCACCTCCGCCTCGGCCTCTCCGTCGTCGCCGAAGTCCGCGTGCGGTGATCGATCGGAGCGTTTTTCCGCCTCCTGTAGCGGCGGTCTATGACCGCCGACCCGCCCGTCCGTGAACAGCGCTCGTCGGCGCTCATAGAGCGCCGCTACAGTTTACTGCTGCCACCACCCCACCTGTGGGTGGCGAGCTCGCCTCGCTACGTTGCGCGACCAGCGCGCAACCCACAAAACCACTCCATTGTAGCCCGCCCCGTAAGAGGCGGGCCCCTTTTGCCCCGCCCCGCCTGCGAACAGTCGGAGGGGCTTTACGCCCCGACTCCGCTCCGTCTTCACCAAAGGCCCGCTCGCACCCAACGTCGGGGCATAAAGCCCCTCCCTCAGTGCCGAGCCATCGCCTTTCCCTTTTCGTGTTCTTTCGTGTGTTTCGTCGGCCCAAATAAAAAAGGGCGGCCCACAGAGCCGCCCCTTTCCTAAAGACACTTCGCAATCGATTTCTCAATCCACGCTTACTTGCACATCTCCGTCACCGCCTTCGCCATCTCCTCCGGCGTCACGTCGCGCACGTGCGTCGCGACGGACCACTGGTGGCCGAACGGATCCGTGACGATGCCGTAGCGGTCGCCCCAAAACATTTCCTGCACCGGCATCATCACCGTCGCGCCCGCCTCGACCGCCTGCGCGAAGACCGCGTCGGCATCGCGCACGTGCAGATGGAGCGTCACGGAGGTGCCGCCACGCGCTTTCGGCCCGAGGCCGCCCATCGAGGGATGCTCGTCGGCCATCATGATGACCGAATCGCCAATCTTGATCGCGGCATGCATGACTTTGCCGTCCGGCGTCAGCATGCGCATCTGTTCGACGGCGCCAAAAGCCTTCTTATAAAACTCGATGGCCTCGACCGCCCCCGCGCACACGATGTGCGGAGTGACGGTGTGCATGCCGGGCGGGATGGGTTCGACGGTGGGTTTCGTGGAATCGGAGCTCATGTGAATTTAAGATGCGTCTTTACAGCCGAGCGCGACCATCGCACCCAGCCTCGTACACCTCAATGAACGAACGAGCATCTTCGCGGCGGACAACTCCGCGCGAAAAATTTCACCCAACCGTCGCGTACGCGCGACTCAGCCCGGGACGAGGCGCACCGTGATCGTCTTCAGCGAGCACGGCTCGCGGCCGACAAGGTTGATCTTGTGCTTGCCCGCCGTGAGCTTGAAACGCTTCGGCTTGATCTCGTCGTTGTTCGCATCGCCGTTCGTGCCGCGCCAGGAAACCACGCGCTCCTCGTAGCCAGCTGTCACATCGATATCCCAGATCATCACGGGGTCCTCGGGCACCGCGTCGATGTTGATGAAAAACGAATTCTGATCCTCGTCCGGCGCCTTCACCACCGCGACGAGTTCGTACTGCCCGTCCTTCTCGACGGTGAACTCGAAGGTCGCCTTGCCGCCATCGGTCAGGTCCTTCTGCTCCGCCTGCGTGAGCTCTCCGTCCTTGTTCACGAACGGCGCGGTCGCCGAGAGGAGTTTCGCCGCGACGCCTTTGGCCGCCTCGGCCTTGGCCGGCGCAGCTTCTTTTTTGGCCGGCTCATCAGCCGCGACGAGCAACGCAGTGGAACCGATCAACAGCAGGGGCAGGAGTTTTTTCATGGGGTGAACGGTGATTACGCTCCGCACGCGTTGGCCGCCAACAAAATAACTCCAGCACCGTTCTGCTCTCACTTGATCGTCACACCATCACCGCGAATTTCTTCTGCCGAAATTTTACTTGCCCAACCGCCCCTCGCCGGTGCTTATTCACCCTCCCAGTTTTTTTGGACCCTTAGCTCAGTTGGTTAGAGCGTTTCCTTGACATGGAAAAGGTCACTGGTTCGAGTCCAGTAGGGTCCACCATCCGCCGTAAGCCGCTAATCCAAGAGGAATAGCGGCTTTTTGATTGTTGGCTGTCCCACCCGTCGCTTCCCCCCGCAACGATCCACTGCTCAGCTGTTTCTCCATATGATCGCCCCTCGCTTCGCCGCTATCCTGTCGTTGGCTGCGCTGTGTCTCGCGGGCTGTGCCCCGCTCAGTCACGTCGAAGCGCCTCGCCCGGCCGCTATTCTCGGCCAGAGACCGGACGCCGACCGCATCCCGATTCGCGAGTTCGTCCTGGATAGCAAGGATCGTAAGGAAGAACTCGAATCGGACATGCACTTTTTCTCGGGCATTTCCCGTCAGCTCGTCTACCACGGTCAGGCCCGGGCTTATCTCGCACAGGACCTACGCGACTATGTGGCCTCGCGCTTTCGTATCGATCCGAGCGCTGATGCCGTGCTCAAGCTCAACTTGGTGCAGGCCCAGAGCTACATCAGTTGGCGCGCGACCGCGGTGAGCTATGTGCCCTACGTCGGCCTCGCGCTGGGGCTCATCGGAGAATTTCAAAAGCAGCCGATCACCTTCATCGCCGAACTGAAAGCCGACGCCGCGGCGAACTCGTTTCAGTTGCCGGCGATCAACATGTTCGTGCGCCGCACTGATGCTGTCACCAACTGGAAAGCGACCGAGGGGAAGCATCAAGAGATCTACCGCGACGAGATCAACCAAGTGCGCAAGGAACTCTTCGACCGCCTCGACAAGCAGCTGCTCGTTTACTGGCAGAGCGGAAGCCTGTCGACGAAACCGGCCAACGTCGCCGCCAATAACGAAGCGACCCTCGCGTCCGAGCTCGCGCGTGCGGAAACGGATTTGGCCGACGAGAAGATCACTCAGGAAGCGTACGGCAAGTTGGTCACTGCGCTGAAAGCGAAGTATCCATTGCCTGCCAGCGCTCAAAACCCCGCGACACCGCCGGCCTCCTGAGCGTAAAGGAAACGATCGGATCAAGCTGCCTAACGTCCCTCACCGCGCCGCTTTCAGCTCCTTGATAAACGCATCCGCTTCGCGGATCGACGCCTCCATGTCGGCGATCAGTCGCGCGATGTCCGCCTCGAGTGTTCGCGTGGTGGTGTCGAGCGACGCGATGGCTTGGGCGTTTAGATTGTGTTTCAGGAAAAGCACCTGATCGCGAAACGTCGCGAGTACCGGGTCCATCCGCTCCGCCGCGCGCCGCATCAGTCGCAGCAACTCGTCATAGCGTTCCCGCGTCGCATCGAGCTGGTGCTGGCTCTCGCGGCGCAGCGAGGCATTTGAGTATTGGTTGAGTTCGCCCTTCCACTCGCGAAAGAGCGCATCCGCCACGTCGTCGACCGCCGCGATGCGTTCGCGCACTTCCTTCGCGCGGTCCTCGCTCCGCTGCAGCTCGCGATTCAGTGCATCGTACTTCCGCTGCAGGCTCCCGCCATCGGTCTTCGTCACCGCCTGAAACCGCTCCAGCGCACTCGCAAACTGCTCCTTCGCCTCCGTCTGCGCCTTGCGCGTGGCATCGACCCGATCGACGAGGATATCGCGCTTCGCGATCCCGATCTTCTCCATCGCCGCGTAGTACGGACTGGAGCAACCAGCCAAGCACAAGACGACAAGGGCAAGAGTGGCCGAGACAGTTTTCACTCCCCTACCGACCACCGAAGCCCTGCACGGTGCCCCAAAGAGCGTTTCAGTGGGTCCAAGCCTGTATCAGTTTATTGATTCCTTGCATCATTGGGCAATGAGAGGAAATATAGTATACCCTTCCAGCTATCCAACTATGAGTACCCCAAAAGCCAAAGAATTCGCACCAAAGCGGAAATTCAATCTGCGTCGTGACGCCTCCGTATCGAGTGGCCAGTCCACAATCGAAGAGGTTTTTGGCCTTCCCAAAGGAAGCGTTCGTTTGCAGCTACCCCGAGGCCGTCGCGCCCGTGGCGACAAGAGTATAGGCGCACTTCTAGAGGACTGGAATCCAAACGAGAGGTAGAAGTGCCTCCTCTCGTGGATTCTCGCCGTTCAAAATTTAAGCGGCCCGATATTTAGGATTTAAGTTCCGTTTGCACCGCCGCCACATCCTGCGTGATCTGCGCGCGGAGTTGGTCGATGCCGGCGAATTTCATCTCTGGGCGCACGAAGCGCAGCCACTCCACGTGGATCGCGCTGCCCGCGTCGAAGGGACACGGCGCGAGTACATGCACTTCGAGGCGCGGTTCGGTCACCTGCTCCACCGTGGGGCGCAGGCCGTAGTTCGCCACACCGGGCAACGGCGTCGCTGCCCCGGGGCCGCTGACCGTCACTGCGTACACGCCGAGACGCGGGCGGCACTCGGGTGACCACGGAAGATTGAGCGTAGGAAATCCGATGGTGCGGCCAAGTTTTTTGCCCGACGCCACCGTGCCTTCGGCGAAGTAGCTGTAGCCGAGCAGTTCGTTGGCCGTGACGATGTCGCCCGCCTCGAGCAGGCCGCGGATGCGCGTGCTGCTGATCGGGTCGCCGTCGAAATTCACCCGGTGCGCGCTGAAAACATTGATCCCCATCTTGCGCGCCTCCGCCACGAGCATCGTCACATCGCCGCGGCGACCCGCGCCGAAGCGCCAGTTTTCACCCACGTAAATCGCTGCCAGATGCGGCAGCGAGCGGCGGAGCCACGGGAGAAATTCCTCCGCGGTGAGCTTCGCGAGTTCAGGCGTAAAGCGCTGCGTGATCACGGCGTCGACGCCGAGGCCCGCGAGCAGGCGCTGCTTCGCGTCGACGCCGAGCATCATCTTCGTGCGCCTCTCCGGCGGTGCGAGGATCGCGCTCGGGTGCGGCCAAAAAGTTAAGACGCCCGCGACGCCGCCCGCGCGACGCGCCGACTGCACCGCCGACTCGACGACGGCCCGGTGGCCGAGATGCACGCCATCGAACATCCCGATCGCGAGGTGGAGCGGTCGCGCGGGGAGCGCCGCGTGCTCGATGCCGTCAAGCGTTTGCCCCGCCGTCGCGTTCACCGCGCAAAGGTCGGCACGGCTTGATGCACCGGGATGAGCTTGGCCTGCAGCTCATGCGGCGGCAGCGCCTGCACCTGCTCGATGGTGAGCGCCTGCGACACGTTGAACTTGTCGGTCGCCGTGCGGCGGAGCGCGGCGAGGTGCCCGCCGCAGCCGAGCGCATTGCCGAGGTCGTGCGCGAGCGTGCGCACGTAGGTGCCCTTGGTGCACTGGAGCACGAAGTCGAAACGCGGCAGTGCGAAGCCCGTGAGTTCCCAGCTCTTCACGCGGATGAAGCGCGGCTCGCGCTCCACTTCCTCGCCCTTGCGTGCGCTCTTGTAGAGCGGCACGCCGTCGATCTTGATCGCGGAAAACATCGGCGGGAGCTGGTACTGGTCGCCGTGCATCTTCTGCATCGCGGCGCGCACGTCGGCCTCGGTCAGCGGCGGCACCGGGCGCGTCTCCATCACTTCGCCCTCGGCGTCCTGAGTGTTGGTCGTCTTGCCCAGCTCGACGGTGCCGGTGTACTCCTTGTCGAGGCTCATGAGGTACTGCGACGCGCTGGTCGCCTTGCCCACGAGGATGATCATGAGGCCGGTCGCCATCGGATCGAGCGTGCCCGCATGGCCGATGCGGCGCATGTGCAGGATGCCGCGGAGGCGCGCCACCACGTCGTGCGACGTGTGGTCGGCGGGCTTGTCGATCAGCAGCACGCCATCGAGTTCTTTGGGTTGGACCAGCATGAGTTTACTTCTTCCGCTGCGCGTCGACCTCGGCGAGCCGCCGATGCAACGCCGTCACGAGACGCGGATAAAAATCGGCTCCGTCGCTCTTGAGATTCAATCCCGCCGCGCACGCATGACCGCCGCCGCCAAACAGCGCCGCGATCTGATCCACGCGATACGCCGGCTCCTTCGCGCGCAGGCTCGCCTTCACCTGGCCGCCCGCGCGGCGCTCGATGAGCACGCCAACATCCACGCCCTCGATGCTGCGCGCGTAGTCGACGAGGCCTTCGGTGTCCTCGCTGTTGCTGCCCGTCTCCTCGAAAATCCCCTCGGCCAGCGTGCCGATGCACACGCGCCCGCCGCACTCCTGCTGGAGCGACGCGAGAAACTTCTGCAGCAAACGAATCTTCCCGAGCGACTCACGCTCGTACAACTCGAAGCCCGACTGCGCCGGGCTCGCGCCGCGCGCGACGAGTTCGCCCGCCAGCACGAAACAGCGGCGCGAGGTCGAGTTGAAGCGAAACTGGCCCGTGTCCGTGATGATGCCCACGTACAGCGCCGGCGCGGTGATCGCGTCGATCGCCAGCTCGTTGTCGAGAAACATGCCCGCGAGGATCTCACACGTCGCCGCCGAGTTGCTGTCGACGAGATTGGTCGCCGCGTAGCCGACATTCGACAGGTGGTGATCGATGCAGGCGACCGGCGTCGGATAGAGTGCCTTGAGCCGCTCGCCCGCGCGCGCGTGGTCCGCGCAATCGACGAAAATCGCCGCGCGATCCGCCGCCGTGGTGATCGCCTCGTCGGTGCGGATGAACTTCATCCCGCCGAGCAGAAATTCCAACCGCCGCGGCACCGGATCGGGATTGATGCAGATGACGTCGATACCGCGCGCCGCGAGGATGCGCGCGAGCGCGACCTGCGAGCCGATGCAGTCGCCGTCGGGCCGCGCATGGCCGATCACGCAGACCTTGCGCCCCACGAGCGAAGCGAGCAGGCGCGCAAACTGGGCCGAAAGCTCAGGATAATACGCGAGCACGCTCACTCCTCCCCTTTGGCTTTCGCTTTGTCCTCCCGATCGAGATCGTCGAGCAGGCCGAGCAGATGCGTGCCGCGCGCCGTGGACTTATCGAGCACGAATTCGAAGCGCGGCATATACTTGATCACGATGCGGCGGCCGAGCTCCTGGGTGATCATGTGCGAATGCGAGCGCAGCCACTTGAGCTTTGCCGTGGCGACTTCGTCGTTGCCGATGATCGAAACGAACACGCGCGCATCGCGCAGGTCGGGCGCGACGCGCACTTCAGTGATGGTCATCGCCACCGACTCCTGCTGGTAACGCTTGTGCAGGATATCCGAGAGCTCGCGCTGCACGAGCTCGTTGATGCGGATGGTGCGGTTGCTCATCTCTAATTGCGGATTGACGATTGCGGTTTGCGGATTTGAGAGGCGGCCCGATGGCTAATCCGAAATCCGCATTCCCCGATCCGCAATAACTTAGAGCGAAGCTCTGACCTTCTGGATCTCGAAGACCTCGATGACGTCGCCGACGTTGTAGCCGTTGAAGTCGTCGAGCTTGATACCGCACTCGAGGCCGGCGCGCACTTCGTTGGCGTCGTCCTTGAAGCGCTTGAGCGTGGCGATCTTGCCCTCGTGCACGTTCTCGCGACCGCGGCGCAGACGCGCGGCGGCATTGCGCGTGATCTTGCCTTCGGTGACGAGACAGCCCGCGACAAAGCCCTTGGCCAGCGGGAAGGTCGCACGGACCTCGGCGGCGCCGAGCTTGATTTCCTTCTGCTCGGGCTCGAGCAGGTCGGCCATCATTTCGCGGACTTTATCGCCGAGTTCGTAGATGATCTCGAAGGTCTCGATGCGCACGCCGTGGTGCTTCGCGAGCGGGGTTACGCCGTTTTCGAGCTTCGTGTTGAAGCCGATCACCACCGCGCCGCCCGTGCCCGCCATGAGCACGTCGTTCTTGGTGACGAGGCCGACATCGGTGGAAACGATTTCGAGCGAGACCTTGTTGCTCTTGATGCCTTCGAGCACGTGGCGCACGGCCTCGGAGGAGCCGAAGACGTCGGTCTTGATGATGACCTTGAGCGTCTTCTGCTGCGTCGCGGCGATGTTGGCGAAGAGCTGGTCGACGGAGAGATCCTTCGGCGCAGCAGCGGCGGCCGTGCTGGCCTCCTTCTTGAGGCGCTGCTGCTCTTCCTCGGCGATCTTTTCGGCCTCACGGGCGTTCTTCACGACCTTGAAGGTCGCGCCGCTGTCGGGCGCACCGGAGTTCCAGCCGATGACGCGCGCGGGCGTGGAGGGCGCGGCTTCCTTGATCGCCTGGCCCTTGTCGTCGAACATCGCACGGACCTTGGCCCAATGCGCGCCGCAGACGATGGAGTCGCCGACACGAAGCGTGCCACGCTGGACGATGACGGTCGCGAGCGGGCCGCGGCCCACGTCGACCTGAGATTCGATGATGATGCCGCTGGCCTCGGCCTTCGGGTTGGCCTTCAGCTCGAGCACGTCGGACTGCAGGAGGATCATCTCGAGCAGTTCGTTGAGGCCCGTGCCCTTGATCGCGGAAACCGGCACCGTGACCGTCTCACCACCCCAGTCTTCCGGGGCGATGTTGCGCTGCTGCATCTGCGCCTTGACCTGGTCGAGGTTGGCACCCTTGACGTCCATCTTGTTGACGGCGACGAGGAGCGCGAACTTCTCCGGCTGCTGCTGCTTCACGCCGAGGGCGATCTTCAGCGCCTCGTCGGTCTGCGGCATGAAACCGTCGTCCGCGGCGACCACGAGGATCGCGACGTCCGTGGCACTCGCACCGCGCGAACGCATCTTCGTGAACGCCGCGTGACCGGGCGTGTCGAGGAAGGTGAGCTTGCGGCCGTTGAACTCGATCTGGTAGGCGCCGATGTGCTGCGTAATGCCGCCGGCTTCGCCTGCGGCGACGTTGGCCTTGCGGATCGCATCGAGCAGCGAGGTCTTGCCGTGGTCGACGTGACCGAGGATGCACACCACCGGCGGGCGCGGCGCGAGATCCTTGGCTTCGTCTTCGTCGGGCTTCTTGACCTTCTTCTCTTTCGCGGCGGCCTGCTGCGCGGCAGCATCACCGCGATGCTTGATCTCAAGCATGAAGCCGTGCTTCTCGGCGACCTTGACCGCGACGCCTTCATCGAGTGACTGCGTGATCGCGGCGAAAATGCCCATCTGCATCAGCTCGGAGATGAGCTGGAACGGGCGCATGCTCAGCGCCGTGGCGAAATCGCGCACGACGATCGGCGGCTTGAGATGGATGATCTTGACGCCGTCCTTCTCGGTGACGACCGGCGCGACGGAAGCAGCCGGGGGAGGCGGCGGCGTGGCCGGGCGCGAGACGATCGCGGGCGGACGCGGCGGCGCAGGAGGAGCGGAAAATTTCGGGGCGGCCGGCGGCGCGGAGACGACGGGAGGCGGAGCCGACACCGGTGCGGGCGCGGGGGCGGGCGCAGGCGCAGCGACCGGCGCGGGACGCACCACCGCGGCCGGCGGAGCGATCGGAGCCGGAGCTTTCACACCCGGCACCTGCAACGGCGCGGGCCGCGAAATCGGCGGCGTGGGCGCAGGCGAGCGCGGCGGGAGCGCGGGCGGAGAGGAAATCGGGCGAGCGGGCAACGCGGGCGCAGCCTTCACGGCGGGTGCCGGCGGCGGAGCGACGGGAGCCGGAGCCGAGACCGGCGCGGGCTTGGCGGCAGCCGCAGCGGCAACCTTCGCGGCGGCCTGGGCTTCCTTTTCGCGCACGATATCCTGTGCAGACTTCACGAAGACGCCCGTCGGGAGCTTCACCTTCGGGGCTTCACCCACCACGGACTCACCGGGCAGCGCCGGCGCGGGTGTGGGCGCAGCCGGGGCCTCGGCGGTCGCGGCCGGAGCAGCGGCGATGCGGGAGGCGAACTCCTTCTCGATCTCCTCAGTGTAGATCTTGCTGAGGGTGCTCGAGACCGACTTCGTGTCCGCTGTCACCCAGCCACGCTCTTTCAAGAGGGCAAGGAGGTCCTTGCCTTCCATGTTGATGCGCTTGGCCAGCTCGTGAATGCGGATACTCATGCAGATGTACTAAAGATTAGGAAACGCGGGCGATGATGTCGTTGGCCTCGTCGGCGTTGAAGCCGGCGCCCGTGAGGTCTTCGGCGGCGACGCCTTCGAAGGCGGCCGGAGAGTTGATACCCATGTCGACCAGACGACCGGCGATGACCGGGTCGAAGCCGAACGAGCGGACAAGCGCCGCCACGGCAGTGCCGCGCGGATCGTCGCCCGCGGCCTTGAACTCCTCGATGTCGAGGCGCCAGCCGATGAGGCGGGAAGTGAGACGGGCGTTCTGGCCCTTGCGGCCGATCGCCACCGCGAGATCGTCCGTCGCGACCTTCAGGATGATGCGGTGGTTCTTGTCATCGAGGATGATCTCGCGCGGCACGGCCGGCTTGAGCGCCTCGATGATCATTTCGCGCGGATCGGCGAAATGCTTGATGATGTCGATCTTCTCGCCGTTGAGCTCGCGGACGATCGTCTTCACGCGCGCACCGCGCGCACCGACGCACGCGCCCACCGGATCGACCTTCGGGTCGGAGCTGACCACGGCGATCTTGGTGCGGTAACCGGGCTCACGGGCAAACGCCTCGATCTTCACCGTGCCATCGGCGATCTCGGTGACTTCGAGCTCGAACAGGCGGCGCACGAATTTCGGGCTCGCGCGGGTGAGAATGATCTCGGGGCCACGCGGCGTGCTCTCGATCTCGAGCAGCAGGCAGCGGACGCGATCGCCCGGCTGGTACTCTTCGCCGGGGACTTGCTCCTTGGCGGGCATGACCGCCTCGGCCTTGCCGAGGTCGATGAAGATGTCGTTGCGCTCACGGCGACGCACGGTGCCGGTGACGATGTTGCCGACCTGATCCTTGAAGTCGTCGTAGATGCGCTCCTTCTCATACTGGCGGAGGCGCTGCATCACGGCCTGACGCGCGGTCTGCGCTGCAATGCGGCCCAGCGAGGAAGGATCGATTTCCTTCTCGATGACCTCGCCGATCTGCGCGCCGGGCTTCACGGCCTGCGCCTTCTCGACATGGATCTCCGTCTTCGGATTGCTCACCGAATCAACGACCTTCAGCACGGCCCACGCGTGGAGCTGGCCGTTCTTGGGGTGGATATCGATCTTGAGCTCCTGGCCGGAATTGACGCCCTTTTGTGCCGCGGTTTTCAGCGCGTTGGCGATCGTCGTGATCATGTCCGCGCGCGGAATACCCTTCTCCTTTTCCATGTATTCCAGGACTGAAAGAATTTCGCTGCTCATAAGGTTGGTGTGATGAGAAAAAAAAAGCGGGCCCCAGGGCCCACTTTCTTGCAAAGTGAGTTAATCGAAAGAGGAAGACCTTACTCCTCAGCCGGAAACCTTGTCAAGCCCCGCGCCCTTCGGTTTCGCGCGAAAGCATCCAACCGAGCAATCCCTGCCCCAAACCGTGGCTCATCGGCTGCGCCCGACCATCACATATAGTGAGCTCGCGAAGGCCCTTCGTCAACGCGTCGGGCAGGTCGCCCGCGTACCAATGATACCAGCGTCCGAAATGGTCCCCGCCCCTGCCCTCTGCCGCCAGCAACGGCCAGAATCCATCGCACACCAGATTGGCCAACCGCGCCCCACCGACCGCCTCGCCGCAAATATCGACCGCGATGCGCTCCCGTAGCGCCGGAAACTCTCCGGCCTTTCGCGCTTCGCGCGTCGGCTGATCGACTGAAATCGCCGCCAACCCATCCGCGATCTTCACCAATCGCTCCGGCCAGTCGCCGCGCTCCCGTGTCCACGTCGCATACTGCGTGAGCCGCGCGCGAGGATGATTCGCGGGGCGCACGCCGGGCAAACTCCACGCGCCCGCTTCGCTGGCGAAAAGCTCGTCCACATTCACGGCTCCCGCCGCCCATTTCGCCAACGGCACTCGCGTCGCGATGCGCAGCATCGGCGCGCGATTGAAGCGATAGCCCAGAATCTCCAGCGCCGTCTGATGACACGCCTCGCGCCAGCCGAGTCGCTTCACGCGCAGCCGCGCGAAGTACACCTTCTGGTCCCAGCGCTTCCGCGCCTCGCGCCGCAACAGCGTCATCACTTCCGCCGATGGCAAGCGACTGAGTTCTTCGACTAAGCGCACCGCCGGCCGATCCGCGAGTTTCTCCATCGCCTCGTCCGCCGCGTACTCTTCGAGATCGTGCCATAGCAGCGGCAGCAGGCACAGCGTCGGAATCGCCTCACCACGCGCATCACGCGCCACTCGTTTCGTGTCCGGCGGAAAGAGCACCACATGCAGCTTCACGTCATCGTACGCGCGATCGCGCGCATGACCGTGCGCCGCCCAATCCTCCGCGCGCAGGTGGAGTTCAACATCGCCCGTTATTGGTGGCTCATCGTCGAACTGAAATTTCGCCGCGGCAAAATCCGGCCCGCCGAGCAGATTCCATTTCCCCGGAAACAGAATCTTCACGCGCCGCCCATCCGTCGTCCGCGCCCCATCGCGCGCAAACTCACCGCGCAGCCAAAGCTTCTGCAGCAACCGCTCGGGAAACGCGAAGGGCCCATAGAGCCCCTGAATTTCCGCGACCGCACCGACGGCATTCTCCCTGCCCCTCGACTCGTGCGATGCATCGCCATCGTCGGCCCGCGACGATGAGGGCTGAGAGGAAGGAGCGGCCATGCCGCGATGCAGGAATATATTGCTCCCGCCGTCAACGCACGCACCGGCGTCGCGTGAAGAAAACTCGACAATCCCGCCCATTCGCCAACCGTTATCCGCCGCATCCGGAGAGGTGGCAGAGTGGTCTATCGCGGCGGTCTTGAAAACCGCTGGGCCGCAAGGTCCCGGGGGTTCGAATCCCTCCCTCTCCGCCATCCTTCGCTCTTCGAGCTTCGGATGGCACGGCCATCTTCAGACAATCGAACGGTCCATGCGGAGCGCTGGCACTCTGCAGCGAAGGATGCCCTCCGAAGCCTCGGCGTAGGAGGGCTTTTCTCTGGCCGGCGCACCCAGCCCCGAGCTTCAGCGAGCCAATCCATCCTTCGCTCTTCGAGCTTCGGATGGCACGGCCATCTTCAGACAATCGAACGGTCCATGCGGAGCGCTGGCACTCTGCAGCGAAGGATGCCCTCCG
>JBEHXH010000011.1:5000-286603 GCA_048498795.1 Verrucomicrobiota bacterium
GAGGTTGCGGATGTATTCCACGCCGCGATTTATCCCGTGCTCCCCCCGCAGGAGTTGAAGCAGGAGTACGTGAACTGGTTTTTCGCGGCGACGCCCGATCCGAAGATCACGGCGCATCTCGCGACGTTTCCTCTGCTCTCGGCGGCGCAGATCCCCGATCGCACGAATTTCGCGCGACTCTTCAATCACACTTCGGCGGCGACCGCGGAATCGTTGGAGCGGGAGTTCAAACGCTGGCTCGAGACGCCAGATTCGACGTTTTTCGATCAAGACTTCGCGGCCATCGCCGAGTTTTGCCGCACGACCGCCCCCAATCTTCGCGATTGGCTGCGCCGGCACCGCAATGAACTCATCGCAAAAGTCACACGGCCCGATCATCGCGCGCGGCTACAGCTCTTGCTCGCGGAGGTCTCAGGTGGAGCCCAGCAGAAGGCGCTCACCGCCGCGGCCTACACCGGCCTGCAATCGTCCATCACGTCGGCGCACCGGCTCGATCGCTCGCAACCGCAGCTCGTCTTGAAGGAGGATCAGATCGTCTGGGCGCGCAGTCCGGTGCGGCTCGACCTCGCCGGCGGTTGGACCGATACGCCACCCTACTGCTTCGAACACGGCGGCTCGGTGCTCAATGTCGCCGTACTGCTCAATGGCCAGCCGCCGATCCAAGTGTTTGCCCGGCCGCTAGCGGAACCGCTGTTTCGCTTACGTTCGATCGATCTCGGGGTGGCGGAAGACGTCACGACGTACGAGCAGCTCGCAACCTATCGCGATCCGCGATCCGGGTTCAGTCTGCCGAAGGCGGCTTTGTCGCTAGCGGGGTTTCATCCGGAGTTTTTCGCGGGCAAACCCTATAAGACTCTGCGCAGCCAGCTCACGGCTTTCGGCGGCGGCCTGGAAATCTCCCTGCTCAGTACCGTGCCGAAGGGCTCGGGCCTCGGCACTTCGTCGATCCTGGGTGCCACGGTCCTCGGTGCGCTCAATCGCGCCTGCCATCTCGGCTGGGACACGCTCGCGATCTACAACCGCGTCCTCGCCGTCGAACAGCTCCTGACCACCGGCGGCGGCTGGCAGGATCAGGCCGGGGCGCTCTTCGGGAGCGTGAAGCTGGTGCAGACCCAGCCGGGCTTTGTCCAACTACCGACAGTCCGTTACCTGCCTCCCACCCTCCTTGGGCCGACCTACGCCAACCATACGCTGCTGCTCTACTACACGGGCGCGACCCGGCTGGCGAAGGGCATCCTCAAGGAGATCGTGAAGGACATGTTCCTCGGGCGGGCCGCGACTTTGCGGACTTTGGCCGGCATCCGAAGCAACTCGGAGGTGCTCTATCAGGCCATGCAGGAAGGCGACCTCCCAACCTTTGAGCGCTGTCTGGCCCGTTCCTGGCGGCTCAACAAGCGACTCGATCCCGGCACGACCACTCCGGAGATCGAAGCCATCATCGCAGCCTGCGGTGCCGATTTGGTGGCCTGCAAACTACTCGGTGCCGGCGGCGGAGGCTACATGCTCTTCTGCGCGCACGATGCGGAAGCCGGTTCACGTATCCGTCAACGGCTCGAAAGTGCCCCGCCCAACCCACGCGCCCGGTTCATCGACTTCCAAGTCGCAGAACACGGTTTGCAGGTCAGCGTGAGCTAAAGTCGCTGATTTCGGCCTTTTTTGGGCCACTTTTTAAGCGGCCCGAAAAAGGATTTCTACTCACTGTAGTCTGAAATTTGGAGCATTTCACCCCACTTTTGAGGGGTTTTTGGGCATTTTAGGGCCGTTTTAAGGCCATATCGCCGTTTTCGTGGAAAATCCGATGTTGCTTGTCGGGTCAGATTACTTTTGAACGACCAACCACTAAAACGAACTAACCAAAAGTCCCTTTCAACTTAACCAAGGCACCCTTTGGACCTCAAACAAATCAAGCAAATCATCGACCTCATGAAGCGCTCGGAATTGACCGAGTTTGCGGTCGAAGAAGAGGGTTTTAAGCTCAAAATCCGTCGTGGCGCCACGGGTTTGCCCGTCGTTTCGACCGGCCGTTCGTCCAATTCGCCCTTCCCCGGCTTCGACACGAATCCCCCGATTCCGGTCCCGGCAGCCCCGGCGGCGGCTCCTGCTGCGTCGCTCTCTCCTGCTGCCCCGGCTGCTGAGGAAGCGGGCGTGATTTTCATCAAGTCGCCCATGGTCGGCACGTTCTACCGCGCCGCCAGCCCGGACAGCAAACCGTTCGCCGATGTCGGCACCAAGGCCGTCGAAAACACCGTGGTCTGCATCGTTGAGGCCATGAAGATCATGAACGAAATCCAGGCCGAGGTTAAGGGCACTGTGCTCGAGGTCCTCGTGGAAAACGGGCAGCCAGTCGAATACGGCCAGAAGCTCTTCAAAGTTAAACAGGGCTAAACCGCCTTTGGCTGAGAGTTGAGCGTTGAGGGGTGAGAGCCGGCTAAAATCCACCGGAACTCCCAATCCTCGGCCCTCAACTCTCACTTTTTACGCCGCTCATGATCCAAAAAATTCTCATCGCCAACCGCGGCGAAATCGCCCTCCGCATCGTCCGCGCCTGCCGCGAGCTCGGGATCAAGACCCTCGCCGTGTACTCGGAGGCCGATGTGCAGTCTCTCCACGTACAGCTCGCCGACGAGGCGATCTGCATCGGCGGGCCGAAGAGCGCCGACAGCTACCTCCGCGCTGACCGCATCATCTCCGCCGCTGAGATCGCCGATGTCGACGCGATCCATCCGGGCTACGGCTTCCTCTCGGAAAACGCGAAGTTCGCCGAGCAGTGCGAGTCCTGCAATATCAAGTTTATCGGCCCCAAGTCTAAGTCCATCAAGATGATGGGCGATAAGGCGGTCGCCAAGGACACGGTCAAGAAGGCGGGCGTCATCACGGTGCCCGGCTCCGATGGCCCGGTAGAGTCTGAGTCCGAGGCGGTAAAGATCGCCCGCAAGATCGGCTATCCCGTTATCATCAAAGCCGTCGCCGGAGGTGGCGGTCGCGGCATGCGCATCGCGCACAACGATGTTTCTTTCGCCAAAGAGTACCATGTGGCTCGCGGCGAGGCGGAGAAGGCCTTCGGCAACGGTGCCGTGTACATCGAGAAGTACATCGAGCGTCCCCGTCACATCGAGTTCCAGATCCTCGCCGACTCCCATGGCAAGGTCCTCCACCTCGGCGAGCGCGACTGCTCCGTGCAGCGCCGCCACCAGAAGCTGATTGAGGAGTCTCCCTCTCCTTTCCTCACGCCCGATCTCCGCAAGAAGATGGGCAAGGCCGCGATCCGCGCTGCCGAAGCAGCCGAGTACGAGAACGCCGGCACGATCGAGTTCCTCGTCGATGCGAAGGGCAATTATTACTTCATCGAGATGAACACGCGCATCCAGGTCGAGCATCCGGTCACCGAGGAGTGCACCGGCATCGACCTGATCAAGCAGCAGATCCGCGTGGCCAACGGCGAGAAGCTCGATTTCGACCAAGGCGACATCAAATTCGAGAAGTGCGCCATCGAGTGCCGCATCAATGCCGAAGACCCGGCGCGTAACTTCGTGCCGTCCCCCGGTACCATCGGTCTCTACTACGCCCCGGGCGGCCACGGCGTCCGCGTCGACTCGCATGCCTACAGCGGCTACTCGATCCCGCCGTACTACGATTCGATGATCGGCAAGCTCATCTGCTACGGCGAGACCCGCAAGGTCGCCCTCGAGCGCGCCTATCGCGCCCTCAGTGAGTACCTGATCCGTGGCATCAAGACCACCATCCCGCTGCACAAGGCGATCATGGCCGACCCGGTCTTCATCGAGGGCAAGGCCACGACTGCCTACATGGAAGAATTCATGAGCCGCACGCCGCCGGATCTGTTCTCCTGAGCAGTTGGTCCGTATCTAGGTTTAGCCCGGTCGTGAGACCGGGCTTTCTTTTTTCCACGAAAGACGCAAAAGACTCGAAGTACCGCGGCTGGGAGCGAGGGTTCGGAAGGAAATCTACCTTCCCACTCGGGGATTCAAAATGCTGCATTGACATCGCCCCGGCCAGACGCACCGTCGACCCTTCACTTTTCAGACATGAGCACCACCGAGACCAAGACCCAGACGCCCACGCCCGCGCAGATCCCGTTCACCACGCCCGAGGTGATGCGTCATTTCGTGACCGACACCGGCAAGATTCTTCCCCGCAAGTACACCGGCCTTTCGGCCAAGCACCAGCGCGCGGTCACCAAGACCCTGAAGCACGCGCGCAACATGCTGCTCGCGCAGTAAGGCGTCGCCGACGATCCCTTTCAGCCGGAGCACCCGCTCCGGCTTTTTTATGCCCAAATCTCGCCGCTCACGCTCCACGCAGGCCCGCATCTACCGGCCGACGCCGCGCAATCTGGCACTGCTCGCGCGTGCACTGCAGGCGGGCGAGGTCGTGGGCGTGCCGTCCGAGACGGTCTATGGGCTCGCGGGCAACGCACTCGAGCCGCAGGCGTGCGCGAAGATTTTTCGTGCCAAGGGCCGGCCGACGACCGATCCGCTGATCGTCCATCTCGCCTCGATGGCGCAGCTCGATGCGGTGGCGGAAAGTTCGGCTGCGGCCAAGAAACTCGCCGCGAAATTCTGGCCGGGGCCACTCACGCTCGTGCTGCCGAAGCGGCCGCACGTGCCCGATCTCGTCACGGCAGGACTGTCATCGGTGGCGGTGCGCGTGCCGGCGCATCCCCTTTTTAGAAAGCTGATCAAGCTCGCTGGCGTGCCGCTCGCGGCGCCGAGCGCGAATCCTTTCGGCTACGTGAGTCCGACGTCAGCCGCGCACGTGCGCGACGGCCTCGGCCGAAAAATTCGCCACATCCTCGACGGCGGTGCGTGCCCGATCGGCGTGGAGTCCACGATCGTCGACCTGCGCGATCCCGCCTCTCCCCGCCTCCTGCGGCCCGGCGCGATCAGCCAGCGTCAGCTCGAGAGCGCACTGGGAGTGCCGCTCACCATCTCGGACGGAGCAAAGCGCGGCGCGCAGGTCGCCCCTGGTCTGCTCAAGCGGCACTACAGCCCGCGCAAGCCGACTTCGCTGCACGAGAAGTTCGCCGCGGACGCGCCGACGGCTCATCCGCGCGAGGCGTGGGTGTACTTCCAGCGACCGAAGGCGCTCTCCTCAGCGAAGAATGTTTTTTGGCTCTCGGCCACCGGTGACACGCATGAGGCGGCCCGCGCGTTGTTTCGTATGCTGCGCCAGCTCGACGCTTCGCGTTTTCGTGCGATCCACGTCGAGCACGCCCGCGGAGACGATCTCGCGGCAGCGATCAACGACCGACTGCGTCGCGCGGCGGCGAAGTAAGATCGAGGGATTGTTCTTCGATCACTTTACACGAAGGTCGCAGAGGTCGCGAAGGCGTCTCGGTTTGCGGTAAATTGAGTCCGGTCGGCCAGCGCGCAGGATCGGAATAATAAAAAAGGCGGCTCAGTGAGCCGCCCTCGCTTGAATTGATTTACTCGCTAAGTCTTCAGGACTCCTCGGTATCGACTTCGGCCTTGGGCTTGCCCTTGCGGCCCTTCTTCGACTCGGCGTCGCCCATGACAAGGTAGTAATCCTTGTAGGTCTTGTCGTAGTACTGGGCGTAGTAGTAGCCCGAGACGGCGAGATTGAGTCCATTGAGCACGGCGCCGAAGTTGGCGACGTTGGCGTCGAGGAGCTTCTTCGCGGCGAACTGGGCGGCTTTGCGGCGCACCTTGTTGAAGTAGACCGTGAAGATCGAACCGTCCACGATGGGGAGGATGATCAGCGCATCACTCACCACCGCGAGCGGCGGCGTGTCGATGAATACGCGGTCGTAGCGTTTGCGCAGGTCGGAAATCAGCAGCTCGAAATTCTTGCTGTTGAGGATCTGCGTCGGGTTCTTCGCGCGGCCGCCGGCGGGCAGCACGTCGAGATTGGGCTGCATGTTCTTCAGCACCACGTCGTCGAACTTCGATTCGCCGGCGCAGATATCGATCACACCCTTGAGATTCTCCACGCGGAAGGTCTTGTGGACAATCGGTTTGCGGAGGTCGCAATCGATCACGATCACCTTTTCGCCGTGCGCGGCGAAGGTGAGCGCGAGATTGGTCGTGGTGAACGACTTACCCTCGCCGGGGATCGTGCTGGTGATGAGGATGCACTTCGCGTTCTTGCTCTCGTCCTTCAAGCGAAGACTGGAGTGCAGCGTCAGGAAGGCCTCGGAGACTTGGCGATCGGCGTTGTTGACGACGATCTGGCCCTTTTCCGAAGGGTCCATGCGCTTGATCTGAGGAATGATGCCGATCAGTGGCAGGCCCACGACCGACTCGATGTCGAACGAGCTCTTCACCCGGTCGTCAATGTATGCCACGAAAAATGCGAAGGCGAAACCGAGCGTCGCACCCGCAACTGCGCCAAAGGTGAGATTGACTGAAAGATTGGGCGAGATCGGAGCACTCTCTGGCGCCGGCATCGCGTGGTCGATCACATGCGCATTCTGCGTCTCGATATCGCGCGTCATGGAGGTTTCGCGCGAGCGGCCAACAATGCCCTGGAGGATCGTCTCGTTGATGCGAAGTTCGCGCTCCTTCTTGTCGTACTCGACCTTGAAGCGATCGAGTTCGAGGGATTCCTTCGTCTGCTGCGCGAGCTTCTCCTGCACCTCATGATCGTTGCGGAGATCGGTTTGATAATCGGACTCGATCTGAGCACAGGCGTCGTCGATGGCCTTGGTGAGCTCGACCTGAGTCGCGGTGAGCGCCTTGACCGCCGCCTCCATCTTGGGGTGCTTATCGCGGTACTTCAGCTTCAGCTGATCGAGCGTGATACGCTGGCTGGAAAGCTGGCCCATCAGCCCCGAAATGAGCGATTGGCTGGAAATAAACGGCAGATCCGTGAGGTTACTCCCGTTCGCCTTGCGTTCCTTGATCTGCTGGAAGCGGATTTCGGACATCTTGAGCTTGGCACCAGTGCCGAGCGCAGAACTGTTGAGCGCCTTCAGGGAGTCATTGACGATGTCGCGGCGGCTATCGGCCGAGATCATGTTGTTCTTTTCGCGCATCGACTGCAGATCGAGCGCCATCTGATCGACCTTTTTCTTCTGCGCCTCGATGCTGATATCGAGGTTGCGCACCGCCTCCATCGACTGGTCGATGCGGAGGCTGAGATTGTGCGCGATGTAGGCGTCGACAAAGAGATTTGCGACCGTGGCCGCGACCATGCGGTCGGGGTGGTCATAGACCAGCAGGATGATCAGCGTCGTGCGCTGCGGGATGATTTTGCGGTTGCGCGCGAGGATATTGGCGACGTTGGCGTCGGCCGTACTGCCGCCGTAGGGGGCGAGGAACTGCCGAAGGTTTTCGCCAGTGAGGCGGGCCGCCACACTCTGGATGATCGTGGCGCTCTCGAGCACCTTGACCTGCGTGTTGAGATCTTCGGCGCCGCGGATTTCGTTGTCCACGACTGCCTCCACGCGCATGATGTTCGGATCGCGGCGGAAAATCTGCACCGACGCCGACGACTCGTAAATCTTCGGCAGGCTGAGCGTGTAAACGAGCGAAGAAGAGAAAACGACGATGAAGACCACCACGATGTACCAAATGCGCTCGCGCAGGATCAGCAGGTAATCCTGCAACGTACGTTGCGGCGTGCCAGTGTTGGCCTCGCCATATCCGTAGCCGTAGCCGTAGGAACCGCCGTAATTGTAGTAACCGTAGCCGCCCTTGGCGGTCTTGGCTGAGGAAGAAGAGTCCATGTCGATTTACTTTTTAGCTCAGAGCAGGCGCTCGGGCACATTGATGGTGTCGCCCTTCTGCAGTTGCGGGTTATCCTTGGTTTCCGCGTTAAGGATCTTCTCGAAATTATACACTGTGATTTCCGAAGTGCCGTCCGGCTTCACTCGGATCAGCTTCACGCGCTTTTTATCCGCCAGGCGGCTCAACCCGCCCGCGCGAGTGATCGCCTGGAGCAAATCGAGACCCTCTTCTGCAGGGAAGAAAATAGGCCCCGGGGAACCCACGGCACCAAGCACATTGATCGCACGCTTTGAGTAATCCATCACCGACACGCTCACGCGCGGGTTGACGAGATAGTCCTTGTCGTAGAGCTCGCGGATCAGCTCGCGAGCCTGCCGGATAGTCTTATCCTTCAGATCGACGTAGCCGATGAGATTGAGATACACTTTCGATTCCTGAGACAACCGGACTTCGTTGGTGAGGTCCTCTTCTTGGAAAACGGTTACTCGGATCAGGTCTGAGGGCTGCAGCACGTAGTCGGGAGAAGTGCCTTGCGCCTCATCAGGCTTCACCTCTTCGGGCTTATTCGCTTCGGGCTTCTTGATGTCAGGTGCATCGTCTGCACCACGCACCCACATGCATGATAGCCCCAAAAGGAGCGTAAAAGTGGCCAATCGGATTTTCATCGCAGAAATAAAAAACGGAAGAAGGTCGGTGACCTTCCTCCGTATTGTCAGAGAGAATTTTTTTTAAGTTGCTGCCAATCAGTAGCGGAAGCTCGCGCTCAGACTAAACGTGTTGTTCTCGAACTCGCTGTCAGGAATCACCGAGCTGTTGTTGCGATGGGCATAGCTGGCCGAGAGTTGGACCGCCGACGAAAGCGCATAGCCCGCGCCGAGCGACTGCTCATAGTAATCGTCGGTACGCGTGAGATAATTGAGCGCACGATAGGTTACCGCGGCGTTCAAACTGAGCTGATCGGTGAGCGAGGCACTGCCGCTCAAGTTGATCGTGCTGGTCTTCTGGGACTGGCCTTGCGGCGTGGTCGCAAAATCGCGGCTAAGACCCAGATTCAAAGAAGCCTTGGGCGTCACCGCGTAGGAGAAGCTCGAGTCGATGCCGAGGTCGCCACGGCTGCTGCCCTTACCGTCCGGATCGCGCATATTGTAACCGATGCGGAAATTGCCGCTCAGCTTCGGGGTGAATTCACCGCGCGCACCGACGTTGAAGAAGTGGTCAGTCGTATCGCCGCCGACCTGCTCATCGGTCTTACGGTACTGATAACCGAAGCTGAGATCGGTCTTCGGCGACACCTTATAAAAGATGTTCACCGGGACGGTGTACGTGTCGGAATTGCTGTAGCCCGTCGCCTTGTAGTGCACGCGGCCATACGAGAGACCGCTGCCGATGGAGGTCTTGTCCGAAACGTTGACCTCGCCGTCAACCGCCACCGAAGTCGAATCGCGCTTCGTCAGACCGCGAATATCGACGGTGTTTTGATTCAGTTCGCTGAAGCCCGCACTGAAAGAAACCTTCGCTTTGCCATCGTCGTAATTGGCGTTAAAATTGAAAGCCGGCAGCTGCGAATTGAGGCTGTTGTTGTCGGAATAGGACGAAAAATCCCAGCCGGCGCTGAGTGAGCCCTTGATCTGGGCATTCTTGCCGAACTCCAAGACCAAGGACGGCGAGGCCGTGAAGACGGTATCGCTGACCTCTTTGTTCGGCTGACCCGCCTTGCGGGTCTGATTCGTCGAGAGATAAATATTATCGTCAGCGCGCACTCCCACGCTGCCGGTGATAAACAGCTCCGCGCCGTCGCCGATCGCCAGGAAAGGCGCTGCATTCGCCACGCCGGCGAGGATCATCATGCATACGAACAGGCGCATGGAGTTTTTCATCGGTAGTCTTGGTTTGTAGTTAGGTTTAAAGTCGAATTTGCCGCAGAAACCGCCGCCCGGCAGCAGCTAAATTAGCGCCATCGGGCAAATTATTTGAATGAAATTTAAAAAAGGACGGTGATGCTAGATTAGCTGGTGCGGAAAACGCGTAGGGTCAGAAGATGCAATCTGATTACGTGTTGCAAGGCCATTTTCTCGAACTTTCGGCGAGGATCGGGGCTGCTGCACGCATCAAGAATGCCCCCGCTTTCCCTCTGGAAATCTGCGATTTGGACATCCCGCCGTCGCCCGCCCGTGGGCCAAATGGCTTGTCACACTTGGGTGTCGGCCGACGCCCTCCAGTCAGGCCCGACCCAAGGTCTCCCTCAGTCCGGCGATGAGCCGCTCATTTTGCTCGGGCGTGCCAACCGTGACCCGCACCCACGCCGGAAGCCCATAGCTCTTCACCGGACGGACGATCACGCCTTTGCGCTGGAGCGCGTCGAAGACCTTCAGACCGTCGCCGACCTTTACTAGAATGAAGTTCGCTTCACTTGGCACGTACTCAAGGCCGAGCCGGGCAAACTCGCCCTCGAGTCGGCGCAGACCCGCGCGGTTTTCGCGCACGCACCGGGCCGCAAACTCCTCATCGTCAAGTGCGGCCACGGCGGCGGCTTGAGCCAGGGAATTGACGTTAAAGGGCTGACGCACCCGGTTGAGCAGTGCGGCAAACTCCGCGCTCGCATAGCCGTATCCGACCCGGAGCGAGGCGAGGCCGTAGATCTTCGAAAAGGTCCGCAGACCGATCACCTTGCGCCCTTCGGCGATCAGGGGCCGAAGATCCGGCGCGCCCTCGACGAATTCAGCGTAGGCCTCGTCGATCGCGAGCACCACGTGCTCGGGCAAGCTACGGGCGAAAGCCAGCAGCTCGGCGGGGTCGTTAACCGCGCCGGTGGGGTTGTTGGGCGTCGCGACGAAGACAATCTTCGTCCGCGGCGTGATCGCGCGCGCCATCGCGGCGAGGTCATGCCGGCCCGCGACACAAGGCACTTCGACGGCCTTCGCTCCGAAGAGGAGCGTGACGAGCTTATATACCACGAACGCCGGGTCGCCCATCACGACCTCATCGCCGGCACCGAGGAAAACGTGGCCGAGCAGCTCGATGATCTCGTTGGAGCCATTACCGATCACGAACTGCTCCGGCTTGAGACCCCAGCGGGTCGCGAGTTTCTGGCGTAGCTCGTAGCAACCGCCGTCGGGGTAGAGTTGCCCGCTCTCGAGCGCGCGCTTCGCCGCGTCGACCGCGCGAGGCGACGGCCCCCAAGGATTCTCGTTCGAGGCGAGCTTGATGATCCCGGCCGCGTCGAGGCCCAGCTCGCGCGCCACGTATTCGATGGGCTTGCCCGGCTCGTACACCGGCTGCGTCAACACTGCGGGTTTCACCAACTGCTCGAGTTTCATTCGCCTCCACACAAACCCGATTCGACTCCGCCACGAAAGCCCGAAATCTTCCGTCCATGCACAGTCGCCGCCTTTTCCTGCTCTGCTCGGCGTGGCTTCTCTCGTTTTCAATCGTCACTTCCCCAATGATCGCTGCCACTCCCTCGCCGCGCGTGGAAACCGGTATCATCGGCGGCGCGAAATTCACCGCGCTCGTCCCCGCGCAGTGGAATAAACAGCTCCTGCTCATCGCACCCGGCTACCGGCCCGAGACCTCGCCGCTCATCGCCGACCTCTCCCTAGACCAGCTCGCCTATCGCACGCTCGCCGAGGAGGGCTGGCTCATCGCCAAGACGAGCTATCGGCACAGCGGTGTCATCATCGCCGACGGTCTCGCCGATCTCGACACACTCCGCGCTCATCTCGAAAAAACCTACGGCGCACCGACGCGGGTCCTGCTCGAAGGCGAATCGATGGGCGGTCTCATCGTCACGCTCGCCGCCGAGCGCGAACCCGGTCTCTACGCCGGCGCGCTCGCCATCGGTGCCGCCCTCGACATGCGCGAGGCCGACGGCGCGGCGGGCGTCTCGCTGTTGCCGAAAATCCCCCTTCTCTTTCTCACCAATCAGAGCGAGCTCGCCGGACCGCGCGGGTACGTCTTCTCCAAGAGCCCCCGCCCTCACGCCGAGCTGCGTCCTGTCCTGTTCCGCATCGCGCGCAATGGCCACGTCAACGTGAGCCAGCGCGAGCGCCTCGCGGGCATCCGTGCGCTCAACCTCTGGCTCGACCACGGACGAGCCAGCTTGCCCGCCCCGCCGACCGGAGAGGAGTTTGCCGATCTCACCATCACGCCCGAGGCGCAGGCATCACGAGTCGTGCTGCACGCCGAAGAGCACCGCTTCGACACGCGCGTCACCGAGATCGCCAGCGCCTATGGCAACGTCCGCCTCGACGCACAGCCCGCGGACTTCGCCGCGCTCGGCATCCTGCAGTTTCACTACTTCGCACTGCGGGTCGGCGACAAAACCTACCGCGTGCGCTACGCGCGCGATTTCTCCGAAGTGAAACGCGGCGAGTGGGTCGCCTTCCCCGACGCCGACGGCTTCACGTGGCTCTCGCGCAACTTCGAAAACGCCGCGGCTACCGCGGGCCTCGCCATCGGCTCCAAGCTATCGGTCCAGCGGTACGAGAATCCGGAGTAACCGCGCTGCACTGACGCAGCACTATCTAGTTACGTCTTCTTCGCCGACACCGCTCGGCTCGGGACCATCACGTACTTCATGCCGGCGGCGATCGCTGCTTGGCGGCCGGGCTCGGCGTCTTCGAAAACGAGGCATCGCTCCGGCGGCACGCCCATGCGCTTGGCCGCGAGCAGAAACATATCCGGCGCGGGCTTGCCGTGCTCGACGTCTTCCGGCGTGACCACGCGTTCGAAGGGAAACAGCGGCGCGAGACCCGAGAGCGTGAGCATCTTGCGCACGATATCGCGCGGCCCGCCCGAAGCGACGCTCACCGGGTGAGTCTTGGCCGCGCGGCGCGCGAAGTCCACGACCGGCTCGATCAGCTTGGCATCGGCCTGCAGCGCGGTGAAGAGCGACTCCTTATGGTGAAATACTTTCTCGGGATCGATCGTGAGTTTGTAGTGCTCCGCAATGAGGCTCGCGACCTTGATCGTCGGCACGCCGCCGAGGGAGTAGAACAATTCCTCGTCAAGGGGGCACTGGAGTCCGACGGCGCGCATTGCCTCATCCCACGCGCGGTAGTGCAGCGGCATCGTGTCGACGAGCGTGCCGTCCATGTCGAAAATGTAGCCCGCGAACTCGCCGGCCGGAATGTCCAGTTTCATAGAAACCATCCAGCCCGCCGCAAAATCCGCGCCATCGCAACCGCGGATTTTTCTGTGCTGCTCACACGCCCACCGTGGCGCTGCGGCGCTCAAGCAGCATCACATCGCGCCATGCGCCGCCGTTGGGCATGCGTCCGAGCCGCTCGCGTCGGCCGACGACGCGAAACCCGAAGCGCTCGTGCAGCGCGAGGCTCGCCGCATTTTCTGGAAAGATCCCCGCCTGCAACATCCACACGCCCGCCGCCTCCGACCGCGCGATGAGCGCCGTCATCAGCGCCCTCCCTACTCCGCTGCCGCGGGCCGCCGCGGCCACGTAAATCCCGATCTCGCCGA
The DNA here is from genome assembly GCA_048498795.1 of Verrucomicrobiota bacterium. Taxonomy (GTDB): domain Bacteria; phylum Verrucomicrobiota; class Verrucomicrobiia; order Opitutales; family Opitutaceae; genus JBEHXH01. The sequence goes on from JBEHXH010000011.1 coordinate 18,185, forward strand.
CACCGGCGTAAACTGGCCGCGAGGAGATACGCGACAGCGAGGTCCAGCCACGCACTGTGCCACCGTCGAGCGCCACGAGATTGCCCACGGGAATCTTTCCTTCGGAGAAGGCGGTAAATGACGCAAGCGGCTCCGCTGTGAAAGTGGCGTTGCCCGTGGCGATTCCCTCCCACCAGATCGCCGCGACGTCCGGCCAATGGGCCTCGCGCATCGCCTCGATCTCGATGCTCACGGCAGGCGTTACAGGCCGACGAGCGAGCCGTTGCGCTTGATCCAGGCTTCGGCCTCGCGCCAGCCGGGGCAGACTTCCTCCACGCGTGCCCAGAAACGCTCGGAGTGATTCATCTCCTTCAGATGCATCAGCTCGTGGTAGATGATGTAGTCGCGCACGAACTCCGGGGTCTGCACGAGGCGCCAGTTGAGCGAGATCACGCCGCCCGCCGTGCACGAGCCCCAGCGCGAGCGCTGGTTGCGCACGGTCACCTGCTTCACGTCCATCGAGGTGATCGCCGCCAGCTCCCACGTGCGCGCAGGCAACTCGATCTTCGCCCGCCGCGCGAAATGCGCCTCCAGCGTCGGCCGCAGGTCGCCCTCGATCTTCGCCACGCGAAACACATCCGCCGCCACGCATACCTGCGGCTTCACCGAATCGGTGTACTGAAAACGTCCGCCGACCTCGCCCGCGCTGGCCACGCGAATCTCGGTCAGTTCGCCGCGCCAGAGCACGCGCGTGCCGATCGTCCACACTTCCGCTGCGCGCGGTCGCTGACTTTGGCGGGCCCGCGCGCGCGCCAGCCAGTCGGTGTGCTGCGCGACAAAGCGCTCCGCTTCGCGCAGCGAACCGCGCGCCGGGATCGTAGCGACCGCCTTGCCATCGCGCCGCAGCGTGAGTCGGTAGCGCTGCGCCTGTGCGCTGCGCTCGTAGACGACGCCGTCTCGCTCGATCGTTTCGATGGCAGCGGTCCGCGGCGTCGGCTTCGGCGGTGCGCGATGCACCCCCGCCTCCGGCGTGAAAAACCCAAAGAGATTCTGCTGCTGCTCCGCGCTCACGTTTCCAGCCGAGTGAAACGCTTCCCGCCCGCAGCGCCAGCCGGGAATGAGAGTCTCCTCGTCCGAAACCGTGGGAGGGGCTTTACGACCCGACTTAACGTCTGTTAGCCCTTGTAGCCTGTTCCCGAGCCGTCGGGGCATAAAGCCCCTCCCACCCGCAAGCATTTTTATCCTCCGTCCAACAATCCTAAGGCAGTTCCCGTTTCAGCGATTTATAGAAAATCGCGTTTGGCTCCGGGATGCCGTGCGGGTTAAGCGCGTAGTCGGGGATGCCGCCGACGTAGGTGTACTGCAGCGCCTCGTAAAACTGCCGCGCGCCCGCATGGCTGTCGCTCGTGTCGAGAAACAGCAGGCTCACCCCTCGCCGCTGCGCGGTTACTTCAATCTCGGCCATCAATCCCGCGGCGATGCCGCGACGACGGTGCGAGGGCAGCACCAGCACCTTCTGTACTTCAGCGCGGTGGCGACCGTTGGCGCGACCTTCGAGCACTAGCTGCGCACCGCCGATGATCGGCCCGCCGGCCGTATCGCGGGCGACGAGCAGCACGCGCATCCTACCCGCTAGATCGCCAGCAATCTTCTGCCAGTAAGCATCCGCCTCATCGGCAGCTAATGGCGCGAGGAAGCCGATCGATGCGCCGTGCGCTACGCAAGCGATGAGCAGTTCGCGCAATTGGGCGAGATCGGCGGCGGTCGGGACGGTGAGCGGCTCCAGCAGCATGCCGCGAGTATCCTCGAATCGGCCCATCACGTCCAATCGCGTCTTGTGATTATTTTCATCACTTTTGATGATGGGTCATGGAACTACGCCACCTGCGCTACTTCGTCGCGGCGGCCGAGTTGGAACATTTCGGCCGTGCGGCGGCGCGGCTCTCCATCGTCCAGCCCGCACTCAGCAAGCAGATCAAGGAACTCGAGGCCGAACTCGGGGTGGCGCTCTTCACTCGATTGCCTCGCGGGGTGCAGCTCACCGCGGCGGGGCGAACCTTTCTGGCCGATGCCCAGCGCCTGCTGGTCGACGCCGACCGCGCCGCGAAACACGCGCGTGAGGTCGCCGCGGGCCGGACCGGCCTGCTCCGGATCGGCTTCGTCGATACCGCCATCTATCATGCGGCGCTCCCGCGCTTGATCGAGCGCTTCCGGCGGGCGTTTCCCGATGTGCAACTGGAGCTGGTCCAGCAACCCTCGCTCACTCAGGGCGAACTTTTGCGGACGGGCGGGCTCGATATCGGCTTCGTCTTTCACCGGCCAACAGAACTACCCACGCTCGCCGCCCAGCCGATCTTGCATGAGGCCATCGTGCTCGCCGTGCCACCGGGGCATCGCCTCGCGCGCCGACGCGAGGTGAGTCTCGCTGCGTTGAGAGATGACTCGTTTGTGTGGATCCCGCGTGCGCTGAGTCCGCCCTTCTACGACAGCGTCTTCGCGGCGTGCGCTCGCCATGGTTTCGCGCCGCGCATCGTGCAGGAGGCGCAGACGGATCTCGCCGTCCTGAGCCTCGTCGCCACGGGGGTCGGTCTGAGTTTTTGCGTCGCCTCAGCTCGGCAGCGAAAACCGCAGGAGGTCTCGCTCGTGCGGCTGCCCGATCTGCGCATGACCGTGCAGCTCGATGCGATCTGGCGAACCGATCACGCCAACCCGGCCCTACCCCACTTCCTCGCGCTTCTAAAACAAATGACCGGCCATCGCAGCTAAGCGCAGGTGCTCACTTCCAGAGCACGGACGCGTCGATTTCCTTGAGCGAGCGTTTGCCCGCGAGTGCCATCGTGCACTCCAGTTCGCGGCGCAGCAGGTTCACCACGCGGGCCACACCCTCCGCGCCGCCGACCGCGAGACCGTGGATATAGGGGCGGCCGATCAGCACCGCGGTGGCGCCGAGCGCGAGAGCCTTGAACACCGAGGTGCCGCGGCGGATGCCTCCGTCCACAAGCACGGGGATGCGGCTTGCTACGCGCTGCGCGACGGCTGGCAGCGCATCGATCGTCGCGGGAACGGTGTCGAGATTGCGCCCGCCGTGATTCGAGACGATCACCGCCGCGGCGCCATGCTCGACGGCCATCGCGGCGTCTTCGGGATGCAGGATGCCTTTAAGAATGATCGGCAGCTTCGTCACCGAGCGGAGCCACGCGATGTCCTTCCACGCGAGCTTCGGATCGAGCGTGCCGCTAAAGATGCTCTGCTCGCTCGCGCGCTGTGCACCGCCCGCGGTGCTGAGGCCGCGGAGATTTTCGCGCTCCATGCCGAGCGGTAGCGCGAAGCTCGTGCGCGTCTCGCGGTAGCGCGTGCCGAGCACGGGCGAGTCGACCGTCAGCACGAGCGCTTCGCAGCCCGCGGCCTCGGCACGGCGCACGATGTCTGCCGTGAAGGTGCGATCCGGCTGCACGTAGAGTTGAAACCACAGCGGACGCTTCGCCACCGCGGCCATTTTCTCGATGCTCGTCGTCGCGACGGTGCTCGCGATCAGCAACGCGCCTGCGAGGTCCGCGCCGCGCACGGTCGCGAGTTCGCCCTCGGGATGCGCGAGCCGGTGATACGCCACGGGCGCGAGCAGAATGGGAAAATCGAGCTGCCGCCCGAGTAGTGTCAGGCGCGTGTCGAGCTGCGATACATCGGTGAGCACGCGCGTCGTCAGACGGATGCGGCTGTAGGCTTCCTCGTTCCAACGCAGCGAGAGTTCGTCGGCGGAGCCGCCGTTGATGTACTCCCACGCCATCGCGGACATCCGCGATGGCGCTTCGCGCGCGTAGTCGGATAAATCGGCGATCACACGCGGGCTGGCTCCGGATTCGGCAGAACTCATGAGGGTCTCCGAAACTGCGCGCGCCCTCCGCCGCGCGCCAGCCCATTTCCGCAGACTACTTTTTCGCAGAGCGTACCCGCCACGCATGCCACACGGTCGGCATTTCGCCGACGTGCTCCGGCACGAGCAGTGCGATGGCCAACTCCTCCACGCCGCCGAGCACCATGAGGGTCATCACCACGTGAAACGGGATCGCGCTCCACTCGGCGAGCAATGGGATCAGAGAAAAAGCACACGCAATCGCGGTGCCCTTCGCCATCCACGTGTGATAGCACGGTGCGCGGCCGAGACGCACGAGGCCGAAGACCACCACCGCGAAAAACGCTACCAGCCCCGTCACCACCCACGGTAGCTCGCGGTGCATGATGTGCGGCCAGAGGATCGCGATGCCCGCGATGCCGGTGAGCATCGTAAGGTAGTCGGCGGCGCTGTCGAGTTTGCGGCCGAGGTCTGAACCGGCGTTGAGCCGCCGCGCGAGGTAGCCATCGAGCGCATCGGTCGAGAGCGCGATGGCAAGCAGCACGATGAACCACAGTTTCGACTCGCCCAGCGCCGTCAGCAGCACCGCTGGCATCAGCGCGATGCGCGTACCACTGAGAATATTGGGCCAGAGCCGTCGATTCACGTGGGGATCATGCGCAAACGTTCAGGCGCGTACAAGTTTCCAGCTCGTGATCTTGCCGTCTTCGACCGTCAACCACGCGAAGCTCGGCGGTGCTCCGCGCGGTCCCGTGATGCAACCGGGATTGAGCCAGCGCACGCCGACGATGGTCTCATCGCGCGGCACATGCGTGTGACCGTGGAGCACCACCTGCGCCCCCGCGGGAGTACGCTCCGGCGGAATGTGCGTGAGAAAGAAGCGTACGCCTTCGCGCGTGAGGGTCAGCGCGAGCGGCCAGTCGTACTCCGCATCGCAATTGCCCCGCACGATGTGCAACGGCCGACCGAGTTGCTCGAACTCCACCAAGGTCTCCGACGCGCACACATCGCCCAAATGCCAGATCTCGTCCGCGTCGCGCAGGCGCGAAGGCAGCTTAGGAGGGAATTTATCGTGCGTGTCGGAAAGGACCGCGATGCGCATGGGACAACTTGGCGGAGTGCGCATCGTTTGACAGCCGTTTTCCGCCGCGGAAACTACGGATGCCGTGCTCCGCAATCTCGCCATCGATTTCGATTCGTTTTTCGCCTCCGTGGAGCAGCAGGAGCGGCCCGAGCTACGCGGCAAACCCGTCGGCGTCGTGCCCGTGATGGCCGAGACCACCGGCTGCATCGCGATCAGCAGCGAAGCGAAAAAACTCGGCCTCAAGCGCAACGTCCGCGTCAGCGAGGCGCGCCAACGCATCCCCGGCATCGTGATCGTCGAGTCGCGACCCGACATCTACATTGACTACCACCGGCGACTGAAAAAGGCCGTCGAGGCCTGTGTGCCCGTGTCGAAAGTGCAGTCGATCGACGAGATGGAGTGCGAGCTCACGAAAGATTTCGGAGACGCTCCCGAGCGGGCCCGCGCGCTCGCCCTGCAAGTGAAGGCCAGCATCGCCGCCGAGGTCGGCGAGCACGTGCGCTGCAGCATCGGCATCGGCCCCAACTGGTTTCTCGCGAAGCTCGCCTCTGACATCGATAAGCCCAACGGCCTGCTCATCCTCGACGACAAGGATGTCCCGGGAAAAATCCTGCACCTGAAGCTCTCCGACTTCACCGGCATCGGCGAAAACATGCAGAAGCGCCTCAACGAAGCCGGCATCACGACGGTCGCCCAGCTCTACGCCACCAGCAGTGCGCAGCTCCGCGCGATCTGGGGTAGCGTCGAAGGCGCACGTTTTCACGAGTGGATGAACGGCGGAGTGCAAGCGCGCGATCCCGTGCAGCACAACACCGTCGGCCACGGCCATGTGCTGCCACCCGCGGGCCGCAATCCCACCACCGCTCTCGCCGTGCTGCACCGCCTGCTCCAGAAAGCCGCAATGCGCCTCCGCCACGATGGCCGCTACGCCGGCGGGCTCAGCCTCTCCGTGCGCTACACCGACGGCACCGACTGGCACGAAGCTCGTCGCTTCAACGAGACACAGGACACCCTGCACTTCACACACACGCTCAACGAACTCTGGGCCTCCCGTCCGCGTCAGCATCAGCGGCTCGCGCCCATCCAGGTCGGCGTGATCCTCACCGGCCTCCTCGAAGCCGCAGGCCACACCGCCGATCTTTTCGAAGCGGAGAAGGAAAACACCCGCTCGCGCCTCCACTCCGCGATGGATACGCTCAACAAGACTTTCGGGAAAAACTCCGTCTACTTCGGCGGGGCCCACGGCGCGACGGAGTACGCCCCGATGCGCATCGCCTTCACCCGCATCCCCCAGCCGGAATTGGAGGAGATCGATCCGACGCTGAAGCGACGGATCCGCCCCAAAAAATCGGATACACCGTAAAGCAGCTTCGCTGCAGCAGAAGTCCTCTAACGGCTACCGCACCGCTTCCACTCGGTCGGCGTAGACATTCACTAGTTTGTTCGCGGGAATCAACGTCTCGATTTGCGGCCACACCTTGAGCAGAGCGGCGTGAAAATCCTTCGCGCGTAGATTGCCGAAGCGAATATGGACAATCCACGGCGGTGGCGCGCAAACCACAATGCGGTCCGAGAAATCCGCGTCCTTGGTCATGATCGCCATGTCATGAGCAGCAGCGTAGGCCCATAGTTCGCTATCGGTTGGATTTGCGCCAAGTGCAGTAGCGTGCACGACGGGCAGAGCCGGCGTAATTGCTAGCCGCGCCGGCAGGTTTTGATCGATCAACCAGCCTTTTCACGCCATCGAGACGACCGAGTAGCTGTTGGCCATCAGGCGCGAAGCGTAGTCGAGGCAGGCCTGCACATCGGCGCGCGTCAGCGCGGGATATTCCTGCAGCACTTCTTCCACCGAGTCGCCCGCGGCCAGAAACTCAAGCACCGTCTGCACCATAATACGCGTGCCGCGTACGACGGGGCGTCCGTTGCAGATATCTGGGTTGATGGTGACTCGGTCCGACACAGCCTCAAGATAGCACCTATGCGGGGGAAACCAAGTGCCAATGCACCGGCCCCGGCACCGCTACATTTTCCCCCCGGTTCGTCCCCGGGGCCTCGGCGTGGGGGCGCGAGCGGGGCATGGTGGGCGCAGGTCGGATTTCCCCGGCCGGCATTGCCACCGTTTAACCTCAAAAACGTCTCGTTCACATGAAGCTTCCTCTTCGCCCCGTCCTTCTTTCCGCGGCGCTTGCGCTGCTCGCGGGTACCTCTGCATTTGCCCAGGCGGGCAAGCCGGGCGTCGGTCCCGGTCCAGGCCAGCGCGGCGGCGCGCCCGCGTTCAAACCCGGCGGCACCATCACGTTGACCGATGGCACGGTCGTCACGTTCAACGCCGACGGCACGATCACGGTCGGCACCACGGTCATCAAGGCCAACGCCGACGGCACAATCTCGCTGCCCGATGGCACCGTGATCAAGCGCAACGCCGATGGCTCCTTCACCCTGCCCGACGGCACGGTGCTGAATCCGCCCCGCGGCGGTCGCGGCCCGGGCGGCTGATCCGTCACGCGTATCCGATTTATCACTACATCGTTTTCCCTGTTAGTTGTGGGGAGCGGCGCTCGTCTGTAGTGGGGCGGGCGCCGCTGGTTCTTTTTAACAGGTAGGGCGAGTTATCTCCAACCCGCCGCGGGTAGCGGAACTCGTGAGCGTTTCGCTCATCGGCGAAAGCCTCACGGCTTCCGCTACGAGGGTGGTCTCGACTCAATCCGTTGGATCGCATCGCCGCGGCGCGTTAGGGATAACGCGCCCTACCTTTCTCACGTTCTGCCTTCCGTCCCTTCGGCGGACGTCGCATCCTATTTTTCCACCCGGGGCCGCCATGTGCGGTCCTTCAACTTGCACTCCGCACCTCTCACTCCCTTTGGCCGCGTGATCGATCGCTTGTCGCTCTTCGCGCTGCAGACCGCCCTGTGGCTCGCGCTCGCGCTGGCGTTTTCCGCGCTGCTCGTGCTCGCGGGCGCGCAGGACTGGATCGAGGCGCTGCGGTTCTCGGCGATCAACTGGCTGCCGTGGGTGCTGCTCACGCCGGGCGTCTTCTGGCTCACGGCCCGCTTCCCGCTCGAGCGCGGGCGGCTCTGGGCGAGCATCCCGATCCATCTCGCCGCCTGCGTGGCGTGCACCGCCGCCCTGCTCTGGCTCACCTGGACCATCGCACCACCGCCGGACTCGTTTGGCCCCAGTGGTCCGCGCAACGAGCGAAATGGTCCGTGGAACCGCGAGCGTACCGAGCCCGACTTCGGTCCGCGCGACAGCGAGCGCTTTGGTGGCGACCGCATGATGGACAAGGGCGGACCGCGATCGGGCAACGATGACCGTTTCAACGGATCGAAGATGGGGCTCGGCTCGCGTGGCGGACCGGGCGGACCCGGCGGCATGATGGAAGATGGCCCGCGAGGTTTTGGCCGCGACGGTGGGCCGGGGCGCAATTTTTCTGGCAAGGACACGCCAGGCGGCATGCGCGGACCGATGCCCGACGGCGCGCATGGCTGGTTCGGCCCGCCCTTCATGGCGACGGCGCTGCGGGCGAATTTCGGTTTCGCGATCTATCTCATCGTCGCGGCGGCGGCGCATGCGCTGGCGTTTTATCGGCGCGTGCAGGAGCGCGATCGTCAGGCCCTCGCGCTCACCGCGAGCCTCAACCAAGCCAAGCTCGACGCACTGCGCCTGCAGCTCCAGCCGCACTTCCTCTTCAACACGCTCAACGCCATCTCTACGCTCGTCCACCGCGACGCGGACGCGGCCGACAATCTCATCGCGGACCTCAGCGACCTGCTCCGCCTCTCGCTGCTGACCGGCGCGCACGAGGTGCCGCTCTCGCGCGAGTTGGAGCTGCTCGACCGCTATCTCGCAATCGAGCAGACGCGCCTTGGCGACCGCCTGCGCGTCGTCCGCGAGATCGAGCCGGGCACCCTCGACGCGCTCGTGCCGACCTTCCTGCTCCAGCCGCTCGTCGAAAACGCCATCCGCCACGGCCTCGAGCCTCGCCTCGCTCCAGGCACGATTACGCTGAGCGCGAAGCGCGACGGCGATATCCTCCGGCTCGCCGTGACCGACGATGGCGTGGGCCTTTCCGCGGAGCAAAAGACCACCCGCCACGGCATCGGCCTCGCGAACTCGCTCGCGCGACTGCGCGCACTGCACGGCGCAGGCACGCATCTGGAACTGCACGCACTGCCAGCCGGTAACCTACGCCCGGGGCGGAGGGGAAATCGTAAAATCGGGCAACGGGCATCTGTCATCGTGAAATCGCCGAACCGATTTTCTGATTATCGTTCTGACGATCTTCGATTTCCCGCTTTCGGCCGAATCGCTGAATCTCACTTACCTCACTCATGAAAATCACTGCTGCCATCGTCGATGATGAGCCGCTCGCGCGGGAGCGGGTGCGCACGCTGCTCGCGGCGGAGCCGGATGTCTCGATCATCGCGGAGTGCGCGAGTGGCAAGGAAGCCCTCGCCGCGTTTGCGCAGGTGCGGCCCGATGTGTTGTTTCTCGATGTGCAGATGCCGGAGATGGATGGCTTCGGCGTGCTGCGCGGGCTCGGTGCGCCACTGCCGGTGGTGATTTTCACGACGGCCTTTGACGAGCACGCGGTCGCGGCCTTCGAGGCGCAGGCGCTCGACTACCTGCTCAAGCCCTACAAGCCCGCGCGCTTCAAGCAGGCCGTAGCCCGTGCCCGCGAACAGCTCGCCAAGCGCGGCGGAGACGACACCGCGCGGCGGTTGCTTGCGCTGCTGGAGACGCGTCCACCGGAGAACGCTTATGTGTCGCGATTCTCCGTGCGCGACCGCGACCGCACGCGCTTTGTAAAAGTGGCTGACCTCGACTGGGTCGAGGCTTCGGGCAACTACGTCATTCTGCACAGCGGCAAGGACCACTTCATGATCCGCGAGACGCTCGCCGCCGTCGAAGCACAGCTCTCGCCGAAGGAGTTTTTCCGCCTCAACCGCAGCGCGCTCGTGCACCTCGACCGCGTGAAGGAAGTCGAGCCGGCCTTCAACGACGAGCACGTGGTGATCCTCACGACCGGCGCGCGCCTGCCGCTGACGCGCGGCGTGCGGGAACTGCAGGAGCGGTTGAAGTATAGCTGAGGTGGTTGAAGAGGCGGCTTGTTGTAGCGGAACGCGTGAGCGTTTCGCGGCTTGGCGAAAGCCTCACGGCTTCCGCTACATTGTTTGCTCGGCCATTCAGTAGACGGAGCGCAATCGACGCGTTGCGGAAAACGCGCCCTACCCTCGATCCGTTAGCCACAGATTACACAGATGGGCACGGATGGCTTCAGGTTTTTATCTGTGCCCATCTGTGTAATCTGTGGCGGATTTGTTGTCCCCATCCGCGTTGACACGTTGAGCAGCGCAGACAGCCTCATCGCTGTGCGCCTCGGGCGCCTGCGGGTCCGCGCGAAGGGCTGAGCCCACCTCTCAGATCAAACCAACTGCACGTCTTCCCGTGCGGCCGGCTGCGGACCTCGGCTTCCCGCATGGAGATCATCATGACGACTCAGCAGTTACCCGCGCGCCCGAACCTCGAACAGCTCAAGCATCAGGCGAAAGACCTGCTCGCCGCCGCACGCGAAAAACAACCCGCCGCCCTCGCGCGTTTCCGAGCCCTGCCCGCGCTCGCCACGCGCACCGATACCGAACTCGCCGGCCTAAAGCTCGCCTTGCACGACGCGCAGTCGGTCATCGCGCGCGAGCATGGTTTCGACTCGTGGAACGCGCTGCGCGAACGCGTGGAGGAACTCACGCTCAAGTTCGACGAAGCCGTCGCGGCCTTCGCGCAGGGCTCGGTGGACCACCGGCTCGGCCGCGCGCAACGCGTCCTCGAACTGTATCCGCAGCTAGTGGCGGCGGATTTTCACGCGGCGCTCGTGTTTGGCGATGTCGCGGCCGTGACGGCGCATCTCGATCGCGATCCGTCGCTCGTCACGAAACGCGGCGGGCCGCTCAAGTGGGAGCCGATCGTGTACGTCGCCCACTCGCACTGGGGCGCGAAAAACTCCGACGGACTCGTGGCCGTCGCGAAGCTCCTGCTCGCGCGCGGCGCGAGTGCGAATGCCTCGTACCCGTGGCACGAGGATCCGAAATCGCCGCTCTCGATCCTCTGGGCCGCGGGCTGCCACGCGCGGCACTTCGCGCTGGCGAAAGTGTTTTTGGAGGCCGGGGCCAAGCCAGACGATGGCGAGTCCGTGTGCCATGCGGCGGAGAATGGCGACATCCCGTTCCTCGAACTGCTCGCGCAGCACGGGGCGTATACGGACGGCGGCGAAGGGGCGGTGCGCTGGGGCAACACTCCGCTCTACTTCATCCTCGGCCACTACGCGGGACTCGCGCGTGACGCCGAGGTGCGGCGCGGAGCGGCGTGGCTGCTCGAACACGGCGCCAACCCGAACTGCGTCTGCTATCGCGAAAAATCCGGCGAGACGCCGCTGCATGTCGCGGCGCGGCACTGGGACGGCGCGATGATCGAGCTGCTCCTCCAGCACGGCGCCGATGTCCACGCGCGCCGCCGCGATGGGCGCACGGCACTCACGCTCGCCGAGCTCAATGGCCGCGCTTCCGCCGCTGCGGCGCTGCGCGCGGCCGGTGCGGTGGACGAGCTCACGCCGGCCGACCGCTTCATCGCCGCGTGCATGCGCGGCGACCGCGCGGAGGCAATGCGTCTGCGCGACCCGGAGCTGATCGAGGCCAACGGCGCGCAGTTTCTCGAAGCGGGGATGCAGGCTGTGGAGGTGATGCTCGATTGCGGTTTCGCCGTCGGTACGACGGGCAACATAGGCGAGACGAAGCTCCACTGGGCCGCCTTCACCGGCAACGCCGAGATGGCGCGCCTGCTCATCGCGCGCGGCGCGAACCTGGAGGTGCACGACCGCAGTTTCGACGCGGCGCCCATCGGCTGGTGTTTCTATGCGTCGCGCAATCAGCGAGCGCCGCAGTCGGACTATCCCGGCGTGGCGCGCGCGCTGCTCGAAGCGGGCGCGAAGCTGGAAGACGGCGACGCCGACAATGCCGCGGACGACGTGGCCGAGGCGGTCGCGGCGTTTCGACGCGAGCGCGGCTGAGCCGAGCGGCTCAGAGCACCACGTTGTCGATCAGCCGCACCTCGTCGATCCACGTCGCGACCACGAGCATGGTCTTGCCGGGGACGACTTCACGGACCGATTCCATCGTGCGGCAATCGACGACGTTGGCGTAGATCACACGCACGCGGCGGTGCTGACCTAGGATGTGCGTGGCCTCGGCGATGATACGGTCGGGGCTGCGCACACCGGAGTCGGACATCTCCTTCACCTTGCGCAGCGCCTTGCTAAGCGAGAGGGATTCCTGGCGCTGGCTCGGCGTGAACTCGCGGTTGCGCACGCCGGCGGCGAGGCCGTCGGTTTCGCGCGCAGTAGGCACGATTACGATCTCGACGCCAAACTCGAGATCCTCGCTCATCTTGCGCACGACCGCGGCGCGCTGCGCGGTCTTCTGGCCGAAGTACGCGGCGGTGGGCCGGACGATGTTGAAAAGTTTCGCCATCAGCGTCGTGACGCCGCGGAAGTGCGCGGGCCGCGACACGCCATCGAGGGGCTTGCTGAGGGTCTCCTCGGCGACGAAGGTCGAGTAGCCCTTCGGGAAAATCTCGTCGACCGCGGGAGCGAACACCACGTGCGCACCGGCGGCCTCGCAGAGCTTCAGGTCCTCCTCGGGGCTGCGCGGGTAGCGGGCGCTGATCTCGTTGGGCGCGAAAGCGTAGGGATTGAGGAAGATCGCCACGACGACGATCTCGGCCTTGGCCGCGGCGGCGCGGATCAGGGCCTCCTGGCCGCCGTGCAGGGCGCCCATGGTCGACACGAGCGCGACTGACTTGCCGGCCGCGCGCCATTCCGTGGCGAGCGCACGCATCTCCGATACAGCTTCGATTTTCTTCATGGGGGTCGGTCGGACGGACAAAGGTCGGACTTGAACTAACGGGGCGCGACGCGTTTGTTCAAGTTTTTCGCCGGGCAAACCGCACGCCTCACTCTTCCTTTACACGTCATGATTCGCATCAACGAGAACTACACCAAGCTCAAGGCCTCCTACCTGTTCAGCGATATCGCGAAGCGGGTCAGCGCATACGTCGCGGCCAACCCGTCCAAGCCCGTCATCCGCCTCGGCATCGGCGACGTGACCGAGCCGCTCCCCAAGGTGTGCCTCGACGCGCTCCACGCCGCGACCGACGAGATGGGCGCGCGCGCGACCTTCAAGGGCTACGGCCCCGAGCAGGGCTATGCGTTTCTCCGCGAAGCCGTCGCCCAGCACGACTACGCCGCCCGCGGCTGCAAGATCGAGGCCGACGAAGTGTTCATCTCCGACGGCTCGAAGTGCGACTGCGGCAACATCCAGGAAATCTTCGCCAACGACATCCGCCTCGCGATCCCTGACCCGGTGTATCCGGTTTATGTGGACACCAACGTCATGGCGGGCCGCACGGGCGCCAATGTCGATGGCCGCTATCAGGGCATCACTTATCTGGAGAGCACGCCGGCCAACGCCTACGTGCCGTCCGTGCCAGGAGTCGCGACCGACCTGATCTATCTCTGCTTCCCCAACAACCCGACGGGCGCCGTCGCCACCAAGGCGCAGCTCGCCGCATGGGTCGCCTACGCCAAGGCCAACAAGGCGATCATCCTCTTCGACTCCGCCTACGAGGCCTACATCCGCGACCCGCAGATCCCGCACTCGATCTACGAGATCGAGGGCGCGCGCGAGGTCGCGATCGAGTTCCGCAGCTTCTCGAAGACGGCGGGCTTCACCGGCACGCGCTGCGCGTACACGGTGGTGCCGAAGTCGCTCGTGGCCTACGATGCCGCGGGCAATGCCCATCCCCTCCACGCGCTCTGGAATCGCCGCCACACGACCAAGTTCAACGGCGTCGCGTACCCGATCCAGAAGGCCGCCGCCGCGATCTACACCGACGCGGGCAAGCAGCAGACCGGCAATCTGATCAACTTCTACCTCGCGAACGCCAAGCTCATCCGCGAAGCGATGAACCAGCTCGGCTTCACCTGCATCGGCGGCGACAACGCCCCGTACATCTGGGTCAATACCGGCCGCGACTCGTGGGAATTCTTCGACCTGCTGCTCAACAAGGCCCAGGTCGTCTGCACCCCCGGCGCCGGCTTCGGCAAGTGCGGCGAAGGCCACGTGCGCATCAGCGCCTTCAACTCCCGTGAAAACGTCGAGACCGCGCTCACCCGCATCGCGGCGGCGCTGAAGTAAGGGCCGGTCGAACCTCGTTTTGCCCAAGACAAAGGCCGTCCCGACAAGGACGGCCTTAATTTTTGCCCTCCGGGCGAAAAGATGGCGAAGCCTCAACTCGGCGAAGCAATGCCCAGCTCGGCCGGTTGGCCGTCGTGGACCCAGAAGCGGCTGACTACCAAGTGTTCGCGCTTCAGATCGTAGCCCCACTCGGTGCCCTCGATGTGGAGGATGGTGGCAGTTTCCTGGCCGAGGTCGCGGCGGCTGGAGCGCTGCCACTCCTGCATGGCCTTGGCGCGGGCCACGGCGAACGCGGCCTCGATGTTATTGTAGGCCCCAAAGTCCTGTACTCGCTGAGTCGGCTTACCCTCAGGGGTGGTCTCAAGGGAGAACTGCAAAACTGAAAAACCTGTTTTCATCGGCGCTTGGCGGAGAAACTTTAGCGAAAAACATGCCATATTTTTTCGAGGGCACAAATCGAAACCGCCAAGAAGCCGCAGATTTTTCGTGAGCCAGTGTGCTGGTGTGTCAGTTTCGGGGTAACCATGCGCTTCCGCGCCTACCTTTTCGACCTCGATGGCACGCTCATCGACCACTTTGCCGCGATTCACCGCACCCATGTGCACACCATGACGCAGCTCGGGCTGACGCCGCCGACCTTGGCGCAAGTGCGCGCAGCCGTAGGCGGCGGGCTCGAGATGGCCATCGAACGCCTCGCCGGCGCGGCCCATGTCGCGGCAGCGGTGCCGATCTATCGGGCGTATTGGGAAACGACAATGCTCGACGACGTGACGCTTTTGCCGGGAGCCCGCGAAATCCTCACGGCCCTGCGGGCGCGGGGTGCAAAGACTGCCGTCTTCACCAACAAGCTCGGCACTTCCTCCCGCGCGGTCTGCGCGCATCTGGGAATCGCAGAGCTGTTTGATATCAATGTTGGGTCCAAGGATACGGCATGGCTCAAACCGGAACCGGCGTTTTCCACGTACATGATCCAGCTCGTCGGAGCGACCGCTGCCGAGACGCTGCTCGTCGGCGATTCACCTTTCGACGTACAGGCGGCACTGAATGGCGGAATCACCCCTTGGTGCGTCACCACCGGCACGCACAACGCCGAGGAGCTGCAGGCGGCGGGTGCGGCGAGGGTGTTTCCGGGATTGCCAGAGGTGCATCGGGCACTGGTGACGGAGGGGTGAGGAAGCTCGAAGTTTGCGAAGCCTTCGGCGCTGAACGCGGAAATACGCGGCGGGGGCGCCGCGTCCCCAATGAAGACCGGTTAGTTCTCTGTCGGACGAGCCGCCGCAGGGGGCGGGATTTTCGGTTGCAAGGCCCGGAGGCGGGCGCAGCGTTTTCCTCTCTCATGCTCAACACCGAGCGCTCTCCTGTCATCGGCAAACGCGTGCAACTCATGGCCACGTGCCTGTGTGACGCCTTCTACGACGATGTGGCGGCGGCCACGGTGCAGGTGCTGGAGCACCTCGGCTGCACGGTCGAGTTTCCCGAGGGGCAGACGTGCTGCGGCCAGCCGGCCTTCAACGGCGGCGACTGGCCGGCCTCGCGCAAGGTCGTGCGCCACACGGTGCAGACTTTCAACGGCGACGTGCCGGTGATCGTGCCCAGCGGCTCGTGCGCGGCCATGCTGTTTCACGGCGCGCCCCTCGAATTCGAAAAGGAGGCCGATCTCGACAAGGTCGAGTCGCTCGGCCGCCGCACGTGGGAGCTGGCGGACTTTATCGTCAACGGCCTCGGCGTGAAGACGTGGCCCGGTCGCTACGACGCCACGGTGGCGTTTCATCGCTCGTGTCACTCGCGCGGCACGGCCAGCGGCGAGGCGTCGATGGACCTGCTCCGCTCGATCGCGGGCGTGAAGGTCGTGGAGTTCGGCGAGGGCGAGCAGTGCTGCGGCTTCGGTGGGACGTTTTCGGTGAGCTTCCCCAACATCTCCTCCGCTATGGGCACGCTGAAGCTCGATCACGTGCGCGCGGCCAATCCCGATATCTTCATCTCCGGCGACATGAGCTGCATGATGCACATGGGCGGCCTCGCCGCCAAAGCCGGCCAGCCGATCAAGACCGCCCACCTCGTGCAGGTACTGCGCGATGCGCTGAAAAACGGGGGACTGATTTGATGGCCGCAAAAAGGCGCAAAAATTTTCGGCCGGCCGCTCCACCGTCCATCGCGCCTATAGGCGCGCCGTGCGCTTCTTCGGCTGAAACAGTTTCTTTTGTGCCTTCTTGCGGCAATTGCGTCCGATGAAATTCCAACAGATCGATCAGTTCGCGGCTGAGTTGAAGGCCGACAAGCGCGCCTCCGTGTACCAGAGCACGAAGGCCACGCACGAGAAGCGGACGACGATGTTGTTCGACCAGTTCGCGGATCCCAACCGGCTCCGCGAGATCGCCGGCGAGATCAAGCAGCACGTGATCGAGAACCTCGACACCTACTTGCCCGCCGTCGAAGCGAAGATGCAGGCCAACGGCGTGAAGGTCCACTGGGCCTCGACCGCCGACGCGGCTTGCGAAGCCGTGCGCAAGATCATGGAGGCCCGCGGCGCGAAGAAGATGGTCAAGGCCAAGACCATGGTGAGCGAGGAGATCGAGCTCGCGCACTATCTGGAAAAGCACGGCATGGAGGCGCTGGAGACGGACCTCGGCGAGTTCATCGTCCAGATCGATCACGACCACCCGAGCCACATCGTCCGCCCGATCATCCACAAGAACCGCCGCGAGATCGCGACGAGTTTCGAGCGCGAGGGCCTCGGCGCGTACAACGACGATCCGCAGACGATCACGCAGCGCGCGCGGCAGTTTCTCCGGCACAAGTACCTCGAGGCCGACGTCGGCCTGACCGGTGCGAACTTCGTTTCCGTCGAGAGCGGGCGCATCGTGCTCGTGACCAACGAGGGCAACTCGCGCTTCTGCCTCGCTGCGACCAAGTGCCACATCGCGCTCATCGGCATCGAAAAACTCGTGCCGCGCGACCGCGATCTCGGCCTGCTCGTGAATCTCCTCGGCCGCTCGGGCACGGCGCAGCAGGTGACCGTTTACACGGAGTTCATCAACGGCCCGAAGTCGCCCATGCAGCCCGACGGCCCGGAGGAGATGCACGTCATCTTCGTGGACAACGGCCGCACCGAGGTGCTCGCGACCGAGTGCCGCGACATCCTGCGCTGCATCCGCTGCGGCGCGTGCCTCAATGTCTGCCCGGTGTACCGCCAGGCCAGTGGCCACGCGTATCGCAGCGTGTACCCGGGTCCGGTCGGCGCGGTGCTGTCGCCGTTGCTCGCGGGCGAAAAATTCGCCGAGAAGGCCGACCTGCCGAAAGCCTCGTCGCTCTGCGGCGCGTGCAACGAGGTCTGCCCCGTCAACATCCCGATCCCAGACCTGCTCCTCCGCCTGCGCGAGAAGGGCAAGAAGGAGGGCGCCGAGGCCGCCGCCGCGGGCACGCCGCCGATGGGCGCGTGGGGCCTGCTCGCTTCGCAGCCGCTGGCGTGGAAAGCCGCGCTCGCCGGCGGGCACATCATGAATCACATCCCCACGAAGATCTTGCCGGTGCCGGCCCTGCGTGCGTGGGAAAACAAGCGCACGCTGCCCGAGTGGCGCGGCGGAGAATTTCGCAAGTGGCTCAAAAACAGAAACAGGTAGGGCGCGTTGTCCCCAACGCGCCGGTTGCGCTCAGCTCACTCGTGAACTGAGCCGAAGCGGCGGGTTAAGGATAACCCGCCCTACCTCTACCCCCGCACCGTCGCACACACACCCTCCATGGCTTCCGCTCCCAAACACGAACCCTTCATCGCCGCCGAGACCTCCATGCGTGAGCTCACGGTGCGCGCGGTGATCACCGGCGCCATCCTCGGCCTGATCTTCGGCGCATCGTCGCTTTACCTTGTGCTCAAGGTCGGCCTCACCGTGAGCGCGTCGATTCCGGTGGCGGTGATCTCGCTCGCGATGTTTCGCGGGCTATCGCGATTGAATCGCGTCGTCTTGGGTTTTGTTGCGCTGCTCGGTGGAGCAGTGACAGGAGCAACCATCTGGCTGATGCTGAACGCCGTCTTAGCAACCTGGCTTGCGGGCGCGAGTGCCGCCGCAGGCTTCGGTTTGATGACCGCTTACCTATACTGGGCCGGGCAACGCGACGCCACGATCCTCGAGCACAACATCACGCAGACCGCGGGTTCGGCGGGCGAGTCGCTCGCCTTCGGCATCGGCGTGACGATGCCCGCGATCCTGATTCTCGGCTTCGAACTGGAACTCACCCGCGTACTGCTCGTGGCGGTGATGGGCGGACTCCTCGGCATCCTCATGATGATCCCGCTGCGACGCGCGCTCATCGTGAAGGAGCATGGCGTATTGAAATATCCCGAGGGCACGGCCTGCGCCGCGGTGCTCAAGGCCGGTGCTTCGGAAGACTGTCGCGCGGCCGCGTCGCCCAGCGCGCAGGCGGAGATGCGCGCTGCGGAGGCCGCGGGCATGGGCAAGTCGCCCGGCGCGAAGGTGATCTTCACGGGCTTCGGCCTCGGCTTGCTGTACAAGACGCTCAACGTCGCGCTCAAGGGCTGGAAGGACACGCCGGAGAAAGTGTTCGGCGAGCCGTTCAAGGCGGGCTCGGTCAGCGCGGAAATTTCCCCGGAGCTGCTCGGTGTCGGCTACATCATCGGGCCTCGCATCGCCTCGATCATGTGCGCGGGCGGCGTGCTGAGCTACCTAATGCTGATCCCGATGATCAAGTATTTCGGCAGCTCGCTGCCCGGCCCGCTCGCGCCAGGCACGATTCCGATCTCTGAGATGGGACCCAACCAGATCCGCGGCGCGTACATCCTCTACATCGGCGCGGGCGCGGTGGCGGCGGGCGGCATCGTGAGCCTGATCCAATCGCTCCCGACCATCTGGCACGGCATCAAGGGCGGCCTCGGCAATCTCGGCTTCGGCGGCAGCGAGGCCGGTGGCGCTTCACGCACGGAGAACGATCTCTCGATGAAGTTCGTCGGCATCGGCGTGATCGTGCTGATCACCGGCGTGGTGCTGGCGCAGGACGCGCTGCACATGAACTTCCTCGGCGCGCTGCTGATCATCGTGTTTGGCTTTCTCTTCGTGACGGTGTCGTCGCGGCTCACCGGTGAGATCGGCTCCTCGTCGAATCCCATCTCGGGCATGACGGTGGCGACGCTGCTCTTCACCTGCCTGATCTTCCTGCTGATGGGCTGGACCGGCAATGTGTACTACGTGACCGCCCTCTCCGTCGGCGCGATCGTGTGCATCGCGGCCTCGCAGGGCGGCACGACTTCGCAGGACCTCAAGACCGGCTACCTCCTCGGCGCCACGCCGAAGTACCAGCAGATCGCCATCCTCGCCGGCTCGCTGCTCTCCGCCGTGCTGCTCGGGCCGATCCTGCTGAAGCTCAATTCCACCGCGACCGTTTACGTGCCGATCGCGAAGGTGGCGCCCGCAGGCCTCCGCACCGACGCCAACAAGCTCAGCGTCCACGAATCCATCGCCGGCCCGCAGGCGCACGAGGACACGAAGAGCTACCTCGTCTGGCAGAAGACCGACACGCTCAACGGCCCGGCGGGCAAGTATCTCGTCAATGGCGACGGCGACGCGGTGTGGCTCGTCGATCCCGGCATCAACGGCGCTTACGACACGCGGCCCGACGGCACCAAGGTGCACAAGTTCGACGCGCCGAAGGCCACGCTGATGTCGTACATCATCAAGGGCATTCTCGACCGGAAACTCCCGTGGGCGCTCGTGCTGCTGGGCGTGATGATCGCGCTCACGCTGGAGCTATCGTTTGTGCCGGCGCTGGCGTTTGCGGTAGGCGTGTACCTGCCGCTGTCGTCGTCGAGCCCGATCTTTTTCGGCGGACTCATCCGCTGGCTCGTCGACCGCTGGCAGCGCAAGAAACTCGCGCAGGCCAACCTCACCGAGGAGCAACTCGTCGAGCACGGCGACAAGAGTCCCGGCGTGCTGCTCGCCTCGGGCTATATCGCGGGCGGCGCGATCGCGGGCATCCTCATCGCGTTTTCCGCGGGCGTGCTCGGCGACTTCGACACGTGGATCACCAACTGGTCGACCGCGCACAATCGGTTCTTCGACGGGCCGTACTCCGATGCGCTGTCGATGATCCCGTTTGTGCTGCTCTGCGGCTTTCTCTATCTCGTGGGCCGCGAAAAACTCCTCTCGCCAAAGACATGACCGAAGATCGCGAAGCCATCCTCTCCCGCGTCCGCGGCGCCCTCGCGCCGCTGCACCAGCGCGCCGCGCTGCCCGACTACGACGCGCAGATCGCCGTCGTGCGCAAACTCGTCGCGGGCCGCGACCCGCTGGAGCTCTTCACCGAGCGCATCAAGGCCGTGAACGGCCTCACTCTCACCTCGCCCGCCGCGCTCGTGGAAAAACTTCGCCTCGGCGGCTACCGCCACGGCTACTGTGACCCAGCACTGCTGGCGTCGCTCGCCCCGCACTTCGGCCCGGAGTTCAAACTGGAGACCGAGTTCGACCGCACGCGCGTCGACGACTACGGCTTCGGCATCACGCGCGCGACCGGTGCCATCGCCGAGACCGGCACGATCATTCTCTCCGACCGCGACACCTCCCGCCGCCTCGGCGCGCTCGCCCCGTGGGTCCACGTCGCCGTCGTGCAGCGAAAAGATATCTTCCTCGATGTGCAGCAGGCCGTCGCCGCGTTTCCCGATGATCCCAACATCATCTGGTGCACGGGTCCGTCGAAAACCGCCGACGTCGAAGGCATCCTGATCGAAGGCGTCCACGGCCCGGGCCAGCAGATCGCGCTGGTGGTCGGGTGAGTTTTTGTGGGAGCGCGACCGCCCTCGGTCGCATTTTCCCTGAAGCGACCGGGGGCGGTCGCGCTCCCACGCACGCGTGAGGCTATGTCTGGTGCGGTTTGCAGATTGGAATGCGGGAGGGGCTTTATGCCCCGACTTCGCTCCGTCTATCCAACAAGTCCGCTCGCGTTGACGTCGGGGCGCAAAGACCCTCCCACAGTTTCGAGCCCGCCGCGTGCTTTGGACAGGGATCTTCGGAGAAATGTCGCTCCCTCGTTACTTTTACAAGTCGGCGGCTTGTTTTACATATCTCGTTAAAATTCGCCGCGGGTTGGCTTTCAGCTCGCGCCGGGCGGGGCATTATATTTGGTGGTAGGCCGTCCGGCGGCCACGTCGTTTCACCGCTTACTCAGGTCTCCCATGTCACTTCTCGCTCCTGCGCCGAATCCGTTTGTCTCCGAATCTCCGGCCGACGAACGCGCCCACTTCGTCCGCCAAGTGTACACGCACGTCGCCGGGGCATGGCTGGTGTTTTTCCTCCTTGAGTGCGCGCTGCTGAGCTGGAAAGGCACGTATCTTTTCACCGGGCTGGTGCTGACGGTGCCTTTCGGCTGGTTGGGCGTGATGGGAGCGTTCATGGGCGTGAGCTGGATGGCGCGCGTACTCGTGAATGGCGGGCTGAGTCTCAATTACCAATATGTCGGCCTCGCGATCTATGTGGTGGCAGAGGCGATCGTCTTCGCGCCGCTGCTGGTGGTGGCGCTGATCGTGTCGGGCCCGACGCTGATCGTCGACGCGGTGCTGCTGAGCGGAATGCTCTTCACGGGGCTGACGGCCATCGTGTTTTTCACGAAGACGGATTTCTCGTTTCTGAAATCGGTGCTGGTGGTCGCGGGCTTCGTGTCGCTCGGGCTGATCGTGTGCTCGATCGTGTTTGGCTTTAATCTCGGGCTCGCGTTTTCCGCGGGCATGATCGCGGTGGCGGGCGGTGCGATCCTCTACGACACGTCGCGAATGCTCAATGAGCACAAGTCCGACGAGTACGTGGCGGCCGCGCTCGAACTCTTCGCCTCGATGGCACTGCTGCTCTGGTACGTGATCCGGCTGCTGCTGGCGTTTGGCCGGCGGAGCTGAGTTTAGGATTGGGACACAAAGGTCACGGAGAGTGGAGAGGAGGGCACAGAGAAAACCTTTGGTTCTCTGTGATCTCTCGGCCGAACTCGGTGCGCTCTGTGACCCGACCGGAAAACGCTAAAGCGAAACGAGGCTCAGCGGTCTTTGCGCTCGAGGGTGGCGCCGGTCTTGTCTTTGAAGCGCACCATGTGGGTGGCGGCGTCGTAGCCGTCGAAGGAGATGCCGAGCTCGGGGTTGATGATCTCGCCGACGTTGAACGACCCTTTGCCGAGGAGGATGCGGGGCTTGTCGCCACCGCGCACGCCACCGATCTTGATGGCGTTGACCCAGGCTTTGAAATCGAAGCTCGCATCACCCGTGATGGCCGGCATCGCGGGCGCGGCTGAAGCTGAGGGTGTCTGGACTGGAGTCGTCGCCGTAGCGCGCACGGAAGTGGAGGTGGAAGCAGGCGCGGGCGTAAAGTTGACCGGAGCCGTAGCGACGTAACCACCGGGAGCCGGGAGCACGGGCTCGGTGAGCTTGGTGGAGGCGGTGACCGGCGCGCTGGCCGTAGTAGTCTTAGTCGCGTCGCGGGTCTCGGGGATATAGGCGACCTTGCGCGCGGCGGAAGTCTCGGGCTCTTCGGGCTCATCCTCTTCCTGGACGGCTTCGCCGAGCGGGCTCCCCTTGCCCATCGTATTGAAGCGTTGGTAGGCCAAGACCGCCACGGTAGAGAAAGCGAGCAGGCCGACGACACCGATGATGAGCGCGGTACGCTGGACTTTCTGCACCGCCTCGGGGGTGACCACCGGGCGCGGCGGCCCGGCGGGAGCCGGGGGGGGCGGCGGGGCAATCGGCTCGGACGGACCAGCCGCAGCCGCGGCGACGGCAGGATTGAACTTGAGTTTGAAGCCGGGCTTCGGGGCCGATGCAGTGTCGCCACCTACTGGTGGCGGTGGCGCGACCGGCGGAGGGGGCGGCGGTGCCGGCGGAGGAAATGAGGCTGCAGCCACGGGCGGCGGTGGCGGCGGAAAAGCCGGAGGGGCTGGCGGCGGAGGTGGTGGGGGCGGCGCAGACGGAGCGACCGGTGCGGTCGGAGCGAGCGACAGCTTTGGCTTCAACCGGATGGGCGCGGGCGCCGGGTCGGCTGCTGGAGCTGGTGCCGCTGCATCGGACGCAACTGGCGTAGCGGGGACGTCCGAGGCAATCGACGGAGGCGGGGGCAGTGGAGCGGGCGCCGCAGCCGGCGGAGCAGCCGGGGCGTCGACAAAGAGCCGGGGCTTCTGACGCGGCTTCGGCGGTTCTTCGCTCATGCCCGGCCACACTGGCAAACATTGCCCCGTACGAAAATCAAAAAACTTCGCCCCACCGCCGCTATGACGCCTTTCGCGATCTCGTAACAAATCCCGCCGCCCGTCGCGCCTCAATATACATCACGGAGTAAAGGCCCCATGCACGATTCGTGAGAAACAGACCTAAGATCGCGCGCCGATCTTCGTCATCAGATATGTACCCCAACTCATCATGAATGCCTTATTCCCTGCCCCGCAGAAGAAGGCGCGGATCGAGATCATCCCGCTGATCGACGTGGTGTTCTTCCTCCTCGCGACGTTCGTGCTCTTCACCCTGTCGCTCGACAAGATCAAGTCGCTTAAAGTCACCCTGCCCGTATCTGGCCCGCCTTCCACCGAAATCGATGTATCCACTCTCTTCATACAGGCTTCGGATCAAGGTACTTACTACGTGAAAATCGGTGCTACCGGGCCCGCCGAACCGATCACCGCCGCGGAGATCGCGCCGCGTTTGGAAACTTACAAGCAGAGCGTGGCCCTGCCGCGCGTCTTCATCCGCGGCGATGCGCGCGCGAAATTTGGCCCAACGATTTTTGTCTTCGACCAAGTGCGCAAGGCCGGCATCCGCGAGGTCTCGATCGAGACGACCACGAGCCCGACCGGAAACTGAGCGGCACGCTAGCGCCGTCCGCTCTCACGCTTCCGCAACTGGTCGCGCGCCGCGTCAAGCTTCGCGCGTTCCTTGGCCGTAAGGCTCGCGAAGCCGGAGCGCGCGATCTTGTCGAGCAGCGCGTCGACCTCGGCCATCGACTCGATGGGTTCGGCCTTGGGCGCCGCGACCTTTTTCTCCGCGGGCAGATCGGGCAGCACGCGAAGCTTGGGCTTGCGCTGGAAGAGGTTCAGCCGCGGCAGCGAAATCAGGCCCTGCTCGTAGCTTACGAAGCTATAGCCGATGCCGACCGTGAGCCAGATCGAGAGCAGATTGGTCCATGCGTGACCCGCGAGCGCCATGAGCGAGAGGATCGCCACGAGAATGACCGCGGCCCACTTCGCGAGCAGGTTGAAGAAAATCGGCGTGCCTGGATACAGCGTCGCGAAGGCGATGAAGAGGCCGAACGCTCCACGCTCGCCGGATAAGCCATTCGGCCAAAAGAAGCCGAGCGCCGTGAGTAGCAGCGGTGTGCCTAGGTAGAGCAGGCCGAAGAGCACGAAGAATTTTTTCCGCCCGAAAAATCGCTCCACCTCGCGGCCCATCCACACCATCCAGAGCATATCGAGGGCGAAATCGATGCTCGGCGGATTAACCAAGCCGAAGGTCACCAGCCGCCACACCTGCCCGTGCAGCACGAGTGCGCTGTCGAAGGGCAGCCAGTTGTACAGCACGCCGACCCGCGCGGCATCGAGCACCGTCGTGATCAGCATCGAAGCGACAAAAACGATCACGATGAGGTGCACCGCGTAGATCGGGTGGCCGTTCCACCACGTCACCGGCCGGTGCTCGTCTTCTTCTCCTGTAGCGTAATAGCGACTCATGGGTTTTCCGTCGCCCGCACCCTGCCCCGCCCTCGCCCGGTCCGCAAGCAGTGAGAACACCCAAAGCATCCGCTGCGACCGTCGGGCCGCACGGCGAACGCGTGGAAATCGGGCGGAGTTTTTCGGCAAGCGCTGCTTTAGCTCCTCCTCAAAAACGAAAGTGCGGGCTGAAGCACCGCACTACTTTTTCACTTCAGCACATAAATCTCTACTAGAGCGGTGCCGGTCGTGCCGCCGACGCCGCTGAGGGCGATGCTGTAGGCGCCGGCGCCGAGGGTGACGAGGAAAGCTGCGTCCTTGCTGCCAGCCGGAAGCGCGAAAGCGCCGCTTTGCGCGGCGGCAGTGGCGATGTCGGCGGCGTTGCTCGCGCTGCTCCAGTTGTCGTTGGTCGCGATCGCCGTTGAGGACTGATAGAGTGTCATCTGCGGATCGGCCAGTGCATCGGTGACACCGTAGTTCTTGAGTGTGGGCCCAATGGCGCGCACGAGCAGCTGCACCGTGCCTTCGCCGCCGATCACGAAACCGGGGATGAGGATATTATCTCCAGTGCCGACGTAGGCGCGCGTGGAGGCGTTGACGAGTTTGGCGCCGTTGGACGACGACTCGGCGTCGTAGACTTCGAGCAGCGCGATACCGGTGCCGCCGCCATCGCCCACGGGCGCGGAGTACGCACCAGGCGTGAGCGTCGCGACGAGCGCGGCGTCCTTGCTGCCGCTCGGCAGGGCAAAGGCGCCGGTCGCGGCAAACGTCGTAGCGTCGGCGGCGAGCCAGTTGTCATTGCTCTGCGAAGTCGTGTCACCGACGAGGCGCAGGCTCGGGTCGGAGAGCGCAGCACTTACGCCGTAGCTAACGAGCGAGGGGCCGACGGCGCGCACGAGCATCTTGCGTGTGCCGCTGCCCACGAGCACGAAGCCCGAGATCGGCGTGCCCGCGCTGCCGCCGATGAGTGCGCGCGTAGCGATATTGACGAGGCGCGCAGTGCCGGTGGTGCCGACGGGTACGGTGTAAGTGGCGGTGCCGTTGTTGTTGAGGCCGCTGAGTCCAGCGGTGCCAGCGGTGTCATAGGCGGCGAGTGCGGTGAGAGTCACGCGGTAGAAACTCACTGCGGTCGTCGTGGAGTATGTGGTCGTGAGCCCGGTGCTGGTGAGACCGGTCGCGAGCGTGGTAAACGTCACGCCGTCGGTGGACGTGGCGAGCGAGTAGGTGCCGCCCTCAACGGAGCTCCAACTGATGAGGACCGTGCCGCCAGAGAGCGCAGCGGTGACATTGATCGCCGCGGCCTGGCCGCCGCGGACGTACTCGGTGACGCTCTCCGCAATGCTTGTGACCGAGCTGCCGGTGGGATTGCCGTAGTACCAGCGGCCGATGTTGTACGGGAAGCGCGGCGTGCCGTCGCTCTCGATCGACATGAAATAGGCGTAGGTGCCGTTGGGAAACTCGGGGGTCACGCAGAAGCGGCCGTTGTATTGGTCGAGGTCGAAGTCGGTGCCCTGCGTCTTGCCGAGGTCGCCGAGGTAGTCGAAGTCCTCGATGTAATGGCCGAGTGAATACGTGGTGTTGACCGATGGGCCATAGACCGTGGTGGTCAGCGCGGCGCTGCGATTCTGTGCGCGGGCGGCCCACGCGGGGATCGTGGTGCGGCCAGTGGACGCGAGGTCGGTCGTGCCATTGGTGCCGTCGCGCTTCACGTAGCCGGAGATCATGCGGCGCACGCCGCTGCTCGCGTCCATCGGCGAGGCGTAGCCGTACGGGCCGTAGATCGGATAACCGTCGGCGACCCAGCCGAGGATCGGCGAGTGCTTCGTGGCCGTCGTGGTGCTCTCGCTGTAGGTCTTGGTGGTGGAGTTGTAATCGACGTGATCGCCGAGCTCGTAGCGGAGCGCGGGGGTGTTGGCGTGATAGTGATACGTCGCGCCGGCCTGATGCGCGTAGGCGGGATCGAAGGTCACGGCTTCGTTGTTGTAGGCGTCGCGATTCCAGACGCCGTTGCCCGTGAGGCCGTTGGTCGGCTGCGCGTCGGTGTTGTTGGTCGTCGAGTAGGAATAGGCGTCGCGATTATCGAAGAGCGACACGCCGTCGACGAAGTAGCCGATGCTGCCGAGGCCAGTGAGGGTCTTGGTCGCGGGCACCGTCGGCGTGCGCGGGATGCGGTAGAGCGTGGCGGTGTTGCCGGGAAAATTGGGGAAATTCTGCGTGTGCGCGGCGTTGATGTACCACGGCCCCATCACGTGGTAGCCGAGACCCGAGGTGCGCAGGTAGACCCAGCTCGTCGAGTATGAAACCTGCACGACGCCTGCGTACACCGGCGTGCTGACCGTGCCGGAGCCGCGGCTCCAGGTGGTGCTAGCAGTGCCGGACGTTTTCGCGGCGTCGGTTTCATAAAGTCGCGCGTAGCGGCCGGAGGGCGAAACAAACCAGCTCGTGAGGCGCGGGTCGGTGGTGGTCTGCGCGTCGAGCGAAGCGGCGAAAGCGAGGAGCAAAAAAGCGAGCAGGCGAAGCAGGAGTTTCATCGAGAGGGAGAGTTGATGCCATCCATCCTCGCCGAACCCGGTTAAGCGAATGTGTGAGCGCGGCAGATATTTGTTAAGCCGGCGTAAACGTTGCGGTATT
This sequence comes from Verrucomicrobiota bacterium, assembly GCA_048498795.1. Taxonomy (GTDB): domain Bacteria; phylum Verrucomicrobiota; class Verrucomicrobiia; order Opitutales; family Opitutaceae; genus JBEHXH01. The sequence continues at coordinate 45,648 of JBEHXH010000011.1, forward strand.
TTTCGTGGGAACCGCTACGGTGGCTGCACCGCGACTCTCCGGCATGAACGTCCGCCTCCCCCTCTCGCTCAAGATCAGCCTCTGGCTGCTGCTGAATCTCCTGCTGCTCGCGGCGATCGCGCTGGGGTTTCTTATCGCGCAGTCGGGCGCGCGCTGGGATTCGCTGGTGACGGGCATCGGCGGGCGACAACTCACGCAACTCACGAGTCTCATCGCCGGCGAGGTCAGCGCGGCGAGCGAAGACCGACGCGACCAAGTCCTCGAACGCTTCGGCAAGGCGTATGGCGCTGATTTTTTCCTCTTCCTTAACAACGGCACGCAGGTCGCTGGCCGCGACATCGAGCTACCCTCTGCAGTGACGGCGCGCTTCGGCGAAGGTCCACCGGAAAGCCGCGGCCTCGGCGGTCCGCCACTGCGCGAAGGCGGCGGCGCGCCGGGCGGTATGGGCGGCATGGCGTTGCCACGGAGAGCCGATGGCCTACCAAGCGACCCACCGCTCGACGGCGGACGGGGACGCTTCCTTGTGCGCGAGCCGGGGAACGGAGACTGGTGGATCGGCTTGCGCACACCATTCACCTCCGCCGGCTATCTGCCGCGACCGGCGACGCTCTTCATCCGGGTGCACTCGCTGTGGGGCGTAGCCTCACTGCTCGACGTCCAGTCGTGGCTACTCGCGGGCGCGTCGGTGCTCGTGCTCTCGATTCTCTTCTGGCTGCCACTCGTAAGCGGCATCACCCGCGCGCTGCGCGGTCTTACCGGCGCTACCGAGCGCATCGCCGATGGGCGCTTCGATACGCGCGTAAATCTAAAACGTTCCGACGAAATCGGCGCGCTCGGTGATGCAGTCAACTCAATGGCCGGACGGCTCGACACCCTCGTTAACGGCCAGAAGCGCTTCCTCGGCGACATCGCGCACGAACTCGGCTCGCCACTCGGGCGCCTCCAAGTGGCCATCGAAATCCTCGAAACCCGTGCCGACCCGAAACTTCGCGAACAGATCGGCGATGTGCGCGAAGAAATCCAGTTGATGAGCGCGCTGGTCAACGAGCTTCTCGCCTTCACCAAAGCCGGCCTGCGCCCCCGCGACGCCGCACTTGCACCCGTCGAGCTCGGCCCGCTCGCCGAGCGTGTGCTCGCGCGCGAAGACCCGGCGCAACGCGTGCAGCTCGTCTCCGCTCCGCTCACCGCCAGTGCCGATGCTGAACTGCTCGCGCGTGCCGCCGGCAATCTCGTGCGCAACGCGCTCCGCTACGCGGCAGACGCCGGCACCGTCACGCTCGCGCTTCGCGCCGACGGCGACGAGGTGCTGCTCGTCGTCTCCGATGAAGGCCCCGGCGTGCCGCCTGAGGCGCTCGCGCGACTCGGCGAGCCCTTCTACCGGCCCGAAGCGGCCCGCGCCCGTGAAACTGGCGGCGCCGGCCTCGGCCTCGCGATCGTAAAGTCCTGTGTGCAGGCCTGCGGCGGCCGAGTCGTATTCCGCAATCGTACACCCCACGGATTTGAGGCGGAGATTCGCCTAGCGCGTGCCTCGGCAGCATAGCCCAACCTGCGTCGGCGATGAGGAGTAAAGATTTTCCGAGAAATCCTGTGTGATTTTTCGTCCGGCGACGGCTATGGAGATGACGCCCCATGATCGACGACGCCGAATTGCTGCGCCAATACGCCACCGACCGCACGGAGCAAGCGTTCGCCGAGCTGGTGCGCCGGCATCTGGGTCTTGTGTACGGTGTCGCGCTGCGGCAAGTGGGCGGCGATGCGCACCTCGCGCAAGATGTGGCACAGGAAGTCTTCACCGCACTGGCGCGCAAGGCCCCATCCCTCGTCGCTCGGCCGGCCCTCGGCGGCTGGTTGTATCAGGCAACTCAATACGCCGCGATCAACGCCGTCCGGCGCGAAAGCCGACGCCGTTTGCGCGAGTCGGCCGCCTCGATCATGGCTGAGACCGAGCTCAGCTCGCCGCCGCCCATGGACCTCCGGCCCGAACTGGACCGCGTGCTCGCCGAGTTGGGCGACAGCGATCGCGACGCGGTCGTGCTGCGCTTTTTCGAGGAGAAATCGTTCGCCGAGATCGGCCGCCGGTTTCGCCTCACGGAAAACGCCGCGCGGATGCGCGTGGAGCGCGCCCTCGACAAACTTCAGAGCAGCCTCGCGCGGCGCGGCGTGAAATCCACCACTGCCGCGATGGCCGGAGCACTGGCGAATTCCGTCAGCGCTGCACCGGCCGGGCTCGCCGCAACGATCACCCAGACCGCGATCACGACCGGAGCGACGGGCGGGGTCCTGGGCGTCGCCACTCTTCTCACCATGAGCAAACTACAGATTGGAGCGATCACGGCCGTCATCGCGATCGGTACCGTTGGGGCCGGCGGTTACTTCTGGCGGCAGGAGATGCTGAATCAGCAGCTGCAAATGGCGACACTCGTGGAGCGCCAGAACCGCGAGATCGCCGCGCTGACAGCCGAGAAGGAGCGCCTCGCAATTGAAACCAACGCTGCGCGCACTGCACTGCTGGAGGCAGAGCAACTGCGGCGAGAAGATGCCGACCTGCGCGGCAAGACTCCCTCGGTGCCTGAAAATCGCCCTCTCGGTGGAGCCGCCCTCGTCAAACCCCCGCCGGCACCCGTGCAGCCCAAGCCAGCGACCGATGCAACTCCGGTGCAAGCGCGCACCGACAGCACCCGCGCGGCCACGCAGGCGCGCAATCTCGTCAATCGTCGGTACGCCGGCTACTTCGCCCAAGCGCAGCTCACCCCCGACGAGCGCAACAAGCTGACCCAGCTCCTCATCGACACGCGCTCGGCGAGTGCCGATTTCGCCGCGGCCAACGCCTCGACCGGGCTCGACGTCAGCGACGATCAAGGCGCTTTCCAAGGAACCGTTTACGATCTCCGCCAGAACATCAAAGACCAGATCCACGCCCTGCTCGGTGACAATCGTTACGACGACTTCGTCGCGGCGGACCAACTGGTCCAGCGACGCGCGGTCGTCGATCGCCTGCAGAAAAATCTCAAAGCCTCCGGCGAGCAGTTGACCACCGCGCAGAGCACCAAACTCGTGGATGTGATGACGGACCTGCACGTGACCGGCGCCACGCAAGACCTCGTCGACAATGCCGGCGATATCCTGAATCCCGCGCAGATACAGGCCCTCCAAGCGATCGCCGCGCGCCGCCAACAAGGCGTGGGCAAGGACAACATCCAGCGCGCCATCAAGGAAAACCTCCCCGGCGCCACACCCACGGGAAAATAGCTCTCTCCAGCGCGCAGCGAAAGCGGCGCGCTTTTTTGTGCGGTTTCGGTGCGGGCGGCCATAGGCTGGTGCCCATGGACGTCCCCGACCACGAACTGCTCCTCCGTTATGCCACGGCGGGCTCCGAGGCGGCGTTTGCGGAACTGGTCAACCGCTACCTCCCGCTCGTGTATCACGCCGCGCTGCGGCGCGTGGGCGGCGATGCGCATCTCGCGGAAGAGGTCGCTCAAAAAGTCTTCACGCTCGTCGCGGCTCGGTCGCGTGCGCTGGCAAAGCACGAGGCGCTCGTGGCGTGGCTGCACACGACGACGCGGAATGTCGCGAGCGAGGCCCTGCGCGCCGAGCGGCGGCGGCGGGCGCGCGAGCAGGAGGCGTTTCACATGCAAACTCCACCAACCGATGGTCCGGACGATGCGGCGGCGTGGGAAAAGCTGCGCCCCGTGATCGACGATGCGCTGGGCGAACTCGACGAGCGCGACCGGCAGGCGGTGCTGCTGCGCTTTTTCTCCGGTCTCCCGCTCGCTCAAGTCGGCGCGCGCCTGAGCCTCACTGAAAATGCCGCCCGCATGCGCGTGGATCGCGCGCTGGATAAACTCGAAGCGCGACTCGCCCGACGGGGCGTCACGTCGACCGGCGCCGCGCTCGGACTGGCGTTGACCGCACAGGGCGCGCTCGCGGCTCCCGCCGGTCTGGCCGCAACGGTCACGAGTACGGCCCTCGCCGCAGGCTCCGCGAGCACGGCGGTGAGCGCACTGGTCTTTATGGGCATGACGAAACTCCAAGTGGGCGCGATCGCCGCACTCGCGATCGCCGGTTCGATGACGCTCGTCTATCAGGGCCGCGAGCTGATTGCGTTGCACCGCGAAACAGCTACGCTGCGAGCAGAAACAGCCGACGTCGCCGCGCTGCGACAGGAAAACCAGCGCCTCGCGCAAGCCTCGACGGAAGTGGCGCAGCTGCGACGCGACAGCAGCGAGGTCGCACGCCTGCAGACCGAGATCGCCGCTGCCAAGTCCGCAAAATCGTCGCCTGTGGCCCGCACAGCGACTGTGCCCGCTTCCGGCGCAGGCCAAAAAATCTGGCCAGCCTCCGCACTCGATGTGCCGCCGGCGGTCATCGGCGGTCAGGGGCCGCCCAAATATCCGGTCGAGATGCGGACCGCGGGCATCGGCGGCGAAGTCGTGGTGGAGTTCACCATCGGCGACGACGGCCGGGTGAGGGATGTGACCGCGGCGAAATCTTCGCGGCCTGAGTTTGAAGCGCCGGCCATCGAGGCGGTGAGCCGCTGGAAATTTTCACCGGGCATGAAGGATGGTCAGGCCGCCAACGCTCGCATGCAGATTCCGATTCTCTTCGGCGTGGCGGACGAGGAGACGAAGAAGGCGCGGGCCGCCGGCAAAGGCGACGGAGCCGCCAAGACGGAGAAGACAGGCAACTGGTTTTGATCACACTTATGCGTGCAGCGACGTGGATCATCGCAGGTGGGTTGGTGGTGCTGGCCACCGGGGGCGGGGCCTTGTGGCAATATCGCGCCAAGACGGAAGCCGAGGCGGAGGCGTTTGCGCTGCGTGTGCGGCATGACGAGGTCGAGCGACTGACGAAGGAGAATCACCGACTCGCATCGGCGCTGCCGAACGAGTCGGACCTAGAGACACTGCGCCGTGAACGGGCGACCGCAGCGCAACTGCAGGGCGAGCTCACGCAATTGCAACAGCGGGCAGAAGCCGAGCGCGCCGCAGCCGCGGCGCAAGCGAAGAAGCTAGCGGAGCTGCCCGCGATCCGACGGGGCGTGCTGTCGGCGAGCGATTGGCATGATGTGGGCCGCGCCACCCCGGAGGCCGCGCTCGAGACCGCGCTCTGGGCCGCGGCGGGCGGGCGCATCGACCGCTTCGCCGAGAGTTTCTCGTATGGTCCCGGGGCGAAAGAAAAAGCGGAGACGCTCTTCGCGTCGCTGCCGGAGGCGATGCGTAGCGAGTTTGGCTCGGTGGATAAATTGATCGCCCTGATGTCGGTGCAACGCGTGCCGATCGGCGGCGCGCAGGTGATGACGGTGGAAAAGACCACCGAGGGAGTTACGCTCGGCACTCGGCTGATCGACCCGGTCGGGCCGAAGCGTTTGTCCAACCTGACCTTTCGCCAAGAGGGTAATGCGTGGAAACTTGTCGTGCCCGCCGAGGCGGTCGACGCTTACGCGCGCAAGCTCAACTCCCCGGATGGCGAACCAGGCGGAAAATAGGTAAGCGACGGGTGGCTCCAAAAATGTCGTAAACTATTTTGTCCGGTTTTGGCGGCGGTGTCGCTAGTAGGGTGACACCATGATCGACGACGCCACCCTCCTCGCCCAATACGCCCGCGACCGCTTCGACGCGGCTTTCGCGGAGTTCGTCCAGCGCAACCTGCCGCTCGTGTACTCGGCGGCGGTGCGGCGGACGGATGGCGATGCGCACCGCGCGAAGGATATCGCGCAGATCGTCTTCACCGCGGCGGCGCGCGACGCGGCGAAACTGAGTACCCACCCCGCCCTCACCGGCTGGCTCTACTCCGCCACGCGCAGCGCGGCGATTGACGTCCTGCGCGCCGAGCGCCGCCGCCGGCTGCGCGAAGAAAAGGCTCACACCATGCAGGAAATCGACTCTTCCGAAACGCCCGCCGACTGGGCGCAACTCCGTCCCGTGCTCGACGCCGCCATCGACGAGCTCGACGACCGCGACCGCGAGGCCGTGCTGCTCCGCTTCTTTCAGAACCAGCCACTCGCCGGCGTGGCCAATGCACTCCGCGTGAGCGAGGACGCCGCCCGAAAGCGCGTGGACCGCGCGCTCGACAAGCTCGGTGCGCTGCTCTCCCGCCGCGGCATCACCTCGACCGGCGGCGCACTCGCGGCGGTCCTCGCCAATCAGGCCGTGGCCACCGTGCCGGCCGGCGTCGCGGCCTCGGTCACCACCGCCGCGCTGGCGGGCGCCACGGTCGGCGCCATGAGCGCGAGCACCACAGGAATTTTCATCATGAGCACTTCAAAGGTAGTCACCAGCCTCACGGCAGTCATCGCGGCAGTCGCGATCGGCACGGCCGTTTATCAAGCCAAGTCAAACAACGCCCTCACTGCGACCATCACCGCCGAGCGCGACGAACTGCGCAACCGCATCGCCGCGAGCGAGCAGCGCTCCCGCGAAGCCGACGCGAAACTCGCCACCACCGAGAAAGAACTGAGCGACCTGCGGGTCGTCGCGGCGAAACCTGCGGCGCCCGCGCGCCCGGCATCCAACGGCTCGGGCAACGCCATGGTCGACTACGTGCTCGACCACCCGGAAACGCACGGCGCGTACGTCGACCAGCAGGTGCTGAAGGCGAAGCAGCGTTTCGAGCCCTTCCTCAAGACGACCAGTTTGTCTCCCGCGCAGCGCGAGGAGTTTTTCAACCAAATCAAGGACCGCAGCGCCGCCGAGTTGGATTTCATGCTCGCGCTACACCAGCAAGGCTACGGCGTGGGCAGTTTGCCGCAGGATCCGCAGGCCCGAGCCGACCTGCAGAAGATGGCGACGACGCAGAAGGAAAAATTCGAAGGTGGCATGCGCGGCGTGCTCGGCGACGACGGCTATCGGGCTTATCAGCAATTCGGCGCGACGCTCCCCGAGCGCAACACCGTGGATGAACTGGGCGGCCAGCTTTATCTCTCCGAGTCGCCCCTCACCGCGCAGCAGGCGGAGCAGCTCGCCGTGATCCTGAAGCAGGACGGCTACAATGGCCAACCCACCGCGACGCCTCGGACTACGATGAACGGCACCCTGCTCACCCGGCAGGCTCTGATGAGCGCCGTCCAGCAGGTGGCCAATCAGGGCGGCCAGCCCGCGCTCGACTGGCACGCGCCGGTCACCGATGCAGCGGTCGCCCGCGCCGAGAGCGTGCTCTCGCCAGCCCAGATCGCCGCGCTGCGGCAGGTGCAGGCCCGGCAGCTCGCTCAGTTTCAACTCGCGCCCCCGCCCGCCGCCAACTCCCCCGCCGCGGTCAAACTCAACGGCGGCAAGTGACCCCTCCCCCTCGTATCCAAATAATCAATACATCCTCGTCATGAACAAATACCAACACACCTCCGTCATCCTCCACTTCGAAGAAAAGGACTTCGCCACCTCCCGCGAAGACCTCCTGCAGGGACTCACCAAGGAGAGCACCAGCGCCCTCGCCGATCTAGGTCGCGACGGCTGGGAGCTCGTCTCCGTCCTCCCCTACGTATCGCCCAGCGTGCGGCTCATGCGCCAACCCGGCACAGACGCCGCGGTGGGTTTCTTTAAACGTCTCGCGGCCTAACCGCCGCAGTTGGTCGGTGTCTCGCCCCGGTGGCCCGTCGTGCCGCCGGGGCTTTTTGTCGGCGCTTACTTCTTCTCGGCGCGATTGGCCGCGGCGGTCCACGCGGTGAAGGTTAATTCGCCCTTGTGCTGCTCCCACTCGGCCGGAGTGAAGACATTCAAGTCCTCGCGCTGAAAGCCCGGCACATCGGCGCCCACCGCGAGCGTTCCGCCCTCGCGCAGTTCGTCGATGTAGTTCGGATCGGCCGCGATGCCGTGCTGCTTTACCCACTCGGCGATGTGCGTCGTCGGCAGGGCACGGATTTTCGCCTCGTCCCAATTCGGAAACCCAAGGTGCTGCGCGAGCCAGAGCACGGCGGGCTTTTCCAAGAAGCCGGGGCGATGGCCGGTGCCGTCTTGAAACCCATACGTGAAGACATTTTCCGCGGATCCGTGCAGTGCGATGGTACGCGTGCGCAAATCGTCGAAGAACGCTTCGTAAGTTTTCTGCGGTGTGATCGTCTGGTCGAGTCGACCGTTCCAGACAAACGTCGCACCGCGCGTAGCGTGAAGCGCGTAGAGCACAGCGGCCTGATCGCCGAGGAAGCGCAGCGATTGCGACGGCAACGCCTGACACATCGCCTTGTTCGACGTATCCCAATAATCGCCCGCGCCGCCGAGATTGCCACCGCCCACGAGCACGCACGTGCGCAGCCGTGGCTCGGTCGCCCCCGCGAGTGCGAGGACGAACGAGCCCATCGAGTAACCGCATGCACCAATGCGCGAGGCATCGACCTCGGGTCGGGCGGCGAGGACCGAAACCGCCTGAAACACATCCGTCATCATCTCACCGCAGAGGCGGCGCGCCATCGCCGCGTCCCCCTTGAGCTGATCGTGCTCGCGCGTACCCGATTGCCGAGTCGAGTTGCGCTCGCCTTCGCCCGGCTGGTCGTAGGTGAGCACCGCCACGCCCGCGCGGGCGAAGGTGGTGCCCGAGAAATATTCGTACCACGAGTACTTGTCGCCGCCGTGGCCCGCGACGATGACGAGCGCGGGGATTTTCCGCCCCGCGGGCAGAGGATCGGGCAGGTACAAAATCGCCGACACGCGCAGACCAAACTCGGACACGTACGTGAGCGCCTCGGCCTTCACCCCCGGCGCGGGAGAAAAAGTGCGCTGAGTTTTCGCGTCGGATGCCGGCAGCGGATTCCGCACGAAGAAATTCTCGCGAATCTGCGCGCGCAGTTCATCGACGCGTGCGGTGCTCAAAGGCTCGGCATGGAGGGACAGTGCGATGCAAACGTAGAAGATCAGGCGTTTCACCGGGGTAGATCGACAAAGCGAAGCATGTCTCCTCACACCATGCGCGCAAGCGTAGGTCGGGGCCTGACCACGACAAACGCCAAGATTGATCGGTCGCGGCCCTTCAGCGAACATCACCGTGTGATTGAGTGGATTCGCAATCGATTCTTCCGAGCCGGCTCCAAGGCGTCAGCCGACTCGCGCAATTCCACCGACTACACCAGTCCGCGAGAAGCGGAGATCACGCCGCTCTTCGTAAACATGGCTGGCTATGTCCGCCTCGCAGAGGCCCTGCCCGCGAAGCGCCTGGGCTCCCTGATGAACGAATATTATGAGTTCTGCGACGAGATCATCCGCGAGGAAGGTGGCACGCTCGATAAGTTCATCGGCGACAAAGTCGTGGGGATGTTCGGCGCACCTCAGTGGACCTCAGATCACCCTTTGCGCGGAAGCGTAGCCGCGCTGAAGATTCAACGACGCATGGCTGTTTGGCGCGAAAAGTTGCAGGCCGCCGGGGATTGGCCGGAGCATGTCCCGCTTCCACGCGTGAGGATCGGCCTGAACAGTGGCACGGCGATTGTCTCCAAACAGGGCACAACCTCTTCACCCCATTTAACCATGATGGGATTCGAGGTGAACTTCGCCGCGCGAATGGAAAGTGGAGCAAAATCTTGGGGCGCCTGGACCATGTGCACGGAAAGAACCCGAGATGCCGCGATGCTCGCCGGACAGGATCGGGTATTCTTTCGCGAACTCGGCAACATCTTCGTAAAAGGGCTGGCAGGCCAGCTGAAGATCTACGAGCCGATGGCACTACAAGAAGACACCACCGAGCAGATGCGTGAATGCGCGAAAATATTCGAGTACGGCCTCTCCCGCTATCGGCAAAGCGACTGGGACGGAGCTATCAAGCATTACAAAAGAGTGCGCTGCTCGAACCGAATCAACCCGCTCCGGGAATCGGAATTCATTCCAACCCCTCGCTCGTGTGCATTCAGAATGTTGAGCACTGCCGGGCAAATCCGGGCGATTGGATCAACGGAGTTTTTATTCGGCGCGCTAAATAAAACCCGAGCCGCTCAAGTCGGATTGCCCGCCGCCGCGATTTTCTCGCGCAGGTGGGTGATGCGGGTTTTCGACTCGGCATTGCGGACGGCCATGGCGTAGGCGACGGGGTCGCCGACGAGGAAGACTTTTTTCTTTCCGCGCGTGATCGCGGTGTAGAGGAGGTTGCGCTGGAGCATCATGAAGTGCGCCTTGAGCAGCGGCACGATCACGACCGGGTACTCGCTGCCTTGGCTCTTGTGGATGCTGATCGCATAGGCGAGCGCGAGGTCACCGAGGTCGGAGCGGTCGAAGGTGTGACGGTCGCCGTCGAAGTCGGCCTCCGCGGTGCCGGCCACGCCGTCGGTCGAGACGAGCGTGCCGATGTCGCCGTTGAAGAGGTTTTTATCGTAGTTGTTGCGGAGCTGGATGACTTTGTCGCCGGCGCGAAACTCCGCGTAGCCGAGGCGCAGACCGCGCGAGTCGCCGTTGAGCGCGGCCTGGAGCTGCGTGTTGAAATTGCCGACGCCGGCGACGCCCTTGTGCATCGGCGCGAGCACCTGCACGTCGGAGACGGGGTGCGGCCATTTCAATTTCTGCGGGATGAAACGCGTGACGAGTTCGACGACCTTGCGCACGCAGTCCTCGGCATCGGTCGCGGCGATGAAGTTGAGGTCGGCCCACACTTGCGCCGAAGCGACCTCGGGCAGCACGGCGGGCAGCGTGGGATCGCCGGCATTGATCGCGTGCGCGGTGGTGACGATCTGGCTCTGGCCCTGCTGGCGGTAGATGACGGCGAGGCGGGTGACCGGCAGCGGAGCGGCCGGAGTTGAAAGTTGAGGGGTGAAAGTTGAAAGGTCGGAACTCGTCGCGATGAGGTCCTTGAGGACGTTGCCCGCGCCGACGCTGGGGAGCTGGTCGGTATCTCCGACGAGGAGCAGGTGCGCGCGCGAAGGCACAGCGCTGAGCAGCGCGGCGGCGAGGCGCGTGTCGAGCATCGAGGCTTCGTCGACGATGAGAAAGTCGGTGGCGAGCGGCGCGCTTTCGTTGGCGACGAAGCCGCCCTTCGCGGCATCGAACTTGAGCAGGCGGTGAATCGTCGACGCGAATCCGCCCGTGGTCTCGCTGAGTCGCTGCGCCGCGCGGCCGGTGGGAGCGGCGAGATGCACGCGGACTTTTTTGGCCTTCAGGATTTCAACGAGGGCACGCAAAATGGTCGTTTTTCCCGTTCCAGGACCGCCGGTGAGAATGGAGACCTTGCTGTCGAGGGCGGCGCGGAGGGCGTTGCGCTGGAGTTCGTGGAGGGTGAAGCCGGCTTTTTTCTCGGCCCACTCGATGGCGGCGACGGTCTTGATCGGCGGGAGGCCGCTCGCGACGCGGGTGAGGCGCACGACGGTCGAGGCGATCTTCTGCTCGGCACGGTCGTTATGGGGTAGCTGAAAGAGGGCCGCTGGGAACGCGGCGCCCTCGCCGCGTTCGGGCGTTTTACGCGGCGGGGGCGCCGCGTCCCCATTGAGCAGGGGATGTCGCACTAATTGTTTCTTTTCCACCAGCGCAGTGAGGCGCGCTTCGATGCGCTCGCTGGAGGTTTCGAGGAGGTTGGCGGTGTAGGCGACGAGTTCGCCGTGCGCGAAAGCAGTGTGGCCCTCGTCCTGCAGGGTCTCGAGCGCGAAGAGGATGCCGGCGTCGAGGCGGGGCGGCGCGTCGTTGGCGAAGCCGAGGTTGATCGCGATGCGGTCGGCGGTCTTGAAGCCAATGCCGTCGATCTCGCGCGCGACACGGTAAGGGTCGTTTTGCAGGATCGTCTTCGCCTCACCGAGGTATTTTTTCGCGAGCTTGATGCACTGGCTCGGCGTGACGCCGTAGGTCTGGAGGAAGATGTAGAGCTCGCGCTCGGTGCGCTTCTCGTCCCATGCGGCCTTGATAGCCTTGACGCGCTTGGGGCCGATGCCTTCGACGTGGCGAAGCTTGCCGGATTCCTCGGTGAGGACGCGAAACGTGTCGGTGCCGAAGACGTCGACGATCTTGTTGGCGTAGACCTTGCCGATGCCGGGCACGAGGCCACTGCCGAGATACTTGCGGATCCCGTGCACGCTCGACGGCAGCTCGCTCTTGAACGTGGCGATCTTGAACTGCGCGCCGTGCTGCGCGTGCTTCGTCCACTCGCCGGTGAGGTGCAGCGTCTCGCCGCACTCCACGCCGGGGAGCGCACCGGTGATCGTGACGAGCTCGGTGCGCGCGCTCGCCGGGTCGTCGCGGCCCACCTCGGGGCGAAACTCGGCGATGGTGTAGTGGTTCTCCTCGTTGAGAAAAATGATGCGCTCGAGCACGCCGGTGAGGCCGGCGGCGGAGCTGGGGGGAGACGAGTGAGCCACGGAGAGCAACACGCATGGCAACGATGGCGAAAAAGTGAAGCGGAAGCGTCCGAGAGCGGAGAGAACTAAAGGCAGGGTGAACCGCGAATGGACGCGAATTCACGCGAATGATCGGAGGCAGAGCTGGGCTTGCTGATGGGAGCTGAGGGAGCAGACTCGGGGGATGAAGAAGGTGGTAACTAAGAGTGGCCGCGAGCAGCTCACATTGGCCCGGGCCAAGGTGCTTGCGGGGCTGGCGGTGACGGGGGCGCGGCGCGAGTGGCCGCATCACGCGCAGCACCTCGCCAATGGGCCGGACGATGTGCGGCGGCCACGGGAACATCATCCGGCGTTTTATGGCTGCTACGACTGGCACTCGTCGGTGCACGGGCACTGGACGATGGCGCGGCTGCTGCGGATTTTTCCGCGCGTGCCGCGGGCGCGCGAGCTGCGCGAAGCGTTGAATGAGAATCTCACGGCGGAGCATCTCGCAGCGGAGTTGGAGTATTTTCGCGCGCCGGGGCGGCGGACGTTTGAGCGGCCGTATGGTTGGGCGTGGTTGCTGGCGCTCGCGCAGGAGGTGCGCGCCGCGAAGGGCGAGGCCGATGCGCGACGCTGGGCGCGGGCGGTGCGGCCGCTGGAGAAATTTATCGCGGAGAGTTTCTGCGCGTGGCTGCCGAAGCTCACTCACCCCGTGCGCCATGGCGTGCATGCCAACACGGCGTTCGCGCTGGGTCTCGCGCTCGACTACGCCCGGGCGACGCGAAACCGAAAACTCGAGCAAGTGATCGTGACGCGCAGCCGGGAGTTTTTCGGCAACGACAAGAATGCCCCCGGCGCGTTGGAGCCCGGCGGCGAGGATTTCGTTTCGCCGGTGCTCTGCGAGGGCGACCTGATGCGGCGCGTGCTGCCGCCGAAGGAGTTTGCGGCATGGTGGGCGGCGTTTCTACCGGAGCTGCCGGTCAATCTCCGCACGCCCGCAGTGCCGGCCGACCGCACCGATCCGAAGTTCGTGCACCTCGATGGGCTCAATCTCAGTCGCGCGACGGCGCTCTACGGCATCGCGTCGGCACTGCCGGCCGGTGCGGCACGCAGCGAACTCGAAGACGCGGCGGCGCGGCACGCGGTCGCTGGGCTGGCGCACGTGTCGAGCGGCGACTATGTGGGCGAGCACTGGCTGGCGACCTTTGCGCTCTATCTGGTGAGCTGACACAAAGCGCCGCCAAATTGGTGTAGATTTTGTCCGAGGCGGGTTCATCGTGGGAGCGAACCTCCCATGCCCTCCACCGTTTACTCCGCCGCCGTCGACCTCGGGGCCACCAGCGGCCGCGTCATCCTCGGCTCTTGGTCGAAAAACCAGCTCACGCTCCGTGAGGTCCATCGGTTTCCCAACGCCTTTCGCTCACTCGGCAAAAACGATTACTGGGAGATCGGCGCGCTGTGGAATGAAGTGCAGATCGGCCTCCGCGCCGCGGTCGCTGCGCTGCCCAAGCGCGCGAAGCTCGCCTCGGTCGGCGTCGACACGTGGGGCGTCGACTACGCGCTCGTCAACGACACGGGCCGCCTCGTTTTTCCCGTGCACGCCTATCGCGATGCGCGCACGCAGCCCGGCCTCACTCACCTGCGCGATACGCGCGCGGCGCTCGATCGCATCTATGCGGCGACGGGCATCCCAAATGTCTTCTACAACTCCTCGCTGCAGCTCGCGGAGGTCATCGCCTCGTGCCCGTCGATCGCGGATCTCGCGACGCGCTGCCTCTTTCTGCCGGATTATTTCAACTACCTGCTCTCGGGCCGCATGGCCAATGAGCTGACCATCGCCAGCACGACCCAGCTCCTCGACGTGCACTCGACCGACTGGTCACGGGCGACGCTCGATCATTTCCATCTGCCGCCGCAGTGGTTTTCGAAGCCCGTGCTCGCGGGCACGAAGCTCGGCACGGTGCAGAATTTCCCCGAGCTCGCCGGCACGAAGGTCATCGCCGTGCCGGGCCACGACACCGCGTGTGCGTACGACGCGATGCCCGCGTCGCCCGATGGCACGGATCTCTTCCTCAGCTCCGGCACGTGGTCCCTCGTCGGCTTCGAGAGCGATACGCCGGTGCTCGGCACCGACGCCCTCGCCCACCGCGTGGCCAACGAGCGCATCGGCGATGGCCGCTATCGGCCGCTCACGAATGTCATCGGCCTCTGGCTCCTCGAGGGCACGATGAAGGCTTTCCCCAATCGCCCCACCAACGACAAGGAGTGGGCCGCGCTCATCACCGCCGCGGAAAAACTCCCCGCGCCCACCGGCTTGCTCGATGTGAGCGACACCGCGTTCAGCAATCCGTCCTCGATGAAGGCCGCAATCGATGCGCAACTGAAGAAGCGCAAGATCGCTGCGCCAAAAAATCTCGCGGGCTACACGCGCCTGATCTGCGACTCGCTGGGCCAGGGCCACGCGGATGCGAAGGGCGCCTTTGAACGGATGACGGGCCGGAAATTTGCCCGCATCCTCATCGTCGGCGGCGGCTCGAAGAATCGTCTCCTCTGCCAGGCCACGGCCAACGCGTGCGGCGTGCCGGTGGTGAGCTTCGCGCTCGAAGGCACGGCGGTCGGCAACATCGCCAGCCAGCTCATCGCGCTCGGCGCGGTGAAGGACCTCAAGACCTTCCGCGCGCATCTCGGCCGCGGGCTGAAGCAGACGGTTTACAAGCCGAAGAGCTGAGCACGCGGCGTTGCGCCCGGCCTACCGGGCGCATTGACTCGCGACATGCTCTCTTCGCTCCGTGTCGCTGGGATCGTGCTCGGTTTGGTTTTAGTCGGCGGCCTGCGCGCCGCGGAGACAAATGCACCGGCGCTGCAAGCGCTGGTCGACCGCGCGGCGCAGGGTGCGCTGGAGAAATTTCACAGCGCGGAGCTCAAGCCGAGCCAGCTCTCGATCACGCTGATCGATCTGCACGATCCGGCGGCGCCGCGACGCGCGAGTTGCCGCGGCGATGCACCGACGTATCCGGCGAGCGTGGTGAAACTCTTTTATCTCGCGGCGACGGAGCGCTGGCTGGAGAACGGGAAACTCACCGACACGCCCGAGCTGCGCCGCGCGATGCGCGACATGATCGTCGATTCGTCGAATGACGCCACGAGCTACATCGTCGATGTACTCACCGGTACGACGAGCGGACCGGAGCTCTCCGACGAGGAAATCAAAATCTGGTCCGACAAGCGCAACGCGGTGAATCGCTACTTCGCCACGCTCGGCTACACCGGCATCAACGCGAACAAGAAGCCGTGGGGCGATGGTCCGTATGGACGCGAGACGCAAGCGACGAAGCTCTTCGAACCGAAGCGCAACAGCCTCACGACCGATACGGTGGCGCGCCTGCTCAGCGAGATCGTGACGGGCCGCTGTGTCACGCCCGCGCGCTGCAGCGAGATGATGGCGCTCCTCTCGCGCGATCCGGCGTCGAACGATCCCGATCCGGACAACCAAGCGAAGTTCACCGGCCCGGTTCTGCCCGCCGGCGCGAAGCTCTGGTCAAAGGCCGGTTGGACGAGTCAGACGCGGCACGATGCGACGTACATCGAGCTGCCCAACGGCGAGAAGTTTGTGCTCGTGACGTTCACGACCGACCACGCGGCGGAGCGGGAGATCATCCGCTCGATCGCGGCGACGGTGGTGGCGGGGATTGGGGCGACGCGGTGAGTCTTCTGAACGCGGCGAGGGCGCCGCGTCCCCATCGGAAATATTAGGAACGAGCGCTGCGACTCAGGGCAGCACGATGCCGCGCTCGGCGGGATCGGGGTGCTGGCGGTAGAAGAGCGCGGTGTGGCCGACCGCGCCGACACAAACGCAGCGGCCTTCATCGGCGATCTGGTCGCAGAGAGTGGCGCGGTCATCGCGCTCGGCGGCGACGAAACGGACCTTCACCAGCTCGTGGGCCTTGAGCGCGTGCTGCAACTCGGTCAGCAGAGCGGGCGTAAGGCCGCCTTTGCCGATCTTGAGCGACGGCTCGATTTTTTGGCCGAGCCCGCGGAGGTGGGACTTCTGCGCGCCGGTGAGAGGAAATTCGTACATGTTGCCGTCACGGGAACACGGATGCCCGCGGGTTGGGAAGACTTATCCGCGCGCCGCTGACGTAGCGTAGCCCGGCCAACGCACAAGCGGCTGCGCGGCGGCGACGTAGAGCGGATGCCGCGGATGGCCGTCCTGCGTGGTGCCAAGGCACCAGAGCTCGCGTTTGCCGAGCAGGCGCGCGACAGCTTCGGCGCGGGCCTGATACTCGCCGCTCACGCCCCACGCGGCGACGATGCGCTCGCATCTTTCCGCGGCGGCGAGGAGTGAGGTGTCGTTTTCGAGGCCGACCGGATCGGGCGCTGCCTTCATCTCCTCCGGGTAAGGCGTGCGCAGGCCGAAGAGGTTGGCCATCCAGAAGCCGTCAAAGCCTTCGCGCTGCGAAAACGAACGGATGCGCGTGAGCGTGGGATCGAGCTTCGACTCGTCGGCCGTGCTGGGATTGAGGCCGATCCACATGATAAGCCGGTCGCTGAACAGCGGATTCCACTGGTGCACCAGCGAATAGCGATGCCGGCGGTCGGGCGAGAAATGGCAGACGTTGTCCACGAAGCGGCCGAGCGTGCAGCCTAGGTCGCCTAGGGCAAGCTGGCGAAATTTTCCTGTTCGCTTCAAGGCATGGCGGACTGCTGGAGGGCGAAACCTCAAAACACTCCGCCATGAAACGCTCTCTCTTTTTCGTCCTCGGGCTCGCGGCTAGCGCGGCCTTTTCGTCGTCTGCCTTCGCCCAAGCGTTCAACATGAAGAACCCTGAACAGATGGTCGCCAGCGTTGACCGGCTAGTCGGGCTCTCGCCCGACCAAAAGGCCCGCGTCACGGAAATCGTTAAGCGCACCGTAAGCGAATTGCTCACACTCTCTGAGGCCGATCGGACGAACGGTGGCATGCCGATCCGCGAACGCATGCGCAAAGAAATGCGCGAGGTCCTCACGCCCGAGCAGCAGCGCAAATACGACCGTACCCCGCAGATGAACGGCGGCGGTCTCACCATGATGTCGCCGGAGAATAAACTGGCCCGGCTCGATGCGCTCGTGACGCTCACGCCGGCGCAGAAGTCGGTGGCGCTGCAGATCTTCGTCCGCGAACTCGACACCCTACTCGACATCCCCGAGGCCGATCGCGGCAAAAAGGGCATGGATGCGCGCCAGGCAGCTCGCGACGAGGTCCGGCTCATCCTCACGCCCGAGCAGCAGAAGAAATACGACACCACGCCGCAGTTGCAGGGCGGCGGAAAAATGGGCGGGCTATGACCTGCCCCTGACGCCGCGATGTCTGACCTGCATGCCGATGCCTTTACCCCGAGCGGCCCGCCCACCGCGGCGCACGCGGGTGAACCGTCGGATGGCGACCTCCTGCGGCGCTACGTGACGGAGGGATCTCAGCCGGCATTTACCACAGTCGTGCAACGGCATCTCGCCCTCGTCTATCGCGCCGCGTTGCGGCGGGTCGGGGGCAACGCGCATGCGGCGGACGATGTGACGCAAAAGGTCTTCACCGATCTCGCGCGCAAGGCACCCGCGCTGCAAGACCGCGCAAGCCTCGCGAGCTGGCTCTACACCAGCGTGCGCTTCGCCGCGAGCGACGCGGTGCGCGCGGAGCGACGCCGCCGCACGATCGAGGCTGAGGCGGAGACGCAGCGAGCGATCAGCGCGCTCGATCCGGTCGCTTGGGAGCGACTGGAGCCCTGGCTCGATGAAGTGATGGATCGACTGCCCGAGCGCGACCGCGAGGCGGTGCTGCTGCATTTCTTCGAGGGGCGCGCGTTTCCCGAAGTCGGGGCGATGCTGGCGCTGAGCGCCGACGCGGCGCGCATGCGCGTGAATCGCGCGCTCGAGCGGCTACGCGTGAGCTTGGGCGCGAAGGGCATTGCCTCGAGTGCCGCGGCGCTCGGCGAGGCGTTGCTCAGTCACTCTGCCTCGGCGGCGACGCTGCCGTCGGCGACGGTCATCGCGACGCAGGCACTGAGCGAGGCGAGTGCGCTGGGAGGATTCACGACCGCCGCAAAAGTCTCGCTCGGGTTGCGCGCGATGCCCTGGAGCGCGGGTTTGGTGGCGATCATCTTGGTCGGGGGCGCGACTTACTGGGGATTCAAGGAGACCTCACCCGTGGACGCTTCACCTGTCACGATCGAGGCAACGGCCAAGATTACAACCGGCGCACCGGCGACCGATGGAGTGCACTTGGTCGAGGAGAAACCCGATACGGAGGAACCGGCAGCTCCCGAACCGAAACATGTGATGGCGACGGGCGATAGCAGCGTGAATCGCGAATGGGCGCCGAAGGATGGCTTCTCCGGGCTGACCGGTGCGGAGAAGCGCATCCTGAAAAAACTCTGGAATCAGCACGTTGCCCTCGGGAATGAAGCAAAAAATGGCTGGGGCGTGCGGGCCACGCCGGACGATCCCAACTATCAGGAGTTTATCGGAGCGCGCCGCCTCCTGCGTCTGCGGGGATGGGTCAGAGTCGTGGGGCAAAAAGCCGTGGTGATGCTGACGGACGACGGAATCGCGTTTTGCACCGAGCAGCACGAGGAGATCGATGCGTTTCAGCTGCCGAAGACGAAACCGGGGCCGGCAGTGAAGTGAGAGGCTATTTGCCCGGCGCTTTGCCGCCGACGATGCCGAAGGACTGCAAGATGACTGGCTCGTCCTTGCTTGAAGTGGCTTGAGCCGGCGTGGAGGGCGCGGGATCAGACCTAGGTGGTTTCGGCGGAGTCGTACACCCGGCCGCGAGTGCGAGCGCACCGGCAGAAAGCACCGCGAGGCCGAGCTGTTTCACGCGTGATCGTTCCTCTGCCGTGAGCGGTGTGGCGGGCGTGACGTATTCGCCGTTGAGGCGGCGGAAATAGGTTACACAGAGGCGCTCGCCGGCCATGCGCTCGATCAGCTCGGCGCGGGCGGCGTCGCTGAGCAGCGAGAGGTTGACGATGGTGTGGCCGCATTTTTCGCAGAGGCGCTCACGCTCGTCGCCCGCGAGGGAATCCCAAGGGATCGGACACTGATACGAGAGGGGTGGAAACGATTTCATCGCGCGAGGGGTCGGAGCGAATGTAGGCGCAATATAGGCCAGCGTGTGACGCAATTTCAACCGGCAAAGGGTCGAGCCGACGTTGACGCGTGACGACCGGGCGTGTTCGCTCGGGACCATGTTTACCATCATCGGCGGTGACGGCAAAGAGTACGGCCCGGCGACGGTCGATCAGTTGCGCGCGTGGATAAACAATGGGCGCGCCAATCTCGACACCAAGGCCAAGGCGCTCGGCACCGAAGAATGGCGCCGCCTCGGCGACTTCGCGGAGTTTGCCACGCCGGATGCGCCGCCGCAGTTTGTCAGCGCCAGTTCGCCCGCGACCGCGCCTACCGTATTCCCGACGCAGGTACCTTCTGCGGGACTAGGCGTGCGCTTCGGCGCGGGTTTGATCGACGGCTTCGCGACGATGCTCTGCCGAATCCCGATGGGGATCGCGATGATGGGCACGATGCGTGACTTGCTGGCGTCGGGCGGTCAGCCCGATGTCATGGCGCTGATGGCGGCGATTTCCGAGGCGAGCAAGAAGTCCTACCCGTTCCTCATCGCGCTCGCGGCCGTGCAGTGCGTGCTCATCAGCATGCGCGGACAATCGCTCGGCAAAGTAGTCTGCGGCACGCGCATCGTAAAGGTTAGCGATGGAACCAAAGTGGGATTTCTCCATGGGTTCCTGTTGCGCGGTACGGTTCCCTTTGTGATCGAGCTGATCCCCCTGCTCGGCTTCCTCTTCTGGATCGTCGACTCGTGCTTCATCTTCGGCGAAGAGAAGCGCTGCGTGCACGATTACATCGCGGGAACGCGTGTCGTGAAGGCGGACTGAGGAAATCGCAGGGCCGCCGTTTATTTTAGCCGCGCCAAACGCGCGGCCAAGGCCTCGGGCGTGAGCAGGGGCGACGAGCACGCGCCGTTGGCGCAGAGGAACGCCGCGGGTTTCTGCATCGCGGGGTAAATCGCTTCGCCGCGCGGGGGCGGGCCGGACTGCGGGTCCCACCACTCGATCAGACGATGGGCCGAGGGCAGACGGAGCGCGATGGCGAAGAGGGCTTGCGCGACCGGAGAATCCTTGGCGCCGACGATGGTGATGTGCGCGGGCTCGGTGCGCGTTTCCTGTTCGGCGAGTAGAAGGCCGGCGACGAAGGGACCACGGCGGCTGGAAATCTCAGGGGCAGTCAGCCAGCGGAGGGCGTCGGTCGCGAGGACACGATGCTCGGCGCGGCCGGTGGTGGCGGCGAGTGCGATGGCGAAACGGGCGAGTGAGACATTTTCATCGAACTGCGGGCGGGGAGCGGGAAAGGCGTTGAGCGTGGTGTCGCTGGAAGCGAAGCCGGGCGCATCGGCGCGAGCGAAGTGAGTGTGAATGAAAGCAGCGGCGGTTGAGGCGCGCTCCAGCCACTCGGGCGATTGCGTGGCCTCATGCAGCGCGAGAAACGCGCGGCCCATTGCAAGGGTGTCGCCGAGGAAGGGACCGGCGGTGTCGTGCTCATCGTGCGAGAAGCCGCCATTGGACAACGCACGGTGGGCGAGCACCCAGCGGGCAGCGCGCTCGGCGGCGGCGAGCGTATCCGCTTTTTCACTACGGTCGGCGGTGACAGCGGCAAGCTGGCAGAGAGCGGCGATCATCCAGCCGTTCTCGCGGGCGTAGAGGTGACGGTCGACGCGCGGGATGCCGCGGGCGCGGCGGCCGGCATCGTCGAGTGCGTAGTACTCGGCGCTGTGCTCGCCGGGGACGAGGTCGGCGTCCTGTGAGACGTAAAAGGCGCCCTCTGGGCTGGTGAGAAACTGTGCGACGTAGCCGCGGATGGCGCGGGCGGTCGCGAGCAGCGCGGGATCGTCGGGCCACTGGGCGGAGGCGAGCGCGTAGAGGCGGATGTTTTCCGCCTGAAACTGGAGCAATTTTTCGAAGTGCGGCTCCTTCCAATCGCCGCCGACCGAGTACTGGTAGATGCCGCCCCACACGGGATCGAGCAGGTGCTCGCGCTGGAGGCGCAGCGTGTCGCGGGCCATGCGAGCGACGCGCTCGTCGGTCGTTGCTTCGCGGAGGGCGAGCTCGGCCATGTCCCAATCGACAAACTTGTGCTCGCCGCCCCACCCGCCGTGCGCGTCGTCGTAGGCGGCGAGCCAGCGCTGGTGGAGCGTGGTGCGCTGCGCGGCGGACATCGCGGACTCGCCCGTGCTGACCGCGGCGGGCGCGTCGCCGTAGTCGACGGGCGACGGGTCCTCGACGATCGCCTTGAGCAGGCGGACCATGCCGGCGGGCGTGATGTAGCCCTGTTTCTTCACGATCTCCTGACCCTCGGGACCGAAGAAGATCGTGGCGGGCCAGCCGTAGTCCTCGTAGCGATTGGCGAGGTCGGGGCGCGAGTCTTGGTCGACGCGCACGCAGAGATAATTCGCGGCGATGAGCGACGCGACGTCCGCATCGCGATAAGTCGTCTCGTCCATCACGTGGCACCAGTGGCACCAGACGGCCTCGAGATCGAGGAGGACGAACTTATGCTCGCGCTTCGCCTGGGCAAAAATATCCGGGGTCCATTTGTGCCAGACGATCGAAGACGAGGCTGGCGTCGATGCCGGTGCCGCTGCTGGCTCGGCGGCGTGAGCGACGCCGAGTGAGAGGACGAACAGCAGGAGCGAGCGGAGGAGTTTCACCGGAGATGTTACGCGGCAGCGAAGGACTCGGATTCTACTGCTGCGTCGAAGTCGGACTTTTAGCCACAGATTACACAGATGGGCACGGATGCGAAAGAGGACTATCTGTGCCCATCTGTGCAATCTGTGGCTAAAGAGGTTTGGAACGAATGCTCGGCCTAATTGTAGGCAGAGTCCAAGCGGCGCGTTGCGGAAAACGCGCCCTACCTTAGGCCTTCTTTCGCACGAGGCCGTCGAAGGAGAGTTTGCCGGGCCCGAAGACGAAGATGATCACAAAAGCGTAGAGGAAGAGGAACGGCGCGGCGGTGACGAACTTGTCCGGCTCGGAGAAGATCGCCTGCACGGCCTCCTTGTCGGCGGTGATGTAGGCGATGACCATCGTGAACATCAGCGGGATTGAGACGAAACGGCTGTAGACGCCGAGGAGAAGAAGCAGGCCGCCGAAGCACTCGACGCTGCCGGCCATGATGGCGTTGAGCCGCGGTGCGGGGATGTGGAGGTCGGTGAAAAACGCCGTGACCTTGTCGAGGCCCATGAGTTTTCCCTTGCCGCTCAGGAAACATTGCCAGCCCCAATACAGACGGATGGCCAGCAGGAGCACCGGTTGGAGTGTCGTGCCAATTTTTTCGAGCAGTGTTTCAAGGGACGTCAGGAGCTTTTTCATGGAGTTGCGGATGGGAGACGCGGACGCGGGGTTTATTTCCGAAAAGAAAAAGCGATGACACAGGCGGCCTGAATGGCCCCGGCAGGCTCAGCGTTTACAGAACCAGCCGAGCTCCATCCACGTCGAGAACCACTCCTGCACATCCTCGGCTTTGGTACCCCGGCCGGCAGCGGCGACAGCGTCGACGAGCGTCTGGCCCGCATCGAGGGCGGTGAGGATGCGAAACGCGCGCGGATCGAGGCGCTTGTAGTACATCAGATTGTCGAGGCGGTGGACCGCGAGGCACGTGCGCTGGCGCTTCGGGATCGGCACGGTGTCGAGCTCGGGGGCGATGGTGTGCGACTCGGCGTCGGGGGTATTACTGGCGTCGCTGCGGAAGGACTGGCCCTGCTTCACTGCGATCACGTAGTCGTCGAGCGGCCAGCCGAGGTCGAGCAGCGTGATGTAGGGCTGGAGGCGAAGGCGCAGGCGGGCGGGCGGTGAGTCGGCGATGTCGTCGGCGGTGAGCTTGGGCTGCGCGTCGCCGTCGAAGGCGACGGTCTGCGCCCACTCGAAACGCGCGAGGTCGAGCGCGAGCGCGGTGCGCGGCGCGGTGTAGCGCGGCTCCTCCTGGATGAACTGCGGGAGACGCTGGCAGAGATTGCGCAGCGAGAAGGAGCGCGAGGGATATTTCGCGAGGTAGGCGTCGACGAGCTTGCCGAATTTCTTGTCGCCGAGGGCGGCGCGGAGGCCCGGGCAATCCTCAAAAACGATGTCGATCAGGCGATACCAGTAGCAGCGATTGTAGATTTGGAGCCGCTCGAGCGAGGTGAGCCGGTCGTTAGGCTTGATGAACTCAGCGGCGACTTCCTCGATCGGGCGGCCGTCGAACCAGACGGGCTGCGTCGTGTAATCGGCGGTGAGCGGGCGATACAGCGCGTGCGCCATGAAGCGCTGGAACGCGAGCAGGTCGGCGGTCGACTTCTGCTTGCGCGGCACGCGAGCCGGCGGCGGCTTGAGGCCGGTGGCGATGGGCTTGGAGCGAATGCGGCGCGGCTTCTTCACGAGCGAGAACGTTAGCGACGCGCGGCGAGCTGCGGCTCGCGCTGGCCGGCGGATTTCTTCGCGGCCTTGGCGGTGGCGGCGGCTTTCGCGCCGTCGATGAACTCGTTGGCCTTAAGCGCTTCGTCGTGGACCTCGGTGAACGACGGAATCTTGTCGTCCCACTCCAGCAGCGTGGCGGTGACGCCGGTGCGGCGGATGGCGTGGTCGTAGAGTTTCCACACGGGGTCGCACACGGCGTGGTCGTGGGTATCGAGGATGTACTTCTCGAACTTCGTGTGACCCGCGATGTGCATTTGGCCGACACGATTGGCGGGGATGCCGTTGACGTAGTCGTAGGGATCGAAGCCGTGATTCTGCGAGGAGACGTAAATATTGTTTACGTCGAGGAGGATGCCGCAGTCGGCGCGCTCGACGACCTCGCTGAGAAATTCCCACTCGGTCATCTCGCTCACGTGAAACTCGGTGTAGCTGGAAACGTTTTCCACGCAGATCGGCACCTCGACGAAGTCGCGGACCTGGCGGATTTTCTCCGCGGTGCGCTTGGCCGCAGCAAAGGTGTACGGCATGGGCAGCAGGTCGTGCGTGTACGTGCCGTCGACCGAGCCCCAGCACAGATGGTCGGAGAGCCAAGGCGTCTTGGTGCGCTTGGCGAGAGTCTTGAGGCGCTTGAGGTGCTCGCGGTCGAGCTTGTCGGCCGAGCCGAAATACATCGAGACACCGTGCTGCACCACGCGGTACTGCTCGAGGATCTGGTCGAGCACTTCGAGTGGGCGGCCGCTATCGACCATGAAATTTTCCGAGATGATCTCGAACCAGTCGACGACCGGCTTCTTCGAGAGGATGTGCTGATAATGCGGCACGCGCAGGCCGATGCCGATGCCGTAGTCGGTGAAACCGTTAAAGGGATTGGCGGGCATGTTGCAGGGGAGGCACCACGTAACAATCGAACGACACGAAAGCCAAATCAGCGGGCCGGTGCACGCGAGGCTGATCTGCGGCGGACGCGAACAAAACAACGCTCCAACCGGCGCGGCCAGCAGGGCGTCGCGGCGAGCGGGTACAAAAAAACGCGGCCGACTGACGCCGGCCGCGTTTTGCGAAAAACAAAATTACTTCTTCTCTTCCTTCTTGGCCTCGGTCTTGTCGGCGGTGGAGCAGCCACCGTGACCCTTGCAGGAGTTCTTGCCCTTGCAGCCGTTGTCGGAAGCTTTGCAGCCACCCTGGCCCTTGCAGGCATTCTTGCCCTTGCAGTCATGCTTGCTGTCAGCCTTGGCCTTGTCGGACGTGCCGGCCTTTTCGTCGGCGGCGTAGGTTTTGGCGGTGAGGGCACCGGCGTAGAGGCCGGCCATAGCGGCGGCGGTAACGAGGAGACGAGTCGACTTCTTCATGGATGTTGAGCGTTGTTGGGTTGGGCCGGCAAGGTAGGTCAACCGCCCACACGGGCCGGTGTAGTGGGAGTAACTACGAGGCGGGTTATTCCGCAGATGCGGAAAATTTTTTCAACCGTAATATCGCAACAGGTTGGTTAAACGACCCGATCAGTCATCGCCTCACCGGTTTCAAACGCCACTAGATTACCGAGAAAATGGCGCACCAGCCACTCGTCCTGCTCGCGGGTGCCACCGGCAATGTGGGGGGTCAGGTAACAATTTGGCGTCGACCACAATGGGTGCTCCGGCGGGAGCGGCTCGGGGTCCATCACGTCGAGATAGGCGGCCCCTACCCGACCGCTGTGCAGCGCCTCGATAAGCGCCGGCTGATCGACGGTGGTGCCGCGGCCCACATTATATATGCGGGTGCCGGGGCGCACGCAGGCGAGGCGGCGGGCGTTGAGATAGTTGCGGGTAGAGTCGTTGTCGGGGAGGAGATTGACCACTTGATCGGCGAGGCCGAGCACGCTGGAGAGTTTTTCCTCGGGAATGATGCGGACGCCCCGCTCGCTGCGCACCGAGCGACGGAGCGCATAAACGGTGCAGCCAAACGGAGCCAATAGCTCGACGAGTCGCCGGCCGATCGCGCCAAAGCCGAGCAGCACGACGGTCTGTCCAGTGAGGAGACGACACGCAAAGCGGCGCTCCTTGTACGGCCAGTCGTGCGCGCCGAACTGGCTCGCGTGCGCCTGCGGGAGCTGGCGATTAAGCGCGAGGATCATCGCCAGCGCGTGCTGCGCGCAGGCGTCGGCGAAGACGGAGGAGGCGTTGGTGAACACCACGTCGCGCGTGCGCAGCGCGTCCCAAAACTCCGGGCGATCATAGCGCGTGTAGCCAGCGGTGGTGATCGCCGCCCAGCGGAGCCGCGGGCTCGCGAGCACCTGTTCCGGGACCGGCTGGCCGACGGCGATGTCGGCGGAGTCGAAAGCCGGGTCGGGCGCGGCGTCGACGTGGACATTGCGCGAATCGTGATGCGACCACACGAGCCGGTGCGGCGTGGCGGCGATGGCCTCCTCCAGCTGCGCGCGCGCCTCGGCGCGAAACGCCATGTTGCACCAGATGGTCAGACCGCGGGCCGACATGCGCGGAGCTCAGCGAGTGCGGTTGACGTGAATATCGAGCGGACGCGTGAAATTATTGATCGTGATGTTGTACGCGTTGGCATTGAAGAAACGCATCTTGCCACCGAAAGCGATGCGCGCCTCGACGTTGAGCCCCCGGGTCAGCAGCGCATCCTCGGCGTGGTACTCCACGCGATACTCCACCGGCGACGTGGTAAGGCCGTGGATTTCCTCCTCTTTCACGGTGACGGGCAGATCCGGCTTAGTCGTATCGATGATTCGGATACGCAATACCGCGTCGGGCGGGAGCGGGTCCTCGGCGACGAAGCTGACCTTGCCGGTCAACACACGCTCGGGATCGCCCGCCTTCGCCATCTCGAACTGGGCATTGCCGCAACCGGCAAAGACGAACAGCGCGAGAACACTCAAGAATGAGAGAATGGATTTCATGGGGAAGCGGGCGTAAGAGCGACGCTGGCTGGATGGAACCGGGTCGTCAACTTGGGGAAAACACGCCCTCACCCTAGAATGCGAGCACTTCCCAGAAGCGCGGGACCTCGATGCGCACGCAGCTCAATCAGCCATAGTTGGACACATCTGGGGAAACCAAAACGAACCCAGATCAGCTGGCCCGGAGCGTCGCGAGAGCTGCGGGGTTTTCGATGCTCGTGAGGTCGCCGGCCGGTTCGCCGAGCCAGGCGCGGCTGATGGCGGCGCGGACGATTTTGCCGCTGCGGGTCTTGGGGAACGCGGGGACGATGCGCACGGTTTTTGGCGCGAGGGGTTTACCGAGCTGGCGGGCGACGTGGGCGATGAGCTCGGACTCGGGCGGCGCGATGGCGGAAGATTTAAGGACGACGAAGCAGACGAGCGCAGTGCCTTTGAGATCGTCGGGCACGCCGATGATGGCGGCTTCGCTCACGGCGGGGTGCGCGAGGAGGATGCCTTCGACTTCGCCGGGGCCGACGCGTTTGCCGGCGACTTTCAGCGTGTCGTCGGTGCGGCCGAAGAGGAACCACTGGCCATCGGCGTCCACCTGCGTCCAGTCGCCGTGATACCACACCCCGGGAAAACGGGAGAAATACGTTTCGAGATAGCGTGCGTCGTCGCCGAGGAAACTTTTCGTCATCGACGGCGCGGGCTGGCGGCAGACGAGGTGGCCCATCGTGCCGGGCGGCGCGGGCGCGCCGTCGTCGGTGAAGACGGCAACGTCCATCCCGAGACCGGGTCCGCCGAGCGAGCAGGGTTTCAACGCATCGAGCGGTGTCGGCGAAAGATGGCAGCCGACGATCTCGGTGCCGCCGGAGATGTTCATGATCGGGCAGCGGCGACCGCCGACCTCCTCGAAATACCAGAGCCAGCTCGCCTCGTCCCAAACCTCACCGGTCGAGCCAAGCACACGGAACCGCGACAGATCGTACGCGCGCGGGCCACGGCCATCAGTCGCGCGGCGGAGCAAGCGGATGAGCGTGGGCGAAACGCCGAGCGTGACGACGCCGAGGCGCGCGCAGATTTCCCAGAGTCGGTCGCTCGTGGGAAAATTGGGCGCGCCGTTGAACAACACGATGGGCGTGCGGTGCAGGAGGCAGCCGATGATTTCCCACGGGCCCATCATCCAGCCGATGTCGGTCACCCAGAAAAACGGCTCGCCGGGTCGCGCATCGAAGGCGAAGCGCAGCTCCTTGCCCATCTGCGCGAGGCAGCCCGCGGGCGTGTGCACGGTGCCCTTGGGCCGGCCAGTGGTGCCGCTGGTATAGAGGATGAGGCACGGGTCCTCGGCCGCGGTGGCGTGTGGCGAGATCGGCGCGGTGGGTGCAGTCGCGAGAAAATCGACCCAGTCCGCTGTATCCGTGAAGATGATACGCGTGATCGACGGCACGCGCGCGGAGGCGGCGCGGGCGATGGCGCCTGTATCGGCGGGCTTGCCTCGGCGCGTAAGCGTGCCGCAGGCAAAGAGGATTTTCGCGCCGCACGAGGCGAGACGCTCGCGCAGCGCTTCCTCGCCGTAGCCGCAGAAGATTGGGACGAAGACCGCGCCGAGTTTCATCGTGGCAAAGAGCGCTACGACGGTCGGAACCTGCATCGGCGCATAGAGCGCGACGCAATCGCCCGGCCCTACTCCGGCGGCGCGCAGGGCGGCGGCACAGCGGTCAACCTGAATGGCGAGTTCGGCAAATGTTACCCGGCGGGTATCTTCGGCGCGGCCGGAGTCGGCTTCGTAGAAGAGCGCGGTCTCGGCGCCGTGGCCGTCGCGCACATGGCGATCGAGGCAGTGGTGCGTGAGGTTGAGCCGGCCGCCGACGAACCAGCGCGTCCATGGAAAACCGCGCGAATCGTCGCGGACTTGCGTGTACGTCGTGCTCCACTCGACGCCGAGCTCGCGCATCACTTCGGCCCAGAACCACGACGGATCGCGCACGGACGCGGCGCGTAGCTCGGCGATGGAAGCGATACCGTGCGCGCGGAGAAAACACGCGACATGGGACTCGCGCGTCCATGCGTGCTCGGCGGGGTGCCAGACATTGAACGCGGGGGTCATGGGCGATGCGCCCGGTGGCGCGTCAGAGCAATTCGACGCAGACGGCGAGACCCTCGCCGCCGCCGATGCAGATCGCGGCGACGCCGCGTTTCGCGCCGCGCTCGCGCAAGGCGGCGAGGAGCGTCACGACGATGCGCGCGCCGCTCGCGCCGATGGGATGGCCGAGTGCGATCGCGCCGCCTTGGACATTGACGCGATCGTGGGCGACGCCGAGCTCGCGCATGAAGGCGAGCGGCACAACGGCGAAGGCTTCGTTGACCTCCCAGAGATCGACATCGCCGACGCTCCACCCGGCGCACTGCAGCGCCTGCTGCGCGGCGACCACGGGTGCGGTGGTGAACCACAGCGGCTCCTGCGCGTGCGCGCCGAAGGCGACGAGGCGGGCGAGCGGCTTGGCGGAGAGTTTCTTCGCGTGCGCGGCGGTGGAGAGCACGAGAGCGGCGGCGCCGTCGTTGAGCGACGAGGCGTTGGCGGCGGTGATGGTGCCGGTCTTGTCGAAGACGGGGCGAAGCGTGGGGAGCTTGGCGTAGTTGACCTTGGCCGGGCCCTCGTCGAGGGCGACGCGCGTGATCTGGCCTTTGGCGTCCGTGATTTCGACGGGCGTGATCTCAGCGGCGAGGCGGCCGTCCTGCTGTGCGGCGTTGGCACGGCGGAAACTCTCGGCCGCGTAGGCGTCCTGCGCTTCACGGGTGAGCTGGAATTTCTTAGCGCACTCCTCGGCGCAACTGCCCATGTGCTGATTGTTGTAGGGGTCCCAGAGGCCATCATGCACGAGGGCGTCGATCACTTGCTGGTGGCCGAGACGGAAACCCTCGCGGGCTTTGGGCAACAGATACGGCACGCCGCTCATGCTCTCCATGCCGCCGGCGACAACGAGGTCCGCGTCGCCGCACGCGAGCGCGCGGGCGCTGAGCCGGAGCGCTTCGAGGCCGGAGCCGCAGACTTTGTTTACGGTGGTGCAGCACGTCGCGGGCGGCAGGCCGGCGTGGAGCGCGGCTTGGCGCGCAGGCGCTTGGCCGAGGCCGGCAGAGAGGACGTTGCCGAAAAAGACATCCGTGATCGCGTCGGAAGAAACTCCCGCCTGAGCCACTGCGCCGCGGATCGCGGCGGCGCCGAGGCGTGGCGCGGGCACTGAAGCCAGCGCGCCTTGGAAAGCGCCGATGGGAGTGCGAGTGGCGGAGAGGAGGAGAACTTCGGACATCGCGGGGATTTTTCAGCGGTCGGGGCGCTTGATCGAAAAGCGGTCGGTGGTGCGCGCGTAGGCTTCGCCGCCGAGGCGGCCGATGAGGTCGAGCTTGGCGGCGTCGGGTTTGCCGTCGGGGCCGAGGATGGCGTCGTTCACGTGGACGACTTGGATGCGGCCGAAGACGACGTTGGCGGCGAGCGGGCCTTCGCCGATGTGCACGAAACGGTCGAGGGTGCACTCGAACGACACCGGCGAAGCGGCGACGCGCGGGGGGCGCACGCGTTGGCTCGGTGTCGCGGCGATGCCGAATTTCTCGAACTCGCTTTCACCGTAGGGGAGAAGCGCGGCGCAGGCATTCATCGATTCGGCGAGCGCGTGCGGCACGAGGTTTACGACGAACTCGGGGACGGCCTCAATGTTGCGCACGGTGTCTTTTTTCGCGCCGTCGCGCAGATTGACCGGCACGAACATCAGCGTGGGCGGATTGGAGCACACGCCTTGGAAAAAGGAGAACGGCGCGAGATTCGTCCGGCCGTCGGCGGAGATGGTCGAGACCCACGCGATGGGGCGCGGGAGAATCGTCGAGACCATCCAGTTGTAGACATCGCGGGCGGGGAGCTGAGTGAAGTCGAGGAGCACGGGGGGAAGTACGATTTGAGAGTTACGAATTACGAATGGAGAACGCTGGCAGGGCAGCTCATCGGTAAGAGATTTCCCCGTGCCAGTCGCACTTCGGCAATCGTACATCGTAAATCATAAATCGTAAATCAACTATCCGATCCAGCTCAGCGGGTAATTCGGGTCGTCGCAGGCGAGGGCTTCGGCGGTGAGTTGGAGGGAGTTTTGCGTGTCGAACATCACGGCGAGTTCCTCGGTGCGCTGGGCGGCGAAGCTCGGGAGCGTGGTGCCGGGGTGCGGGCCGTGGGGGATGCCGCGCGGGTGGAGCGTGAACGAGCCGGGCTCGACGCCTTTGCGCGAGCCGAACTGGCCGCGCACATAGAATAGCACTTCGTCGGCCTCGGTGTTGTCGTGGGCCCACGGGACTTTCACGGCCTGCGGGTGGTGATCGAGCCAGCGCGGCGCGAACGTGCACACGACGTAGCCGCGAATCTCGAACGTCTGGTGAATCGGCGGCGGGAGGTGAACGGTGCCAGTGATGGGCTCAAAATCGTTGGCGTTGAAAGTGAAGGGATACACGAGGCCGTCCCACCCGACGACGTCGCAGGGATGATGCGCGAGGACCATGCGCGTGAGGCGCGGGCCGTCTTTTACAAGGATGGTGTGATCACCGTCGCGGTCGACCGGCGTGAGTTCGGTGGGGCCGTGGAAATCGCGCTCGCTGTACGGCGCACCCATGCGGATCTGGCCCTCGGGGTTGAGATAACGCGCGGGGATGCGCACGGGAAATGCGCTCTCGAGAATCAGATAATCTTCCTGCGCGATGTCGTCGGGCACGAATCGGTAGATCGTGCCGCGCGGGAGCACGATGTAGTCGTCGGTGCGGTAGCGGAGCCGGCCGAAATTCGACTCCAGCCAGCCGCCGCCGCGCCAGACGAAGATGATCTCGTCGGCGCCGCCGTTGCGGAAAAAATCGTGGTCGCCATCAGCGCGCGCGGGGCGGCAGCGCCATGCGGTCATCTCGGAGTTGAAGAGAATAGGCACGCGACCCGTGTACGGATCGCCCGCGCGCGGGAGCGCGGCGGTCTTGAGGTGATGGTGGCGGAGCGGCAACTCGCCGGCGCGCTGCGGCTCCCAGTGGCGCAGCAACTCCACCGAGCGGATGCGCGTCGGCGGGCGCAGGTGGTACATGATCGTGTACGCGCGATCGAAGCCGTCGGTCGTGATGACGTGTTCGTAGTGCAGCCCCTCGCCGCGATAACTCGCCGCCGGCTCCCGCGGGAAGCGCACGTGGTGCTTCGCGGGGAGAGAGCCGAGAGAGAGATAGCGCATGGGGAACTGAGGACTGATGATTTATGATGGATGACTTATGATGGCCGGAGGCTGCGGTGGGGGCTCGCACATCGTACATCACACATCATAAGTCATAAGTTATCAGAGGCTGCCTCGTTTCGCTTGTTCGCGCTCGATGGCTTCGAAGAGGGCGCGGAAATTTCCCTCGCCAAAACCTTTCGCGCCGCCGCGGCGCTGGATGACTTCGAAGAAGAGCGTGGGGCGCGCGAAGACGCACTTGGTGAAGAGCTGCAGCAGGTAGCCGTCGTGGTCGCGGTCGACGAGAATGCGAAGGCGTTTGAGGAGTTCCTTGTCTTCCTCGATCTCGCCGACGCGCGTGTCGAACTCGGTGTCGTAGTACGACTCGGGCACCTCGAGAAATTCCTGACCCATGCGGCGCATCTCGGCGATGGTGGTGACGATGTCGGGCGTGAGCAGCGCGATGTGCTGCACGCCGGGGCCGCGGTACTTGTCGAGAAATTCCTGGATCTGCGAGTTGGCGGACGAGGGCTCGTTGATCGGCATCTTCACCCAGCCGTCGGTCGAGCTGACGACCTTCGACATCAGAGCGCTGCGGCCGGTGTTGATGTCGAAGTGCATGAAGAGATCGAAGCCGAAGATGTCCTCGTAGTATTTCACCCACGGCTCCATGTGCTCCACGTTGGCGACGACGTGGTCGATCATCGCGAAGTGGATGTCCCCCTCCTCCACTCCGCCGGGCACGGGCTGGTAGCCGGGCGCGAACTCGGTGTGGGGCTTGCGCTCGATGAAGCTGTGGATCGTGTCGCCGTAGGCGGAGATCGCGCCGCCGATGAACTGCGCGTGCTCGTCGAGGGGGCGCACGACATTCGCGCTGCGGCGCGCGGCCTCGGCGAGGGCGTGACGCGCGTCCTTCACGCGAAAGGCGACATCGCGCACGCCGTTGCCGTGGCGGTCGAGATGCCAGCGGAGGAAGTCCGCCTCGGCGCTGCGGCCCTGCGGCTCGGCGACGAGAAAATTGATGCGCCCCTGCCCCACCACGTGCGCGCGTCGACCGCGGACGCCGGTGGTCTCGTCGGCGTAGTAACGTGCGGTCATGCCGTAGCGGTTGACGAAGAAATCGCGCCACTGGTCGGCGTCGTCGACGAAGAACTCGATGTGATCGATGCCTTTGAGGCCGAGGGGATTCACAGCCGCTTTCCGCTCAACGGCGGGCTCGAAAAACGTGGTGCTCATGGGGTCAGAGAACGTGGCCGCAATCTACGCCTGACCACCGAAAGGGTCTATCGGCCAAAAGGAGTAAAGCACTTGCTCCCTACTCCCAATGGAGTAAACCGAGCGCATGACCCACGTCCGCCCCAACCCCGCGCGGGACGCCGCGCTGCGCGCGCATTTCGCCTCCATGCTCGAGGAAGTCCCCATCGGTCTGCTGCTGCTCGACGCCGACCTGCAACCGCTCTGGTGCAACGCGGAGGGCGCGCACGTATGCGCGGTATGGAATCATGGGGAGCGCAAGGCAGCGGCGCTGCGGGCGCGGAGTGAATTCAGCGTGCCAGAGCCGTTGCTCGCGGCGTGTCGCGCGCGAAATCAGGACAAACATTCGGCGGTGGTGGTGAGCGATCACACCCGCGGACTGCACGCGCGCATCCGCGAACACATCCCGGCGGAGACACCGCCGGCGTGGCACATTCATTTGGACTACCGGCGTCCGCGCGGCGACCGGCACCGGCCGCTGTCGCCGGGCGCGGTGGCGCTGCTGGCGCGGCTCACCGCGCGCGAACGCGAGGTAGCGATGCGGGTGCGCGAGGGGATGCGCACGACGGAAATCGCGGCGGAACTGCGGCGCAGCCCGCTGACGATCAAGACGCAGCTCGCGGCGATTTTCGGGAAACTTGGGGCGCGGAGTCGCACGCGGGTGGCGGCGTTGTTGAATCGGTAGGGCTATGCGTGAACGTGGGCGGGAGTGTGAGCGTGAGTGTGAGTGCGAGAAAGGCTGCGGAGGAGGGGAAAGTGAGCGGAGGTGTGGTTAAGCGCGAAGACGCTAAGATTGCGAAGGGGACGCGAAGTTGGTGAGGGAGAGTTTTTGGCGAAGCGGAGTCGAGAGAGATGGGATGGAGTGGAGTCTACTCGCTGGCGCTCGTAGCTACAGGGGAGCACAGTGGAGTGTGTGAGCTGTAGGTAGGCTGAGTGAAATACGCGGCGGGGGCGCCGCGTCCCCATGATGGAGGTAACGGAGCGTTGGGAGCCGATCAGGGCGTTTCTGCTCGCTGGCGCTCGCAGCTACGGGGGGAATTGCTACGGGGAACGGGTGACGCGGAGGAGCGTGGCGTAGAGGGTGGAGAGGTGGGGCGTGGGGACGTTGGCGCGTTGGGCGCGGCGGAGGGGTTCGCCCCAGATGGCTTCGATTTCGACTTCTTTGCCGGCGCG
This sequence comes from Verrucomicrobiota bacterium, assembly GCA_048498795.1. Classification (GTDB taxonomy): domain Bacteria; phylum Verrucomicrobiota; class Verrucomicrobiia; order Opitutales; family Opitutaceae; genus JBEHXH01. Next base: position 79,890 of record JBEHXH010000011.1, read on the forward strand.
GTGGTCGACGAGGCTCGACGGTTGATAGGGGCCCATCGGTGGGGTGACGTCGTATTGCTGGCGGAGAAAATCGTCGGGGATCGTGTAGCCGAAGGCGCGGGCGGCGGACTGCACTTCGAGCATGAGCGCGTGGACTTCGGCGCTGTGCGCAAGATCGGCGCAGAGGTGGTCGGTGGTGACGTTGTGTGCGACGGCGAGGCCGTTGAACGGGATGTTCCAGACGAGCTTGCGCCAGCGCGCTTCGGCGAGGCGGTCGGTGGGGTTGCACGTGACGCCGGCGGATTGAAAGCGCGCGGCGATGGCGCGGGCGCGTTCGGTCAGCGGACGGTCGAACTCGCCGAGGGTGATCGTGCCGGGCGTGTGAAAGCCTCGGAGTTCGCCGGGGCCGGTGCGCGTAACCGCGATGAAGCAGAGGCCACCGAGAACGCGCTCGGCACCGACGAGGGACGCGATAAACTCTTCGTTGCCGAGGCCGTTTTGCAGCGTGAGGACTGCGGTGGACGGGCCGATGAGCGGCGGGAGGAGCGCGGGGAGCGAGGCGTTGGCGGTGGTCTTGAGCGTGACGATGACGAGGTCGACGGGGCCGATGTCGGCGGCGGATTTGTATACAGAAAGTGGATACGCGGTGCGGGTGGCGTCGCGCTCGACGAGGGTGAGGCCACGGGCGCGGAGGGCGTCGAAATCGCTGCGGACGAGGAGGCGGACATCGTTACCGGCGAGGGCGAGGCGGGCGCCGTAGTAGCAGCCGAGCGCGCCGGCACCGACGATGGCGATCGAAGTCAACGGAGAGGTAACCACGAAAGACACGAAAGGGACGAAAAGGTTTGGGGGAAATAAAAAGCCGAAGCTGATGAAGCTATCAAAAGTGGGTGGGCTGAGGTTTGGTTAAACGCAAAGACGCTAAGAGGGCGAAGGTGACGCAAAGGATCGAGAGTGGGCGGCGACGATGGGGAATTTGGAGAGGAACGAGGAAAGGCAGAGGAACGCTGATCTTCGCTAATCTGCGCTGGTTCGATCTTGGCGGGACACGGAGGGTGCGGAGAGGGGGACCACGAAACACACGAAGGGCACGAAAGGATTTTCTGGGGAATGGCTGATGCGGTTTGGTGGTGGGTTTTGTGGCCGGCTTGAGTCGGTTCGCGGAAATGTCGGGGCGTAAAGCCCCTCCCACAGTGGGAATAAAAAAGCCGCTCCGGTTAGGGAGCGGCTTGGGGTGAAAACTTTTCTTCGCCTTAGCGGAGGAAGGCTTCGTGGAGGCCGCCGTCGACGGTGATGACTTGGCCGGTGGTCTTGCTGAGGCGCTGGCTCACGAGGAGGAAGTACGCTTCGGCCTGGTCAGCGGGCGTGATCGGGGCCTTGGTGAGGGTGCGGTCGGCGTAGAACTGGGCCAGCTTCTTCACCAGCGACTCGGTCTCTTCCTGCTCGGTGTACGGGATGTTGTACTTGGCGAGCGAGCCGATCACACGGTCGCGGGGGAACATCGCGCTGCCCTGCACGACGGTCGCGGGGGCGACGCCGTTGACGCGGACGAGCGGCGAGAGCTCGATGGCGAGTTCGCGCACGAGGTGGTTCGCGGCGGCCTTCGAGCAATCGTAAGCGACGGAGCCCTTCTTCGCGACGGCGGCGTTGGCGGAGGTCGTGAGGACGAGCTGGCCCTTGAGGCCCTGCTCCTTCCACGTCTTGAACGCCTCGTCGCCGACGAGGTAGCTGCCGGTGACGTTGATGCCGAAGGTGAGCGCCCACTTGTCGTCGGGGATGTGGCCCGAGGTGTCGCTCGGCACGAAGATGCCAGCAGTGACGCAAATCGAATCGAAGCCGCCGTAGGCGAGCGCGACCTGGTCGAGCATCTTACGGATGCTGGCGCGGTCGGTGATGTTGGCGGCGAGGCCGATGGCCGGGCCGCAGTTGGAGAGGCCGGTGCCGGCGACGCCGATGCCGAGACCGTACTTGGCCTCGATCTCCTTGGCGGTGCCCTGCGCGGCGGCTTCGTTGAGGTCGACGCAGACGATGTGCGCGCCTTCCTTCACGAGACGGTGGGCGGTCTCTTTGCCGATGCCGGAGCCGGCGCCGATCACGATGATGGTCTGGCGGGCGAGTTCCTTCTCGGCGGGCATGCGCTTGAGCTTCGCTTCCTCGAGCAGCCAGTACTCGATGTCGAAGGCTTCCTGCTGCGGGAGGGCGATATACTTGTCGATCGCCTCGGCGCCGCGCATGACCTCGACGGCGCAGTTGTAGAACTCGGCGGTGACGCGCGACTCGGACTTGTCCTTGCCCCACGCGACCATACCGACGCCGGGGATGAGCACCACGGTCGGGTTGGCATCGCGCATGGCGGGCGAGTTGGCGTGCTTGCACTTCGCGTAGTACGACGCGTAGTCCTTGCGGTACTGCTCGAGGCCGGCGGCGAGCTTCTTCTTCAGCGCGGCGACATCCTCGGCCTGGGGATTCCAGTCGACGTAGAGCGGCTTGATCTTGGTGCGGAGGAAGTGATCGGGGCAGCTCGTGCCGAGCTCGGCGAGGCGAGCGGCATCCTTGGAATTGACGAAGCGGAGAATCTTCGCGTCGTCCTGCACGGTGCCGATGAAACGCTTCTGCTGCGAGACCTGGCCGCGGAGCCACGGGAGAATCGCGGCAAACGTGGCGGCGCGCTTGGCGTCGTCGAGCGACTGGTACTTGGCGCCGCCGAACGCGGTGGCGTCACCGCCCTTGGCGGCGTACTTGGACTCGATGTAGGCGGCGGCCTTCTCGATGAAGGCGAGCGTGTCGGTGTAGCACTGCTTGTCGTCGTCGGCCCACGAGATGAAGCCGTGCTGGCCCATCATGATGGCGCGGACATTGAGCTGCTTCTTCGCGATCTCCTGCATGGCGAGACCGAGCTCGAAGCCCGGGCGCATCCACGGCACGTAGGCCATCTGGCCGCCGAAGATTTCCTGGGTGAGCTTCTCGCAATTCGCCGAGGCGGCGATGGCGATGATCGCATTGGGGTGCATGTGGTCGACATGCTTGCCCGGGAGGAAGGAGTGCAGCGGCGTGTCGATCGACGAGGCACGCGGGTTGAGATTGAAAGTCGCGTGCGTGTACATGCCGACCATGTCGTCCTCGGCGGGAGCCTTGAGGCCCTTGTCGGCGCGCGAGGCGTAGAGCGACTGGAGCTCGATGAGCTTGCCCTGATAGAGGGAGGAGAAATTTTCGCGCGTGCTCGTGCGGAGGTCGCCGCCGGAGCCCTTCACCCAGAGGACGCTCGTCGACTTGCCGGAGAGCGGATCCTTCTCGTCGATCTTGGAGGAGGTGTTGCCACCGCCGGTGTTGGTGATGCGCTGGTCGCCGCCAAGGAGATTGGAGCGATAGATGAGGCGACCGACGGGATCGAGGGACGCGGCCTTGGCGTCGTCCCAGCCGAAGTTGACGTAATTATAGGAGGGCATGTGGATTGGAGCGTTGAGGGTGAGAAATGGAGCGAGGCGAAAAGGGGCGGCGCGAGACGGACGGGGGCGGAGCGTCAAAGCCCGAGGGCTTTTTGACGGTAGTGCTCGTCGGGGCGTCCGGCGATGCGCAAAACCTGCGCGAGCGTAAGAAACCGCGGCGCCGCAGAAATGGCCGCAGCGCCGACGAAAATCTCCGCGGCCTTGGCGCCCATGAGCGTGGCGGCGAGGACCGACTCCGGCGTGGGGCCGAGCGCGATGAAGCCGTGATTCTCCAGCAGGATCACGCGCGGCGAACGCGAGAGGCGCTTGATGAACGCCGTGACCGCGGTGCGGATCGCCTGCGCGAGCTTCAGGCCCGGGTCGGTGTACGGCACGAAGACGCTCTCGACGCCGCAGCACACGATCTCATCGGGAAACAAGCGGCGCTTCGCGAGCGTGCGCGCGTGGCGCGAGCAGAGCACCTGGTTGACGGCGATGGGATGCGTGTGGCCGACGAAATTCACGCCGGGCAGCGTGAGCAGGTACGCGTGGAAAATGGCTTCGACGGATGGCTTCTTCGCCGACGAGTCGACGCGCGCGGCGAACAACGCCTCGTCGATGGCGGCGTCGCTCATGGCCCGGCGGTCGAGCAGCGGCACGAGGTCGGCGAAGCGGCACTCCGCGACGCCGAGCGGCGAGAGCGTGGCGAGATTGGACCCGCTGGCCTTGACGACAAACGTCGCGTCGCCCGTGCGCGCGGAGGTGTTGCCCTCGCCGAGGATCGCCAGCCGGCGCTCCTCGCGGCCGAGCTCGTGCGAGAGCTTGAGCATGCGCTCAAGCGGAGTCGCTGAGGGGGTGGCGGGGATCGAGGACATGAGAGGAAGGCCCATCCACAGGGAAAAGGGGTCGAGCGTCAACGTTTTCGTTGCAAAATCTTCCAATATCTACCAAACATCTCCCTACCCCGATGCAAGCCGAGGAACGCCAAGCCAAGATCGAAGCCTATCTGCAGAAGGCGGAATTCGCTTCGCTGGAAGAGCTTGCGCGCGCGGTGGACGCTTCGGTCTCGACGGTGCGGCGCGATGTGGCGGCACTGGAGACGGCGGGCATCGCTCGGCGGACCCACGGCGGGGCGCGGCTGCTGCAGCAGCCGAAGAGCGACGAGTTTGTCTTTCAGGTGCGCGACACGCATCAGGTCGCGGAGAAGCAGGCCATCGGCGACGCGTGCGCGGCGCTGATCAAGCCGGGGCAAAACGTCATCATCGACAGCGGCACGACGTGCTTCCACGTCGCCCGCCGCCTCGGCGACAAGGCCGCCCAGATCATCACCAACTCGCTGCCGGTCGCGAATCACTTCTCCGGCTCCAACCCGCACGAGGTCTATCTCACCGGCGGTGTGCTCTACCCTCGCCTCGGCGTGCTCGTGGGCTCGCACGCGGTGGGCGCCTTTGCGCAGATGCACGCCGACGTGGCGATCCTCAGCGGCAGCGGGATCACGCTCGATGGCATCTACAATTCCCACGAGCTGATCGTGGACATCCAGCGCGCGATGATGAAGGGCGCGGCCAAGGTGATCTTCTGTCTCGATCACACGAAATTTGGCCGACGCTCGACGTTTTTCCTCTCGGATTTCACGCGCGTCGATGTGGTCGTGACGGATGCAGGCGCGCCGGCGGAGTTGGTGGCGGCGCTGCGGGCGAAGGGGATTGAGGTGATCGTGGCGGGGTGAGGCGGAGCGTAAGTCGCGATGCGGGCTCTCAGGTTTTTGGGGAATCTTGAAATCGGGCAGCTTAAAATCGGGAATCGTGAAATTGTAGTGCGGCGCGGCGGAAGCCGCGCGATGGGCGATTTTCAGATTTTCGATGACCGCTTTTCAGTTTTCACGATTTCTGAGAAGGCGCGACAACAGGGTCGAACAACGCGGCGGGGGCGCCGCGTCCCCATTTCGGAAGAACCACTCCCCTCGCCTGCTCCGAGACTGTCCGGTCAAAATCCGTCATCTCGCGCAGAAAAACTTTGTCAGGGGTGACACGTGTCCCAGCATCGCGCTCGATGCCCCCGCCCAAAACGCCCCAGGATGATGTGGTGCACAGCGAGTCCTTTCTCGCGTCCCTCATGCGCCGCCAGCTCAAGCTCTCCGTCGTCTGCGCCGCGATGTTTCTCGTCGCGCTCGTCGCCGTGCCGCTTCTCAACTACTTCGCCGCCGACCTGATGGCGACGCGCATCGGAGGATTCACGCTGACGTGGCTGCTGCTCGGCGTGCTCTTCTTCCCCTTCGTGTGGGTCATTTCGTTTGTCTTCATCAAGCGCTCGATCGCGCTCGAGGAAGACGAGGTCAAATCGGTCAAACGCTGAACGCCGCCATGCTTCCTCTCGCTTTTCTCAACGGCGTCGATCCCTGGATCTTCTCGTTCTCGTTCATCACCGTCGCCGTCACGATTGGCATGGGCTTCTGGTCGGCGAAGCAATCGAAGACGGCGAGCGACTTCTTCGTCGCGGGCCGCTCGGTGTCGGTCGGCTGGAACGCGTCGGCCATCTCGGGCGAATATCTTTCGGCCGCGTCGTTCATGGGCGTGGCGGGCATGGTGATGTCGTCGGGCTACGACGCGCTGTGGTACCCGGTGTGCTACGCGTGCGGGTATCTCTTCCTGCTGCTCTTCATCGCGGGGCCGCTGCGGCGCTTCGGCGCGTACACGATCCCGGACTTTGCCGAGGGCCGCTACGACTCGCCGCTCTTCCGCAAGATCGCCGTGTGCTTCGTGCTCTTCATCGGCTTCTTCTACACGATGCCGCAGATGAAGGGCGCGGGCGTGACGCTCGCGTACATCTTCCCCGGCATGCCGTACTGGGGCGGCGTGGTGCTCGTCGGCGCGGTGATCACCTTCAACGTCGCGCTCGGCGGCATGAAGGGCATCACGCTCGTGCAGGCGTTTCAGTATTGGATAAAAGTTTTCGCGATCAGCCTGCCGGTGTTTGTGCTGATGTCGGTCTTCGGTTTCTACAACGGCCAGATCGGTGCCAACGTCACCGGCAAGGAAGCCGCCGCGCCGACCGCCGCCGAGGTCGTGCGCAAGCCGCTCGTAGAAAAAGCGCCGAAGGACACCGCGTGGACCGCGCCTTTCGGCCCGCTCACGACCAAGGCCGTGACGGCCGCCGCCGCCGCGCTCCCCGCGGAGCAGCGCAAGGCGTACCTCGACGAACACCAGCGCCCCTACTCCCTGCTCTACACGTACTCGCTCATCATGGCGCTCGTGTGCGGCACCGCGGGCCTGCCGCACATCCTCGTGCGCTTCTACACGAATCCCAACGGCGTCGCGGCCAAGCGCACGACGATGTGGGTGATGATCTTGATCGGTGTGTTCTACGTTTTCCCGCCGGTTTTCGGCGCGATCGGGCGCAACTTCATGCCGGAGCTCTACTCGGGCGTCGGCGCGAAGGGCACGGACAAGGTCGTGCTCGAACTGCCCACGCTGCTCGCGGCGAAGTTTGGCGTGCTCGGCTCGATCCTCAGCGGCATCACGTGCGCGGGCGCGTTTGCGGCGTTCATGAGCACCTTCAGCGGCCTGCTCGTCTCGATGACGGGTGCGCTCGCGCATGACGTCTACGGTCGCATCCTGCGGCCCAACTCCACGCCGGCGCAGCGGCTCGCGGCCTTCAAGGTCGCGGCGATCATCATCGGCGCCGTCGCCATCGCGCTCGGCACGCAGGTGGAAACCTTGGAAATCAACTTCATGGTCGGGCAGGCGTTTGCCATCGCGGCCGCGAGCTATTTCCCCCTGCTCTTCATGAGCGTGTGGTGGCGCGGCATGACGATGAAGGGCGCCGCCACCGGCATGCTCGCCGGCGGCCTCAGCGCGCTCGGTGCCGTGGCCCTCACGTCGATCTCCGACGTCGCCGCCGCGGGCGCGAAGAAGGTCGTGGGCGCCGAGGCGGTCGCCGCGTACTGGGCGGATCACCCGCTCGGCAAGAGCCTCAGCGATTTCTGGGTCGCGCATCCCCTCGCCCGCATCCTCTGCGAACAACCCGCCATCTGGGCCGTGCCGATGGCGATCTTCCTGATGATCTTCGTCTCGAAGGCGACCGCGTCACAGGTCCCCGCCGACATCCGCATGAAGATGCTCGTGCTCCACGCGCCCGAGCAGCTCGGACTCAAGCAGGAGTATATCCAGGAGCATCAGGCGGGAATGGGGCATTGAGATTGCGAATGCTCTTTGAGCTGGGTCACAGAGGGCACGGAGAGGTTTGAGGAGGGCACAGAGGAAAAAATCCGGAAGTGCTGCTCGTGTCCGAGGTAGGGGCGGCTCTCCGAGCCGCCCTTTTTATTTTCGTACCGAAGAGAGAGCAGGAATCAAACGAGGTCCGCTCGGAGAGCGGACCCTACCTCGATCAGTGGCAGGAGAAGGAAATGAATGTAGCGGAACGCGTGAGCGTTTCGCCATGCCACGAGCGACGCGTTTCGCGAAAGTCTCACGGCTTCCGCTACAGCAGACCGAGGATTGGACTGTGGGAGGGGCTTTATGCCCCGACGGTTTCGCGGACAGAGCCGAGTCGGGGCGTAAAGCCCCTCCCACAGTTTCGAGCTCGCGAGCTTGAGGCTTGATGGGGACGCGGCGCCCTCGCCGCGTTCGGAGACGCACTACGCGGCGGGGGCGCCGCGTCCCCATCGATCCCCTTCTTCATCAAACCATCGGACCACTCAGCCCAGCGCCATTGGCGGGGTGGTCTCGCGTTTGAGACCGCGGGTCATGAGGGCGGAGAGGGCGGCGGCGGGTTTCTTCTGCGCGAAGAGGATCGCGTAAACTTCGTGGAGGATCGGGGCGTCGAGGCCGCGGGCGGCGCAGAGGCCGTGGAAGGCCTGCGTGGTCTTGTAGCCTTCGACGACGGTGCGGCGGCGGGCGAGCAGTTCGTCGACGGTCTTGCCCTCGCCGATCTGCTGGCCGAACTCGCGGTTGCGGCTCCAGCCGCCGTGGCAGGTGGCGACGAGGTCGCCGAAACCGCCGAGGCCGTAGAAGGTCTCGGCCTTGGCGCCGAGGGCGACGCCCACGCGGAGCATTTCGGCGAGAGCGCGGGTGAGGAGGGCGGCCTTGGCGTTGTCGCCGAGCGCGAGGCCGTCGCAACAGCCGGCGGCGATGGCGTAGACGTTTTTCAGGCAGCCGCCGAACTCGACGCCGGGGAGGTCGTCGCTCGTATACACGCGGAGGGTCGGGCCGCTGACGGCGGACTGCACGTCGAAGATCGCGGGCGTGAGCGCGGGCGCGGCGAGGACCATCGCGCCGGGCAGGCCGCGCGCGACCTCAAGGGCATTGGTCGGGCCGGTGAGCGCGCCGGCGGTGAGCGCGGGCAGCACGGCGGCGATCACTTCGGAGGGCCGCAGGTGGGTGCTGAGTTCGAGGCCCTTGGCGAGGCTCGCGACCAGCAACGGCGCGGGGCCGGCGGCGGGCAGCGCGGCTTTCACGCGCTCGCTCGTCTCGCGCAGCGACTGCGAGGGGCACGCGAGGAGGATCACTTCGGTGCCGGCAAGCGCGTCGGCGAGGTCGGCCGTCACGCGCACCTCGAGCGGGATCATCACGCCCGGCAGGTAGTCGGCATTTTCCCGGACAGCATTGAGCGCCTCGGCTTGCACAGCGCGCCGGGGTACGAGCGTGACGGACTGCCCCAGCCGCGCCAAGTGCAGCGCAAACGAGGTCCCCCAAGCCCCGGCTCCGACGACCGTGAACTTCATGGGCTGTGGTTAACCACGTTACCGGCGAAATCCATGAAAAAGATTTGAAGGGTGGCAACACATCGGCCGCGGAGAACATGAGCTTCTGCATCGTCATGCGTAAGTGGCATTCATCCAGGAAACTAAAAAGAGCCATACAGTTTGATGCGGTCACCAAGCGCTCGGCATCAGCGTCAATTCAGATTATTATTATTTGGATAATTGCGGAAACTTATGATTCAAATTCGGCTATCCCAAATCTGAAATAGATTTAGCCTTCTATTACCCCTGATTTTATGGAATCGCGTCACGAGACCATACGAAAGATGGTCGCCTATCTTAACAACCGCTCAAAAGATGGCGGCTTTTGGCTACCAAACATCCAACGACGCTTTGTTTGGAGTGAAGAACAGATCGAACGATTATTCGATTCGATTCTGCGCGAGTACCCGATAAGCACGCTACTAATATGGAAGACCAACAGCACTATAAGATATCGAAAATTTATCGACAATTACCAACATAGCCTACCACTTGGAGGATACTTCGAGCCTGAAGATAAAAACGCAAAGATGCTAGTGCTTGATGGCCAACAACGACTCCAAAGTCTTTTTATTGGCCTTCGCGGCAGCTACGAGAAAAAAGAGCTGTTTTTCGATATCCTTAGTGGAACACTTGCTGCACCAGATGACATTAAATATCGCTTCAAATTTCTAGATCCGTCAAATATCAAGCTCCCGTGGCTTTCATTCAAAAGCCTCGCCGCCAGCAACGAGAAGATTAGTGAAGCGAAAAATCGCATCGTAAAGCTTTTTGAAGGCGAAAACACACCGCTAGACATTTCGCAACAGGCGAGAGTTGAGCAAAACGTTGAGCAAGTGTTTCACACTTTCCGTGATCGAGAAACTATTTCATATCAGGAACTTGATAGCATCGATAGACCGTCTCTTTACGGAGACGACGATATTGTCGAGATATTCATTCGCGCCAACTCCGGCGGCACGAAGCTGGGAAAGTCGGAGCTGCTTTTTTCCCTCCTTAGCTCATCATGGGAGCAAGCAAACGACAGCATGGACGATCTGCTTAATAAGCTAAATGCCCATGGCTTCGCATTCACCCGTGATTTCGTCTTAAAGACCTGCCTCACTGTTCTTGATCGCGGAGCGCGATATGAAATTTCAAAACTGAGGACGGAAGACACGCGAACCCAGATTGAGGAGCGCTGGGACGAAATCTCTGACGCTATCTGCGACGTAGCCGATTTTCTGCGTAGCAAAACTTTTATTCGCGGCGACAAAGCACTACCATCATATCTGGTGCTAATTCCGCTTATCTATGCGCGCTTTCACTTCAAAGAGGCCTGGACCAAATCGCGCGACAAGGATGGATACCTCGCCCGCACTCTATTATGTGGAGCCTTTAGCGGAACGCCCGATACCGTCATCGACGCCGCGGTGATAAAGATCAGAGAGGAGCATGACTTTATTACAGCGAGTCAATACGAGGTATTACGTCACTACAACCGCTCGCTTGAAATCACTCCAGAACGGTTTCTATCCCAAGGGTACGGCTCAGATAGCATCCACCTGCTTTTCAACTGGTGGTATCGGGACTTTAATTATGACCCGGCCTTCGATGACAGCATGCCTCAAGTTGACCACATCTTCCCGCAATCATTGCTAAAACGACAGCGCACCAAAGCTTCAAATGAAAGCAAGGCGGTTATGCGATATAAAGCGCCAGTGCGAGATCAGCTCGCCAATTGCATGCTCCTGACCAGAGATGAAAACGGCGCAGGTGGAAAACGCGATACCCCACCCGAAAAATGGTTCTCAGATAAGGATGATGCTTATCTTGAAAAGCACATTATACCTACCGACAGATCGCTCTTCACGGTCGACCGATTCGATGATTTTATATTAGCGAGAAAACAAAAACTTTTAGAGAAATTTTCTCCGCTATTACGCAGACCTGTAAGTTAGCATTCTAGGCAATCGCCTTTGATCAACTGCCGGAGTGGCTAAAGCCTACCTGCAGCCAGGGCTGAGGCTGACTGGCTTGCTGGTGCTTGCCGCTACGCAAAAAAGGGCCTCGCGGTGGCGAGGCCCTGAGTGGGTTGGAAAATTTGCCGAGGGGCTTACTTCAGGAAGGCCGGGACTTTTTCGCCGGCGATCATCGAGGCGAAGGTTTCGCGTTGGTTGATGAGTTCGAAGGTGCTGCCTTGGACCATCACTTCGGCGGCCATGCTGCGGGTGTTGTAGCGGCTGGACATGGTGTAGCCATACGCGCCGGCGCTCATGAAGGCGACGTACTCGCCTTCCCCGACTTCCTGGAGCTGGCGGTCCTTGGCGAAGCAGTCGCCGCTCTCGCAGATGGGGCCGACGACGTCGGCCACGAGGGCGCGGCGGGTGGTGTCGCGGTGGAGGGGGACGATCTCGTGGAAGGCGTCGTACATGGCGGGGCGCACGAGGTCGTTCATGGCGGCGTCGACGATGAGGAAGTTCTTCCCGGCGCCGCGCTTGAGGTGCTCGACGCGGGCAAGGAGGACGCCGGCGTTGCCGACCATAAAGCGGCCGGGCTCGAGGAGGATCTTCATCCCGAGGGGCTGGAGGAGCGGCACGAGGGCGGCGCCGTAGGCCTCGGGCGTGAGGGGGCGCGTGGCCTCGGGCTGCGTGTCCCACCACTCACGGGCGCCGGAGGCGAGCGCCTCCTTGTAGATGATGCCGAGACCGCCGCCGATGGAGAAATAGGTGAGGCCGAACTTGGCCTTCAGCTCGGCGGCGAAGGGGGCGACCTTCTGCACGGCCTCGATGAAGGGCTGCACGGTGGTGAGCTGGGAGCCGATGTGCATCTGCACGCCCTTGAGCTGGAGGTGCGGGTACTTCGAGGCAGCCTCGTAGGCGGCGGCGGCGTACTTGAGGGGGATGCCGAACTTGTTGTCGCTCTTGCCGGTGGTGATCTTGGCGTGGGTGTGGGCGTCGACGTCGGGGTTGACGCGGATGGCGATGGGGGCTCTCACGCCGAGCTGGCCGGCAACGTGGTTGATGCGGCCGAGCTCGGGCTCGCTCTCGACGTGGAAGGAGAAGATGCCCTGCTCGAGCGCGAGGCGGATCTCGGCCTCGGTCTTGCCCACGCCGGCGAAGACGCTGCGCTTCACATCGGCGCCCGCGGCCAGCACGCGCTGGAGTTCGCCGCCGCTCACGAGGTCGAAGGCCGCGCCGAGGTTGGCGAAGTGGCGGAGGACCGCGAGGTTGGAGTTGGCCTTCATCGCGTAGCAGAGCTGCACGTCGAGGCCGGCGAGGCCGCTGGCGAGGCGGTTGTAGTTATCGGCCATGGTCGCCGCGCTGTACACGTAGGTCGGCGTGCCGTAGAGGCGCGCGACCTCGGCGAGGTCGACGGACTCGCAGTGGAGATTGGAACCAGCGTAGCGGAAGTGATGCATGGCAGAAGACGGGCGGTAAAAAGTTGGGAAAGGGCGGACCTTAGCGAGTTTCCCCTTGAAAAAACCACCCCAAAATCGGACTGATGCGCTGTGCTCCGCTGGTTGCTCAATCTCTGTCGCCGTCCCACGCTCCGTTTCGGAATGAGGCAGGACCGGCGCGGCCGTTTCCGCGACCCGCGGTTCGTGAGCTTCATCGTGCAGAACAACCGTCGCTCGCTCAACACGGACCTCCAAGATGCCGTGCTGCAGGGGCGGAAGCTGTTTCGCCGCGTGCTGATCCTCGCGACCGCCGCCGGCGGCGCGTGGGTGCTGATCGAGAGCGCGAAGGCGCTGTCGATGTTTTGAGCGAAGTGCTGCGGCGGGAGGGGGCGGTTGGCTGCGGCGGAACGTAGAGACGGTTGGCCGCAAAAAGGCGCAGAAGGCGCAAAAAAATGTGTGGGGCTGTTCACACCCGGGACTGCTGCTCGGGGATTTTTATTTTTAACCGCGAATGGACGCGAATTCACGCGAATGAAAAGACGTGATTGCGGCGAGCACGAGGGGACGGTTTGGCTTTTGCGGCTGCAATCCGACCAATCCTTTTAACCACGGATTACACGGATTAGCACGGATGGCGGGGGGATTTATCCGTGCGCATCCGTGTGATGCGTGGTCAAAATGATGGGCTCAGGCTGTGGCGGAACGCGTGAGCGTTTCGCTGTTTGTAGGCTGAGCGTAGGGGCGAAAGCCTTACGGCTTCCGCTACGAGGGAAGCGGCGTCGGGCGGGCGGAGCGCAACCGGCGCGTTGCGGAAAACGCGCCCTACCCTCGCAGGCGTATGCGCTAAAATAAAACGGCCCCCGCGCCACGGTTGTGGCGGGCGGGAGCCGGTTGGCGGGTTTGGCAGCGCTGGGTTTTAGGCGGCCAAGGCGTGCTTCTCGATGCGGGCGATCGGCTGGCCGACCGGCAGGACGCGCTGGCGGCGGCTGTAGTCGCCCGCGGCGAGGAGGAAGAGTCCGGCTCCGAAGAGCACCGAGACGGTGACTTCGAAGCTGAGCGGAAGGAGGGCAAAAGCCGCGGTGGCGGCGAGAGCGGCAGTGAGGACGATGGTCTTCATGGGATGTGTTGGATACCTCAAGAACACCGCAATCGCCGAAAAGTTACAGCGAACTAGGATCAACGGTTCCCCCAGCCCGTGAATGGCTTACGCCAGGCCGAAACGGAGCGCGCGAAACATCACGGCCATCGGACGCGGGTCGCCGGCCGACGGAAAGCCCCGGGCGTATGCGATGCGCACCTCGTGCTCGCCGGCCTCGAGCGTGACATCGAGCGCGAGCGGCAGCGGAGTCGCGACGAGTTCGATCGGCACCTCGCGGACGAGTGTATCATCTATCTGGATACGCAACGCCTGCTCAGCGTGCGGACACTGCACGATGAGCGCGAGGCGATGCGGGCCGGATTTTTCCGCGCTCACACGCAGGCGCGTGTGCGGCGCGAGGCCCCAGCGGACGACGGGCAGGAACCACTGCGGGAACGGGCCCTCTTCGGCCGCGAGGCCTTCGAGGACGGAGAAACCGGCGAAGCCTTCGGGCACGGTCGGCGTATCGCGCGCGGGGGCGTCCTCGGGCCACGGGTGCGCGGCGAGCGCGGCGACAAGGAGCAGGTCCCACTCGGCGCAGAAGGCGAAGTAGTCGGGCGTGGCGCGCGCGAGGAGTTCGGTGGGAGCTTGCCGATTGAGGAGCAGGTATTTTTGCGCGGGCTTCGGGCCGTGGAAGTGGACGATGGGCGCGGCGACGTTGCGGCCCCACCACGGTTTCCAGTTGAAGGTGTCGGCGAGGCGGGTGGCGCGACCGCCGAAGTGCAACTCGAGCGCGCGCTGGTCGTAGGGCGCGGTGAGACACTCGGCGGCGTGGGTACGGATCGTCTCGATAAGCGCGGGCAGCTCGCGGCGAAAGGCCGGGACATTGAGCAGCATCACGCCGGAGTTGAGCTCGGTCGTGCTCGTGCGATCGCTCTCGGGGGCGACGGCGAAGAGTGGCGGGCGCACGGCGAACAGCTCGGCAACGGGATCGCGTTGGAAGAGGACGTCGCAATCGGTGTAGAGCACGAACTCATCGCCCCACCCGCGCGCAGCGAGCACGTCGGGCACTTCGAGACGGAGGTACGCGCCACGCGCGATGGCGGAGAGCGGGAGGCCCAGCGCGACAAGGCGCGTGCGACGTAAAACAACTTCGACGCCGGCGGCGCGGAGCCAGCGCGTGAGAGCGTTTTCCGCGCCATCGTAGATGCAGACGGGCTCGAGCGTGGTGCGCGAGCGGGCGGTGGAGACCGCCACCTGCACGAGGTTGGCGTAGTCCCAGAAGCCGGGAGAGTTTTCGTTGAGGGCGAAGAACCACTTCATGCGCGGGAGGGAAGCAACACGCTCCAATCAAGACCTAGCAAGCGCTCACTCGTAGGTTGATACGAATAGGGGAGCGCGGGCGCCCTCGCCTGCTAAATATCGAATGTGACCGAGGGCGGTCGCGCTCCCAAAAAAACCCGCTTCGGCCGAGTCCAACGAGACCGGATCGGAGAGCCGGTCCTATATCCGAGCCACTGCAACTCAGCCCGCGCCGCCGCTCGCGCCGGCCGACTCGGGCGAGAAGGCGGTGCGGAAGGATGCGCTGATATAGTCGCGATTGAGGCGCGCGATGAAGTCGTGCGAGATGAGCTTGGGGCACGCGGCGCTGCACTCGTACTGGTTGGTACAGGAGCCGAAGCCGAGGCCGTCGGCCGTGTGCATCATCGCGAGCACGCGGCGGTCGCGCTCCGCCTGGCCTTGCGGGAGCAGGCCGAGGTGGGAAACTTTCGCGGCAACGAAGAGCATCGCGCTCGCGTTGGTGCAGGCGGCCACGCATGCGCCGCAGCCGATGCACTGGGCGGCGTCCATCGCGAGATCGGCGTCGCCCTTCGGGATCGGGATGGCGTTGGCGTCGGGCGCGGAGCCGGCGCGCGCGGTGATGAAGCCGCCGGCCTGCTGAATCTTGTCGAAGGCGGCACGGTCGGTGATGAGGTCCTTTACGACCGGGAAGGCCAGCGCGCGGAAGGGCTCGACGATGATGGTGTCGCCCTCGTGAAACGCGCGCATGTAGAGCTGGCACGTGGCGATGCCGTGGCCGGGGCCGTGGGGCTTGCCATTGATCGTGCACGAGCAGGTGCCGCAGATGCCCTCGCGGCAATCGTGTGCGAACGCGATGGGCTCCTCGCCCTTGACCGTGAGCTCGTCGTTGACGACGTCGAGCATCTCGAGGAACGACATGTCGGGGTTCACGTCCTTGGCCGTGTACTCGACGAACTGGCCCGACTGATTCTGCGCCGACTGGCGCCAGACGCGCAGCTTGACGGAGAAAAGTTTCTTGGCGGATTTTTCAGCAACCATGGCGGGGAAAGTTTAAGCGGAGCGTTTGGTTTTCTTGGTTTTGGCCGGCTTGCGGCGCAGCGCGGGGATGCCGGTGTGAAATCCCATCTCGCCCGCAGGAACCTCGGGCGGAGTCATGAGCTCGCGGATCGCGTCGAACACGACCTTGAACTGCTCATCGTACTTTTTCTCGAGCGCGGTGACTTTGCGCGCGAGATCGGTGTGCGACCCGATCATCTGCCGCAGCCGCACGAAAGCGCGCATGATCTCGATGTTAACCGCAACCGCACGAGGGCTGCGCAACACACTCGAAAGCATCGCCACACCCTGCTCGGTAAACGCGAAGGGGAGATAGCGACGGCCACCCTTTTTTTCCTTTGAGGTCACAACTTGTGACCTCAGAATGTCATTATCATCCAGCGAGTTATCTTCAGTTTTGGCCTTTGAGGTCACAACTTGTGACCTCAATACAGCATCCATCTCAATTTCGCTGAGCTGAAACACAAAGTCCGACGGAAAACGCTCCACGTTGCGCTGCACCGCTTGGTTCAAGACCTTAGTCGGCACGCCGTAGAGCTCGGCGAGGTCAGAATCCAGCAGCACCTTTTCCCCTCGGAGAAGAAAGATCCGAGAGGTGACTTGCTCGACGGGAAGGAGGCTGGGCGATGGGTCCATGCTCGCAGATTTTTGAGGTACCAAATTGGCACCTCAAAACCGGGGCTGCTGATCGATCACTTATAATTGCGCACGCTCATCTTCACGAATTCGTAGTTGAGCGGTTCGACGTTGCGGAGGGGGGACTTGCCGTCGCCTTGGAATTCCCAGGCGGCGACGTGGCCGAACTTCTCGTCGTCGCGCTTGCACTCGCCGTCGGAGTACTGGTGCTCCTCGCGGAAGTGGCCGCCGCAGCTCTCTTCGCGCGTGAGGGCGTCGAGGCACATGAGCTCGCCGAGTTCGATGAAATCGGCGACGCGGCCGGCGCGCTCGAGGGACTGGTTCATCGATTCGCCGGAGCCGGGGACGTTGACCGTCGCCCAGAATTCCTCGCGGAGCGCGGGGAGTTCCTTGAGCGCCTGCTGCAGGCCTTCGCGGGTGCGCGCCATGCCGCAGTGCGTCCACATGATATGGCCGAGACGCTTGTGAAACTCGCTGACGGTCTTCTTGCCCTTGTTGTTGAGCAGGCGGCGATTCATGCCGGTGACGTTTTCCTCGGCCTGCTTGAACTCCGGCGCATCGGCGCTGGGGCGGGAGCCGGGCTTCTGGCCGGCGAGGTAATCGCCGACGGTGTACGGGATGACGAAGTAGCCATCCGCGAGGCCCTGCATGAGCGCGCTCGCGCCGAGGCGGTTGGCGCCGTGGTCGGAGAAGTTGGCCTCGCCGAGCACGAAGAGGCCCGGGATGTTGGACATCAGGTTATAATCTACCCAGAGGCCGCCCATGGTGTAGTGCACCGCGGGGTAGATGCGCATCGGGGCCTTGTAGGCGCTCTCGTTGGTGATCTCGTGGTAGATGTCGAAGAGATTGCCGTAGCGCTCGCGGACGCCGTTTTCGCCGAGGCGGCGGATGGCGTCACCAAAATCCAGATACACGCCGAGGCCGCTCTCGCCGACGCCGCGGCCCTCGTCGCACATGCGCTTGGCGGCGCGGGAAGCGACGTCGCGCGGGCAGAGATTGCCGAAGCTCGGGTAAATGCGCTCGAGGTAGTAATCGCGATCGGCCTCGGAAATGTCGGCCGGCTGCTTGAGGCGATCTTCCTTTTTCTTCGGGACCCAGATGCGGCCGTCGTTGCGCAGCGATTCGGACATCAGCGTGAGCTTCGACTGGTAATCGCCGGTCACGGGGATGCAGGTCGGGTGGATCTGCGTGTAGCACGGATTGGCCATGCAGGCGCCACGCTTGTAGGCGCGCCAGATCGCGGTGGCGTTGGAGCCGCGCGCGTAGGTGGAGAGATTGAAGACGTTGCCGTAGCCGCCGGTGGCGAGGATGACGGCGTCGCCGGAGTGGCGCGTGATCTTGCCGGTGACGAGGTCGCGGATGATGACGCCCTTCGCGTGGCCGCCGACGACCACGAGGTCGAGCATCTCGCTCTGCGTGTGGAGCTCGACGGTGCCGGCGCCGACGGCGCGGGAGAGCTGCGAGTACGCGCCGATGAGGAGCTGCTGGCCGGTCTGGCCGCGCGCGTAGAACGTGCGGCTCACCTGCGCGCCACCGAAAGAGCGATTGGCGAGCAAGCCGCCGTACTCGCGGGCGAAGGGCACGCCGGTCGCGGCGCACTGGTCGATGATGTTGACCGACACCTCGGCGAGGCGATGCACGTTGGCCTCGCGGGCGCGATAGTCGCCGCCCTTGATGGTGTCATAGAAAAGCCGATACACGCTGTCGCCGTCGTTCTGGTAGTTCTTCGCGGCGTTGATGCCGCCCTGCGCGGCGATGGAATGCGCACGGCGGGGGCTGTCGTGAAACACGAAGCACTTCACCTTGTAGCCGAGGTCGGCGAGCGAAGCGGCGGCGGAGGCGCCCGCGAGGCCGGCACCGACGACGATGACCTCGTACTTCCGCTTGTTGGCGGGGTTGACGAGTTTCATGTCCACCTTGTGCTTGCGCCACTTGTCGGCGAGCGGGCCGGAGGGAGTCTTGGAGTCGAGCGTGGCCATGGTGGGAAAGATCAGGGTTTGACGGTGACGGAGGCGGCCTGCTTCGCGTGCGGCTGGAGGACGCCGCTGACGGCGGCGGCCGGGATCGCGAGGTTGCCGACGAAATAGGCGATGGCGAAGAGCCACACGATGGAGCGCAGCGGGCCGGACCAGCGGGCATTGCGCCAGCCGAGCGTCTGGAACAGGCTCTCGCCGCCGTGCGCGAGGTGGATCGAGAGGAGGCCGACCGCGATGATATAGAAGAGCGCGACGATCGCGTTTTGGAAACCGAGGACCACCATCGAGTGCACGTCGTGCACCTTTTCGCCGGCGTGCACCACGGTGAAGCCGAGGATGTGGTAGTCGCCCTTCATCGTGTACTCAGGGAGCGAAGTCTTGAACGTCTCCGTCTGCGCCGCGCCGAGCGTGAAGTGCGCGAGGTGATAAATGATGAACGCCAGCACCACGAAGCCGGTCCAGCGCATGGCGCGCGAGGCGAGCGTAGCGCGAAGCCAAGTCTTGTGACCCCAACCCTCGGGGCCGCGGGCTTTCTTGCTCTCCAGCGTGAGGACAACGCTCGCCCAGATGTGGATGCCGACGCAGATCAGCAGACCGATGCGGGCAAACCAGAGCGCCGGCCCGAGCGACTGGAGGAAATGGGCGTAGCCATTGATGCGATCGGGATCGCCAAAAACCTGGAGATTACCGACGAGGTGGCCGATCACGAACGCGATCAGCACCAGACCGGTGAGGGCCATCAGGAATTTTCGGCCGATGGAGGAACCGAACAGGCGGGCGACAAGATTCATCGGAAGCGCTTTTGGGGGTGGCTATTCGCTACCATTCAAGCGCTACCCGGACAAGTAAAGGGACGCGCGCGGAGACGCGTGTTTATTAGGGCCCCTAACCCGCCCCAAAACGTGGGTTTTCAGCGAGCCAACGGCTTGAGCAGCGCAAACTTCCCGCTGGCGGCCGGCGCGATAAACTTCCGGCGAAACGCGCTCACGCGGGCGCCGTCGCCGAGCAGCGCGGAGAGCGCGGTCTCGATCTCGCGGTGAGAGGCGGTCGCCTCGGCCACGTAGTGGAAGTCCCAGCGCTTGTCGGTCGTCTGCACGAGCGAGTAGTGCCAGCAGGCGAAGTCGGCCGGGAGCACCGCGTCGATATCGGTCGGCGAAACGAGCGAACCATCCGCGCGGAAATGCAGACCGGCCTCGCGGCCCAGCAGGCGGAAGCCCGTGGGGAAACGCTGCACGATGTCGCCCGTGTGATAGCGGAGCAGCGGCATCGCCTCGCGATCACGGGTGGTGACGTGAATCTGGTAGACGTCGGGGAGATTGGCGCGCCACGGGACGAGCTCGATGAACGCGTTATCATCGATGACCTTGGAGTCGTCCTTAAACGCCTCGCCGACAAAAAGATATCCGGCCTCGGTCGAGCCGTAGAGATCGACCTGCGGCGCGGGGAAGACTTCCGCGATGCGCTTGCCGTGCTGCTCGCTGGCCTTGCCGTACGTGAGGATGACAGCCTTCACGCTCGGGACCTTGACGCCGCGCTTCTGGGCGGCGCGCGCGAGGAGCGAGAGGTACACCGGCTCGCCCTCGATCACTTCGGGCTGTGTGGCCTGCAGCTCGAGCACGATGCGGTCCCACTCGCTCTCGGGAAACACGAACGGGTCGCTCGTGAGATTGAGATAGACCAGCCCGTCGAAATAGCGGTGCGGAAACGGATGGTCCTCGTACGGGCAGAGGTTGCTGGAGCAGCCGACCGGCGCGAGGATGCACTTGCGGTACTTGCGGCCGGTGAACTGCCGGAGGATCGGCGACGCGAGGTAGGCGCGCTCGGTCTGCGCATTCCACCAGCCGTCTTCCATGATGACGGTCATCGGCGACTGCGTGGTGCCGCCGGTGTGTTCGTATTCGTAGCGTTTATCGGCAAAACCGCGCTCGATCTCGCGGTAGTCCGCAAAAAAGGCCTGATGCCCGCGCTCGATGATCTCCTTCTTCGAGAGGGTGGGAATCTCGCTGTAACACGACCACTGCAACGGCTCCGTGTGCAACGCAAACCGCTGCCCATAAAGGGGGCTACGCGCGTAGATCCGGCGGATCTCGGTCTCCAGCGAGTCGGGCAGATGGCCGTGGCTCGCGGCGCCGAGCGCAGCGGGATGGTTCGCAAAGGTAGGGGCGGCGGTCATTTCGGGAAAGCCGAGGTAAGTGGCGCGGCGCGCGGTGTCAAATGGCGGGGGCAATCTATCGAGGAAAAACAAGGATTAGCCGCAAAAAGGCGCAGAAGGCGCAAAAAAGAGGAGGCGCTAGGCTTGGTCTTCCTGTGCCTTTTGTGCCGCTTGTGGCCAATTCAGAAAATCACCGGTAGAGCACTTGGCTGAAGTAGGAGAAGTGAAGAGAGGAGTGGCCACAAGAGGCTCAGAAGACACAAGAATGGAGTGGGAACCGCGGATGGACTCGGATTAACGCGGATGAGGAGTATCTTTTATCTGTAGCGGCGCTCTATGAGCGCCGGAGTGACGCGGTTCACTGACTGACTCTATTCGGCGGTCATAGACCGCCGCTACAGTTGATGCAGGGGTGGCTTGGAACTGTGAGAGGGGCTTTATTCGCTCCGTCTGGGTGCATGCTCCAGCTCGAGTCGCTTGTCGGGGAGATAAAGCCACTCCCACAGTTTTCGGAGTCCCGCTTCTTACGAAGCGGGCTACGTTGAGACAGGCCACTTCGGTTTTTGCGCCTTCTGCGCGTTTTGGCGGCTACCCGAAAATCACTTCCCCTGCTTCGCCCGCCAGATTGGCTCGAAGTGCATCAACGCGCAGACGACGAGGCTGTGGGTAATCTGGCCGGAGCGGGCGGCGGCGTAGACTTCGTCGACGGGGAGTGTGAGGACTTCGATCTCTTCGTCGTGGTCCCAGGCGATGTCGGCGGTGCGGGTGGCGTTTTCGACGAGGATAAAGTGGCAGCGATTGCTCTGGATCGCAGGATTCGGATGCACGCTGGCGAGGAGGCGGATGCTCGTGCCGACGTAGCCGGTCTCCTCGCGGAGCTCGCGGGCGGCGGCGGAGAGCGGGTCCTCGCCGCGATCGATCATGCCGCCGGGGATTTCGAGCGAAAAATCGTGCGTGCCGAAACGAAACTGGCGCACGAGGACGAGGTAACCGTCCGGCGTGAGGGCGACGACATTGCACCAGTCGGGCGCTTCGATCACCACAAAGTCGCGCTCGACTGCGCGCACCGGGTGCCGCAGGCGGCGCATGGTGAGATCGAGCACGCGCGTACTCGTGACGGTGGTAACACTCAGCTTTTCCCAGCGGGAGGGGCCGTGCGGCGATTCGAGCATACGTAAAAAGAAAAAACCTCCGCGCCCGAGGCGAGGAGGTTTTCGGAAATCGAGATTACGCTCGGCTTACTTGGCCGCGGCCGCGGGAGCCTTGACCGGGAGCTTGACCTTCATGCCCGGGTGGAGCTTGGACCAGTTGACGCCCGGGTTGACCTTGATGAGGTCGGCCAGCGCGACGCCGTGATCGCGGGCGATCTTCGCGCCGCTCACGTCACCCTGCTTGACGACGTACTCGCCCGGGCCGGCGACGACAGCGCCGCCACCCTTGCCGGGGGCCGGAGCCGGCTTCTTCAAATTCTCTTCGATCTTCGTGACGCGCTCAGCCAAGTCGGCAGACTGCTTGGTCACGGTGTTGAAACCTTCCTGCGTCTGGTGGACGATGGAATCCACGTTGCCCTTGAGTTCAGCCTTCGTGGCGGCCGCATCCGCGGTCGCCTTGATGCCGTCGATCAGCGCGACTTTGGCTTCTTGCTCAGCCACCTGAGCCTTGAGCTTCGAGAGCTGAATCAGCGCGATGCCACCCAGCAGCACACCGAGCACACCTGCGATCACGCCGGCGATCGGCAGCACGCTGTTGTTTTCACGAGAAATGGTATCCATGGAATGAAAGGTAGCTCTGAGCAGTGGAGGATTCGCCGGGGCGAATCAAGCAGAGATTATTCACATCGCCCTGCGGGGATTGCGCAGCGAGCGCGCCATTGACACGGCTGGGCTTCGCCCCTCCCTTTCGGCGATGTTCGGGGTGTAGCTTAGCCTGGTAGAGCGCCTGGTTTGGGACCAGGAGGTCGCAGGTTCGAATCCTGTCGCCCCGACCACTTTTGCCGGAAAAGGAAACCGCGAGAGGCCTCCCCTCCTCGCACCCTGACCGGCATGGTCCCCACCAGAGGACCGGTCACAGTGCGCTTACGGGGCAACCCCTCGCGGTCACTTTCCAAGTCAAAATTGCAGCTATATAAGAGTGTAGCGGCTTTTTCAGCGGAGCCGATGGCGAGAGATCGGCTGTTTGTTTTGAAGGAGAGCAGGCGAAGACTCCTGCGCTACTTATGGGAGCCCTTCGCTCGAAAATGCGAAGTGGCCGCGGATCGAGCGGTCACGCAGCGGAGCCGAGCGGGAAATTTTTCGGACCCGCGGAGGGGCCGGCGGCTTCGCAGAAGCCGATCTCGATCGGGAGTTGGTAGCAAAGGTCGTAGAAGGAATCGGAGTCCTGAGTCGCGGAGTCGGCGGAGCGGAGGGCGGCGGTGTCGGAGGCGAGCTGGGTCGAATTCATGGTGGGAAAATTTTGGCGATTAAAAAATTGGGTAGTGAAGAATTGGATACAGCGAGTTCAGCGGGTGCCCGTGGCGGCGAAGGACTGCGCTGAGTAGGAGTTGGCGAGCTCGAAGTCCTCGTTGCGGGTGAAGACGGCGCCGTGGGCGGCGACGGCGAGGGCGCGCTCGGAGATGTTGGCGCTCTCGCAGAAGAAGCGGCGGAAGTGCGCGACATCGATCGCGAAGCCGGCATCGTTGAGCAGGTCGATCGCTTCCTGGCGGGAGGCGGCAGCGAGGAGGGCGCGGCGCGAGCCATCGATGCTGCCGGTGAAGACCTGTAGTTGAGTTCCGGATACGGCTTGGCGGCGGGCGGCGGAGAAGGCGGGGTTCTCGACGGGGGCGGCGGGGGTGAAGGCGAGGACCGGGGCAAGGGTGGGGAGATTCATGACGCGGTGGATTTGGAAAGTTTTTGGATGGAAAGTGGCGATTCGGCGGCGCGGCTTAGTCGGCGGAGGCGATGGCGCCGACGTTGCTGTTGTTGCGGTGGAGGATCGCGACCATCGGGTTTTCGTTGGGCTCGAAGGCCTGCGTCACGGTGCCGATGTAGTTGCTGGAGCGAACGAGCGTGTGGTCGTTTTCGTTGTTGCCGAGGCCGATGGCGACCCAGCCGTTGGCGGTCTGACGGACGAGTGTGTGGGCGACCGGGAAACCGTTGTCGCCGATGAAGACGACCGTCATGCCGCGCTTCAGTTCGTTGATCTGATTCTTCTCGATCACGAGGACGGTGTGGTCGCGGTAAAGCGGGAGCATCGAGTCGCCGCTGCCGACGACGTAGTCGGCGCCCGGGTGGGCCTTCACGTAGGCCTCGGCGCGGTGGAGGGGCTCGAAGGCGCCCATCAGGATCGGCTTGGGCGAGAGACCGTTGAAGGCCTCGGCGGGATAATCGACCTTGGCGGCGGGGGCGGAAGCGGAGGAGACGCCGGCGGTGGCGCAGCCAGACCAGACGAGGCTGGCGGCGGCGAGGGCGAGGAGGGTGAAGGTGCGGGCGAAGTTGGAAGAGCTGGTGTTCATGGAAAGTGTTTTTGTTTTCGGTGCTTCGTTTTCGATGCGTCCATGAAACCACATCGCGCGATTTCCCAGAATAGGGGCTGACGCGCGATTCCCCCAGCGACGATGGCTCAATTCTCCCGCCCGATTCACCCACGCGAATCCCGGAGTGGCTTGGGGATTTTTCGGGAAGCGCTGGGAAAGTCTGGGGGAATTCACCCGGCTTTTCCCTCGGAGAGGCGGGTCCGAAAAAGACTACGTAGTCTTGCGCAGGGAGTCTCCCACCACGCGGCTAGGGCGCTCTCGTCGGGAGAAAAAATTCTGCGAAAAACCCGGAGCGAAAAGGGAAAACGCGGGGAATTTCGCGGATTTTTCGCGAATGCGCCGGGGATTTCGAATGGAGGCGCCGGCTATTCTCAGAGGAGAAATGACTATTTGTATGATGTTTTTGGATACGTATCCAAAAGCACGTACAGGCCGCCGGAACACCGGGAATGAGCGGAAGAAAAGCGCGGAGCCGTGGTTTTTTGCGGGGACTACTCAACGCAGGAGGTGCTGAACGCGGATTTTTTGGCCACAGATTGCACAGATGGGCACGGATGGACGGAGGCACTTATCTGTGACCATCGGCGTTATCTGTGGCTAAAGATCGGCCGGGTCGCCGCGGCGGGTTAGGGATAACCCGCCCTACCTTTGTCACTGTGCGGCGGCTTGCCAGCGGGGGCAGGGCGCGCGAGAGTACGAGGCGATTTTCCCATGTTTCGTCCGACCCATTTTGAAATCCAGGCGGCTGAGCCCGAGCGGGCGATGCACTTTTACAGCACGCTCTTCGGCTGGCAGTTTCGCGCGCTCGATGGCCCGATGCCGTATTGGCTGATCCACACTGGTCCGGCGGGCACGCCGGGCATCAACGGCGGCTTGCAGGTTCGCGTAGGGCCGCCGCCCATGGACGGGCTACCCGTGGTCGCATTTGTCTGCACGCTCGATGTGCCAGATCTCGGCGAGATTTTGGAACAACTCGAGGAGATCGGCGGGCGGGTGCTGATGCCGCGGACGGCGGTGCCGGGCGTGGGCTGGCTCTCTTATGTCAACGACACCGAGGGCAACGTGCTCGGACTGATGCAGCGCGATCCGCTGGCGCAGTGAACGGAGCGGCAGTGTGCATTTGTGCACGCTGCTGACAGCATGTTGTCACAGGGCTGTGCTACGGTGTGCGCCCTCCCCTATCTCCCATGAGCGCTCCGCAACATGCCATCGACTACATCGAGTTTGCCACACAGGACCTCGCGGCTGCCCGCGATTTCCTCTCCGCCGTCTTCGGCTGGAAATTCACCGACTACGGTCCGCAGTACACGTCCTTCGAGGACGGCCGCATCTATGGCGGCCTCCGCTCGGATCTGAAAACCGTGCCGGCCGCGGGCAATCCGACGGTCGTGATGTATTCGTCGAGTCTCGAAAAATCGCTCGTGCGCGTGAAGGCCGCGGGCGGACGCGTCACGGCAGAGCCGTATGAGTTTCCGGGCGGACGACGTTTCGAGTTCGCCGCGCCGGGTGGACTGGCGCTCTCGGTGTGGAGCGATGTCCGCACGGATGGGACGAAGATCGATTGAGATAAACGCGGGCTGAGGCCAGCGATTCAATCCCGCCACAGATTACACAGATGGGCACAGATGATCGGAGGTATCTATCTGTGCCCATCTGTGTAATCTGTGGCTAAATGTTTTTAGGATCCCATGAGCAGCGCGTATCAGGATTTTCCATACGCGCGCTCTACTTTGGCGATGCGGACTTGGTAGTCTTCGTACCAAGTCTGCTGGCCGGCGTGCTGGGCTTTTTCGTGCTCGGTGTCGCGTTTCCACGCGAGGATCGCGGCTTCGTCGCGCCAGTAGCTGACGGTGATGCCAAGACCATCGGCGCCGCGGGCGCTTTCGATGCCGAGGAAGCCGTCGTAGCGCGAGCCGAGGTCGACCATGCGCTGGGACATGGCGGCGTAGCCGCGGTCGCCCTCGGTGCGCCTGCTGGTGAAAATGACGGCGTAGTACGGCGGCTCGGGCGTGCGGATGAGCCCAGCGGACGCACTCATGGCGCGGCCTTCCGCAGCACGAGCATCGAGCCGCTGCCGATGAAGAATTCGTAGTCGACCTTCACGAGTTCGCTCGCGATGCCGCCGGCCTTCAGCTCGCGCCGGAGCCGGGCGAGCGCCGGGTAGGGCTTGCCATCGCGGCCGCAAACCGGGTGGATGCGCACTTCACCGGCGCTCACCCGCACGAGCTCGCGGCAGGCCGCGAGGTGCCAGTCGAAATCGAACTGCACGTCGTAGATGAAGAGCAGGTGCGCGCAGAGCACGAGGTCGAACGAGTCGTCGAAATACGGGAGCAGCGGGAGCGACGCGCCGACGTAGCGGTTTTGATACTGCCGCGCGGTGTAGTCTTCGAGGAAGCGCGCGGCGGCGGTGCGCCGGTCGAGCTCGGCGGCGTCGAGCGACGGGAAAGACTTCAACTTGAACAGCCGCGGCTTGGCGCGCATCTGCGTGATCATCGCATCGTAGTCGCGGTGCACCCGCTGGGCGAGGACGCTGGGCGATTCGAGGTAGAGGGGGTCGACCGCCACGGCGTCGACGCCCTTTCTACACGCCTCGGCCGTGAACGACGACGGGCCGGCCGCCACGTCGAGCACCGCGCGGCCGCGGTACTGGGTGAAATCGAGGGCGAAGAACTGCGAGTACTCGGCCAGGGTGCGGCCGAAGAACGATATGCTAGGGAGGTCTATCCGAGGTTGAGCAGCGAAGGCTAAGGCGGTCATGGGAGGAGGAGCGAAGGAGCGGTTTTGAGGGCAGAAAGGTGGAAAAACAAAAAACCCGACTCGGTGAGGAGTCGGGCTCGGCGGTCTGGGTTTTTGCGGTTTTGATTACCGCTGGCGCATTTTGCGCACTACCATCGTCGCCGAGCCACTCCATGCCAACGAGCGCGTTTAACCATCGTCATGACGACGACGGATGCGGCTGCGATGGAGTTGACGGAACGATTCACGGCGCGGAGCTAGATAAATATTCTCTCACGCTGCAAGCGGAAATCCTACGCGTGCGGGGTCATTCGCTTTTCTTAAACACGGAGCGCGCGAAATGAAACGGCGCTTTCGTGAGGCGCGTGACGGCGGATTCCTCCGGCGGCTGCTCGGGCGGAATCACCACGGTCTGCGTCGCGGTGTAGGCCGCGATCTTCTGTTCGCGGTCGGCGGCGCGGGCCTCGCGCGCGGAGACGGCGATCTCGCGCTGCTTCAGCGCGGCGGATTCTTCGCCGAGCTTCAGGCGATCATCGCGCATGTGTGCGACCTCGGCCTCGAGCAGCTCGCGCGCGCGATGAAGTTTTTCCCACGCGGCCTGCAGCGCGGCCGGGTCCTCGAACGGAGCCTGGCTCGTGGTGCGGCGAAACGGCGCGGTGGTGCCGGGCCGCGCGGCACCCTTCAAATCGAGCTCGGACTGGAGCACGCGCAGGCGCGCCTCGTACTCGCGGAGATTGGTTTCGCGCTCGGCGAGCGCGGCGCTTTCCTCGGTGAGGCGGCGGCGCTCCTCGAGCAGCTCCGCTTCGCGCTTGGACAATTCATCGGCGGCTGGTGCGGTGGATTTCCGCGTCAGCTTGAGTTCGGTGATGGCGGGGACTGGGACTTTGGGATTCATGGGTCTAGCTGGATGGAATGAGGTGTGCGCCTCACGCGCGTAGCATAGACCGCAGAATCCTCCTTTGGCCACAGGTCGGGCCCTCTTTGACGCCGCATTTACACGTGGCGTCTGTAATTTAGGACGTTTTTTACGCCCGGAAGATCACGTCCTCACGCTGAAACATCTTCACGGCCATCGTGAGCGCGATGCCCGCGTACACGCAGGAGGAGCCGAAGATCAGCGCGATGTAGTTCCAGTGCCACACGCCCGAGAGCATTTCCTTGCAGACGAGCGAGAGGTTCAGGATCGGCACGAGCGCGAGCGGGAGATTGAGGTCGATGCCGGGCAACATGCCGATGACGGCGGGCATGATCACGACGATGATCATCGGCGCGAGGTAGCTCTGCGCCTCCTTGTAGCTCTTGGCGAAGAGCGCGACGGTGAACGTCACCGCGGCAAAGAGAATCGCCACGGGCGCGACCATCGCGAGCACGCCGAGGATACCGGCGGGATTGATCGAGGGGATGATGTCCGCCGGGGTATTGACGCGCGCGCTCGCGGCGGCCGCACCGGCGGCGCCCTTGCTCATGAAGAGCGAGCCGCCGAGCGCCGCGGAAATCGTCATCGACATCAGCATCGAGACAATCGCCGTGAACGAGCCGGTAAGCACGAGGAGAAATTTCCCGAGCACGATGTCGATGCGCGCGACAGGGCTACACAGCAGGGTCTCCATCGTGCCGCGCTCTTTTTCGCCCGCGGTGATGTCCATCGCAGGATACATCGCGCCGGTGAAGCAAAGGATGATGATGACGTACGGCACGATGCCGCCGAAGAGATTGCCGCCGACCTTCTCGGGCGGAGCGACGTTTTGCCGCTTCACGTCGAAGGGCTTCACGAGCGTCGGCGGGAGGCCGCGAGCGGTGAGCTTCGCGACGGTGAGCTTCTCGCGGTAGTCGCTGAAGAATTTGTCGAGCGCGCGATAGGCGATCCCGGACTTAATTTCTCCCTCGAAGTAATAAATCATCACGGTCTTCGCCTCGCCCTTTTCGAGCGCGGACTCGAAGCCCGCGGGAATTTCCACGGCGGCCTGCAGCTTCTTGTCGGAGATGGCCTGCTTGTAGTTTTCGCTGGAGACAACGCGGAAGGTGTCGCGCTTGCGCTCGTCGTCGTGCGCGGCGCGCAGTTGCGCGAGCACGTTGGGCGAGTCCTCGCCGCCGATCACGGCAATGGAGGGCGCGCCCTCGGCGGCCTTGGACATGACCTGGCTCATGATGCGGCCCATGCCAAAAAACATCAGGGGCATGACGAGCGCAGGAATGAGCAGCGTCGACATCAGCGTGCGCCGGTCGCGCAGCGAATCGCGCACTTCCTTGCGGTAAATGGTGAAGATGTTGCGCAGATTCATAGGACCTCCTTGATGCCGGCGGCTTTGACGAAAACTTCTTCCATGTCGGTCTCACCGTAGCGGGCGCGGAGCGACTCCAGCGTGCCCTCGACCACGAGCTTGCCGTCGTGGATGATGCCAACCACGTCGCAGAGTTTCTCCACCTCGCTCATCACGTGCGTGGAGTAGATCACAGTCTTGCCGCGAGCGCGGCAGTCGCGGACGAATTTCACGATCGCACGCGCGGTCATCACATCGAGGCCGAGCGTGGGCTCGTCGAAGATCATCACCGCGGGATCGTGGATCAGCGTGCGCGCGATGGACGTCTTCTGCTTCATGCCGGTAGAGAACTTGTCGCAGCGGCGGCCAAGGAACTCGTGCATGTCGAGCTCGTCGGCGAGCTGCTTGATACGCGCACGGATGGCCGAGTCCTCCATGCCATTGAGCCGGCCGAAGTAGCCGATCATCTCACTCGCAGTGAGGCGGCCGTAGAGGGCGGTCGAGGCGGCGAGGAAGCCGACATTGGCGCGGACCTTCTCCGGCTCACGCACGGCGTCGAAGCCCGCGATGGTCGCGCTGCCGCTCGTAGGCTTGAGCAGCGTGGCGAGCATGCGGAGCGTGGTCGTCTTGCCCGCGCCGTTGGCGCCGAGCAGGCCGTAGATTTGGCCGGGGGCGACGCGGAAGGAGATGTTCTCCGCGGCGTGGATCTCCCCGCGTTTTTTATCGCGGAAGGTTTTCGATAGGTTGTGGGCTTCGATCATGGGGCGGAAACGGAGGGGAACCACGAAACACACGAATAACACGAAAATAAGGCAGAGGGATTTCCTCTTTCGTGCCTTTCGTGTGTTTCGTGGTTTCTCAACTCGACTACAGGCTCATTTTTTCGCGGAAGTCTTGGGCTTGGCGGCGGCTGAGTTCGACGCGGGCGCCGCCCTTCAGGTGGACGAGGAGGCCGCCGCTGAACCACGGCTCGATCTTGTCGATCCACGAGAGGTTGATCATCTGGCGGCGGTTGGCGCGGAAGAAGTACTTCGGGTCGAGGCGCTCCTCCATGGCGTTGAGCGAGCGGAAGAGCTGGGGCTGCGCGTTGTCGAAGTGGACGCGGGTGTAGTTGCCCTCGCTCTCGAGGAGGCGGATCGCCTTGACCTCGACGAACCAGCAGTGGTCGCCCTCGCGCACGAAAACCTTGTCCTCGGCGGCGAGGCGCGAGGCCTTGTCGGCGGGCGTGGCGGAAGACTCGGCGGGCGTGGCCTTGGTGCGCAGCCGCTCGATGGCGGCGGCGAGGCGCGCGGGGTCGACGGGCTTGAGGAGGTAGTCGAGCGCGTTGAGCTCGAAGGCTTTTACGGCGAACTCGTCGAAGGCAGTCGTGAAGATCACGTGCGGCGCGGGCGGCTCCAGCGACTCGAGCAACTGCATGCCGGTCTCGCCGGGCATCTGCACATCGAGGAACAAAAGATCGGGCGAGAGCGCGGCGATCTGCTCGCGGGCCTGCTTCGCATTGGCGGCCTCGCCGGCGACGACGATCTCGGGGAACGCGGCGAGGAGGCGGCGCAGCTCGTTGCGCGCGAGGCGTTCGTCGTCGATGAGGAGGGCCTGAATCGGAGGTGTCATGACAAAAGCACTACGCGGCGAGACCGGGACGCGCCGGCCGGCGGAGGAAGAGGCAACGCGCGCGGTAGTCGATCACCGCGTCATGCGCATCGAGCAGATCGGCGCCGATCACACCGTCCATCGGCAGAGCGCCGCGGGCGCGCAGGCCGGTATTGACGTGGCTGAGATCGATCACGGCGGCGGGAAAATTTTCCAGCGCGAGCGAGCCGAGCGCGAGGCGCTCGACGATCGTGCCCTTGGCGGTGAGCTCGCCGCCGGCGCCCACAGCATTGAGGCCGAGCGGGACCGCGGTCAGAGGAAGCCCGATGAGATTCGCAAACTCGCGATCGATCACCGTGCGGCCCGCGCCGGTGTCGAGGTAGAAGGTCGCTGCGCGGCCGTTGGCGCTCGCGTGCTCGAAATGCAGATGACCCGTAGTGCCACGCACGAGCGGCAAGGCGACAAATTCACGGGCGAGCAGAAAATCGGCGAGCGGTTGCATGGCTTAAGCGAGAGCAGCGTCGAGGGGGATGCGCGCCTCGGCGACGACGATCTCGGGGGACTGCGCGCGAAGTTCGAGGCGGGCGCGCTCGCCGAAGAGGAGGCGGAGGCGGTCCGCAGCGTTGCGCAGGCCGACCCCGGTGGAGGAGCCCGCGACAGCGAGGCGGCTCTTCTGCTCGTTGGCTGCGGCGAGCGAGCCGGGGTTGGTGACCTGCACGCGGAGCTCGCCGGCCTCGCGGCGCGCGATGATGCAGATCTCGCCGCCCTCGGGCAGGACGGAGATGCCGTACTTGACGGCATTTTCCACGAGCGTCTGCAGGAGCATCGGCGGGACGGGCGCGGTGAGCGTATCGGGCGCGACGTCGAGCCGCAGGCGGAGACGGTCCTCGTGGCGGACCTGCTCCAGCGCGAGGTAGTCGTTGACCACGCGCAGTTCGTCCTCGAACGGCACGGTCTCAAGCTGGCCGCTCTGGAGCGAGTAGCGAAGGAGATTGGCGAGCTGCGTCACGGCTTGGCGTGCACGCGGCGGGTCCTCGTCGATCAGGGCGCGAAGAGAGTTGAGCGAGTTAAAGATGAAGTGCGGATTGACTTGCGACTTCAGCGCGCGGAGTTCGGCTTCCTTGACCGTGGCGGTGAGGTGCGCGCGCTCGACCTCGGAGCGGTTGAAGCGGTCGGAGAGATGGTAGAAGAAGTACACGCACAGCCAGCCGATGAAGAGCGTGGTGCCGTTGATGATGCTGACGGCGCAGATGAGCCAGATACTGTGCTTCACGGGCCAAGGCAGGCCGACGATGCCGTAGATGTAGCCGTAGCCGACGGCGGTCCAGATGACCGACAAGCCGATGGCGGCGGCGAGCACGCGCGGTACAAGGGGACGCCAGCCGAGCTGCTTCCAGCCCCAGCGGGCCATGATCAGCCGAAAATAATGGCTCAGCAGCAGGCCCATCGCGACCACCATGACCATGATCGCGATCGTGCTGACCACGTCGCGCGACGAACTCTCGGACGAGAACACCTGCGTGAATACGCACTGCAGGAGGAGAAAGGTGCCCCACCCGCCCGCCTGACAGAGGACATAGAAACGCTCCTTCGCGCGTTCGCGACGCGCGGCGTCTTCACGCAACACTTGGGGGCTGACCGTGGCTTCCATTCACCGGCAAGCTAAGACGATCCACCCCCACGGCGGCAAACTTTGGACGAGCGGCAAGCGCGGCAGGACAGACGGCACCCGGCGCGGTCTTGTCTCGGGAGCGCGGCGCGACCAAGCTGGAGACAATGAACCCCGCGGTGCTCGTCGTCGGCAGTTTCAACCAGGATCTCACGTGGCGCTGCGCGGAGTTCCCCACTCCGGGCGCGACGATTGTGGGTAGGTTTAAGACCGGGCCCGGCGGCAAAGGCTCCAATCAGGCGGTGGCGGCAGCGCGGGCGGGCGCGCCGACGGCCTTTGTGGGCGCACTGGGCGAGGATGCGTTTGGCGCGGGCGCGGAGAAATTTTTGCGTGCGGAGGGCATCACGACCTCGCTCGCGTGGAAAAAACTCCCGACGGGTAATGCGGCGATCCTCGTCAACGACCGCGGGGAAAACCAGATCATCGTCGCGCTCGGCGCGAACGAACAGCTCGCGGCGCGCGATGTGCCCGACGCGCTGCTGAGCCGCGCGCGCGTGGTCGTGGCGCAGCATGAGACGCGGCTGGAGACGAATCTCGGCGTGTTTCGACGCGCAAGGAAGGCGCGCGTGACGACGGTGCTCAACCCGGCGCCGATGCGGGATGACTTCGATGCGCGCATCCTCGCGCTGACGGATGTGCTGATCCCGAACGAGACGGAGTTTGTCGCGCTCGTGAATCGCGTGGGTCCAAAGCGCGGCACGAAACTGACGGTGCCGAAATTGGAAACGCTCGCGCCGGACAAACTCCACGCGTGCTGTCGCACGCTCGGGGTGCCGGCGGTGGTGGTGACGCTCGGCGCGCGAGGCTGCCTCGTGTCGACGCCGGAGGGATTCGTGACTTTCCCCGCGCACGAGGTGGCGGTGGTCGACACGACGGGCGCGGGCGATGCGTTTGTGGGGGCGTTTGCCTCGGCGCTCGCCGAGACGGAAGGCGATTTGCTGCAATCCGCGCGCTTCGCCAATGCGGCGGCGGCGCTGTCGGTGACGCGATTCGGCACCGCGCCTTCGATGCCGCAGAGGCGGGCGATCCTCGCGCTGCTGCGCCGCAGTCATGGCTGAGTTCACCGCGAATATCCGGCGAGTCGGTCAACTCTACGCGGTCGATGTGCCGGCGGCGCTGATGAGCAAACTCGGCAGCGGGCGCGCGAAGTGCGTGCTGGCGCGGTATGCGGGCGAAGAGCACGAGTCGACGGTGACGCCGGGGGGTGCGGGACGTGGGAGATTGTTTTTGAGAGTGGAGTTGCTGCGGGCCGCCGGGTTTGAGGTCGGCGCGAAAATCAAAATCGGGCTGAAGCCGCACACGCGCACGCAGGTGGAGTATCCGGAGGATTTGCGGCGAGCGCTGCAGTTTCGACCGGCAGCGGCCGCAGCACTGGGGCGGGCGTCGCCGTCGAACAAGCGCCTCGCGGTCGCGCTGCTGGAGCAGTGTCGCACGCCGGAGACGCGAGCGCGGCGGCTGGAGAAGCTGATCGAGCGACTGGCGGAAAATACGGCGGAGCGGGCGACGAAACTCTGATCTAGGATTTAGCCAAACGAAGCGTTTATTTTCTCATGAAGGCCATCCGCTGGTTGCTCGTCGTTGGCGTGGTGTTGCTGATCGCAGCGGTGGCGTGGCTGTGGCGAAGGCAACAGCAGACGCTGGCGGAGCTGCACGCAGCGGAGATGCGAGCGCGAGACGAGTCGCAGCGACTGACGGTGGAGATTGTGCGATTGAAGAAGGCGGCGGAGGAGGAGCAGCGGAAGCTGAGAGCGGAGTTGGTGGCTGTGACGCAAAACAAAGCTCCCGGGCCGAGTTCGCCGCCGTCGCCGCCTGCGAGTGCTCCGCAGGGACAGAAGTCAGGCACGAGTTCGGTCTCGGCGAGTGCGAGCGAGAATGCCGATACGTCGGCCGAGAGGGCGCGGCTGCATCGGCGCTATGATCCGTTTCTCCTGCAGCGGAATCTGACGGAGGCGCAGCGCGAGCGCATCATCGATCTCTGGATCGCCCAAAGTGCGGCGCGAGCTGACTTGCAGGCGGCGGTCGAGCAACTCGGCGCGCGCGGGCATACGGATGAGGTCGAGGCGATTCGCTCGAAACTGTATGCGCCGATCACAAGGGAGTTGCGTGAAATTTTGGGAGACGATGGGTACGCGGCCTATGGAAAATATGAGGTGATGTCGTTCTATCGGGTGGCGTTCGTCGAGCCGATGCAGGCAAAATTCGCTGCGGCTGGAGCGCCGCTTTCGGCGGACCAGAACGAGCAGCTCGTCAGTCTGCTCGCGGCCAACAATCGTCCGCGGCAAATGAAGTCCACCGACATCGGCTCGCAGACCCAAATCGACTGGGCGGCGGTGACGCGCGAGGCAGCGGCCTTTCTCAGTCCGGCGCAGCTGGCGGTGGTGCAGGAGGGGGCGAAGCGAGATGCGGTGCGGTAGAGAGCGCGTGCGTGTGTGCGGGCAGGGCGATGCTTGGGACACAGAGGGCACGGAGGGTTGCTGCGGCGGAGGTGGTTGAGGTGCGCAGTAGATTCGATTTTTAGCGGGCGTGAAAAAATACCCGCAATACAGTCAATGGAGTTCATGGAGTCCACGCAGGGGATTGCGGCGAAGGCTAGAGAGTGATAGGATACGCGGGTCTCGGCGCTGGTCAGGGTGGTTGGCGCGGAGAAAATTTGGCTGAGAGTTTTTGGGCGTATGAAACGGCGAGTGAGGCAGCAACGCGGAGAGAATGAAAGGATGGCGAGCGGTCGCATGGGCGGGCGACTTTCCGCTATGTCCCGGATTGTCCCGGCTATTACCGGGTGTTCTCGCGAATGTTTGAAACCACGAATGGACACGAATGCACACGAAAGGAGGGACGCTCTTCCCTCTATTTCCCGGCTATTCTCGCGTGTGGTCGCGGGCCCGAACGGAGTCCAAACCGAGTTTACACGAAGGCCGCAAAGGGAGCGAAGGGTCGCTGGTTTTTCGCGAGTTTGGCGGTCTTTGGAAGGAAAGATTCTCCCTCTATTTACCGGCTATTGCCGGGTAGCACCGCGTATCAGCGGTGCGGTTCTTTGACAGGTTTCAGGGGAAACGCGGGCGGGCCGCATTTTAGACTGCAGACGGTTTCGTGGGCAGAGTGGAGTCGGGGCGTAAAGCCCCTCCCTCAAAAGCCAGCCCGACCCCAATCGGGGCAAGCCGTGATCGCTCAAATGGAACGGCCTCGCGGGAGCTCGGCCCTCCATATCCCTCCATTTCCCGCTTAATCTTGGCTAGGCGCCGATCGGGTGCCAAGTGGTCTTGAACTCCACGAGGTCACGGATGGCGTAGAGGCTTTGGGCGGAGTCTTCGAGCCAGTTGGTCTCGGGGTCGACGAAGCGGGTGCGCTTCACGCTGTCGGCGGCGCCGAGGCGGAGGGCTTTGCGGTCCTCGGGGCCGACGGCGCCGACGACCGCGCGGAGGTGCGTGTGGGTGGCCATGGTGGGGACGATCTCCTTGCGGAAGCCGGTGAGGATATTGACCACGCCGCCGGGGAGGTCGCTCGTGGCGAGCATCTCGCCGAAGAGGATCGCGGGGTACGGTACTTTCTCGGAGGCGAGCGCGACGACGGTGTTGCCGCTGACGATCGCGGGGGCGATCAGCGAGATGAGCGGGAGCAGCGGCGGGAGGTCGGGCGCGATGACGCCGATGACGCCCATCGGCTCGGTGACGGTGAAATTGAAGTGCGGCGAGGCGACAGGGTTCACGTTGCCGAGGAGCTGCTCGTACTTGTCGGCCCAGCCGGCGTAGTAGACGAGGCGGTCGATAGCGGTGTCGACGGCGAGCTTTACGCGGTCCTTGGGGCCGCCGAGCTGCACGTGGATATCGATCATCTCCTCACGGCGCGCCTCGAGCATCTCGCCGAGGCGGTAGAGGATCTGGCCGCGGTTGTACGCGGTGCGCTTGGCCCAACCGGGGCCGGCCTTGGCGGCGGCCTCGATGGCGTTGCGCAGGTCCTTGCGCGTGCACTGGGGGATGTTGGCGAAGAACTTGCCGGCGGCATCTTGCACCGGATACGTGCGCCCGCTCTCGGAGCGGATGAACGCCCCGCCGACGTAGGGCTTCGGGGTCTTGGTGATGGGGAGACGGGTCATGTTCTTTGAAAGTTTTTGTTTTTAACGGCGAATGGACGCGAGTTCGGGTGAGCGCTGGTCAGAGAGAGAAAAGTTTTTAACCACGAATGGACACGAATTCACACGAATGAAGTCAGAGAACGATGCGCTCCCATTCGAGCTTGGGTCGCTTGAAGTTGATGATGACTCCGACGCGGAGCTTGGTGATGCGAAGATAGTTCACCATCTGGCCTCGCTCGATATCGGTGATGCGGTCGATGACCTTCGTGTCGACGACCACCGAGTCGCCAACGATGAGGTCGGGAACGAAATCCGTGAGCTTGATCCCCTTGTAGATGACGGGAAATGCCCGCTGTTGGTCGCACGCGATACCACGGAGGCCAAACTCAACCACGAGCGCTTTTTCGTACGGCTTCTCATGAAGGCCGTGGACGAGTTCGCGCAGAACTTCGATGGCGCTGCCAACGATGGAGTAGACCAGCTCACCGTGGAGCAGGCCTTTGCCTTCGTGTCCATTCGTGTCCATTCGTGGTTCACAGAATCTTCGCGTAGTCGAGGAGGCCTTGGCGGCCGCCTTCGCGGCCGAAGCCGGATTCCTTGTATCCACCAAAGGGTGACGTGGGGTCGAATTTGTTGTAGGTGTTGGCCCAGACGACGCCGGCCTTGAGCTCGACGCTCATCTTGAGGATGCGGGAGCCCTTGTCGGTCCACACGCCAGCGCTGAGGCCGTAGGCGGTGTTGTTGGCTTTCTCGATCGCCTCGTCGACGGTGCGGAAGGTGAGGATGCTCAGCACGGGGCCGAAGATTTCCTCACGGGCGATGCGGTTGCTCATGCTCACGCCGCTGAAGACGGTGGGGCGGAAATAGAATCCCTTGGTCGGGAGCTTGCAGGAGGGCTGGAACATATTCGCGCCGTCCTTCACGCCGCTGTCGACGAGCTCGGCGATCTTCTGGAGCTGGGCCTTGGAGTTGATCGCGCCGATGTCGGTGTTCTTGTCCATCGGGTCGCCCACGCGGAGGACCTTGATGCGATTCTTGAGCTTGGTGAGGACGGCGTCGGCCACGGGCTCGTGCACGAGGAGGCGCGAGCCGGCGCAGCAGACGTGGCCCTGATTGAAGAAGATGCCGTTGACGATGCCCTCGACGGCCTGGTCGAGCGGGGCGTCGTCAAAGACGATGTTGGCGGCCTTGCCGCCGAGCTCCATCGTCATCTTTTTCTCGGTGCCCGCGAGCGAGCGCATGATGATCTTGCCGACGTCGGTCGAGCCGGTGAACGCGACCTTCGACGGCGTGGGGTGGCCCATCACGGCGGCGCCGACCTCGCCGGCACCGGTGACGAAGTTGACCACGCCCGGGGGCAGGCCGGCGTCCTGGAGAATCTCGGCGAGCTTGAGGCAGGTGATGCTGGTGGTCTCGGCAGGCTTGAGGACGACGCAGTTGCCCATCGCGAGGGCGGGGGCGATTTTCCACGCGAGCATGAGCAGCGGAAAATTCCACGGGATGACCTGACCGACGACGCCGAGCGGCGCGACGCGCGCGCCGGGTGCGACGTACTCGAGCTTGTCGGCCCAACCGGCGTGGTAGAAGAAATGCGCGGCGGCCATCGGCACATCGAAGTCGCGCGACTCCTTGATCGGCTTGCCGCCATCGAGCGTCTCGGCGACGGCGAACTCTCGGGCGCGGTCCTGCAGGAGGCGCGCGATGCGGTAGAGATATTTGGCGCGCTCGCGACCGGGCATCTTGCCCCACGTGGTGTCGAAGGCGCGCTGCGCGGCGGCGTAGGCGGCGTCGACATCGTCTTTGCCGGCGAGCGCGATCTCGGCGATCTTCTGCTCGTTGCCGGGATTGATGGAGTCGAAATACTTGCCGCCCTTCGGCGCGACGAATTCGCCGTTGATGAAGAGATCGTAGCGCGGCTTGAGCTTCGGGTCGGCCGTCTCGGGCGCGGGGTCGAATTCCCAGAGGTCGCCGAAGATCAGCTCGGGCGCGGGGCGCGAGGGGCGGATGGTTTTCTTTTTCTCGGAGGTCAAAGTGGGCATGGTGGTTTTTTGGAACGCTAATCCGCGCTAATCTTCGCTGATTCTTCAGATCGAAATGATTAGTGCTGATTAGCGAAGATTAGCGGTTAAATCCTCAGTAGCTCTCGGCGGCTTCGCTGAAGTAGTAGGGGGCTTGGTAGGCGCCGGTGCGCTCTTTCTCGAGCTGGCGGAGGACGTCGTTGAGAAGCGAGCTCGCGCCGAAGCGGTAGCGGTTGTTGTTGAGCCACGCGTCGCCGAGAGTCTCTTTCACGGCGACGAGGAAGGTGAGGGCTTGCTTCGCGGTGCGGATGCCACCGGCGGGCTTCATCGAGATGGCGATGCCGGTGTCGAGGTAGTAGTCGCGGATGGCGTCGATCATCACCTGGTTGTTGCCGAGCGTGGCGTTGAGCGTGGTCTTGCCGGTGCTCGTCTTGATGAAGTCGCCTTCGCGGATCGCGCGCATCGCGAGGAAAGAGGCGGCGCGGATGTTGTCGTAGGTCTCGAGTTCGCTGACCTCGAGGATGACCTTGAGCGTGGTGTCGACGCAGGTCTCGGCGACAGCGGCGATCTCGTCTTGCATCTGGCCAAATTCGCCGGCGAGAAATGCGCCGCGGTTGATCACCATGTCGATCTCGTCGGCACCGTCTTCGATGGCGGCCTTGACCTCGGCGAGGCGGGTCTTGATCGGCGCCTGGCCGCTGGGAAACGCCGTCGCGACGGAGGCGATGCGCACGGCGGTGTCGGAGCCGAGAGCGCGGCGCGCGTGCTTCACCATCGCGGGGTACACGCATACGGCGGCGACCTGCGGGATCGACGGATCGTCGTGCGGATGCAGCGCCTTCTGGCAGAGCGAGGCGACCTTGCCCGGGGTGTCCTTGCCCTCGAGCGAGGTGAGATCGATCATCGAGGCGGCCATTCTCAGGCCCTTGAGCTTGGCGGATTTCTTGATGGAGCGGGTGCCGTATTTCGCGACGCGCTCCTCGATGCCGACGGCGTCGACCGTGCCGACCTCGTCGAACAGCCGCCGAAACGCGGCATGGGGGGATTTGACCAACATGCCCCGACTATCGCCGCCCGACGCCGGGGAAACAAACGAATTTTCGCCGCCCGTCCCGGCGCTGCGCCCGCTCACGCAAGGCGCGTCGCGCGGTGGCGAAAGCGATGTTCTTTGAAAGCATGAACTGGAAAACGCTCCCTCGCCGTTTCGCGCGCGCCCTTTGGCGCGACTGGGTTCGCCCCCTCGCCCTGCCCTTCCTGCTCATCACAATGGCCAAGTCCGCGCTCGCCGATATCAACTACGTGCCGAGCGGCTCGATGCAACCGACGATCCTGTGCGGCGACGTGGTGTTCATCAACAAGCTCGCGTACGATCTGCGCGTGCCGTTCACGACGATGCGGCTCGCGCACTGGGCCGAGCCGCAGCGTGGCGACATCGTGGTGTGCTTCGCGCCGGACGATGGCACGCGGCTTGTGAAGCGAGTCATCGGCCAGCCGGGCGACACCGTCGAACTGCGGCAGGACGTTCTCTATCTGAATGGCGTGCGCCAGAGCTACGAGGCGCTCCCGGCTTCGGCGCCGGGGGTAAACGATCTGCCTGCGGCGGAGCGCGCCGCGGCGGTGTTTGCGGAGGAGAAGTTGGCTAGGTCAGTGCCCGCCGTATCCGCTTCGTCGATACGAGCACATGCGGTGATGGCGCTGCCGACGGTGTCGGCGTTGCGGGACTTCGGTCCGGTGAAAGTGCCGGCGGGAAGCTATTTCATGATGGGCGACAATCGCGACAACAGCCGCGACTCGCGCTATTTCGGCTTCGTGCCGCGCGCCGAGATCGTCGGCGAGGCGAAGGGCGTCTTCGTGTCGGCTGATCCAGCGCGTTGGCTGCGGCCGCGGTTCGCCCGCTGGTGCACGCGGCTCGAGTGATTCTTCAGCCGACTCGAGTGAGCGACACCGCCACGCAGGCGGTTTGCGCGAAGGGGCCTTGCGGCGCTCGGTCAAAACGCGTAAGTTGGCAGCGTTCCCCACCCCATGAAACTCCGCACCGCACTCTGCGTTCTTCCTTTCGCCTTGCTCACCGTCGCGCTGCGCGCGTCCGATGCCGATCTCATCGCCGGCGCGCGCGCCGCAGACGATGAGCGCGTAGCCGCCACGTGCGCTGCGGACCGCGCGCGCTTGGCCGCCGTGATGTCCGATGAACTGCGCTACGCGCACTCGAGCGGCGTCATCGACACGAAGGCCTCCTACATCGAGCCGCGCGTGACCGGTGTGTCGAAACAGGACTCGATCACGTACGAAGAGCGCACCTTCACCGTCGCGGCGCCCAGCATCGTACTCATGTCGGGCAAGGGCCACTTCATCTCCACCAGCGGCGGCAAGACGACCGACTTGCATCTCGGCTTCCTCGGCGTGTGGCGGCTCGAAAATGGCAAGTGGCATTTCCTCGCTTGGCAATCACTGAAGCTCCCCGAGCCGACACCTGCGCCGGCGGCGAAGTAGTTCAGACGAAATTTGTTTCCGCGGCTCGCCTTGAAAAAACTCCTCCTTCTTTCGCTCGTCATCATCGGCTCCTTCGCGGTTTCGCTTCGGGCTCAGGTCGTGATTTCGCAGCCGACAAGCACGCACAACGGCTCCTTTGGTAATCAGGGGCAGAGCTTCACGCCGAATCTCCCGACCAATGCGGGCTTCACGAACTCGAGCGCCTACCTCACCGAGTTTACCTTTGTCGTGTCCGCCGATGGCGCGATCACGCTTCCGACGACACCGACTTACCTGCTGATCTACACGAGCTACGCGGGCGGAGTGGCGGGCACCTTGCTGGATACCTCGCTCAACACCCAGACGTGGTCGACGATCGGCGGAGGCGGCACCGCGACCTTCGAGTTCTCCGGGCAGGTGGCGCTCGACATCAACACGAAGTACTACGCGGTCTTTTCGGAGTCGCCGACCTCCGTGGTCAATCCCACGCACGACCTGAAGATCAACTTCAACGATCCCTACCTCGGCGGTGTGCTGCTTCATCAAGGTAACGAACTCCCGCCATGGGATGCAGTGTTCAGCGCGACGTTTCAGACCTCGGCAGTCCCGGAGCCTGCGACCTACGCAGCCATTGCGGGAGTCAGCGTACTCGGGTTGGTCGGGTGGCGGCGGCGGACACGGCGCTAAGCGCAGTCGGCCCCAGTCCGCACCCTGTTTCGCAGCAG
Organism: Verrucomicrobiota bacterium; assembly: GCA_048498795.1. Taxonomy (GTDB): domain Bacteria; phylum Verrucomicrobiota; class Verrucomicrobiia; order Opitutales; family Opitutaceae; genus JBEHXH01. Next base: position 121,667 of record JBEHXH010000011.1, read on the forward strand.
GATTATGGATAGACTGAGTTCGCGTAAAAGCGCCCACAGTTGCAAATGAGATACCACTATCGGGCAAAAAGCCACCGCGCCGCTCTTTTGTAATCACGGAACAGTCACAATATTGGGCTACGTAAGATTACCTGTTGCGGGACGGGTCGGAGGCGAACACCCCATACGCCGTTCCCGCCAGGTTGCTTCAACTTAAAGGAATCGCGTGGCCTCCAGCGCCGCGCGGAAACAGCCGCCCTCCAGTGTGCGGCTGTTTCTTTTTCTGGCGCGCGAGAGGGTCGCAAGTAGGTTTGCGCCGTCATGCCCGACTCCTCTGTCCCGCCTGCGATGCCACTCGGCGAAGTCGTCATCCGCACGATCGCGATGCCCGCCGACACCAACGCCAATGGCGACATCTTTGGCGGCTGGCTCATGTCGCAGATGGATCTCGGCGGCGCGGTGCTCGCGCGGTCGGTGGCGCATAGCCGCGTCGTCACGGTTGCCGTGGAGGCGATGGCCTTCGTCGCGCCGGTCAACGTCGGCGATGTCGTCTCCTGCTACGCGCACCTCCTCGCCACCGGCCGCACGTCGATGAAGATCGCGGTCGAGGCGTGGGTGCAGCGCGACACAGACGGCCGACAACTGCGTGTGACGCATGGCACCTTCACCTACGTGGCCATCGACACCACCGGAAAACCACAGCCTGTGCAGCGCACATAGTCACCGTCACGCCGCAATTTCTTTTATCAGCGCATGAAACTCTTCTTCACCCTCCTCGCCGCCCTCGCACTAGCCGTCGTCGTCCACGCCGGCCCGCTCGACGCCGTGCGCGCTGCAGACACCGCTCGCATCCAGGCCACCATCGCGGGCGATCTCTCGCGGCTCGCGCCGCTGCTCAGCGACGATCTCATCTACGGCCACGCCGATGGCGGCGCGCAAACGAAGGCGCAGTTCATGACCGCCGTCGGTACGAGCCGGATGAAGTACGAGGCGTACGACTACGGCGACACGAAGCTCTTTGAGATCGCACCCGGCGTCGTCACGATGACAGGCACCGCCTCGCTGCGCGCCACGCGGGGGACAGAGCACGTGGCGTTTTCGCTGCGCTTCCTCGCGGTGTGGGCTCAGGACGGTGGCAAGTGGCAGCTCGTCGCGTATCAGTCGACGCGCGTCGCCGAGCCCGCGCCCGCTGCGGCGAAATAGTTCACCCCTGAAAAGCGTCGTCCGTTAATCGGACAGCACTTTCCCGCCAACGCGCCTGCGCCGGATTGATCCCCGGAGCACTGCGTACTCAGAGTCCTCATATGCCTGCCCCCAAGCAATCTCCCGCACCCATCACCTTCGCCGGCATCAGCACCGCCGCGGTCGAAAAGGCCACGGGAAAATCTTGGGCTGCATGGATCGAGGCACTTACGAAAGCCCGCGCTGCCGATCTCGCGCACACCGACATCGTCAACGTGCTTTGCGAAAAGCACCGCCTGCCCGATTGGTGGGCACAGATGGTAACCGTCGGCTACGAGCAGCATATCGGTCGGCGCATCGTCGGCCAGAGCTGCACCGGAAAATTCAACGTCACTCTCTCGCGCACAGTGCCACTCTCGGCCGCCGAGGCGCACGCATATTTCACGGATGCGCGAAAACGCGTTGGGTGGCTCCCACGCGAGGTCGTCGTTCGGCGCGCCACCGCGCCGAAGTCGGTGCGACTCGGATTTCCCGCGGCGCCCATCGCGGGTATCGCCCTTACGGCCAAGGGCTCCGGTAAATGCAGCATCGGGATCAGCCACGACGGCTTTTCCACGGCCGAGGAGGCCGCGCAGTACAAGGAGTTCTGGCGCGACGCGTGCGAGAAACTGCTCGCGAAAATTTCCGGCTGATTTTTGTCCTCCGTTTCGCGGTCGATTCGTCATGATGGTGACGCACCACCATGACTCCGCCCAATCCGTCCTTCCTTCTCCTCCTCCGCCACCCCAACGGTCCGAAGCCCGCCAACCTCGGCGAGATCATGACGCGGTTCGGCGTGTGGATGCAGGGGCTCAAGGAACAGGGCCTGCTCGTGGGCACGCAGGGCCTCGACAACACTGGCGCGGTCCTTCGCCAGCCCGGCGGCGTGTCGGTCAGCGACGGTCCCTACATCGAGGCGAAGGAAATGGTCGGCGGCTTCATCATCATCACCGCGCGCGATCTCGCCCACGCCATCGCGACCGCCAAGGGCTGCCCCGGTCTCGACTACGGCGTCGTGCTGGAAGTCCGGCCCATCGCCACGCGTCCACCCGAATAATTTCCCATCTCAATCCAAAATCCCATGAGTAACCAACCTGCTCCCATCTACATGTTTGTCTTCCGCGGTCCCGACGGTGAGTGCGCGCGCACGCCCGAGGAGATGCAGCGCACCTTTCAAAAATGGCGCGCCTGGATCGATGGCATCAAGGCCCGCGGCCAGCACATCGCGGGCGCGCCCCTCGAAGAATCGCCGGGCAAAGTCGTGCGCGGCTCTGGCGGTGCGACCATTGTCGATGGCCCGTTCGCCGAGGCAAAAGAGGTTGTCGCTGGCTACCTATTGGTGAAGACCGCGTCGTTTACCGAGGCCGTGGAAATTTCCCGCGGCTGCCCCGGTCTCGACAACGGCGGCTCCGTCGAGGTTCGCCAAGTCATGCCGCTGCCGAGCTGAATGCCGCGTTGTCCCTCCCCTCGCCCAGTCCGCAGGAGTCGTCCACCGCGCCCGATGTCGCGCAGGTGGTCGACCACCTTTTTCGCCGCGAGGCGGGACGGCTGGTCGCGATCCTCGCGGCGCGTTTCGGCAGCGCGCACCTGCATCTCGCGGAGGATGTGGTGCAGGACGCGTTGCTGCGCGCGATGCAGGTCTGGCCGTACAGCGGCGTCCCCGAGAATCCCTCGGCGTGGCTGCTTCAGACCGCGCGCAATCGCGCCCTCGACATCACCCGCCGCGCCACGCTCTGGCGCGAAAAACAGGACACGATCATCCCGCTCGTGGAAGAATCGCTCGACGACGCCGTCGCCCTGCCCGCGCCGCAATTCGAGGACGAGATTCGCGACAGCCAGCTCCGGCTGATGTTCGCCTGCTGCCAGCCCACGCTGCCCACCGAAGCGCAGGTGGCACTCGTGCTGAAAACGCTCGGTGGCTTCGGCGAAAAAGAAATCGCCGCCGCGTTTCTCACGAGCACCGATGCCGTGGCCAAACGTCTCGTGCGCGCCCGCCAGCATTTGCGCGAGAGCGGTGCATCGCTGGAGTTGCCGCGCGCCGAGGAACTCGCCCCGCGCCTCTCGTCAGTGCTGCAATCGCTCTACTTGCTCTTCAACGAAGGCTACAAAGCCTCGCACGGCGACTCGCTCCTCCGCGCCGATCTCTGCGCCGAAGCCATCCGCCTCGGCGAACTCCTCACCGCTCATCCGCTCGGTCGTCGCCCCGAAACTCAGGCACTCCTCGCGCTCATGCATCTCCACGCCTCGCGCCTGCCCGCGCGCGTCGCCGACGATGGCTCGCTGCTCGTGCTCTCGGCGCAGGACCGTTCGCGCTGGGATAAAGAACAAATCCGCCGCGGCCTCGCGTACCTCGATGCCTCCGCCGAGGGCACGCAGGTTTCGCGTTATCATCTCGAAGCAGGCATCGCCGCCGCGCATGCGCTCGCGCCCACGCCCGCCGAGACACAATGGGCGCACATCCTCGATCTCTACGACGCATTGCTGGTGCTCGCCCCTTCGCCCGTCATCGCACTCAACCGTGCCGTCGCTCTCTCGCAAGTTAACGGTCCTGTCGCTGCACTCGCGGCGCTTGACGCCATTCCGCGGCGGCCGTCGCTCGACCAGTATCACCTCTATCACGCGGTGAAGGGCCAGCTCCTCGCCGACACTGGTCGCAAGGCCGAGGCCGCCGCCGCCCTGCAGCGCGCCCTCGATCTCGCGCCTCAGCCGGCCGAGCGGGCGCTGCTCGCGCAGAAACTCGCGCAGCTCGCCGCGGATTGACTCGGCCCTCGCGCCGCGAATCGTCACGCGATGCCCGGCCGCGTCGCCCTGCTCTCGCTCGTCTTGGGAGCGCTCGCGCTCGCCGTAGGTTTCTCCTGCGCCACGCGACCCATGCTCAAAACTGCCGACATCCTCGCTTGGTCCGCGACGCCCTCCGACGCCAGCATCGCCTACGGCTCGGACCCACTGCAGGTCGGCGAACTCCGCCTGCCCACTACGCCCGGCCCCCGTCCGGTGGCCGTGGTACTGCATGGCGGCTGCTGGCAATCGGAGTACGACCGCACCTATACCGGCCGTATGTCCACCGCGCTCGCGCAAGCTGGTTTCGCCGTGTGGACACCCGAGTATCGCCGACTCGGCGATGCGGGCGGCGGTTGGCCGGGGACATTTCTCGATGTCGCCGACGCCATCGAAAAGCTCCGCGAACTTGCGGCACCTCATTCTCTCGACCTCTCACGGGTCGTGCTCATCGGCCACAGCGCCGGCGGTCAGCTCGCACTCTGGTACGCAGGCACACCCCGTCTGCCAGCCACTAGCCCGTTGCATCGCACCAACCCACTGTCGATCCGCGGCGTCGTGGCGCTCGCTGCCGTGAGCGATCTCACTGCGCATGACACTGCATGCGGCGACTCCGGCCTCGAACTCGTCGGCGGCGTAGCGATCTCCGCAGCGCACCTGCGTGAAGCGTCTCCTCTAGCCATGGTGCCACTCGGTGTATCCACGATCTCACTACATGGCACACGCGACATCGTCGTGCCGCCTGCACTGAGCCAAACCTTCGTCACCGCGTCGGCGAAATCCGGCGACCATGCCCGCCTCGTCGTTTGTCCCGACGCCGGACACTTCGAGCTGATCGATCCCGCCTCGCCCGCCTGGCCCACCGTGCTCGCCGCGGTGCGCGAACTGGCCGGACCCTGAGCCACTCAGCGCGCCGGCGCGCGCGCCAGCGCCACCCACCAGACCCACGCGATCAACACGCCCTGAAAGGGGATTCGCAGCCACAAGATGGTCGGAGAGAAATCCAGCTCACCCATGTGCCCATCGATCACCGCCTGGATGTGCACGGGCCACACGCCGAACAGCACGAGCAGCAACAGCCATCCCGCCACGCGACGCGACGCGGGGAAGAGCAGTGCGATCCCGCCGGCAATCTCCAGCGCCCCACTCAAATAGTTCGCTACCGTTGGTACCGGCACCCAGCGAGGGATCATCGACAAGTACAGCGCTGGCTTCGCGAAATGCGCAGCGCCCGCCACGACAAAAAACGCCGCGCACAGCCACCGGGCGAGCGAGCGAAGCATGGCGCTCAGCTCAGGCCGCCGCCGTTGCCGGAGCTTTTTTCCCGCCGATCAATTCCGTGAGCGCACTCCATGCGCGCCGCAGACCCGCGTCGCGCACGCCGCCGCCCATGAGATAGGCGCGTACGAGCACGTCCTCGTGCCCGCGATAGCGTGGCGGCAGCAGGAAGAACGTGTCGCTGTCCGTCGCGATGCTGGAGATGAAAAGCCCGCGACCGACCGCGAGCTGCGCCGCCGCGACCGGGACCTTCGCCACCTTCGGCGGCCCGAAAAGCCAAGGGCGATAGAAGAACTCGAGCCCACCCTGCGTGCGCTGCACGAGTCGGCCGTAGGTGCGCACCGGCACGCCGGGGAGATCGCCCGAGGAGAACATCGCGTTGTCATTTTCCTTCGGCGAGAAGCGACCACTCCGGCCGGTGCAGAAATCCCAGCAGAACACCGATCCAAAGATCGTCAGGCGAAACGCCCAGCCCGCCACGAAGTACGCCACCACGATCACCACGAGCGAGAGCGCCGCGCCGAGCCAGGGATTGATCGTCGCAGTGAGTGTAAGCAAGCCGAGCAGCGCGGTGCGCGCCGCCTTCAGCGCCGCATCGATTGCGCCCCAAGGACTGAGAAGAATGAGGACATTGATCGCGTGCGACGCCATCCACACGAGCGCAAACATCGCGATGCCAAACGGGATCGTGAGCACGCTCAGCACCGGCGAAAAATCGATCGCCCCGATCATCGCAAATCCTCCTGCACCCGCCACACCCACTGCGGCGGTCTTCGTGCCGATCAACATCTTGGACATTGCGCTCATTGTGAACGGCACCACCGCACCGGCTGCGACGAGGCCGGTCGCCTTGTTCTCGATCGTCTCCATGACATCGAGCGGCTTCTTCAGTCCCGGCGGCAGCACGGCGCCAAACGCGTCCTTCGCCGCACACGCCGCCACGAGCAGCAGCGCCGGCACATAGAAACTCGCGTGCGCGTACCACGGCAGTTTCGCCCGCGCCGCCTCACCCTCCGCCGTGATCGATTGATACGCCCCATACGCCGCCGTGCCGAGCAATGGTGAGATCGCCATGCCCGTGACCGTGCTGATCGCCGACGCAAACGGCGCCGCGGGCGACTTGTCCGCCGCTGTCGGCGCTGGTCCACCCGCCGCCCAAGCCAGTGGCGCGATGACCAAAGCGAAGGCAAACGCGAGCAGCAGCAGCGGGGTGAGTCGTTTCATCAGCAGCGTGGGTTACCCCGAGAAAGCACAATCCAGCCAGGGGAACAAGCGCGCGGCAGCAGCACGCATCCGACCGAGCCGTTACCTTTCCGAGCGAAATGCGCTTGCTATGCTGCCTTACGTTAAAGCAAAACGGCTGTCTCGAACCCCGCTGCTACCTCTCCAGCTGCTGCTTGTGAGTTACCCCCGTTGTATCCCAACGGCGCGTTTTGCTCGCGCCTGTTCCGTGTCCACGCTCGTCGCGCTGGGCGCGGCACCCGTGCTATTCATCGCGATCCGTGTCGCGCTTAACCTCCGCAACATCGCGTACTGGGACGAGTTCGACTCGGTCCTCGACTATCTGGTGAAAATCAACAGCGGCGACACGTGGCTCGACTGGCTGCAGCGGCTCTTCGCCGTGCACAACGAGCACCGCATGGTGACCAGCCGACTGCTATTCTCGCTCGGCTACACACTGACGGGGTCGATCAACTTCGCAGTGCTCGGCGCGATCGGTGATTCGTTTCTGGTGCTGCTCTGCGCCGTGCTTGTGGCTCAAACGAAGAACTCCGCCATGCGCTGGCGGCTGGCCCTCGTTCTGGCGCTCGGCATGTTTCACCTCCAGCACCACGAAAACCTTTTCTGGTCAGGTTCGTCGATCGACCACTTTCTCGCGCCCCTGCTCGCGGCGTGCGCGTTCGCCGCGCTCCTGCGGGGCACGAGAATGACATTTCTGGGCGCTCTGCTGTTCGGCTTTCTGGCTTCGTTCACGCTCGCGCATGGCCTGCTGGTCTGGCCGATCGGAGCGGCGATGCTGATGATGCAGCGCCAATGGCTGCTCCTAGGTGTCTGGTCCATGATGGCCAGCCTGACCGCAACCGGCTTTTTCACGGGTTTCACAGTCAATCCGCAGCACCATGTCGAGGCGGCGCGTGCGTTCGGCCAGGTAATCTCCTATTGGCTCACGCTCATTGGCACCTCGCCGGCCCAGGGCGATCTCGTCGCAGCGCCGTGGCTCGGCATCGTGTTTCTCGCCCTCCTCGGCTGGATGGCGACGGATCGGCCATGGCGGAGTCAACCTTTAGCCATCGCCCTGATCGCCTTCTGCCTCCTTTCGCTCGGCCTGATCGCCCTAGGGCGGGTCGGCGTGTCGGCTGGCCAGCCCGTGCCATCGCGCTACTACATTCTTAGCTCGCTCTCTTGGTCACTAGCCGCGTGGCATTTCATTGAGCGCTTTCTCGCGCGCGGCGCGCGCACGACCCGCGTGCTCGCCGTGGCATTCAGTGTACTCGGGGTTTTCAATGTCACGGCCAATGCTCGCTTCATCGGGCTGGGACAGAAGTTCGCCGATCAGCGCGAGCAGGCGCTGATGCGTTTCGAATTCTACGATACGCTCAACGGTGCCCAGTTTCAGCTCTACCCGCGACCCGAGCGGGCCGACACGATCCTCCGCGCTGCCGTCGCCCGCGGTATCTACCGCCCAGCGCTGCCGCCGCGACCTGTGCGCGTCGCGCGCCCGCGCGAAATCACCAATGTCTCCTGCTACCTCGACGATGCACGGACCAATCCCCACGGCATCTATATCAACGGCTGGGCCTATGCCGCCGATCAGCCGGTTCGTCGAGGCGAACTCATGGTAGTATTCTGGACCGAGACTTTTTTCCGCGCCTACCCGGCGGTAACTGTGCGCCGGCCCGACGTTGCGCAAGCCATTCATCGCGCCGATCTACTGTTCTCTGGCTTCCGGCTGCACCTCCCAGTCGGAGAACTTCCGCCCGGAGTGTACAATGTCGGCGTGCTCTTCCGTCGGGGCTATTCCGGCGATTACTACATAACCGACTATCAAGTGACAGCGCCGCCCCCGCTCGGTCCAACCCGACCGCCTCCGCCGATGGCCAGCCGGTAGACCCATCGTGAAGGGACGGCGGCTTGTGCTCGCGCGTGCCGGCCCCAAACTCCCGCTATGCCCACCAAGGCCGACTTTCAACGTCTCCGCTCGCTCCGCGAAAAGAAACAGCGCGAGGCGCTGGGCTTGTTCGTGGTCGAAGGCGAGAAGGTCGTGGCAGAGCTGATCGCGGCAGAATTTCCCTTCGTCGAAATCTACGCCACCTCCGCGTGGTCCGGCGAGAAAACCCACTCGCTCACCATCGACGAAATGGCGCGCGCGAGCCACTTCCCCACTCCTTCGTCTGTCCTCGCCGTGGGCCGGATCGTCCGCACGCCGCTCACACCCGGCGAACTCGACCGCGGCCTCACCCTCGCGCTCGATGGCGTGCAAGACCCGGGCAACGTCGGCACACTCCTCCGTATTGCAGACTGGTTCGCGCTCGACCGCGTGGTGCTCTCGCCCGATTGCGCCGACCTGTTTTCCCAAAAAGTCATCAACGCCTCGATGGGCTCCTTCGCGCGCGTACGCGTCCACACCGCCGACCTCGCCGAAGCGCTCGGTAGCGCAGCCGCCAGCACGCCGATCCTCGGCTGCGACCTCGAGGGCGAGTCGGTCCACGCTCTACCTGCTCTGCGCGACGCAGTCCTGGTTATCGGCAGCGAAGGCCGCGGGCTTTCCCCCGCCGTGAAACAGCGCGTCTCGCGCACCGTCACGATCCCACGCCACGGCGGCGCCGAGTCGCTCAACGCCGCCATCGCCGCCGCCATCGTCTGCGACAATCTCCGCCGCGCCGCGAAGGCGTGACAGATTCGTCGCCGGGCCAGCTAGCAACGATGGAACGCATCACGGGTGAACGAAAGATCCGATGCCTGCACTTCTTCAGGACGTGATCATGGAAATATTACGCTCAGCGAAACCACGAGGCCGCCAGCCGCTCGCGCGACTCGATCGCAGGGTGCTGGCGGAGCGGCGTTCCACGAGGTAACAGCGGAAGTGCTCGCGTGATTGAGGTAAGGCGACAATTCAACGGACGAACTTCAGCTACTCCACGAGTTCGGGGACATAGATAATGTCGCCATCCTTAAGCAGCGACCCGACTGGCTGTTTCGCCTTTTCCTTCAGATTGAACTCAATTCGCTCATATGTACCGTCCGGCCGTTTTCGGGTAATTCGAACCCGATTCAGTTGGGGCATGCCAGACAGGCCTCCAGTTGCGGTCTCAATTGCCGATCGCAGAGGTTCGTTCAACGGAAGCCGACACGCCCCCTGCTTCTGAACTCCGCCATAGATCTGAACGGCAATCGTCTGGGATGGCTCCTCGGCGGCGCGCCCTCTGACCGAAAGAGCTAGCGCAATCAGGACTAAGAAAAAGAACCTCATACGCTTGGTTCGGTCGTAGGCCTCACGCTATCGCCGAGACGCTTACCGGTCCTTGCTGCTGCTCTTCTTTCCGCCGCCTTTGCTGTCGCCGCCACCGCCGTGCAGCATCGTGCCGCCGAGGACGCCAATGGCGAAGACCCCGAAGTAGATCATCGCCGCCGAAGCATGGATCGGATTCTTTTCCGTGGTGCCCGCGATCGGAAAGCGGAAATCGATCTCATGCGTGTTGTTCATGCCCACGTAGAGCATGACAAAGAGGACCGCGAGAACCACGAGAGTCTTGAAGAGCGTTTTCATAGCAGAAATTGAAGCGGTCGACTGGATGCGATCCGCAGCGGCTCCGCAATGGGAAACGCGCACGCCCTAGCGCCACACTCTGCCCGTATGAGGCGCGAGCCAAAGGACTCGCACCTCTATCACCTCAATCTCACTTCAGCCCACCCGCCGCCGCGATGTCGGCCCACGCGTAGTAGTGGAATGTGCGGTCGGTGCTCATCGCCACGAAGAGTCCGCCGGGGAAGCCCGGGAGCTCAACCGGCGTGACGTCGCTGCCGTCGCTCTCGATCGTACTGAGGCGCACGCTCGCGCGCAGCGGGTGCTCATGTGGTTTTCCCGGCGTGCCCTCGCGCGGGAAAATGCGAAACGTGTCGGCCTGCTGGTTCGACACAACCACGTAGCCGGTCTTTTCGCCGGTGGGATAGATCGACACGCCTTCGTGATCGCTGGCAAAGCCGCTGGTAGCAAAGAGAGCGAGCTCAGTCGCCGCATCGGGCGCATCGGGATCGGCGCGGTATTTGTGCACGCCGTGAGTCTCGTCGCAGTAGTAGATGTAGCCGAGCGCCGTATCGACCGCGATCGCCTCGATCTCCTTCTTGCCGCTGTAGTGACCGAAGGCGCGGACCTTCGTCATCGCCACGTGGCCGGTGCCGTCGTCCTTCAGGCGATACTGCCAGAGGTACCCATCAGCCGGGCCGGACTTGCCGCCGGTGATGGCAAACATCGCGCCATCGCTGGGCCGGCGATAGAGCGCGATGCCCATGGGCGCGCGCGATTTGTCGCCGTCAAACACGATCAGATCGCCGCGGTCGAGCGGCGCCATGTCAGGCAGGCGGAAGACGCGGAGGCACTGCGCCTCGCGCTCGGTGGTCACCGCGATGTCGACCGACTTGCCGCCGAGGGTAAGCCCCGTGGCGATATCGACGTTGTTGGGCCGCTTGAGACCGCTCACGACCTGCACGACCTTGCCCTTGAGATCGAAGACATAGAGCGCGCCATCGCTGTCCTTGTCCGTGCCCACGATGAGGCTCTTCGCGGAATCGACGGGATTGATCCAGATGGCCGGATCGTCGGTGTCATGCTTCACCGGCTCGGTCACGACGCGCGGCTTTACCGCGGTATTCTTGGCGTCGGGATCGGGGGCGACGACTCGGCCGCTGTCGGGCGCGAGGGGCTTGGCGAGCAAGCTCCCGACTAAAACAAAAAACGCGAACGTGTGCTTCAGCTTCATGTTCAATTGAGTTCAACCGTCTTGCGCAGCGTATAGGTCACGCCTTTCGGATCGGCGCGGTAGATGTCGACGAAGGCCTTGGTGTCCTCGGTGCGGAATTTCAGAAACGTGCTTGGCGAACCCGTATCGCCGCCGCCGCGCGCGTGGCCGGAGTCGCACTGCCAGACGCCGCTTGCGAGTTTCACGACCGAGGTGTTGTGCGTGTGGCCGCAGATGTACGCGCGCACGTGGAAACGCTTCAGGAGTTCGACGAACCGCGCGGCGCGCGCTGCATCGTAGCTCACCGAATCCCCGCCGTGCCGGCCGCGCCCGCTTTCCATGTCGGGCAGCGACTCGATCGGCTGGTGACCAGTCACCCAGACAAACGGCTGCTTCGTCGCCGCGAGATCTTTCTCGAGCCACTCGAACATGCCGTCGGTGAGATCGACTTTGCCCTTGTCGCCGGTGGAGCCGGGCTGGCCGGCCTTGGCCCACGGATAACTGTCGATCGCGACGAAGTGCGAGTTGCCCCAATCCCACGAATAGATCGACAGCTGCGTGCCCGGTAGACCGCGACGCACGACGTGCGGGATGTCGCCCGCGAGCCACGTGCGCACCCACGGCATCACCGCGGCGTTTTCCACCTCGTGATTTCCCACCACGACGTACCATGGAAAATCCTTCCCAAGGTAACGGTCGATGATCGCGCGATTCGCCGCGGGCGGATCGAAGTCGCCCGGCGAAATCAAAAACGCCCCCGGGCCGACCTGCGCCATCGCCTCACAAGCGCCGTCGAAAAATCGCCGCCCATCGTCCTTGGGATTTTCCGTGTAGCTCCGCATGTCGCCCGCGGTACAGAACGACAAACTAGGAATCGGGGCCGGCGTCGGCGCGTCGGCCGAACGAGCCGGCACGAGGCCGGCCCACGCGACCACGAATGCCGCGACCAGTGCTTGGCCGCGGCGGAGCGAGAACGAGGAGATCATCTGGGGACGCCGTGCGTTTACAGCTTCACGCGCACACCGAAGTTGGCGCTCCAGCCGTACTCCTCGAACTGGAGGAAGCGGCTGCGCTTTTCGCTGAAGGCCACGCGGAAGGGCTCGTTGGTGAGATTCAGCACCTCGCCGAAAAACTCGAGGTTGCGGCCGTAGCGGTAGTTGGCGGTGAGATCGAGCTGCTTGAACTCGTCGACGTAGCGGTCCTCCGCCGTGCTCGCTCCGATCGGCTCGTCCTCGCGCAGGCGGGGCGTGCGGTAGTTGAGCGCGAGGCGGACGAAGAAGCCGTGTTTCTCGTAGCTCAGCGCGACGTTGCCGATCTGCGCCGACTGGCCGATGAAGGGCGCGTTCTCAAACGTGCCGGTCGATGAGCGCAGGTAGAGCGCCGCGCTGTCGGTGATCGTGTAGTTGGCGAGGAAACCGAGGCCATCGAACGGCGCCGGGAGGAAACGGAACTGCTGCTGCCACGCGAACTCCACGCCGGAGATGTGACCGCGCGGGCCGTTGACGAAGGTGTTGATCGGGTAGCCGGTGTCGGCATCGACCGCGCCGGGAATCGTGGCCTGATAGGTGAAGTCGCGGATGTCCTTGTAGAAGGCCGAGAGCGACACGCTGCCGAGCGAGGAGAAGTAGTGCTCGATCGAGGCGTCGTAGTTTTGCGACTTCAGCGCCTTGAGGCCGGGGTTGCTCTCCGTGACGGTCTTGGCGTCGTCGCTCACCGCGCGGCGGAAGGCCGAATCGCTGAACGCCGGACGCGCGAGACTCGTGCTGAACGAGGCGCGCAGCACCGTGTTGCGGTCCGCCGCCGAGCGAAGATAGATGCCCGGGAGAATATTGTCGTAGTCGCGGCTGCGCTCGCCGGGCGTCACGGAGAGCACACCCGCCGTGGTGCGGAGCTGGTTGCCGCGCGCGTCGAACTGCGTGCGCTCGTAGCGCGCACCGGTCGTGAGCGTGGTCGTGCCGAGCGTCACCGCGCCCATCGCGTAGCCAGCGTAAACATCCTCGTGCGAGGTCCAGTCATCCTGCGCGCTCGAAGCGAGATCGCGCGTCGGCGTGAAGGCCGCCTTGTTGTCGATGAAGGTCTGCGTGAACTTCGTGGCGCTGAAGCGCGGGCCGACGAGAAACGCATAGTCATCGTGCGTCTGCTCCTCCGCGAGCGAGGCGAAAGTGAAGCTCGCGGGCGCCGTCCAGTTGATCTGCTCGCGCTCCTGCAGCTTGCGCTTTAGACGAGCCTGCGCGCCGAACTTCACGTACGCAGGCATCTCGCCAGCGCGGAAATCCATGCGGGCGTTGCCGCCGAAATTGTACTCGGTCTCACGGCCCGCACCGGGCGCGCTGCGGAGGCGGTTGAACTCGTTGAAGACCGTCGGATCGTCGATCGTCGGGCCGCCGACCTGCGTCACCGCGGGCGCATAGGTGCCGGGGGCAAACGTGTAGCGCCAGTCGGTGCCGCGCGCGGACTTGCGGAAGATCGCGGACTCCTCGGGCTTCTTCTCGTCACCGCGGCTATAGGCCGCGTGCGCATCGAGGCGCCAATCACCGAGCGTGCGTTCGGTGCCAGCCGAGTAGGAGTAGAGGCCCTGCGTCTTGGTGCGCGAGCGGATCTGCTTGTTCTCACGGCGCACGCCGGTGACGGTCGCGCTGAGATTGTCGAGCGCGGTGAGCGTGCCTTCGGAGAACGGGATCGTCGTTACGAAACGGTTCTCGTGGTCCGAGAAGAATGAATACGTGCCGCGGAAATAGTAGAGCGTGGTGGCGTCGGGCTTGAACTCGATGCTGCCGTTAGCGCCGTAGCGCGTGCGGGTGATCTGGTACTCGCGAAAATTGATGTCCTGATTGAAGTACGCCTTCTCGCCCGTCGTAGAGCCGGGGACCGCGGTGAGCACCCACGGATTGGAGACCTCGAAGTTGTTCGAGCCGAAGCGGCGGCCCTGCCACGTCGGCGAAAAGATCACGCCGATCGTGCCATTGTTGAATGTGTCGGAGTACGTCGCGTTATATTTGCCACTGAGGCGATCGCGGAGGTGGTTGTACTGGCCCTGCGCGGAGAGCTGGATCTGGCGGCCCTCGGTATCAAAGGGGCTGCGGGTCTTCATGTTGATGCGGCCGCCGAGTCCGTCGACATCCTGATCGGGCGTCGGGACCTTAGTGACTTCGACCGCGCCGAGCGCGTCGGTCGGGAGCACATCGAGCGCCACGGTGCGCGCGCCGCGCTCGGGCGAAGCGATGGACACGCCGTTGAGCTGCGTGCTGTTGAGGTCGGGGCGGATGCCGCGCACGACGATGAAGCGGCCCTCGCCTTGGTCGCGGTAGAGCGCGAGGCCGGGGATGCGCTGCATCGACTCAGCGGCGTTCTGGTCGGGGAAACGTCCGATGGCGTCGGCCGCGACGATATTGGTGAGCGTTTCGGCGGCACGCTCCTGATTGATCGCGCGCGCGGAGCCGACTGCGTTGCCCTCGATCACGAACTTTTCCATCCGCACGACTTCGCTGCCAAACGCGACATCGTAACGCGTCGTGCCGCCCGCGCTGACCGTCGTCGACTGGCGCACATCGGGATAGCCGACGTAGCTGATCTCCAGGGTCTGCGTGCCGCCCGGGACATTAGGCAGCACGTAGTCGCCCGACGCGTCGGCGAACGTCTCGAGCGTAGTGCCCGCGACGGTGATGCGTGCGCCGCCGAGGGCGAGTTTGGTTTGCGCATCCACGATACGCCCGGCGAGCGTACCGGTGGAAGGACTCTGGGCCCAAAGCGCCGTCGCGCAGGTCAGCGCGGCGAAAGCAGCAAGGATACGGTGGGAGGTGTTCATCGTGGACGAACTTGCGCGCCCGTGCAAATCGCGGTCAAGGCCCCGCCGCGCTCGTCACCGAATCTTTGCCGTTGCGTAATGTATCAGTAATCTTCGCCCGACTGCGTCGCTCTGAGTGTCCGACTTTTTCACCGTTTTCGCGCTTTCGAACTCCCCTCTGAAACGGACCGATTCGGCACGGGTTCGTCACGTGTTTGCCATCCGCGTGTGACGCGCCGAGCCCACGCTGTAGGCGTGAACTCAACACCACGCCTAACCCATCTCATGACTGCTGCGGCGCTCCTCGCCGCCAGCACGCTTCGCGCCCAGACGGTCGCCGACGCCCCCGCTTCGGCTTCGACCGAGAAAGCCGTTCGTCTCCAGGAAATCGAGGTCTCCGCGGCCCGCACCTCCGCGCTCACGACCGCCGTGACCGACAGCCCGCTCGACGTCTTTCAGCCGCAGTCCTCGCTCAGCCTCGAGTACATCGCGAACAACGTCGCGCCTACCGCCGACTACGCGACCATCGCCAACATTTCGCCCAGCGTCTCCAACGTCGAGACCAACGGTCCCGGCCTCTCCGAGGCGAAGCACACCACCATTCGCGGCATCGACGATGGCGGCTACAACGTGACCTTCGACGGCATCCCGTTCGGCGACTACAACACCTTCACGCACCACACCACGAGCTACTTCCCCGCGAAGCTCGTCGGCCGCGTGGTCGTTGATCGCGGTCCCGGCACCGCCAGCACGATCGGCAACGCCACCTTCGGCGGCACGATGGCTCTTTACTCGAAGGATCCGCGCACCGACATGTCGTTCATCCCGACGCTCAGCTACGGCAGCTGGGACACGAAGCTCGGTCACTTCGAGGCCAACACCGGCCTCATCTCCGGCCTCGGCGGCGCTTCCGCTATCGGCAGCTACCAGCGCATGGAGACCGACGGCTACCGCACCAACTCCGACATGACGCGCGACACGTACTACTTCAAGTACCTCCAGCCCGTCGGCAAGAACACCACCGTCAGCGTCCTCAGCAGCGTGAACAAGATCGAGTTTGGCAACCCCGGCTCCGTCACGCAGCAGCAGATCGACCAACTCGGCCGCAACTTCGGCCTCAAGGACGACAACGCCGCCAACAAGCTCGACCTCCTGAGCCGTCGCTACAACTACCAGAAAAAGAAGGCCGACTTCGAGGACATCGGCCTCGACACGCGCCTCGGCAATGGCTGGAGCGTGCAGAACAAGGTCTACACCTACTCGTACAACAACCAGAGCCACGAGAAGCCAAAGCTCGGCTCCGGCGCCGCCGCCGGCACCATGCTCGGCTCGCTCAAGCAGAACGAGTATCGCACCTACGGTGATAGCTTCTCTGTCGTGAACGACTCGCAGATGGGCACGTTCAAGGCCGGCCTCTGGTACGACTTCACGAAAAATCACCGCTACACCTACGGCGTAAACTACGACACCACCGGCGCCGACCAGATCGACCTCACCTCGACCGCGCTCTACAAGGCCGCCGCGCCCGGCGGCAATCCGCTCACGCTGCCCGGCGCGATCGGCTACGACTACAAGTACCTGCTCGTCGACAAGAACACGTCCTTCCAGCCGTTCGCCGAATACGAGTGGCGCGCGACCAACGATCTCTCGATCAACGTCGGCGCGAAGTACGTGAGCTTCCAGCGCGAGATGAACGCCGTCGTCAACCAGACCTCCGGCCGTGAAGCGCTTGTTGCCTCCCGCAAGGACACCGACACCACGCCGTCTCTCGCGATCCGCTACACGGTCAACAAGTCCTGGTCCACCTACGCGCAGATCGCCCGCGGCATCCAGTCCCCGAGCGAAGGCAATTCGTTCTACGTCGCGAACAAGAATCTCGCGAACATCAACATCCAGCCGCAGCTCTCGACCAACTACCAGCTCGGCACCGTCTTCAAGCACGACCGTTTCAACGCCGACTTCGATGTCTACTACATCGACTTCAAAAACTACGCGTACAACGGCCCGACCGACTCCTCCGGCGACCCGCTCTACTACGGCATCGCCCGCGGCGCCTACTACAGCGGCGCCGAGGCGCAGGCCACGTACTACGTCGGCGGCGGCCTGAGCACGTACGTCAACGGCTCGATCAACGACGCCACGTTCAAGGGCTCCAAGCTCGATGTCCCCACCGTCGCGAAGAACACCGGCGCGATCGGGTTCGCCTACAACGAGCACGGTTTCTTCACCTCGTTTGCCGCGAAGTATGTCGGCTCGTGGAAGGTCTACGACGCGATCACCAATCCCGATGTCGCCGGCGGCGGCGCCACGCGCGTCGGCCAGAGTTCCAGCTACACGCTCGCCGATTTCTCGATCGGTTACGGCCTGAAGTTCCGCAACAACTTCCTCCACAGCGTCAAGGTCCGCCTCCAGATCAGCAACGCCTTCGACCGCAAGGTCCAGGTGCTCGACAGCGTCGATGCCAGCGCGGCCAACGCCTACACGAAGGACGCGTTCAACGTCCTCCCGACCCGCAACTACTTCCTCACCGTCTCGGGCGAGTTCTAAGCCCCTGGCGATTTCTTAAATCACCGGCCACGGATCTCACGCCTGCGTGGGATCCGTGGTCCCTTTTTTCCTCCCATGAAACTCGACCGCCGTTCCTTCCTCGTCCTCGCCACGCTCGCCCTCGTTGCCGCCCCGCTGCGCGCCGCCGACGCTCCCGCCAAGGCCGCCAAGGAGAAGAGCGCCTTCGTCTATCTCTCGATCGAAGCCATCAACGCCCGCGAACTCCTCCCGCCGCCGCCCGCGCGCGACAGCGCTGAGTTCAAAGTTGATTTCGACACCGCCCTCGCCGTCCACACCGCCGCCACGCCAGAGGCGATCGCCCGCGGCACGGACGAAAACAAGCTCACCATCTTCCACTTCGCACCCGCCATCGGCGCCGGTTTCGCCCCGGGAAAATTCCCGAAGACCGAGGCGCTCTTCAAGCAAGTCGAAGCCGAGGCCAAGCTGGTCACCGACGATGTGAAAAACGTCTTCCAGCGCCCGCGTCCCTATCACGTCTCGCCGGAGCTTTTCCCGCACGCTATCGAGCACGAAGACCCGACGCACTACAGCTACCCGAGCGGCCACTCCACCCGCGGCACGGTCTTCGCCGCGCTGCTCGCCGAGCTCTTCCCCGCGCACCGCGACGCGATCCTCATGAAGGGCCGCGACACCGGCTGGCTCCGCGTGCAGGGCGGCGTGCACTATCCCGTCGACATCTACGGCGGCCGCGTCCTCGGCCAAGCCCTCGCCCGCGCCTTCCTCGCCAACCCGGCCTTCCAAAAAGACCTCGCCGCCGCCAAAGCCGAAATCGCGGAGAGCACCCTCGCGAGCAAATAAACAGCGCATCAAAAAGGTAGGGACGAGCGGCCCGCTCGTCCTCTCCGACTCTGGAGCCTTTCCAAAAAAGCCTCCCCCTTCAGGCCGCATCAAACCCGAGGCGGCCTTTTTCTTTTCCGCACACCTCGTAGCGGAACGCGTGAGCGTTTCGCCTTCCCGCATAATTTCAAAGAACCTCAATTTTCCTAAGCGGCGTCACCCGACAATAGCCGACAACATCCGGGACTAGCCGGGACAAAGAGGACGATCCGTCATTTCCGAATTCCCTCTACCAAGAGGGGTGGCGCGCACGCGCCGGGGTGTGTCGAACCGCTCTGCCCACCCCACTATCTGTGAGTGCGGAGTTCGCTCGCCCCGTTCCATCCGACTTCTCCCATTACGCGCCCTTCGTGTCTTTCGTGGTTTCAAACGTTCGCGAGAACACCCGAGAATATCCGGGACTAGCCGGGACAAAGCGGGAGATTCGCCTCCTTCTTCGTGTGCATTCGTATCCATTCGTGGGCCACTTCCGAAACCCAAGCTCCCGCCCACTCATCCGCTCATCCTCATCCATTCGCGTGAATTCACGTCCATTCGCGGTTTCACTCTCTGTTTTCGTTCTCTCTTTCATCGTCGGCACTTCCTCACTTTATCACAGCGCCTGCCGTCTGTCACTCCGTCCATTGACTGTATTGACTCTATTGCGGCTTTTTTCGCGCCATCGCCCAAATTTCCGCTCGTGAGCCCGCCTCGCGCACGCCTTTCTCATTCGCGTGTTCCTCGAGCTTCGCGATCAGGGCATCTACGTCAGCCACGTGCCCGCTTGGGCCAATGCGCTCGCCGCCTATCTCGACTTCCCGTGGTTCGTCGCGCTCACCGGCTGGGGTCTCGGGCTCATGCTCTGGTGGTGGCGTCCGCGTCATGCGTCCCTCGTCGCGTGGGGCTGGCTCCCGTGGAGCGCAAGCGGCGGCGTACTCATCACGCTGCTCCATCTCGCGCATCTCGTCTTCTCCCGCGTCGAGGCCACGCCCAACGGCCCCTTCCTCGCCGGTGATCTTCTCCTTGGCGCACTCGGCGGCCTGATCGCCGCCGGCTGGTGGTACACCGCCGCCGACACTCCACGTGCGCGAAAACTCTGCCTGCCCATCGCCATCCTGCTGCTCAGCTTCGCCGCCCTGCGCACCGATTTCTGGACCGCCCAATTTCCCTCGTCCGTGCTCGCCGCGGCTTCGTTGCTCGCCGCACTGCCGTGGTGCCTGCGCCGCGACGCCACCGCGTGGTCGCGCGCCGCCGTGGTCGTCGCCGCGCTGCTGCCGCTCTGCTCCACCGTCGGTCCGATCTCGTACGCGTTCTCGATGATCGAGCGCTACACCGCGCTCAATCCCGCCGGTTTCATCACCGCGTCCTCGCAAGCCCTCGCCGCCTGGCTCGCGCTCGTCGGTTTCAGCGCCGCGATCCTCGCGAGCTTCACCGCCGCCGAACGCCGCGCCCTCCACCGCGATGTCCGACCGTTTGTTTTCGGCGGCGTCGCGTGGGCTGCGCTCATGTTCACCGCCGCCATTCTCGTCGGCGAGCGCCAGCGGCAGCGCACCAACGAACGCGCCCTCGAGCAAGTCCGCGTCCCCGCCAGCAAATTCAACTCCACCGTCCTCGCGCCCGTCGCCGGCGACCGTTTCCAACTCGACGACATCCTCCCCGCCAATCGCGCCAAAAACGCCCCCATCCGCACCGGCTGGTCCGACTACCTCGCCACCGGCGCCGCCAACGCCGCCGACCGCGCCATCGACGAGATCGCCGCCGTCTCGCGCACCGCCCTCTACGTGCGCTTCATCACGCTGCGCAGCGGCTGGCTCGGCTCGCCGTTCAACCACCACACGGCGCGCGAGGGCTGGGTCAAGCGCCTCAGCCGCTCCGTCGGCAAGGGCGAGGGCCGCGTGCTGCTCCTCCGCCAACCCACGCCCGCCGACCAACTCGCGTGGACCACGAAGGCCGAGCACATCGAGGGTCCGCTCGTCTCGCCGATCATGGCCAACAGCCATGTCTTCGTCCGCGCGCCCGTCGTCGACGCCGCGGGCGCGATGCTCGGCTGGCTGGAGTTCACGCACATGGCCGACACGTTTTTCGCGGAAACGATTCAGGCCCGTGTCGCTCCGCTGCTCGGCCTTACGCTCGGCTCCATCGTCGCCGGATTGTTTTTCGTGCAGCATCGCCAAGCCCGCGCCCGCGAATCCGCCCTGCGCGCCGCCACGCTCGCCGCCGAGGCCGACCGACTGAAGACGACCTTCCTCGCCAAGGTCAGCCACGAGTTGCGCACCCCGCTTCAAAGCATCACCGGCTACAGCGCGCTCCTCGACGCCGAGATTTCCACGACCGCCGGTCGCGCCCGCCTCGCCGCCCTCCGCCAGCACGGCGATCTGATGCTGCGTCTCGTCAACGATCTCCTCGACCTCGGCGCCCTCGAATCTGGCGAGTTTCGCCTCCTTGAAAAACCCACGCCCGTCGTCGAGCTCATCCGCGCCACCGTCGACTCCCTGCGCCCGCGCGCCGAGGCCAAATCTCTCGCGCTCGCCTTCACCGCCTCTTCCGACCTCCCCGCGTGGGCCAACACCGATGCCGAGCGTCTCCGCCAGATCGTCCTCAACCTCGTCGGCAACGCCGTGAAGTTCACCGCGCAGGGCCGCATCGATGTCGCCCTCCGCCTCACCTCACCCACCGCGGAAAATTCCCCCACGCTCGAACTCACCGTCACCGACACCGGCCCCGGCATCCCCGCCGAGGAGCGCGAAAAACTTTTCCGCCCCTTCTCCCGTCTCACCCTCGCCGCGCCGCACGAGGGCGCGGGCCTCGGTCTCGCGCTCTCCGCCGCGCTCTGCCGCACCTTCGGCGGCACGCTCGACGTCGAGAGCGACGGGCGTACCGGCTCATGCTTCCACGCCCGCCTGCCGCTGCGCCCGTGCGCCGCGCCCGCCGCAAATTCTCCCACCGCACTGCCTACACTCGCCGGCCTCCGCGTGCTGATCGCCGACGACAACGCCCTCATCCGCCAGCTCTTCACCGCCTACCTCGCCGAACTCGGCGCCGTCGTCGAATCCGTCGTCGACGGCACCCAAGCCCTCGCGCGCGCCACCGCCGAGACCTTCGACGTCCTCATCCTCGATTTCGCGATGCCCGGCCTCGATGGCCCCAGCGTCGCACGTCACCTTCGCGCCGCGCATCACACGCTCCGTATCGTCGGCGTCAGCGCCCACGCCTCCGCCACCGTCGAGTCGGAAGCGCGCACCGCCGGCATGGACGCCTTCCTCGCCAAGCCTGTCGATCTCGCCGCGCTAGCCTCCGCTCTCGCCCCTTCGGTCAACATCGTCGCCCCCACCACGCGCTCCGAAAAATTCGCCGCCCTGCACGCCGCCCTCGCCGCCGAGTTCCGCGCGAGCCTTCTCACTGAAATCTCCGCTATCGAAGCCGCTCTCGCCCGCCACGACTGGCCCACGCTCCAACGCCTCGCCCACCGCCTGATGAACAGCGCCGGCGTAGTGCAGGACACCGCGCTCTACGACGCCTGCGCCGCCCTCGAAAACTCCTCAGACCCCCCTACGGCCAATATCGCATGGCAGAAATGTCTCAGCGCGCTCGCCCCTTGGCGGAAACCCATCACGCCGCTCGCGGGCTGGAGCGTGTGAGTAAAGCTATGATCCTGATTTCGCCATTCTAAGCGCCGCGAAAACACCACGCCGGTGCGTTTCACGTTCGGTCTCGCACGTCGCTCCAACTCTCAATCCTGCGCCTTTTGTGCCTTCTGTGGCCACAACTCTACATCACCTGCTCTAGCTGCCTAGCTTCAAGCAACCGTGACCTTCAGCAGCGCACCTTTCCGCCGCCGCTTCCAAATCGTCATCGCCAGCACCGATCCCGCCGCAATCGCCGCCCACGTCCCCGGCTCCGGGATCGCACTTACGCTCAGTCCGGTAATCGACACATCGACATACCGGCCGCCTGAGAACAGAAATTGTCCGACCCCGAGCAGATTGAAACTGGAAAGCGTGTAGGAAGACGTCGTGAGGGTCGCCAGCGCATCACTCGAGAACAGGCCGAGGTTGCTCGAGTACAGATACTCCAGGCGGCTCTGGAGATTGAATCCATCGGGGGTCGTATGACTCGCGCCCGTCGCGTAGTTGAACACTGCGCCGTCGATGGTGTTGCCCGCATAGCCCCCGACTTGATTGTTGTAAACCGTGACGGTCGCCGTGGAATGCGTCTCGCTGAAGGTCACGCCATTGAGCGTGATCGTGGAATTGAAATTGTCCGATGCACCGCCGAGGTAGATGCCCACCGTGCTGCGCGCATCCACGTCGGGCACCGTCAGGTCATAGGTGTAGGTGGCGGTGTAGCTCGATCCGACCGGAAACGCCGCGGCAAAAACCGGATCGCCAACACCGGGCGCATAGTTGTTCGTCACCGTGCCGCTGAATTGAAACGTCACAATCTGCGCAAACGCACTCGCTCCACTCGCCAACGCCACGAGTGCCATCCATACGGCGAATTTCCTTTGCGCGACACCGCGGACCGCTCGACCGACCTGACCGCTTGCCCTTCTCCGCATCGTCACGACCAGCACTAGCGCTCCGCCGATCGCCGCCCATGTCCCCGGCTCGGGGATCGCGCTGACACTGATCGAGGTGACCGAGCCGTAGAGATTACCCTGCGCAAAACTCACGCTGACCGGAAAGACGGGGCCGTCGAAATTCGCCAAGGTCCAGGTGCCCGACGTGAGGTTGCCGATGCTCGTATCGGGAAACACCGACGTATTCGACGACACCAGTTTCAGGTGAATCGAAGCGGGGCCAAATCCGCCCACCACCGCACTCGATCCATAGCTAAACTCGAAGCCATCGCGGGCCGAGGCATAGCCGGCATTGGCCACATTGTTGTTGTAGATGAGCAGCACCGACGAGGTGCCGCCCGTCGTGTAGGAGTAGCCGCCGATCGTGAACGTCGATGCAAACGTGGTCGTATCCTGAAACGTCCCGAGTGTCGACGAGCCGCTCGTCGAATTGGCCGCAGCGGCGTTGTAGGTCGCGGAAAAGGTATAGGTGCCGCCGAGCGGAAACGTAGCGTTGTACGTCGGGTCCGTGCTGGGGACGCCGCTCGCATTCGTCCGATCCTGGATGGTGCCGCTCACCGTGATCGTAACGATCTGGGCCGACACAGTCTGGCCCCCGGCTAGGCAGAGGAGCGCCAGCAGCACTGTACGGAATACGCCTTTGCGGGTGCTCGCGTTACTGCCGCCAAGTTGAAGTCGTGATCCGTCGTGAAGGGTCGTTCGCATGGTGATTGAGCGTGGTTGGTCGATGGCTCGCTAAAAACGTCTCCAGCATATCAAATCACCCGCATCGCTCGCTTGGGACAAAGGCTCGCCCTCGCGGGAAAATTTCCCGGCCTCGCGGGACTTTCTCCTGCAGCGCCTCACGAGCTGAGCATGCCCGGCATGATCGACTGCGTCGTGTGCCGCAGCCGCCGGCTCAACAGCAGCGCGAGCGAGTGATAAAAGCGGGACGAGAAGCCTGGCACGGAGCTGAGCAACGTATGCACATGGATCGCGTCAATTTCGCCTATCTTACAATCCGTGTCAGCCACGACCGTCGCGCTCGCGCCCGAGCTTTCGACAAACGACATCTCGCCAAACAGCTCGCCCTCGCCGAGCTCTGCGACCGGGATCGCCGTACCGAGATAGTTTTTCTCGATGCGCACCCGCCCGGCGAGGACGATGTAGAGCCGCTGCGCGCGGTCGCCCTCGCGCAGCACAACGGCCTCGCTCGCGTAGTCGCGGAGCGCGATGCGCTCCTCGAGTTCGGCGATGTCGGCGTTGCTCAGCAGTTGGAAGGTGGTGCGGAGCGGTTTCATGCGGCCTGAGTCGCGCGCCCGAGCTGCGCATTGAGTTGGATCGCCTCGGCGATGCAGGTCGCGACGATCTGCGCCGCCTCCTCGGCTTGCGCGCCGGTATGCGTCGCCATCACCTGCATGCGGAAACGCGCGCGGCCCACCGCCACCGCGGGAAACTCGACGAGATTGGCGAGCACGCCGCGTTGGAACATCAGCCAGCTCGCGATGCGCGCCACCGCTTCCTGCCCCACCGGCACCGGTACGATCGCCGACGGCTGGCCCATGCACGTGATGCCACGCGCGGCAAACGCCCCGCGTAGCACCTTCACCGCGCGCAGCAAATCCTCGCGCAGCCGGTCGCCCTCGGCCGAGCGGATGGTCCGCAGCGCCGCGAGCACGATCGCGGCCTGCATCGGCGAGAGCGCATTGGAAAACGTGTGCGGCCCGCCGAAGGCCTTCAGGTAGTGCCGCACCGCGAGACTCTGCGTCGCAACGAAGCCGCCGTTGGACGCAAAGGTCTTCGAGAAGCTGCCCATCACGAGGTCTACCTGCCCAAGCAGCTTTTGAAATCCGAGATAACCCGTGCCGCCGGGCCCGAGCGCGCCGAGATCGTGCGCCACGTCGACCATGAGCGTCGCGCCGAGTTCGCGGCACGCGGCTTGGAGTCGGGCAAGGTCCGGCGTGTCGGAGTCCATCGAGAAGAGCGTCTCGGTCACGACCATGATGCCGTTGTGCGTATCCTCCGCGCGGATCTTACGCACGGCCGCGATCATCGCGTCGATATTGAGGTGCGGCACCGGCACGATGTTGCGCGTCGCCGCGTGCGTGGCGGTCTGGAGGCATGCGTGGGAAAGCTCGTCGAGGACGATGTGGTCGTTGGGCCGCACGAGCCCGGCGATGACCCCGAAACCCGCCGCCCAGCCCGTCGGAAACAGCAGCACGTGCTGGCACTGCAGAAACTCGCCGAGCTCGCGCTCGAGATCCTTCGACAGGCTCGTGTTGCCGAGCAGCACCGCGCTGCCCGCGCTGTGCACGCCGAAGTCCCGCATCGCGCGTTGCGCAGCCTCGATGATCTCCGGGCGATTGTTCATCGCGAGGTAGTCCTGCGACGCGAAGTTGAGCCCGGCGCCGCGCGCGCCGTCGTCGTACTCGATGGACGTGACCGGCGCGACCGCCGCGTGCAGCGTGCGTGAGTAAGGCCAAAGCCCCGCCGCTTGGCGATCAGTCACCCAATCGGAAAAGCGGCGCGTGCGGCCAAGCAAGTCGGCCCCGGACGGCCGGGCGAAGTGCGCCATGGATTTGCCCATCGCCCAGGACGAGGGGGAACTAGGAAGCGGGTACATATCGGTGGTATCGCTTTTTTGGTTACGCTTGGCCTCTCGGGGTGGTGATTGAGCGTGGTTGGTCGATGACTCCCAAAACGCCTTCAGCATACCAAATCACCCGCATCGCTTGTTTGGGACAAAGGCTCGCCCTCGCGGGAAAATTTCCCAGCCTCGCGGGACTTTCTCCCGCAGCGCCATGGACGAATCCCTGCTACACTCGCCGGTCATGAAGCCCGCGAGCGTCGCATTGATCGAAGACCACGCCCTCGTCCGCCAGCTGCTCGGCAAGGTTCTCGCCTCCGATCCCTCGGTCAGTCTCGTCGGCGAATTCGCCAATGTCGCCGAGGGCACCGCCGGCCTGCTGCGGCTGCGACCTGCGCTCGCGATCGTGGACTGGATGCTGCCCGATGGCCGTGGCATCGATGTCGTGCATGCCGTCGCGTCGCAGTCGCCGCGCACGCGTTTCCTGTTTCTCTCCTCGGTGGAAAAAAGCCACGTCGTCCGTGAATCCATCGAGGCCGGCGTGCATGGCTTCGTGATGAAGCGCGCCTCGTACGAGACACTCGCCGAGGCGATCCGCACCGTCATCGCCGACCGCAGTTACTACTGCCCCACGAGCAGCAAGCTCCTCGTCGAATCGCTGCGCACCTCCGCCGCCTCCCCGCGCCTCACGCCCCGTGAGCGCGATATCCTCCGCGGCGTCGCCCGCGGCCACAGCGCCAAGGAACTCGCCACGCACCTCGGCCTTAGTCCCAAGACCGTCAACAACCAGCTCTCGAGCCTGAAAGAAAAACTCGGCATCTACGACGCCGCCGGCCTCGTCCGCTTCGCCGGCGAGCACGGCCTCGGCGAAGCGCTGTAACAGTGCCGCAAAAGTGTAGCGGCGAGCGCCAGCGAGCCGACGCCGATGCCTTTCTCCGTAGCGGAACGCGTGCGCGCCGGAGAGCGACTCCCCCCACCTGTGGGTTGCGAGCTCGCTCGCAACGGGCTGAGCCTTCAACTCGAGCCACAGCCCATCGTAGCGGCAAGCGCCAGCGAGCCGATGCCTTTTCTCCGTAGCGGAACACGCCAGCGTTTCGCCCCCGCGAAAGAACCACTCCCGCCTCCGAATTGTAGCCCGCCTCGCGAGAGGCGGGACTGCACCGCCGCGCTCGGTTTCTCCTTTGCCTCCACACCTCACTCCACTGAAACTGCCCGCGATGTCCGACCCGCGTTCGCCGTCGCAGCTCGATGCCGCCGATCCGCTCGCGCGTTTTCGCGAGGAGTTTCATTTACCGGCGGGTCAGATCTATCTCGACGGCAATTCCCTCGGCCTGCTCTCCCGCCGCGCGGAGACCACCGTGCTGCACGCGCTCGCCGAGTGGCGCGACCGCGGTATCGGCGGCTGGATGGACGCGTCACCGCGCTGGCTTGATCTGCCGGAGCAAATCGCGGCCAAAATCGCCCCGCTCCTCGGCGCCGCGCCCGACGAAATCTGTCTCGCCGGCCAGACCACGCCCAATCTCCACCAACTCCTCGCCACCCTCTTCACGCCCGCCTCGGCGCGCCGCGTCATACTCGGCGACCAGCTCAACTTCGCGTCCGACGCCTACGCGCTCGCGTCGCACCTCCGCCTCCGCGGCCTCGATCCCGCGACGCATCTACGGCTCATCCCCTCACGCGATGGCCGCACGCTCCACCCCGACGACCTCGCTGCCGCCCTCACCGCGCCCGAGGTGCAGCTCGCCGTCTTGCCCGCCGTCGTGTTCACGAGCGGCCAGCTTCTCGATCTCGCTGCGCTCACGCGCCACGCGCATCGCCACGGTGTGCGCATCGGTTGGGATTGCTCGCACAGCATCGGCGCCGTGCCGCACGTGCTCGGCGGCGAGGATGGCCCGGACTTCGCTTTCTGGTGCAATTACAAATGGCTCAATGCCGGCCCCGGTGCCGTCGGCGGGATGTTTCTTCATCGTCGTCACCACGCGCGCACTCCCGGCCTCGCCGGTTGGTGGGGCGTGCGCGCCGACCGCCGCTTCGCGATGGCTCCCGCGCACGAGCCTGCCGCCGGAGCCGCCGCACTACACATCGGCACGCCGCACATCCTCTCGCTCGCCCCGCTGCTCGGCTCACTCGATCTCATCGCCGAAGCCGGCGGCATCGCCGCGCTGCGCCAAAAATCTCTCGCACAAACCCAGCTCCTGCTCGACCTCGCCGACCGCATGCTCGCGCCGCTCGGCTTCTCCGTCGTGACTCCACGCTCCGCTACCGAGCGCGGCGGCCACATCTCACTCGCGCACCCCGACGGCTGGCGTTTCTGCCAGGCACTCAAGGCCGCGGGCGCGATCGCCGATTTCCGCGCGCCCGATCTCATCCGCCTCGCGCCATCGCCGCTCTACACTCGCTTCACCGAGATCGCCGAAGCCATCGAGCGCCTGCGCACGATTGCCGAGCACGGCGAGCATCGTTCTCATTCTGCTCAGCCCAGTCTCGTGCCATGACGCTCATCGACATCTCCCGCCCGCTCTACACCGGCTCGCCGCACTGGCCGACCGACACGCCGACGGAGTTCTCCTTCTCCGGCACCTTCGCCACCAACAACACCTGCAACGTCGGCCGGCTCTCGCTCAGCGTGCACAATAGCTCCCACGCCGACGCGCCATTTCACTACAACAACTCCGGCCTCACCATCGACACGCTCCCGCTCGATCTCTTCGTCGGCCCCGCGCGCGTGATCGACGCGCGCGGTGCGAGCACCTTCAGCCAGCAACTCTTCGCGGGCCTCACCGCCGCCGACCTCGCCGCCACGCCGCGCATTCTCTTCCGCACCGACACGTGGCTCGACACGTCGATCTTCCCTACCGCGTGGCCGCTCTTCGATCCCGCACTCCCCGCATGGCTCGCCGCACAAGGCGTGAAGCTCATCGGTCTCGACGTGCCGTCGGTTGACAGCCTCACGAGCACCGGCATGCCGATCCATCATCGCTTCGACGCCGCCAATCTCATCATCCTCGAGAGCCTCGATCTCCGCACCGCCGCACCGGGCTGCTACGAACTGATCGCCCTTCCTCTGAAAATCCGCGGTGGCGACGGCTCCCCCTTGCGCGCCGTGTTGCGCGCCTGAAACAGCGCAACAATCACCGCCGCCAGCGCTGCGCTCCCGCTGCCAAGCTCCAGCAACGCCGCTACCGCGAGCGCAACGCCGAGCCCTTTCGTGCGCAGTTCATATCCGACCGAGCGCAGCATAAACTCCCGCGTCGTCAGCACCTCCGCGTCCGCCAGCCTTCGCCGCAGTTCAGTCTGCACCGCGAGCACATCCGATCCCGGCTCGCACCGCACCAGCGCGTAAGTGATTTCGTTTGCGCGCTCGTGCCCGGCGATTCGCGCCACCTGCTCGATTGATCCAAAGGCCACCGGCGCTCCCGCGATCGTCCGTGCCCCACGACTGATCCCAGCAATCTCGACGCGCTGGCCGGTCATTTCCACGCTGCCACCCATCGAACCTCCGCCCAGCGCGCCGAGAAAATTTTCGTCCAACACCACCGCGCCGGGCCGACGCAGGCTCGTGAGATCGCCCGTGCGCATCTCCCACGGCCCACCCTGCGCCGAGACATCGACGCCGACCAACTCACTCCGCATCGCCCGCCCACCGGGTCGCCGCCAATCCACCCACGTCACCAACAGCCCCTCGCTCCACGCCACACCCGGCACAGCGCGCACCGCTTCCAATCGCTCGCGGGAAAAACCCCTCCCACGGTCAAACGCCGGCGTGCGCTCCGTCATCACCCACAAGTGGGCGGGTGAGTGCTGCAGCAATGCTGTCGCCCCATCGATCCAGCCTGCGAACGTCGCACCCAGCCCCGCTGCGAGTCCGACGACTCCAGCGAGAAAGATCCCAACCAATCGATTTCTCAGTCGCATTTCGCTGAGACCCGGATTCGCCCCAGTGGTCGCGCGCATCGCCTCAAGCACTGAGCATTCCGGGCATGATCGACTGCGTCGTGTGCCGCAGCCGTCGGCTCAGCAGCAGCGCGAGCGAGTGATAGAAGCGCGGCGCGAAACCCGGCACCGAGCTGAGCAGCGTGTGCACATGGATCGCATCGATCTCACCAATCTCGCACACGGTGTCAGCCACCACCGTCGCACTCGCGCCGGTGTTTTCAACGAACGACATCTCGCCGAACAGTTCTCCTTCGCCGAGCTCCGCGACCGGGATCGCCGTGCCGAGATAGTTCTTCTCGATGCGCACGCGGCCGGTGAGCACAATGTAGAGCCGCTGCGCGCGGTCGCCCTCGCGCAGCACCACGGCCTCGCTCGTGTAATCGCGGAGCGCAATGCGCTCCTCGAGCTCCGCGATGTCGGCGTTGCTCAGCAGCTGGAAAGTCGTGCGGAGCGGTTTCATGCGGCTTGTGCGGCGCGCCCGAGCTGCGCGTTGAGCTGGATCGCCTCGGCGATGCAGTTCGCGACGATCTGCGCTGCCTCCTCGGCCTGAGCGCCCGTGTGAGTTGCCATCACCTGCATGCGGAAGCGCGCGCGGCCCACCGCCACCGCCGGGAACTCGACGAGGTTGGCCAACACGCCGCGTTGAAACATCAGCCAGCTCGCGATGCGCGCGACTGACTCCTGCCCCACCGGCACCGGCACGATTGCCGACGGCTGGCCCATGCAGTCGATACCGCGCGCGGCGAAGGCTCCGCGCAGCACCTTCACCGCGCGCAGCAGATCTTCGCGCAGCCGGTCGCCCTCGGCGGAGCGCACGGTGCGCAGCGCCGCGAGCACGATCGCGGCCTGCATCGGCGAGAGCGCGTTGGAAAACGTGTGCGGACCGCCGAAGGCTTTGAGATAGTGTCGCACCGCGAGACTCTGCGTAGCGACAAAGCCACCATTCGAGGCAAAGGTCTTCGAAAAGCTCCCCATCACGAGATCCACTTGGCCGAGGAGTTTCTGGAAACCGAGATACCCCGTGCCGCCGGGCCCGAGCGCGCCGAGATCGTGCGCCACGTCGACCATGAGCGTCGCCCCGAGTTCGCGGCACGCGGCCTGGAGTCGCGCGAGGTCCGGTGTGTCGGAATCCATCGAGAAGAGCGTCTCGGTCACGACCATGATGCCGTTGTGCGCATCCTCCGCGCGGATCTTGCGCACGGCCGCGATCATCGCGTCGATATTAAGGTGCGGCACCGGCACGATGTTGCGCGTCGCGGCATGCGTGGCGGTCTGGAGACACGCGTGGGAAAGCTCGTCGAGCACGATATGGTCGTTGGGCCGCACGAGCCCGGCGATGACGCCGAAGCCCGCCGCCCAGCCCGTCGGAAACAGCAGCACGTGCTGGCACTGCAGAAACTCGCCCAGCTCGCGCTCGAGATCCTTCGACAGGCTCGTGTTGCCGAGCAGCACGGCGCTACCCGCGCTGTGCACCCCGAAGTCGCGCATGGCGCGCTGCGCGGCCTCGAGGATCTCCGGGCGATTGTTCATCGCGAGGTAGTCCTGCGAGGCGAAGTTGAGCCCGGCGCCGCGCGCGCCGTCATCGTACTCGATCGAGGTCACCGGCGCGACCGCCGCGTGCAGCGTCCGCGAGTACGGCCAGAGCCCGGCCGCTTGCCGATCGGTCACCCAATCGGAAAACCGGCGCGTGCGGCCAAGCAAGTCGGCCCCGGACGGCCGGGCGAAGTGCGCCATGGATCTACCCATGGCCCAAGGAGTCGGCGCGGCGGGAAGGATGCCGGCCGTAGCGGCCGGAGATAGGACAGCGTGCATGGCTGGAGCGGAGTGGAATCCGGTTCGAGGGATGCGCTGCGCTCAGTTGCCGCTGTCACTACCCGCGACGGACGAAAGCGCCGCGGTCACTTTCTTGAACAGGATCGCGTCCAGGCTCACCCCGACATAGAATTGATTCTGGCGAAACGCCTGATTCTTGAAGACCGCCACGCCGACGTTGATCGAGACGGCCGAGGAAAACTCCGGCCCGCCCCCGAGGCCAATGCCAACACCGACCACCAAGGGAGATTCCTTTACGGTGCCGGCCGCGAACGTGGTGGTGCCAACCGTGCGCACCCGATTCTCAAGCTTCTCGAGCGGGTAGCCGATCCAGCCGGAAAGGTCCGTCAAATGGCCGCCGAAGAAATCCTTTCCGGGTGGCTTCGCAGTCGGATCGAGCGTCAACTGCTGGACATTGTTAATGGCGTCGGCGATCTGATATTTTTGAAAGAAGTTATAGCGCACCTGCACATCGGGCGCATAGGTCTTTAGGTCGGCGTAATATCCATAGCCTAGATTTATGTTGAAGCCGTGCTGGCGCAGCCAAGTCCTCGCCAGCTCATCTTCGCTGAGTTTCTCGGCTGCATCTTTGATGTCCTGCTCCTTTTTCGCGATCTCCTCGCTTCCCGCGTCCACCGATGCACCCTCTAGCGGTGGCAAAGTCTCGGAAAGCTGAGCCTGATTGGAAGGCTTAGCCTGACTGGAAGTAGCAGCCTTCTTCTTTAATTTGTCATAGTCTGCTTTATCAGCGAGGAGTTTACGATGAAGAAGCTCGCGCTCCTGAGCCGAGAGCTTCGTGGGGACGGTTTGGGCCCGGGCGGGCGTACCAATAAAAATCGCCGCGAGGGCGATGCAGGCAGTCAGACGGATAAGCAGGGATGTTTTCATGAGGTGATCGATTCGCCCCACGAAACGCTGCCTACACCGTGCATCTTTCACGTTTCGGCTAAAAAATGTTTTCGTTTTAGTCGCGCCGAATTTTTGCAAGAAACGTCCTCGTCCGGCCGTTTCGTAAGGCATGATCATGGACACAGAACCTTCCCCTCACACGCACTCCGTCCCCACCCGTGCCACGCTGCTCTTCCGGCTGCGCGATTGGGAGGACGCCGCGAGCTGGGAAGAATTTTACCGGTTATATCACAAGCTCGTCTTCAGCCTCGCGCGCCGTGCCGGTCTTTCCCAACAGGAGGCGGAAGACATCACGCAGGATGTTTTCAAGCGCGTCGCGGAGACGATCCACGACTTCGAGTCCAACCCCGCCCGCGGCTCCTTCCGTGGCTGGCTGATGAACCTCACGCGCTGGCGCATCACCGACAAATTCCGTGAACGCGCGCGCCACGAGCGTCTGCAGGCGCCGCGCAGCGGCCCGGAGCGCGAAGCGGATGGCACCGACACGATCGAGCGCATCCCCGATCAGGCGGCATCGGTCGTGAACGACACCGCTTGCGACGAAGAATGGCAGCGGCATGTGCTGGAGGCAGCTTTCGCCCGTCTGGCCCGCCGCGTACCTGCGCGCCAGTTTCAAGCGTTCGACCTCTACACGCGCCAAGGCTGGACCGTCCTGCGCGTCGCCCGCGAACTCGAGCTCAACCCCGCCACGGTCTATGTCATCGGGCATCGGCTGACCAAGGAGCTCAAGCGCGAAGTCGAACAACTCCGCGGACAGCTCGGCTAATATTGCCGATTTTGCGTTCCCATCATTGGCGTCCGCCGCTTTCGTAGCGGCGTGACGCAGGAGGGCACGTCCATACCCCCGAGTATTCCCGACTATGAGCTCTTGAAGCTGGTAGGTCGCGGGAGCTACGGCGACGTCTGGCTCGCGCGTGGCGTCACCGGCGTATTTCGCGCGGTGAAGATCGTCTGGCGCGAACGCTTCTCCGATCCTCAGCCGTTCGAGCGCGAATTTCGCGGCCTGAAGGAATTCGCCGCAGTCTCGCTCACCGAAGCGCGCCAACTCGCCCTGCTGCATATCGGCCGCAACGAAAAGGAAAGCTTCTTCTACTATGTAATGGAGGTGGCCGACGATGCGGCGACCGGACGAGAAATCGATCCGGCCAGCTACGTGCCCAACACCCTGCGCGAGGTGCGCACCCGCCGCGGCCGCCTGCCCGCCGCAGAAGTACTCAACCTCGGCGTAGAAATCGCGCGCGGCTTGGCGGTGCTGCATCAGCGCAACCTGGTGCACCGCGACATCAAGCCTTCCAACGTGATCATCGTCGGCTGCGCGCCCAAGCTCGCCGATATCGGCCTCGTCGCCTCGGCGAGCGCCGCCCTCACCTTCGTCGGCACGGAAGGCTACGTGCCGCCCGAGGGCCCCGGCGCGCCGGCCGCCGATGTGTTTTCGCTCGGCAAACTGCTCTACGAGCTCGCGACGGGACTGGACCGCCACGACTACCCGCGGCTGCCGCCAGATTTCGCTGCCCTCCCTGATCGCAAAGAGCTGCTCGAGCTCAACGAAGTATTGATCCGTGCGTGCGAACCGGATGCGCGCAAGCGCCACCACGATGCCACCGCACTGCTCGATGAACTCTTGCTCCTGCAAGCCGGCCGCAGCGTGCGGCGCATGCGCACCACCGAGCGACGGCTGTCTCGCGCAGTGCGGATCGCGGCTGCGCTCCTGATCTTTGCCGGCATTGCGGGCGTCGGCGCATATGTCGAGCATGCCCGGGCCGCTCGCGCGGAAGCCGAAATCGCCGAGATCACACGCCGCACCGTTTACTCCGCCAATCTCGCCAAAGCGCAACGCGCCCTCGAACGTGGCGAGTACGGTCATGCCCGCGACATTCTGAGCTCAATCAAACCCGCACCCGGCGAACGCGATCTGCGCGGTTTCGAATGGAAGGCGGCTATGCGCGAAGCCGCCGGCGACCGCTGTGAGATTTTGCGCGAGGCTGGCGTACCGATTGTTTCCACTGCTTTCACCTCCGATGGGACATTGTTCGCCGTGCATGACGAGGCCAAGACAATCTGCCTCTACGATGCGCGTAGTCACCAGCTGCTGAGAAAAATATCCGAAGTGAATCGTTTCGCCGGATTTTCCAGTGATGGCCGCTGGCTGCTTGGCTCCAGCAAGAACCTCGCGCTGCAGCGCTGGACTGCTGCCGACGGGAAACTCGATACGACCGAGCGCAAGGACGGTGCCTTTCGTCCGCTAGGCGCTCAGGGCGCGGATCGCATTGTGGCCTTTCAATACGGGACGGATGACGGGCGTGTGCCACCCTTCCTCGTCGCTTGGGACTTCGCGACTCAACGTGAAACCTGTCGCCTCCCGCTGGGAGAATCTGGCGCGAGTCCGCCTTGGAAACTTTTCCGCGCGAGTCTTTCCGGCGATGGCTCGGAAGCGCTGATTGCCTGCGTGCGAGGCAGCGGCAACAGCATCGGCTTTCAGCTCTCTCATGTCCGGCTGGGTGAAGCACCCAGCGTGCACAATGCCCCAGCCCCCATTCGGCCAAGCGCGCTCGGCTGGTTGCCTGGGCCGGAGAACGGGCTGCGTGGCTGGGTCGGCGATGATATCCTCGGCTCGGCCATGGTGCTCAACTCCGCGACAAACGACTGGCACGCAGAGCCGAATCTTCCCCCGGGCACCATGCTGGCTCAACCTGTCCACAGCGCGGAGCTATTTGCCATCGATGGCACGCGCGTCGTCGTCCATCCGTCAGAGAGCGCCGCGCGCTCTCTTCATGGCCACGCCGGGCAAATCACAGCCTTAGCCTGCGCTCCCGACGGCACCCAAATTGTGACCGGCAGTGCGCTCGGCGAATTGCGGATCTGGTCCCGCCCGGCATGGACCACCTACGAAAACCAACGCCAATGTTGGAACAGTCGCACCACCGTTTCTGCCGCCATATTTTCAGCTGATGGCCGGGAAATCTATGCCCCTGAGGACAGCCACGACGTCACGCTTCTCCGCACAGCCGACTTGCAGTCTGCTGGTCGCATCACCGGCATGCACCATCCCTTGGCGGCCACGCCCGATGGCGTTTGGGGCCTCTCGGCTGATCAATGCAGCCTGATTCATTGGTCCCAAGCCACTCAGCATATCGACCAAGAAATCGGCCGCAGCGCTTCGCCGATTGCTCATGCGACTTTTTCGGCTGATTTGCTTCATGTCCTTTTCGTGCGCACTTCAGGCGAACTCGTCCTCGCCGACCTCTCTACGCAAAATCTCACCGCGACCCCTCGCCTCGACGAAGGCCTTCGCGGACTGATCTTAGATAATAGCGGCAGCCGATTCTGGGCTACCGACAACAACCGCAAGATCGCGTGCCGCACCCTACCCTCAGGCCAACCAATCTGGAGCGTTCCTACGCCAGCGATTGTGTCGGATATGAAGATGCTTAGCTCCGGCGGGTCTTTGGCCATCGCGCTCACCAATGGTGAAGTCAGACTGCTCGATCCCACCACCGGTCATTTACAATCGATCTTGAGCAGTGGCACGGCCGAAGCCCAAACCCTTACCATCATTCCCGGCGAACAGCGCTTGCTCGTTGCTGGCACCGAAGGAGATTTGCACGTGTTCGATCTCGCCAACGGCGCCTACATCGGCCTCGTCGCCCTGCATCCGCAGACCAGCCCCCACTGGATGGCCGCGGCACCCGATGGGAGCGCCGTGGCCGTGCTGACCAAGTCAGGCATGCTGCACATGGTGCGCACCCGATAAGCGCTCGGGCACGCACGCGCGCGCGATCAATCGCTCAATTCTCTGCACCGGACACCGGGGGCTCGGGCAAGTTATCGTGGCTGGTGAGAGCGGCCCCAGTCCACAGCATCAGCGGACTGATCATCGCCCGTTTCGAAGTGATCAAGAGTTCGCAGTCATCACTATCGAAACCGAGGAAATAAATATTACTCTCGTCCGGGTGCTCATCTCCGCCTCCGATGATGTCGGTCATCCTGATCACGTATGAGCCGCTTTGGGCCAAAGCATTGAATTTCGGATCGTAAAACACGACATTGGTGCCGGACTTGACTACGACATTCACGTCGGCCTTCCGGTTCTGAAGGCATATATTGTATAGGCTGTAGTAGCGCTGGCCCGTGCCATTTTTGCTCGATATCTTCAGCGTGTACTGCCCTGCCTTCACGCTGTTCCAGACCAAGGTCACTTTTTTCTTTTGGGCGTCGGTGTACACATACGTACACGTGGAGGAATCGACTGTGAAGTCTTCGTGCATAACCATGTTTTTAGGAGTTGAGTATTGGATTGAGAACAGTGGAAGGAACGCAGTTTTCCTGCCCACTCTTTCACTTATTTAGATTTTTTTCATAAAGCCACTCTCAGCTTGCCTGTCTTCAACGCGCAACTTGGCTACAGCAGTGAACTACGAGCGTGAATGGCGGTTACCAGCAACCGTGCACGAAGGCGCAACTAAATTGCTCCGCGAGGTCGCCGACGATGGCACAAAGAGCGTGCCCCTGAGCGCACCCCGACCTCTGAATAAGGAACAGAAACGACGCCTCACCGAAGCCCGCCACGCCGTGGCAAACTAC
Source organism: Verrucomicrobiota bacterium (assembly GCA_048498795.1). Taxonomy (GTDB): domain Bacteria; phylum Verrucomicrobiota; class Verrucomicrobiia; order Opitutales; family Opitutaceae; genus JBEHXH01. The sequence goes on from JBEHXH010000011.1 coordinate 158,431, forward strand.
AGCCACGAAGAATGCCGGCGGCTAGCCATCCAGCGAACCCTCGCGCAACCCGAAGTCATATACCGCTTGCTCGATGGCCGCAGGTTTACCGCCACAAGCATGGCTCAGGAAATCGAGCAAGGCACGGATGTAGGTCTGTACTTCGCCTCCCTGCAGAAGAAGTCAGTTCTGGTCGCAATCGATGCATTCAACGCCGATAGCTCGGACAAGACCCAGCAATGAGTATAAAATTTGCCCGTTTCGAAGTCACTGAGGATGATCTGACCATCGCTTTCCATCAAGCCATCGACCCCGTTTTTGGCCAACCGCCCCAAGGCATTCAAATCGTTCCATTCATCGGCGCAGTAGCCACTAAAACGGCGCTGCAGACCACCTTCACCGCCAGCGGTCGCTACTTGGGCATCGCCTGTGTCGGCCACGGCGATGACAGCCATTTCAAAATCTACGCACCCGTAGCCCAGATCATCTTCAGTCCTGTGACCAACTCACCCGAGGTCGCTGGGGCAATCGTGCATCTTCTCAGTTGCAATTGCGGCATCAATTTGGGGCCGGATTTCGTCGCCCGGCAATCGGCCAAGGCTTTTATCGGCTACAATAACTACTTCTTTGCTCCATCCGACCTTGGATTGGTCCGCTACTTCGTCGCTCCGACCGTCGCGATCAATCAAGCGATCATGGCCAAAAAAACTTCTGCTGCGGTGAAAGCGGCCGCCGACACTGCCGCTCAAACCGCCCGGCTAGCTTTGGCCGCAGATCCGACCTGCACTTCGTTCGACCTTGTCAGTTTCGACGCAAATCAAGATGCGCTTGTCGGCCCGTGGACTGATGCCAAGTACGGCACATTCTAGCTGGCTACCGCGAGCGTCGATCAGCGCCTAAGACTTCTTTTCCACCAACTCGTCATACGCCGCGCCTAGATTGCTCGGCAGCCGATTGGCCGGGCCCATCGGGACGTGGAAATCCTCGAAGCCGGGGAAGTTTTCCATCGCGACGACTTCTTCCTTCTTCTTCCCGGCCTTGATTTCCTTTTCCACGTGCGCGAGGAGGGCGGACCAGTAGTCGCGGAGCACGAGGAGGTCACCGCGCTTACCCGTGACGCCGAACTTCGGATTGCCGTGGCCGAAGATATAGATCGCGTCCGCGGGATACGTTTTGACTGCGTCCTCCAGCACGGAAATCCACCCCCGCACCGTCGCGCCATCGGGACGGCGGATCACCGGATACATCCGGTTGAACATGATGTCGCCCATGTGCACCACGTTGGCGCGCTCGAAGAGGATGACCGCGTCCCCACTCGTATGCGCCGCGCCGTGATACTGCGCGGTCACGATCTCGTCGCCGATCTCGCGCCGCCAGACATCGGTGAAGGTCGTGTCTGCGTACACCTGCTGGTCGAGCCGCGCCCACGAGGAAACTTTCGGATCTTTCTCGGCCTGCTCGGCGGCAGCGAACTGCAGCTTCGGCACGTTGGCGTGAGCAACGATGTTTTTCGCGAGACCTTTGAAGACACCGTTGCCCGACGTGTGGTCGGCGTGGTGGTGTGTGTTGATCACTACGTCGAGCGTGCGCGCGGTGCGGTCGGGCAGGCCCGCGAGGCAGATCGCTGCCGTGTCGGGAAACTGCGTGTCAACGATCACGCCGGCGTCCTTGTTCGAGAGCCAGCCGATCGTGCCACCGCGGCCGATGAAGACGCCCACGCCGCGCCGCAGCGGGCGAAACTCCGTCGGCGGTGCGGGCAACGGCGCAGCTGGTTTCGGCGGAGTCGCCGCCGCAGGCGCGGCGCCGGGAGTCTGCGCGCGAGCGATTAAACCACTCGCGGCCAACAGGGATGAACGGACGATAAATTCGCGGCGGTTCATATCCCGGAGAATGATCAGAAAATTTCCCGAGATTTGAACTGCGAACTTCGCAAAAACACCACAACAGCGCCGGCCGGCAGAGTTTTTTGTCACGTTTTCACCGCATTTCGCCACTCATGCGCATGAAGCATTCTCCTGTGGCCGCTCTCGTTGACCCCTCCGATCGCGAACTCGTCACGCGCAGCCTGCGCGGCGAGCGCGAGGCGTTTGGCGTCATCGTCGCGCGCTACCAATCGCTCGTCTGCTCACTGGCGTACAGCGCCACGGGCAGCGTAAGCGCGAGCGAGGATCTGGCGCAGGAGACCTTCGTTATCGCGTGGCAGCATCTCGCCGAGTTGCGCGATCCGGACAAACTGCGCCCCTGGCTCTGCGGCATCGCGCGCAACACCATCCGCCGCTCGCTCCGCCAGCGCGGTCACGAGCCGTCGCATCTGGCCGTCCCGCTCGACGAAGCCCCGCTTCTCGCCATCGATCGTGCCACTCCCGCCGTAGAAGCGATCACGCGCGAGGAGGAAGAGCTCGTCTGGCACGCGCTCACGCAGTTGCCGGAGGAGTATCGCGAGCCGCTCGTTTTATTTTACCGCGAAGGCCAATCGACCGCGCAGGTCGCCGTCGCGCTCGATCTCTCCGAGGAACTTGTGCGCCAACGCCTCTCCCGCGCCCGAAAAATGCTCGCCGCTCAAGTCGAGGCGCTCATCGCCGGCGCACTCCGGCGCACGACTCCAAACGCGCCCTTCACCGCCCGTGTGCTCAACGCTCTGCCGATTTACGCCGCGGCCTCGACCCTAGCCGGCGCGAAAGCCGTGAGCGGCTGGGCCGCGCTCAAAACCCTCGGCATCGCGGGCGCGACTGGGACACTCGGCGGCATGCTGGGCGGACTCCTCGGCGCACTGGGCGGCTGGTGGATACCTGCGCGCCTGCAAATCGCGCTCGCGCGTTCGCCCCGGGAAAAACAGCTCATGCGGCGCGCGATGTGGGTGCTCGGCGCGGTCACTCTCGTTTTCCTCGTGGTGTTGCTCGCAGGCTTGGCGCTGACCGCCGACTGGCGTCCCACGCACCAAAGTCAGTACGTCATCGCGCTCACGATCTGGAACGCAGCCTTCGCTCTCGCGGTGATCGCGCTCTGCCTCCTCTGGATCGCGCCGCAGCAGAAGAAAATCCGCGCCGAGGATCAGGCGCCACCGTCGGACTTCGAGCGGAAGATTCCGTGGGCGAAAACGTGGCGGTACCGGAGCGAGCGAACCTTTCTCGGCCTACCGCTGGTCGCAGTTCGCGCGGGCCGCGCCGAAGGCGAATGGCCCGTGCCTGCGATCGGTTGGATCGCCATCGGCGACACCGCGATCGGCGGACTCTTCGCCTGTGGTGGCGCCGCGCTCGCGCCCATCAGCATCGCCGGTCTCGCACTCGGCGGAGTAACTCTTGGCGGTGCCGCGGCCGGCCTCGTCGCACTCGGTGGCCAAGCGACCGGCGCCTGGGCCGCCATCGGCGGACTTGCGGTCGCCCGCGTGTGGGCTTGGGGCGGAGAAGCCTTTGCCCGCCACGGCAACGACGCCGCCGCCAATGCGTGGATGCACCGGGTTTTCGTGGACCACCTCGCGCAAAATTCCCTTCTCACGCTGAGTGCAGCCGCCGTGATCGTAGTCATGGCGTTCTTAGGTCGCCGGAGGAAAGTGTAAGTGGTAGAGCAAAATTGCTCCGATCGGCGTTTCCAAAAAAATTCCTGTCGGATTTCACCGGCGCGGCGGTGATAACCGGGGCAATGACGGATCACGAGCTTCTGCAGCGCTACGCCCGCGAGCACATTCAGCCCGCGTTCACCGAGCTCGTCCGTCGTCATGTCGATCTCGTCTATTCGGCCGCACGCCGGCAGGTGAGGTCGCCGCATCTCGTCGAGGAGGTCGTGCAAATCGTCTTTCTCGAGCTGGCGCGCTCCGCGGAGAAAATTTCCTCCGCTCAGCCATTGGCCCCCTGGCTGTACGTCGTCACCCGCCGCACCGCCCTCAACACGCTCCGCAGCGAGTCTCGCCGCCTCGCCCGGGAAACCGCCTCCTCCCTCGACGCGATGAATGACCCTTCTTCCTCGTGGATTCAGCTCGCGCCTCACCTTGACGAAGCGATGGCTTCGCTCGACGAAGCCGACCGCACCGCACTCATCCTCCGCTATTTTCAAAACCTCAGCCTCCGCGAAGTCGGCTCCATGCTGCGCACATCCGACGACGGGGCGCAGAAACGTCTCTCGCGCGCCCTCGATCGCCTGCGCGAAAAACTCGTCCGGCGTGGCGCCGTTCCCGCCGGTGCGGCCGCCCTCGCCAGCGAGCTCTCCGCGTTCTCCGTGCAGTCCGCACCCACCGGTCTCGCCGTCGCCATCGTCGTGCCGCTCTTCGTGCCCGCTGCGCCGGGCCTCCTGCAAATCATCGCTTCACTCGGTGCGCCGAAGCTCCTCGCCATCGTTACCACCGCGCTCGCCCTCGGCTTCGCTGCGTACGAAGGCGTCACTGTCATCCAGCTCCGCTCCGAAGTTCGCGCCGGCCACCAGAAACTCGCGCAGCTCACTGCCGCCGCGAAAGCCGCGCGCCACGATGCCGACGAAGCCCATCACGCGCTCGCGGCCGTGAACCCGCATTTCTCACTGATTCCGCCCGCGCGCGGCGATCATGCCTTGGCCGACGAAATCTCCGCTTGGGTCAAGCGCACCGACCTCTTGCGTCACGAGTTGGCCGCTCATCCGGAGCAACGTATCCCGGAGTTGGCGCTACTATCCGAGTCCGAGTGGCAAGAATCCGCCAATGGATTTTCCGAATCGGAAACCGTCTACGAGGCCGATGGACCTCATACCACCTACAACACGCAGCCCAATCTCGCGCATCTCCGCGAACGCGCCCGGAGCAATTTCCTGAACGCAATCGATGAGGCCGTGCAGAAATACTACCGCAATACCCGCGGCGATCTGCCTACGAGCTTCACGCAGCTCGCTCCTCTCCTGCCCGCCCAGATCGATCCGGCGATCCTCGCCCGCTACGAATTGTCCAACGAGCACGACCGCCTCTTCATTACTGAAAAACCGACGGGCACGCCCGACCCTGAGAGCTTGGCGACCTTCGCCTATAGCGCGCACCCTCTCGAAAATCCCATCGGAGCCGAGAGGCACTTTGAGACTCCCCTCCAGCGGATCGTCGCCTCTGCCGATCGCGATTTCAGCCGAGCCCATGGCGGGGCTCTCGCGATCAAGCCCGATCAGCTCACGCCTTTTCTTTCCGGTCCGCTGGCCGCATCGCAGCTCGCCGAGCTTTTCGCGTCGCTTCCCTTTACGGAATATCGCCGCGCCACCCCCAAGTCATGATCGCGCTCTCCCGCACCCTGCTGGTCACCGCCGTCGCTTCGCTTGCCGCGGTGGGCATCGGCGAATCGCATTGGCTCACCCGCTATCGCGACACACTGGCCGTGCAGGCGTTTGCGGCCCGAGATCTCGAGCAGAAGATTCAGCAAGCCAAGAGCGATCAGGCCGGCATAGCGGCCGCTCAGAAATCGATTGAGGACTCGTTCCGCGAAGCAGCCGCCTCGCCCGTGAAACCCGATGATTCCGCCGAAGTCGCGCGCTGGATGGAAAAAGTGGGGCGACTCAAGCACGCCCTCGCCGAGCATCCCGACCAGGCCAATCCGCAATTCGCCCTGCTCACGGCACGCGATTGGGCCGATCTCGCCCTCCAGGCGACATTCGACACCCCGGAAAACTTGGCTCGCACCTTTGCCGCCGTGCGCAAGCGAGCCAAGAGCCTCTTTACCGAAGCGCTCTTTGCCGCGCTGGATTCCTACCTCACCGACCACGATGGCCAACTTCCCGCCTCGCTGACAGAGCTGTTGCCCTCACTCCCCGATCAGGCGCAGGACCCAGCGATGCTGTTGCACTACAAACTCGTCGCCACCGGCAAGCTCGCGGACTACAAGGGTGTGCTCGTCGTCAAAGACGACAATATCGTCGATGTGAAACGAGACGGCCGCGTCGACATCGATCGCGGCGACCATGGCGCGCTCATCTTCATCAATTCGTTTCCCCCGGTCGACCCCGAGCAAATCAGCGCAGATGTCTCGAAGCGCGTCGGGGACAATATGGAATTCTACATCGGTCACGCGGCGCGCGCCTTTGTGGCAGCCCAAGGACGATTGCCCATGTCTTCGGGTGAACTCGCCCCCTATCTCTCTCCGCCGCTCGGTGCCGGGGCGTCCTTCGGTCCGCAATCACCCGAAGAACAGCGGCAGTTCCGCGACCGGATCGCCGAACTCCTATCGCCCAAGCACTGAGCGACCCCCGCTCGCCGCGGAGGACCGCACCCCTGCCCGCCCGGGGGTGGCGCGCGGCGCATTTTTTCTGTAACCATTCCGCGGTCCGGCGGTTTCTCCTGGCAACACCAACCATGCCGCCCACCTGCCGTGATTGCCTGCGACGAAATCCGCGTTCATTCCTGTCCACCCGCGCCTGACCGCGCGCCTGCCCTCGTGGACGCCGCTGCCGCCCAACGCTCTGACCACGCCCTCATGCTTGCCGTCCGCGACGGCGAGCTCGATGCGCTCGGCGAGCTCTTCGAGCGGCATCACGGCCCGCTCTTTGGCTTCCTCGTGAAACTCACCGCCGACCGCACCGCGGCGGAGGACCTCGCACAGACGGTTTTCCAGCGCATGCTGAAATATCGCCACACCTACCGCGACGACGGCAGCTTCACCGCGTGGATGTATCATCTCGGCCGCCGCTGCGCCGCGGATCATTTCCGCCGCTCCGCCGCCGCGCCCGCCGCGCACGATCCCGCCGACCTAAGCGAGCACGCCGACGAGGCGCCCCGCGCCGATGTCTCCGCCGCCCGCCGCGACGATCAGGCGCTGCTCCGCGCCGCGCTCGCCCGCCTCGATCACGACGACCGCGAGGTGCTGCTGCTCTCCCGTTTCCAAGAACTCTCCTTCGCCGAGGTCGCCAGCATCCTCGAATGCTCGGTCGGCGCCGCCAAGGTCCGCGCCCATCGCGCGCTCCGCCAACTCCGCGACATCTATTTCCAACTCCAAAAGGAGCCTCTGTCATGAACTGCACCCGCGCCCGCGAGATTTTTCCCGAACTCCTCGACGAACGTGCCGCCACGCCCGCCGCCGCCGAGGCGCGCGCCCATCTCGCCGACTGCCCCGACTGCCAGCGCGAATTCGCGTCGCTCAGCCAAACCCTCAGCGCCCTCGACGCCATGCCGGTCCAAAAACCCACACCCCGCCTCCGCGCCAATTTCTACGCGATGCTCGAGGAGGAGAAGCACTCAGCCGCCAGCGTGCAGGCCACCGCGCTCCGCGAGCGCCGCGCCCAGCGTGCCTCGTTCTGGCGGATCGTGCTCTCGCCGATCGCCGCGTGCGCGTTGCTCGCCGCCGGTTTCTACGTCGGCACGCGCTACGCCCCGTCGGCCGCGCCCGCGGATCCCGCGAGCAAGACCGAGGTCGCCAATCTCCAGAAGCAGGTCACCAAGATGAGCCAGCTCCTCGCCGACTCGCTGCTCCAGCAGCAGCAGCGCCCGGCCAACGAACGGCTCAACAAGGTCCTCGCCGCCTCCACCGAGCAGCCGAGCGACAAGGTCCTCAACGACCTCATCGGCACTCTCGCCCTTGACCCGAGCGTGAACGTCCGCCTCCGCGCCCTTGAGGCGCTCTACCCCCACGGCGACGAGAAGGCCGTGCGCGAGGGCGTGCTCACCGCGCTCACCCGCGAGGAGAGCCCGCTCGTGCAGGTGCAGATGATCGACTTCCTCGTCGCCACGCGCGACCGCGAGGCCGCCCCGGCCCTCGAGCGGCTCACGCTCGCCGCCTCCACCGACACCAATGTCCGCGAGGCCGCCAAGCGCGCCCTCGCCCAGCTCTGACCCTTTTCCACAACGACACAACGCATGACCACGAACTGAGCGCCTCCACCTCAACCTATATATACAACGCTCAACTCATTTTATGAAATCACGTCTATTCCCTTCCCTTCTCATTGCCGGCGGCTTCTCGCTGCTCTTGCTCAGCGTCGCACGCGCCGAGGACAATAATGTCAGCACGATCAAGTTCTCCGACCCCGCCAAGCCCGGCACGCTCAAGATCATCGTCGGCCATGGCGACCTCCGGGTGAAAGGCGCCGATGTCGCCGAGTGCAGCATCAAGTCCGACTCCAAGCCCGACAACAAGCCACGCAAGGACGGTCTCCGCGTGATCACCAGCTCCACGAGCTACTACCTCGCCGAGAAGGACAACGTCATCACCCTCAGCTACGGCGATCGCAACATGGGCGGCGGCTCCGACTTCGATCTCACCGTGCCGCGCAACACCAATGTCGTCATCAACTCGGCGATGGGCGGCAGCGACGTCACCTGCTCCGACCTCAAGGGCGACATCGAGGTGCGCGGCGTCTCGGGCGACATCCGTCTCAACAATGTCGCCGGCGGCGCGCTCGTCTCCACGATGAACGGCGAGGTCCACGCCAACATTGCCGAGCTGCACGACGGCAAGACGCTCTCGTTCGTCGCCTACAACGGCGAGGTCGACATCCGCGTCCCCAACGACGCCAAGGCCAATGTGCGCCTCCGCTCGCAGAACGGCGAAATCCTCACCGACTTCGACGAGAAGGCGCTCGTCACCAAGACCGAGGCCGCCCCGCGCCTCGCCAGCACCGGCCGCAAGGGCCGCACGGTGACCGTGCTTCCAGCCGACGCCCAGGCCGCTATCCACGAGGCGGCGCGAGTCAGCACACAGGCCGTCCGCGAGGTGGTGGAGAGCATCAAGGACGGGGCCGCCGAGGCTAAGCTCGATGCCGCCCGCGACCAGTTGGAAGCCGCGCGCGAAAAGAGCGACAAGGCCGAGGTCAAGCGCCTCGAAGCCCGCCTCGCCGAGATGCAGGCCTCCACTGCCGCGGTCGCGCCGATGGCGCCCATGGCCCCGATCCCGCCTCTCCCGCCGATGACCGGCGGCAAGATCGTCGCCGGCACGCTCAACGGCGGCGGCCCGGAAATCCAGGCCACCACGATGAACGGCGACGTGAAGCTCCTCAGCCCGAACTGGAAGAAGTAAGTTCGCCGCGAAGCATATATAATTTGTGGGCCAGTAACGCGAGGGGACGCAGTCGGGCTGCGTCCCCTCGCTCTTTTTTGCTGAGAGATATATCGCTCAATTTATCGTCCCGCTTCTCAGCTCACGCTCGATATAACTCTCACCACGGAGACACGAGCGCTTACTCCCCGACCACCGTCACGATCACGCGCCGTGAGTGAGGCGCCATGCGGTGCTCCCAGAGAAAGATGCCCTGCCACGTACCGAGGAGCATACGGCCTTCGGCGAAGGGCACCGTCTCGCTGGTGCGCGTGAGGGCCATCTTGATGTGGCTCGGCATGTCGTCGGGACCTTCGAGGGTATGCTCGAAATGAGGGTCGCTGTCCGGCACCAGCCGGTCGAGCCAGGCCTCCAGGTCGCGCCGGGCGCTTGGATCGGCATTTTCCATGATGACCAGCGAACAACTCGTATGCTGGCAGAACACAGTCACGATCCCCCGCTGCAGTCCGCTCCGCGCCAGCACCCGGGCGACTTCGCCGGTGATTTCGTGCGTGCCGGCCCCGCGCGGCGCGAGAGTGAGCGTGGCTTGATGGACTCCCATGGAGGATAATCTACGTAGTGGCGTGCAGCTGGCAAGGCGGTCTGCCTCCACAAAGTGGATACGCAACTAAACGCGCAAAATGCCCGGCCCGCCGGTGCTTTAAGAAAGCGTAAATGCGGGGTTTCCCCTCGGAAGGCCCGGCATTTGGTCTTGTCAGCGGGAGATGGATTAGGGAACTTTCCCGGCCCGGCCCTACGGCAAATTTGACGAATCTTGGTCCGGGGTTTTCATCACCACCCGCAAACGTTTTTCATTCCGCGCCCTTCGTCCGCCATGTTATTCAAAGAAAAAATCCGGGGATTCTTCGTTGAGATCTCCGAGCACACGGTGCGGATGGCGCGCACGTCGGCTCCCGTTCCGCCTTTCACCATTGAGGAGTTGCGCGAAGTCCCGGCCGACGACGTGGCGGCGATCGCCGATGCGCTGAAGGCCATCCGACCGCGCAGAATGCAGGGTGAGTATCTGTCGGCCATCGTCGGCACCTATCCGCCGCGCCGTCTCGTCCGCAAGCACACGCTTGAGCTGAAGCGCATCCGTGAGGCCGGTTATCTCAACGAGGTCTTTACCCAGCAGTTCCGCATCGAGCCCGACAAGTACACGATTGCCGTCATGCAGGCGAGCGATGGTGCCGACTACGATCTCACGAAGGCCTCGCAGAAAGAAGCGCTCTTCGCCGGTCTCGCCAACGAGGACATCCTCGCCGTGCAGAACAACATGCTCGAGTCGAAGATCTATCCCGAGCGGCTCGAGATCGGCAGCATCGCCACGCTCGGCGCGATGACGGACTACCTCGCTTTCACAAAATCGAAGACGCCGTCGCTCCTGCTCGAGATCAGCAACGAGTCGACGCACTCGTTCATCGTCTCCGCGGCGGGCGTCGAGGCATCGCGTCCCATCCCGCAAGGCCTCGATGCGATGGTGCCCATCGTGCAAAAAGAGCTCGGCCTGAAGGACGAGGAGTCCGCGCGAAAACTGTTTTTCTCAAACACGTTTGACTTCACCGGCATGGGTCCGGCGCTGATCCGCCGCCTGCTCAAGGAGCTGCAGTCCTCCATCGGTTTCTACGAGGTGCAGACCGGTCAGTCGGTCGGCCAGGTGATGTGCGCGCAGCTCACGCCGAAGTTGGCGTGGCTCGAGAAGACCATCGCTGACTCCCTCGGCGTTTCCATCCTCAAGCCCGAGCCGCTCGAGTGGCTCAAGTCCCGTCAGATCACCGTGCCCGATGCCCACGTGAAGCTCGTCCAGGAGCCTCGTTGCTTCGGCCTCCTCGGCCTGATGACCAGCTACAACTCCGCCAATGCTGCCGTTCCAGAAGAAAAAAAGTAACGCGGCGCCGGTTCAGGCCCCGGCCTGGCATCCCAATTTCCGCCATGTCGATGCGCTGCCCGACATCAAGCCGGTCCGCACCGCCTTCTTCGTCAATGGCGTCGCGATCTTCGCCGTGCTCACGATCGCGATCTTCTGCGGCGTGCAGGAATTTCAGCTCCACTCGCTCCACAAGCAGATCGAAAAGTGGACGGCCGACCGCGATCGCGACAAGCCGGGCAGCACCGCGGCCATCGGGCTCTTCAACAAGTTCAAGACCGAGGAAGCCCGCATCCGCGAGGTCGATGAGTTCCTGAAGTCCAAGCCGCTCGTTTCCGACCTCATCATCCACCTCGGCCAGACCCTGCCGAAGGACATCGCGCTCGATACCTTCGACCTGAAGGACACCGGCGTCTCGCTCAAGGCCACCATCCGCGGCGCGCCCGATACCGCCGCCGGCAAGGCCTCCGCCTACATCGAACTGCTCAAGGGCGACAAGGTGCTCGCGCCGCAGTTCGACGACATCTCGCAGACCAACATCGGCCGCAGCAACTCCGGCCGTCTCACCATCGAGCTCTTCCTCAAGTTCAAGGGCGCCACCGTCAAGAAGCCATGAGCAACGAGCAATTCATCGCCCTGATAAAGAAGAACCCCATCACGGTGGTCTGCATCGTGCTCGTGATCGCGATCGGTCTTTTCACGTACTACCGGATGGACGAGCTTCCCGAGCAGGACCGCATCCTCGTCGAGACTCAGACCGAGGCCGAGCGTCTCGCGGCCAACAAGAAAAATTCCGAGCGGCTCAAGGATCAGTACGACGCCCTCGTGGTCGCTAACAAGCAGATCGATGCGCGCCTGATCCGCATGAGCGACCTCACGCGCAACCACGGCTACTTCGACAAGCTCGAGGCCGACACCGGCGTGAAGCTCACCCTCATCCAGCAGACGCTCACCTCCCCGCCCCCCCAGGGCAAGGGCCCCAAGCAGGTCTTCACGCGCGTGCCGTTCTCCATCACCGCCGTCGGTGACTACGCCTCGCTCCTCGAATTCCTGCGCCACCTCGAGAATGGCAACGCCTACTGCCGCGTGCTCTCGTGCACCATCAATGCTGCCACGCCCCAGCAGGCCGGCGGCGAGCGCACCAACACCCTCACCCTGCGCCTGGGCCTCGAACTGCTCGGCCTCCCATGAAAACCCTTCTCACGTTGCTCGCCTCCCTCGCGCTCGCCGCGGGCGTGATGGCGAAACCGTTGTCCGACCTCATTTCGCCCGACAAGCGCAAGCAGAGCGTCGATCTCGGCAATCAGCTCTCGCACCCCGCCGATCCGGCGGCGTTGCCCGCGGATCTCGTTTATCCCTTCGCGCCTCCGGGCTTCGAGCAGATCGACCCCGAGGAGCGCACCGCCGCGCAGGCCGGCGCCCGCACGCAGCAGCTCAAGCGCGAGGCCGAGGCCCAGAAGGCCGCCGCCGACCGAGCCCAGCTCGCCCCGACCGACCACGAACTCCTCGACGCGATCACGAGCAAGATCGCCCCCTCCGGCACGATCATGCTCGGCGACAGCCGCCTGCTCGTCTTCGGCAAGCAGTTCGTGCGCGCCGGCGCGCACTTCACCGTTTCGTACAAGGATCTCGATTACGACCTCGAGCTCACCGCGATCACCGCGACCACCTTCACCTTGCGCCTTAACCGCGAGGAAATCACCCGGCCCATCCTCAAATCTGGAAAGTCCCAATGAGCACCAAGAACCTTTCGCTGATCGCTGCCTGCGCGCTTCTCGCTGCCGCGCCGCTCGCCCGCGCCCAGACCGCGGCAGCTCAGGCCGCCGCCGTGCCCACCACGCCGCCGCGCTCCGGGAATAATATCGCCGCGCCCGTCAACACCGCCGCACAGGCCGCCAATGCTTCCGCGGCCCAGACCGCCGCCGCCAACCAAGCCGCGAACACTGACGCTGCCGCCGTCGTGCCGGCCCCGGTGACACCGCCGCCTCCGCCGCCGGTCGAAGTCGTTGTGAAGGACGCGACCCCTATCGCCAAAGCCGCGCCCCCCGCCGCCAAGGGCAAGGACTCCTCCGGCCATGACACCCTCTCCGTCGATTTCCCCGACACCGATATCCGCGACATCCTCCGCAACGTCGCCGACCTCTTCGAGCTCAACCTCGTCATCCCCGACACCCTGCAGGGCAAGACCACCATCAAGCTCCGCGATGTCACGTGGCGCCAGATCTTCCAAGTCGTGCTCAGCCCCGTCGGCTACACGTACGCCGAGGACGGCAACATCATCAAGATCATCTCCAACGACACGCTCACCCAGGAGCCGACCGCCACGGAGGTCTTCACTCTCTCCTACGCCCGCGCCAAGGACATCCAGGGCACCATCGCCGGCCTCATTGATCCCGCAGCCGGCGGCAAGATCGTCGTCGATGATCGCAGCAACAGCCTCATCATCACCGAGCGCCCCACGCGCATGAACAAGGTGCGCCCGATCATCGAGACCCTCGACCGCGCCACCGACCAGGTCATGATCGAGGCCAAGTTCGTCGAGATCACCAACCGCGACATCAAGGATATCGGCGTCAACTGGGCCTCGCTCGCTGCGTACAAGATCGGCGCCTCCGGCATCGGTGGCTCCTACAGCCGCACTCAGGGCCAGGTCAGCAGCGGAGGCTACAAAAATGACGGCATAAACGGCTCCACCGGCGCCAACACCACCTCACTCAACACAAGCAATGGCACCAACGGCGCCACTGCGATTGGCACGACGGGCTCCACGTCCAGCGGCACCACCGGCGCCACGTCCAACGGCTCCACCACCACCGGCACCGTGACGACGACCAACGGCGCCACCACCGCGACCTCGAGCACGGGCTCCACCGGCAGCATCACGAATGGTACGAGCTCCGGCACCACCAACGGCACGACCAACTCCAGTTCCTCCGGCACCACCACGTCTTCCGTCGCGGGGGTCAACAACCTGCTCACCGACTCCTTCACCAACACCTTTAACAACCTCGCCTCGCTCACCAACAGCGACAACACCAACCGCGCCCTCAGCGCCTTGTTCTCCGCGTCCGAGTTCAGCTTGGTCCTCTCGGCCCTCCAGTCGCAGAACGACGTGAAGATCGTTTCCAATCCCACGATCGTCACCCTCAACAACACCAAGGCCACGATCAACGTCGGCGAGGCCGACCCGATCCCGAAGTATCAGTTCAACCAGCAGACCGGCTCCTTCGAAGTCTCCGGCTTCGAGTACAAGGACATCGGCATCAAGCTCGACGTCACCCCGCAGGTAAACGCCCGCGGCTTCATCAAGCTCCAGATCGAGCCTGAGGTCTCGCAGAAAAACGGCACCACCACCTTCGGCGGGGCCAGCGGCACCCAGATTCCGATCATCGGCACGCGCAAGGCCAGCACGCAGGTCTCCCTCAAGGATGGCCAGACGCTCGGCATCGGCGGCCTCCTCACCACGTCGACCACCAAGGGCAACACCCGCGTCCCCGTGCTCGGCTCCATCCCCGGCCTCGGCCGCCTCTTCCGCTCCGACAGCAGCGACGTCCAGACCACCAATCTCGTCATTTTCATCACCGCCAAGACCGTCCCCGCCGAGGGTGCCCCCATCGAACAGCTCTTCGACTCTGGCCGCGTTCGCCAGCTCAACATGACGCGCGAGGACCTCCCCGGCTATCGCGACGGCACGGATCCGTTCAAGCCCGCGCCCGCCGCGGACACCAACGGCAAGCCCGTGAAGAAGAAATAATCTCCAGCCTGCCCCGGTAAATTAACCCGGTTATATTCCATGAAATTTTGGCTCCGCTCTCTTTCCGGCGCCGCGCTGGCTCTGCTGTCCGCAGCAATCGCGCACGCCACAGCCCAACTCGCCGTCACCGGCGCCACTGGTGCAACCGCTGCGCCCGGTGACACGGTCATCTTCTCGGTCACCATCGCCAATAACGCGCTCACGCCGACCACTGGTTCCACTACCGCTAACGACTATGCCGGTGGAACGCTCGATCTCACCATCCGGCTCACGAGCAATACCGCGAGCACCATCGAACTCGGCACCAAATCGATCGTCGTGCCCCCGCTCGCGTCGGGCGGCAGCTCGACCAACGTAACCAGTTCGCGGCAGATCCCGCTAAGCTACAGCCAAGCCGGCAACTACACGATCAATGCGTCGATCGAGTTTCCGCCCACGACACGTTCCACCGCGAGCGCCGCGATTAGTGGCACCGTAACATCGGTCAATCTTAGCACGCTAGGCTCGGGCTATACCTCAGCCCCTACGGTTTCTTTCACCGGCGGCGGCGGCACGGGAGCCGCTGGAACAGCAGTCATTGCAGGTGGCGCGGTCGTGGCTATCCACATCACCAATCCCGGCACCGGCTATTCGACCGCACCTGCGGTGTCGCTTAGCGGCGGTGGTGGGTCGGGGGCAACCGCGACGTCGGTCATGACAGGCACGGTGTCCTCCGTGACCTTCGGTACCGCTGGTACAGGATACATCTCTGCGCCTTCAGTCGTTTTCACGGGCGGCGCAGGCGGCAATGGCGCTGCTGCAACGATTTCACCGACAGGTAGCGTCACGGCATTTGCCATCACCTCCGGTGGTTCAGGCTATACCTCAGCACCAAGCGTTGCGGTTTCTGCTCCGGGCGGTGGTGGGACCACTGCAACCGGGTCCGCCACCGTAAGTCTTGGCGTAACGACCTTGACCGTAACCGGTGCAGGCTCGGGCTATTCTACTACTCCGACTGTGACAATCGCTGCGCCCGGTGGCACTGGTGCCACTGCTACTGCAACTGCGACGCTGAATTCGGGTATTTCTGCGATCAATATCACCGCTGGCGGTACAGGTTATTCGGCCACGCCGACTGTCGCAATTACGGGAGGTGGGGGTTCAGGTGCAACAGCCTCAGCGACAGTCGCGGGCGGTGCTATCACCTCGATCACCGTGACCGCAAATGGCACAGGCTACACCTCAACTCCGACCGTAACCATCACTGATACTACTGGAACTGGAGCGACGGCCACTGCGACTTTTGGAACCATCAGCGCATTGACGATCACCTCGGCCGGTTCGGGCTATGCCTCAGCACCCGCAGTAACCATCGCGGCTCCCGGTGGTGGCGGTGCGCAAGCAACCGCAACTTCTGCAATTTCAGGAACAGTCACGACCATAACCGTAGGCACGGGTGGCACAAATTACTCGAGCAGCCCCACTGTTACCATCAGCGGTGGCGGCGGCAGCGGAGCAAACGCGATTGCCACGCTCACCTACAGCGCGGCGACATCATCCATTTCTTCCAATGGATCCAACTATACATCAGCCCCCACAGTCACCCTCTCGGGCGGCGGTAGCGGCGGGTCGGATACGATTACCACGGGTGCCTCCGCTCCCTTCGCCACGACCACGGCGACGCAGACGATCACCGGCAAACCTGACCTCCAGATCACTAGCCTCAATTACCCGGCCGGTATCGCCTATCGCGGCGGCGACGTCATCCCGATGTCGCTCACCTTCGTGAACCGAACAAGCACCAACTCGAGCGCCAACGTGCCGTTCGTGGCGAGTACCACGGCCACGATGTTCCGCATCCAAGTCGTCATCTCCAACAATCCCACTTACGGCGACGCCGACGACTTCCTGCTGACCTTCCTCGACGTAAGCAGCACGGTTAACGCCGACAGCGTCGCGCACACGCTCTCGTGGAACCAGCTTCTGCCCGGCAACTATTCAGGCTCATACTACGTCCTCGCCAAGATTGATCAGCTTTCCGCGGTCGACGAGACGGTCGAAAGCGATCCGACATCCAACGGCAATAACGTCTGGCTCGACGTCAATGCCACGCGCCTCGCGCTGCTCCCCACGACCTTCCCCACGGTCTCACTCGCCAGCACCACCGGCTCCGCCTCGGGCAACGGCTACTCCGACAATCCGAGCATCACGTCCGACGGCCGCTATGTCACCTTCGCCTCCGACGCCTCCAATCTCGTTTCGGGCGACACCAACGCGGCGCGCGATATTTTCCTCTTCGATTCGCAGAATGCTACGGTCCGCCGTCTCAACCTCTCGCAGCAGGGCGCGCAGACCAACGGCAACTCCAACACGCCCGCGATCAGCGCCGATGGCCGCTACG
This sequence comes from Verrucomicrobiota bacterium, assembly GCA_048498795.1. Taxonomy (GTDB): domain Bacteria; phylum Verrucomicrobiota; class Verrucomicrobiia; order Opitutales; family Opitutaceae; genus JBEHXH01. The sequence continues at coordinate 175,377 of JBEHXH010000011.1, forward strand.
TCGCCTTTGCCTCCGACGCGACCAATCTGATCCTCGGCGATACGAATGCGTTCACCGACATCTTCGTCGTCGACACCATCACGGGCGCGATCGCGCGTGAGAGCATCTCGACCGCCGGTGCGCAGGCCAATGGTTCCAGCTTCCGTCCTGCCCTCTCGTCCGATGGCCGCTACCTCGTCTTCGAGTCGTCTGCGACCAATCTTATCGGTGCGGGCACCGCGGTCGGCGTCACCCACATCTACCTGCGCGATCGTACCGCCGGCACCACGGTGCTCGTGAGCCAATCGTCCGCTTCGGTCGCGGGCAATGGCAACAGCATCCAGGCCGCAGTCAGTGCAGACGGCCGCTATGTGGCCTTCTCGTCCGACGCCACCAACCTCGTTCCCACCGACACCAACGGTCTGCGCGACGTCTTTTTGCGCGACACCACCGGCGGCACCACGATCCGCGTGAGCGTCCCCAATCTCGCCGATCAGGGTACGCTCGGCACGCAGACCGTAGGCAACGCCGCCGGCGGCGCGAGCCGTGCTCCATCGCTGAGTTCCGACGGCACCTATGTCGCGTTCTCCTCCGAAGCGACCAACCTCGTGCTCAACGACACCAACAACGTCTCCGACGTGTTCGTGTTCAATCGTGTCACCCAATCGGTCCTCCGCGTGAGTCGAGCCAACAACGGTGGTCCCAACGCCAACGGCCAGGGCCTCGATCCTTCCGGCGCGCCATTCAACGTGGGCAGCTTCAACCCGAGCATCAGCTCCACGGGTCGCTACGTCACCTACGCCTCGCTCGACTCCAACCTCACTTCCGGCGACAGCGTTGGTGAGTATGGCGCTCAGGCCGCAGCCACAGTGTCCGGCGGCATCGTAACCGGCATCGCCGTCACCAACCCCGGTGGTGGTGTGCCGTTCTCCAGCACCTCCGTTTCTTTCGGAACCACGCAGGGCGTCACCGCCGCATACTATACCACCGTCCCCAACGTCACGATCTCGGGCGGCGGCGGCGCTGGCGCGACGGCGACCGCGACGCTCTCCGCCGGCACCGTCGGTTACATCACCGGCTTCACCATTACCAATGCGGGCAGCGGTTACACGTCCGCTCCGACGGTCGCTATCGCGGCCTCCTACAATCAATCGCTTAACATCTACGTCTACGATCGCGACGTTTCTGGCAGTGGCACGTTCGACACCACGGCCAACATCAACGCCTCGATGGTCAGCGTGAACAAGTTCGGCTACCAGACGATCCGCATCATCAACACGCAGAGCACCGCCGCCTCGGATATCTATCCGGTGATCAGCGGCGACGGTCGCTGGGTCGCGATGCCGTCCGACGCCGAGACCAACGTCGGTCTCTCGACCACCACGACCAACCTGCTCTCGATCGACGCCAACGGCGCGCGCGACGTCTTCCTCCACGACCGCCGTATCAACACGCTGCCCAATACGACCACGCCGCCGTCCGTCACCATCACGAGCCCCGGCACGGGCACGCAGACGCTGGTCAACACCGCCGTTTCCGTCACTGCGAGCGCGACGACCACCATCGGCACCGTCGCCAACGTGCAGTTCTTCGTCAACGGCACGAACATCGGCACCAGCAGCTCCTTCCCCTACTCCGCGGTGTGGACCCCCGCGGCGACCGGCACCTACACGCTGACCGCGTTGGTCACCGACAGCTTCGGCAATCAGGGCGTCTCGTCCAACATCACGGTCACGGTCATCGCCGCGCCCAGCGTCGGCATCACGAATCCCGTCGCCGGCTCGCTCCTCACGGTCAACGCGGCGACCACGGTCAACGCCACTGCCGCCGCTTCTTCACCGGGCGCGACGATCACGAGCGTGCAGTTCTTCGCCAATGGCGTCTCGCTCGGGACCGACACCACCGCGCCGTATAGCGTGACGTGGACGCCGACCTCTGCGGGCAGCTTCTCGCTCACCGCCGTCGCCACGGACAGCAACAACACGCGTACCACTTCCGCCGCCGTCGCCGTCACGGCCGGCGCTGCGCCGGTGGTCGCCATCACGAGCCCCGCGGCCGGCACGATCAACGTCAACACGCCGCAGACCATCACCGCCGTCGCGACGTCGCCGAGCGGTAATGTCACCAGCGTGCAGTTCTTCGCCAACGGCACCTCGCTCGGCGTCGTCACCACGTTCCCCTACACAGTGACGTGGACGCCCACTGCGCCCGGCAGCTACTCGCTCACCGCTGCGGCCACCGACAACATCGGTACGATCACCACGTCGGCCGCTGTCCCGATCACGGTCACCTCCGGCTCCGCTCCGACGGTCAGCATCACCGCTCCGACCAATGGCGGCTCGGTCGCTGTCGGCTCCACCGCCGCGGTCACGGCCAGTGCGACCGCCACGTCCGGCACGATCGCCAGCGTGCAGTTCTTCGCCAACGGCACTTCGCTCGGCACGGTCACCAATTCGCCGTACACGGTGAATTGGAATCCCACCTCCACCGGCACGTACTCGCTTACCGCCCTCGCGATCGACACGCTCGGCAATCGCACCACGAGCTCCGCGGTCAGCGTCACTGTCGCCAGCAATCAGTCTCCGGTCGTCTCGATCACCGCTCCCACCAGCGGCTCGACCGTCGGCGTCGGCGTCTCGACCAGCATCACGGCCTCCGCCGTGGACAATGATGGCACCATCGCCAGCGTGCAGTTCTTCGCCAACACGACCAGCCTCGGCACGAAGACCACTGCACCGTACACGGTGACGTTTAGCTCCGCCATCGCCGGCACCTATTCGCTGACGGCGGTCGCGACCGACAACCTCGGCGCCACCACCACTTCGGCGATCGTCACGCTCAATGTCTCCGGCGGCAATGCCCCCACCGTCGCGGTCACCGCGCCGACTACGGGCTCTACCGTCGCGGTCAATAATCCCCAGATCGTCTCCGCCACCGCGAGCGCCACCGTGGGCGCCATCGCCAGCGTGCAGTTCTTCGTCTCGACCGGCGGCGGCACCGCCAGCTCGCTGGGGACTGACACCACCTTCCCCTACTCGGCCACGTGGTCCCCGACCGCCGTCGGCACCTACTCGCTGACGGCGCTGGCCACCGACACCCTCGGCAACCAGACCGTGTCCTCCGCCGCCACGATCACCGTCGCCTCCGGCTCCGCCCCGGTCGTCACCATCGTGAATCCCAACAGCGGCGGCACCTACCAGGCCGGCAAGGAAATCCTCTTCGACGCCACCGCGAGCGACGCCGACGGCACGATCACTAAGGTCGAGCTCCTCGCCAACAACGTGATCGTCGCGACGGATACCAATTCGCCGTACTTCACGAACTGGACGCCTGACTCGCCCGGCACCTACACGCTGATCGCGCGCGCCACGGACAACTCCGGCAACATCACCAACTCCGCGCCGATCACGATCACCGTCACGCAGAATACGCCGCCGGTCATCAACCTGCTAAGCCCGGCCAACGGCACGTCGTTCACCGCCGGCACCCCGGTCGTGTTCTTCGCCACTGCCACGGATTCCAACGGCACGATCAACAACGTCCGTTTCCTCGCCAACGGCACGCTCATCGGCGCCGCGGTCACCACCGCTCCGTACACGCAGACCTGGACCCCCACGGTCCCCGGCTCGTACACGATCACCGCGATCGCCGTGGACAACGACCTCAATGCCGCCACGAGCCCCACGCGCACCGTCTCGATCCTGCCCGCCGTCGGAGTGCTCCCCTCGGTCACGATCACCAGTCCGACGGCCACATCCGCGGTCACCACGGTTTCCACCACGACGATCACCGCCGGCGTCTCCGATGCGGACGGCTCGGTCGTCTCGGTCGCCTTCTACGACAACGGTATCCTGCTCGGCACCGCCACCTCCGCGCCGTTCACCTTCAGTTGGATGCCCGGTACCGCCGGCATGCACCGTCTCGTCGCGGTCGCCACGGATAACAGCGGCAACATCGTCTCGTCTGCCCCGGTCGACCTCAACGTCACCGCGGCCACCAGCCCGACTGCGCCGACGGTCAGCATCACGTCGCCCGCCGCTGGCTTCAGCCTCTTCGCCAGCACGAGCACGGTGATCAGCGCGAGCGCCGCCGATCCCGATGGCACCGTCGCCAGCGTCCAATTCTTCGCCAACGGCGCGAGCCTCGGCACCGACACCACGTTCCCGTACACGATCTCGTGGACGCCGGTCGCGACAGGCTCCTACACCCTGACGGCCATCGCCACGGATGACGCCGGCAACAAGACCACGTCGACCGCTGTCGTCGTCACCGTCGCCGGCGCCTCGCCGCCCGCGATCGCGATCAGCAGCCCGGCCAATGGTTCGAGTCTTACGGCCAACACGACGCAGCTCATCACCGCGACCACCACGGCCGCCGTGGGCTCGATCGCCAGCGTGCAGTTCTTCGCCAATGGCACGAGCATCGGCGTCACCACCGCGTTCCCCTACGTCACGAGTTGGACTCCGACTTCACCCGGCAGCTATCAGCTCACCGCTGTCGCCACCGATAGCTTTGGCGCGCAGACGACCTCAGCTGCGGTCACCGTCTCCGTCACGGCCGGCAGCTCTTCGTTGCCCTTCGTGTACCTGACCTCGCCCGGCACGGGCAACACCATCGCCTCCGGCAGCTCCGCGCTGCTCTCGGCCAGCGCCGGTGATCCCGACGGCAGCGTCACCGCGGTTGAGTTCTACGCCGGCTCGCAGTTGATCGGTGCCAAGACCACCGCGCCTTACTTCGTCGTGTGGACTCCGTCCACCGTCGGCACGTACTCCATCACGGCCATCGTCACTGACAACGCCGGCAACCGCGTCACCTCCACCGCCTCCTCCATCACGGTCGCCGCGGCTTCCGGCCAGTTGCCCGCGACGGCGCTCACGTTCAACAACCCCTCGATCGACGCCACAAGTACCACGACGCCCAATCCGTTCGTGCCGGTCAACGTGTCGTTCGGCTCGAAGCTCGTCTTCTCCGCCGCGGCGCTCGATCCGGACGGCTCGATCTCGCGTGTGCGATTCTTCGTCAACGGCGCCACGCTCGCGACGCTCACCGCCGCGCCCTACTACACCGTCTACCAGCTCAACACGCTGGGCGACGTCGTGGTCACCGCGCTCGTCACCGACAACGCGGGCAACTCGGTCTACACCCAGCCGATCCTGATCAATTCGATTCCGTCGCTCGTCGCGTCGCAGACGCAGGTCACGCTCACGAGTCCGGCCAACGGCGCCACGTTCACCACCGGCGGGCAGATCCTCTTCAGCGCCACGCACAACTTCGGCAACGTCACGCCGCCCAAGATCGACTTCTACGTCAACGGCTCGCTCTTCACGACGGTGACTACGGCCACCAGTTCTTCGGCGTCCGCTCCTTATCAGGCGATCCTCGGCCTCACGCTCGCCGGCACGTACGACATCCAGGCGGTCGGCCGCCAGGGCACGATCACCACGGTGTCGAATACCTCGCGCATCACGGTCGTCTCCAACACTGCGCCCACCGTCTCGATCACGAGCCCGACTGCGTCGAGTTCCTACGGCGTCGGCACACCGCTGAGCATTTCCGCCAGCGCTTCCGATGTGGATGGCACCGTCGCCAGCGTGCAGTTCTTCGTCAATGGCAGCGCCCTCGCCACCGTGAGTACGTCGCCGTTCGTCACCGCGTGGAATCCCGCCGTCGCCGGCAATTATACGCTGACGGCCGTCGCCACCGACAATGCCGGCAATCAGGCCATCTCCTCGACGGTCGCGGTCGTGATCCGCAACAACCTGCCGCCAAGCGTCAGCCTCACGAGCCCGGCCAATTCCTCCACGGTCCTCGCCGGCACGCCGGTCGTCCTAGGCGCCGTCGCCGCTGACGCCGATGGCACGATCTCCAACGTCCGCTTCCTCGCCAACGGCAACCTCATCGGCACTGCGAGCGGCGTCCCGTACACCGCCACGTGGATTCCGACCGCGGGCGGCACGTACAGCCTCATCGCGCAGGCGACCGACAGCTCGGGCAACGTCACCAGCTCGAGCGCCCTCACCCTCACCGTCGCCGGCAATACGCCGCCATCCGTCGCGATCAGCGCCCCTGCCACCGGCAACTCGGTGCGCGTGGGCACGAGTGTGACGGTCACCGCCGCCGCCTCCGATACCGACGGCATCGTGACCAGCGTGCAGTTCTTCGCCAATGGCGTCTCGCTCGGGACCGACACCACCTCGCCGTTCACCGCGAGCTGGACGCCACAGTCCGAGGGCCTCTACCGCCTCACCGCGGTCGCCACGGATAACTCCGGCGCCATCACCACCTCCGCCATCACCACCGTGCTCGCGGTCAGCAACACCGCCAGCGCGGGCGACACGGTCTACTCCGGCACGTACCAAGGCGCGGGCGAGACCGGCAACTTCGCGCTGATCAACATGCGCGGCACCTCCGCCACGCTGATCGCCTACAGCACCACCGGCACGCCGAAGACCTACTTCTACTCCGGCATCTCGGTCGATGTGAGCGGCGGCTTCTCGAAGACCGACACCGCCGGCAAGACCGTCATCACCGGCACCGCGACCGAGAGCGGCGTCAGCGGCACCTTCGACGGCACGCGGCTGTTCTTCATCGGCCTCAACCTCTCGCTCACGCCGAGCAACAGCGCGGTCGCGAGCGGCTATTACAGCGGCAATCTCAGCGGTAACTTCAACAGCACCATCTCCGCGATCGTCGGCGCCAATGGCGCGATCTACGTCTACGTGACCAACGGCTCGTTCGTCGACGCCGGCTCCAGCACCGTGAACGCCGCGGGCAGCTTCAGCATCACGACCGCCAATGGCAACCGCATCACCGGCAAGGCCGACCCGACCACCGGTTTCCTCACCGGCAGCCTGAGCGGCGGCAATGGCGGCACGTTCACCGGCGCGCTCTCCACCGGCGCCGTCTTCAGCGACGGCACCCTGCGCAATCTCTCGACGCGCGGCCAGGTCGGCACCGGCGGCAACGTCCTGATCGCCGGCTTCTACGTCAACGGCACCGCGCCGAAGCAGATCCTCATCCGCGCCATCGGCCCGACGCTCGCCAACTACGGTGTCAGCGGCGCCCTCGTCGATCCGGTGCTGCAGCTCTACAACGGCAACGGCTCGCTGCTCACCTCCAACGACAATTGGGGTGGCAACGCCGCCATCGCCACGGCCAGCGGCTCATCGGGCGCGTTTGCCCTCCCCGCCTCCAGCGCCGACGCCTGCTTGCTCGTCACGCTCAATCCCGGCCTCTACTCCGCTCAAGTCAGCGGCAACGGTGGCGGCACTGGCATCGCGCTCGTCGAGGTCTACGATGTCGACGCGGCCGTGGCGTTCACGCCGTTCAAGGTCACCAACATCTCGACCCGCGGCCAGGTCGGCTCGACCGCTGAGCGTTACCTGTTCGCCGGGTTCTACATCGGTGGCTCGTCGCCGAAGCGCGTCCTCATTCGCGCCGTCGGCCCGACGCTCGGCTCCGACTATGGCGTCGCGGGCGCGCTCGCCGATCCGATCCTGCGCCTGCAGCAGGGCAGCACGGTTGTCCGTGAAAACGACAATTGGGAAACCGGCAACGACGCCGCGCTCGTCACCGACGCCGCGACGCGCCTCGGTGCCTTCCCGCTGCGCTCCGGTTCGAAGGACGCCGTGATCCTCATGTCGCTGCCCCCGGGCCTCTACTCCGCGCAAGTCGGCGGTGTGAACAACACCACCGGCGTCGCCCTCGTCGAGGTCTACGAAGTCCCGTAAAAAGCTCTCGCGGGCCATCCCTCGGTTCCTCCGCTTCACCGCGGAAGGACCGGGCGGCCCGCTTTTTCGTTTAACGAAGAGCCGCGCGTCACTCAGTGGTAGGGCGCGTTATCCTTAACGCGCCGGTTGTGCTCAGTTTACTCGTGAAGCCGAGCCCGATACAGCGACAGCTCAGGGATAAGCCGCCCCCTCGATCCCTCGCAGAATTACGTCTCATTCCGCAGCACTTCCAACGGCGGGTGATTTGTCACCCCGCGGTTGGCGAGCGCCCCGGTGATCAGCGTGATCGCCGACATCAGCACCACCGTGCCGCCCAGCAACAGCGGCGGCGCGACCGGCGTGATATGAAACACATAGTGCGCCAGCAGCCAGTTGCCGCCCATCGCGAGCAGCATACCGACAAACGCCGCCAGCACCCCGAGCACCGCATACTCCACGAACTGGATGCGATTGAGCTGCTGGCTCGTCGCCCCGAGCGTGCGCAGCAGCACGGTCTCACGGATGCGCTGATAGCGCCCGGTCAAGATCGCCCCCGCCAGCACGATGATACCCGTGATCACGGTCGAGAGCGCCGTAAGCTGGATGCCGAATGAAACTTTCGAAATGATGCGGTCGATCGACTGCAGCACGATCGCCAGGTCGATGGCCGAGACATTCGGCGTCGCCGCCACAATCGCACGCTGGACCTTCGCCGAGTCGGCGGGCGTCGCCGCGCGCAGGGCCGCGACATAAAATTTCGGCGCACCCTCGAGCACGCCCTCCGGGAAGAGCACAAAAAAATTCGGCTCCATCCGCCGCCACTCGACTTTGCGGATGCTCGCCACCTTCGTCCGCATCGGCAGTCCTTGCACATCCCAGGTGATCTCGTCGCCGAGCTTGATCGCCATGTCCTTCACCAGCGATTCCTCGAGGGAAATCGGCACCACCGCATCGCCCAGACTCGCATGGCCGATCCATTTGCCCGAAGTCACTTGTTCGGACGAACCGAGTTCCGCCCGGAAGCTCGAGCGGTACTCCCGGCGCAGTGCCCATGCGGCGACCGCCTCGGGTGCATCCGCGGATTTTTCCTTCCGCTTGCGCTCGTTGATGCGCGCTTTCGTGCCCGTGTTTTCCTTGAGCAGATCTTCAACCGGCACGCCGCGCACCGCCGAGATCTTCATTGTGACAATCGGCGCGTAGACCAACACCGGCGAGCCCTGCTCGGCTGCGACGCGTTTCACCGTCTCCATCTGGTCGTCTTGAATATCGAAGAAGAGCAAGTTGGCTCGACCGGCTCCACTCACACCTTCTACTTCGCGCAGCAGGGTCGTGCGCGCGAGGAAGAGCGTGAGAATCAAAAATGTCCCAAGGCCCAGCGAGAGCAGGAGCAGTGCGGTGCGATTGTTCGGCCGATGCAGATTCGCCAGCCCCTGTCGCACCACATACGGCAGGCTGCGAACCGTGAAACGCTTCGCCAGCCACGTGACGAGTTTCGCCACGCCCCAGAGGATCGCGAAGCCCGCGAGCAGCACCACCGCAAAGCCGGTCCCGATGCGCACGTCCTTCGTCTGCCAGATCGCAAAGGTCGCCACCGCCGCCACGATTACGAAACCGAGCAGCAGCCGCAGTGGGTCAAACGCACTGCCGACCTTCTCGATGAACGCCGATCGCAGCGCCACCAGCGGCGACACGCGCCGAATCGACAACAGCGGCAGCAGCGTGAAGAGCACGCAAATCACGAGGCCCGACACCACGCCGCGCCCGATCGCCGGCCACTCCAGCACCACCTTCACCTGCATCGGCAGCGTGCCTTTGAAGAGCAGCGCCGGCAGCACGTACTGCCCCGCCACGCCGATGAGCGCGCCCGCCACCGCGCCAAAAACTCCCAGCGCAAAGCCCTGCAGCACGTACACGGAAAAACTCTGCCCCGCGCTCGCCCCGAGACAGCGCAGGATCGCGACCGTGGTGATCTTCTGCCGCACGTAAACGTGCACCGCGCTCGCCACGCCGATCGCGCCGAGAAACACGGCCACGAATCCCACGAGGCTCAGGAAGCCCTCCGCATTGTCGATCGCCCGCCCGAGATTGCGCTTCCGCTCCTCGGCATCGGCGTAGTTGATGCGCTCCTCGGGAAATTTCCCCCGCATCTCGCGCTCGACCGAATCCGCGGTTCGCGTCGCCGGGAGCTTCAGCATCAGGCGATGCTGCACGAGACTTTCCTTGCCCGTGCCCGCGAGTCCGGTATCCGACAGCGCGCTCATCGGGATCATCGCACGCGGCGCAAACGTCGCCGCCACCGCCGACGATTCGCCCGCGATCTCCTTGAGCGCGCCGATGATCGTGAAGGTCGTCTTGCCGAGCTTCACCGTGTCACCGACCTTCGCGTTGAACTGCACGAGCACGCTCTCTTCGAGGATCACGACATTCCCGCCCGCGCGCAGCTTCTGCGGCGCATCCGCCGGCACCGTGATGAAGTCGCCATAGAAGGGGAAATTGCCCTCGCCGGCGCGCACTTGCACGAGCCGCGTGAGATTGTCCGCCGTCGGAAAGACCATCATCGACGAGAACCCCAGATCGTGCGCCTGCTCCGCGCCGAGCGCGTCGATGTACTTCTTCACCGGCACCGACAGTGGCCCGCGCGAGCTGAGCATGAGGTCCGCGCCGAGCAGCCCCTTGGTATTCTCCTCGACCGCCGTCCGCAGATTGGCCGTCAGCGACCCGATCATCACGAGCGCGGAAATGCCGACCACGATCGACAGTGAAAACAACATCAACCGCCGCCGCGAAGCCCGCGAATCCCGCCAGGCCATTTTAAGAATGAAGTTCATGAGGAAACCACGAAACACACGAAGAACACGAAAAAGATGGGGACATTCATACGACGATCCGCTCCCACTCCAATTTGGGATAATGACCGAAATTAGCCAAAATACCTAACCGGCAGCCAGTCGCCTTGAGATAATTGTGCACCTGCGCCCGATGCTCATCCGCCAGCGCAGTCATCGCCTTCACCTCCACGATGATTTTTTCGAAACAAACAAAATCCGGTGCATACGTCTGCCTTAATGGCCGATTTTTGTAAGCCAAAGTCAGCGGTTTTTGCGCGACGAATGGTATGCCCTGATCAGAAAACTCCATTTCCAAACACTCCTGATAGACCGCTTCGAGAAATCCGCAGCCCTTGTCTTTGTAGACCTCAAAGCACACGCCCATGATCCGGTAGGATTCATCCGCATAGACGATCTCCTTCATGGGCCTTTTCGTGTCTTTAGTGTGTTTCGTGGTTACCATCCGAACTCTCGTCGCTCACCACCGCTCCACTCTTCAATCGAATCACCCGCCCGCACTTCCGCGCGAGTTCGAGGTCATGCGTCACGAGCACTAGCGTCGTGCCCTTTTCGCGGTTCAGGCCGAAGATCAGCTCCACCATCGCGTGAGCGGTGTCGCCGTCGAGGTTGCCGGTCGGCTCGTCGCAGAAGAGGATCTTCGGGCGATTCATGAACGCTCGCGCGAGCGCCACACGCTGCTGCTCACCACCTGAGAGCTGCATCGGATAGTGGTCGTGTCGCGCGCCGAGCCCTACGCGAGACAGCAGGTCCTTCGCCTCCGCTTCGTCGACGGTCTCGCCGCGCAGTTCGAGGGGCACCATCACGTTTTCGAGCGCAGTAAGCGTCGGGATGAGCTGGAAATTCTGAAACACGAAACCCACGTGACGGTTCCGAGCGAGCGCACGCCCATCTTCGTCGAGCGCGCCGAGATCGGTGCCGACGACCTCCACCGTGCCCGTCGTCGCGCGGTCGAGACCGGCGCAGAGGCCGAGCAGCGTGGTCTTGCCACTGCCGCTGGGCCCCACGATCGCGAGGGTCGCCCCGGGCTGAAGCGCGAAGTTCACTTCACGCAATACCGTCAGCGGGCCGCCCGCCGTCCGATAAGTCTTCGTCAACCGCTCGACTTTCAGGATGGGTTGGTCACTCATTTGCAGGGTTCACGAAACACTCGATCGTCCCAGAAAGAAACCCCGGAATGTTGAAAGGTCTCAAATCCAGTCAGACGGTCGCTCGTCCCCTTCCTTTGGTCATTTCGCTCTTCCGCGCCTTCGTTGTTTTTTCCCTCATCGGCGCTTCGGCTTGGGCAGCCGAGATGGTCGCTGAGGCCCGGCCGAATCCCGGTACTATTGTGTTTTTCGGCGACAGCCTCACCGCCGGCTACGGGCTCGATAACCCCGGCGTCGAGTCCTATCCCGCCCGCATCCAGAAGAAGATCTTCGCCGCCAACCTCCCTTGGCGCGTCGTCAACGCCGGGCTCAGCGGCGAAACCAGCGCCGGCGGCTCCCGTCGCGTCGACTGGATTCTGCGGCAGCCCGTGACCATCTTCGTCCTCGCCCTCGGCGGCAACGACGGCCTGCGCGGCCTCGCACCCGACGTCACCCAGCGCAACCTCGCCTCGATCCTCGCCCGCGTGAAGTCCACCCACCCCGACGCCAAGCTCGTCGTCGCCGGCATGATGATGCCCGCCAACATGGGCGAAGAATACGCCCGCGATTTTCGCGCCGTTTTCCCCGCCATCGCCAAGGAGTCGGGTGCCACGTTGATGCCGTTTCTTTTGGAGGGTGTCGGCGGCGACCCCAAGCTCAACCAGCCCGACGGCATCCACCCCACGCCCGAGGGCCACGTCATCGTCGCCGAAAACGTCTGGCGCGTACTTGAGCCCCTGTTGAAGCAATGATGCGCGCGCTGCTCCATCGCCTCGCTCTCGCTGTGCTCGTCGCCGCACCGCTCGCGCTCCGCGCCGACTGGCTGACCGACGCCTCGCTCACCGCGGTGTGGAACGACAATGTCTCGAACGCCGCCGCCCGCTCCGATCGTTGCGCGGCACTGCACTTCGACACCGCGCTCTCCCTCACCGAGCGCGCCGGGCTCACGCCTTCGCTCGCGCTCATCTATGGCGGCGAACTCTCCGCCGATCTGTGGACCCGCTACAACGGCCTCAACACCGTCGCCTTCGGCCCCACGTTCACCCTCAGCTACAAAGGCGGCCTCGGCCCCTACATCCCCACCTACGCCCTGCGCGCCCGGGGCAGCTACAGCTCGACCCAAGAAGCCGCCCGCACCGGCCCCACCGGCAGCGTGGCCTTTGTCTACACGGAGCGCCTCACCGAGCCGATGCAGTTCCGCTTCACCGCCGAGTCCTCGCGGCTCGCCGCCGATCGCGCCGTGTATTCGCGCACCGGCACCGAGCTCACTGGCGAGATCATCCGCGACGTGGGCACGGACTGGACCTTCATCTATGCCGTGCGCTGGCGCCGCGGCGACGTGCTCTCGTACGCCACTCCACCGCGGCCCGATCTCGTCACGCTCTCTGGCGAGCGCGAAGCCAGCAACACCTTCGGTCGTCCCTTCGTCGCCTACACGCTCGACGGCACCACGGTCGCCGGCGCCCTCACGCTCTCGCGCGCCCTGAGCCAGTGGACTTCGTTTCACATCGGCTTCGAGTGGCGCGAGACGACTCGCCAACCACTCGTTTACATTAACCGGCTCGTGTCGCTCGGCTACACGCTGCAGTTCTAGACCGTGCTGCGTCTCTTCACGCTCCTCGCATTGTTCACTACCGCAGCCTGGGCCGCGGAGGTGCGCTTCGCTGTGAGCGATAGAAAAGGCGCACCCGTCACCGATGCCATCGTCGCGCTGGTCGCGCTCGATGCTCCGGCACCTCCCGCGCCCTCCGGCGACGCACCGATGCTCGAGATCGCACAGAAAAACCAAGAGTTCAGCCCCTACGTCTCCGCCGTTCGGGTAGGCACGCTTGTCCACCTGCCCAACCGCGACACCGTGCAGCACCACGTCTACTCGGTCTCCGAGGCCAAGAAGTTCGAGTTTCCCCTCTACAAGCCCGGCCGCGACGAAAGCGTAATGCTCGACTGCGCCGGCACCGTCGTCCTCGGCTGCAACATCCACGCGTCGATGATCGCCTACATCTACGTCGTCGACACGCCGTACTTCGCGAAAACCGACGCCACGGGCCGCGCCACGGTCGACGTCCCGCCCGGCCGCTACCGGGCCGAAATCCGCCACCCGCGCCTCCCCAATCTCGAATCCAGCGACCTCACCGCTGCCACTGCCCCGCTCACCGCTGAGTTCGTGGTCACCCTGAAGCCCGACCTGCGTATCCGGAAATCCACGACAGGCCCAGCCAGCGGCTACAAATGAGGGCAGGCATGTTCGCGACTGTCGCAGTCTATCTTACCCTCTTCGCCATCCTCGGGGCGCTGGTTGCTCTGTTGAGGTACGTATCATTGAGACGAGGGACACCGCAGGCCTGCACCCGGGCATGGGCCCGCGAAAAGGGTTACGAGCTCCTGGAGCTCGAGCGAAAGTACTTTTGGCCCGGACTCTCTCCCTTCGGATCACAGCGCCATGCCGTCATCTTTCGCGTTCGCGTCAAAGACTCCACCAAAGGCGAATTCGATGGCTGGCTCTTGATCAGCCGCGTCCTCCGCTACGAGGTGGTCGACGAGCACTGGGACTGAGCCACTCCTAGGATGATCTCTCGCTTCCGCCGCTTCAGCGTCCGTGTGCTCGCGCTTGTGCTCGGGCTGCTGTTCGCCGTGCTGGCGGCCACCTACATTTTCGTCTCGCGCGCCAACGTCGCCAACGCCGTCGCGCACGCCGAGTCGCGGCTCGATCTGGCCGCACGCATGTATGAGCACAATGTCCGCGCGCGCATCGGCTACCTCGCCGGGTACGCGAGCCAGATGAGCGGCGACTACGCGATCCGGCAGGTGCTCCTCAAGGACCCGCTCGACGTCCCCACGCTCACCTCGAATCTGCAGAGCTACGTCACGCTCACGGGCGCACCCGTCATCGCGCTCTTCAAGACCGACGGCACCCTGGTCGCCGACAGCATGGGCAACATGTCCAACGAGAACGCCGGTCCCTTCGCGCACTTGATCGAGCGGGCCAGCCTCGCCGAAAAACCCGAGGCCAGCGACTTCGCCTACATCGAGGGCAAGCTCCACGTGCTCGTCGTCGTGCCACTCTACGCGCCGGTGCCCAACATCGCGTACTGGTTCGGCCTCGCGTTTCCCATCGACGAGGCGTTCGCGCGCGAGATCAAGGACTCCACGCAGGTCGACCTCACCTTCGTCGACAGCGATGCCAATGGCCGCACCCGCGTGCTCGCCACCACCGTGCCACCGGGCACCGCCGCCGAGCTCGCGATCCTCGCCGCGCTCAATCGTAAGGACGTCGATCCGCTCCGCCAGCTCACGCTCGATGGCGCGCCGCATGTCGCCCTTTTCAAACCGCAAGGCGTGCTTGGCGACGACCCGGTCTTCGTCGTGCTCCAGCGCTCGCTCGTTCCCGATCTCGCCGCCGCGCGCGAGCTGCAAAACCGCCTCGTCGTCATCTCCCTCGCCGCGCTCGCGGTCGCCACCCTCGTCGCCCTGCTCATCGCTCGCAGCGTCTCCCAGCCGGTGCAGCAACTCGCCGCGCACACCGAGGCCATCGCCGCCGGCGACTACACGACGCGCATCGAACTCAACCGCGCCGACGAGCTCGCGCAGCTCGCCACCGCCATGAACCGCATGTCCGCCGGCCTCGCCGAGCGCGACCGCGTGCGCGACCTGCTCGACAAAAACGTCTCCCCCGCCGTCGCCGCCCAGCTCCTCCGCGACGGCGCCGCGCTCGGCGGCCAGGAGCGCGTCGTCACCATCCTCTTCGTCGACCTGCGCAACTTCACCACGCTCAGCGAACGACTCACTCCGCCCGAACTCCTCGCCCTGCTCAACCGCTACCTCGACCGCATGAGCGGCGTGGTCGAGGCGCACGGTGGCGTGATCGACAAATTCATCGGCGACGCTATCATGGCCCTCTTCGGCGCACCCGTGGACCAGCCCGACTCCGCTGACCGCGCCCTGCGCTGCGCGCGCGCTCTCGTGATCGCCCTCGCCGAACTGAATCGCGAGCTGGCCACCACCGCGCAAAACGCGCTGCAATTCGGCATCGGCCTCAACACCGCCCGGGTCGTCGCCGGCAACATCGGCAGCCACCGCCGCCTCAACTACTCCGTCATCGGCGACGGCGTGAACATCGCCGCCCGCCTCCAATCCGAGACGCGCAAGGCCGAGCACCGCGCCACCATCATCACCAGCGCCGCCACCCTCGCCGCCGCGACGGAAAAATTTCCCACCCGCCCCCTCGGCCCCGTCCAAGTCAAAGGCCGCGCCGAGCCGATCGAGATCTTCGCGGTGGACTAGCGGTGCGTAGTTTCGGACAAACCTAACGCGGCGTACTTCCGTATAGAATCTTGTTGGTGAGTGCGCCGATCTGTTTCGAGACCTCTTGCTGGCGCTGCCATGCGGCGAAAGTCGCGAGCTGGGCCGAGGTCAGCACACCCTTTGCCTGTTCAGCGGCCGTCACCCAGTCGGTTTCATAACGCAATGTACCGTCGATTTTGACGTTTCGGGTGTTGTTCATCGCCAGCCGCACAAATTGGGTTCCCTGCTCGGGCGTCAATGGATCGTCGGTGCTGTAAAGTTGCCCCGCCAACGATGTCACCACTTCGCGCACGCTGCGCTCTCGCTCATACTCGATCTGCCGCTTCCAGCCAGCGTCGCCCAACACCGTCCGCAACGCTACGTCCGTCTCCTTTATCGCATCTCCCATCAAGCCCATGATTGCCGGGTCAGTGATAGCAAATCCTTTGGTCCGCGCGATCGACCACACATCCGCCGTGGCTTGCTCTCGGCGCATTTTAGCCGCCTCAAACGCCGCGATTTGCTCCGGGCTGAAGTGGAGTTCGCGATAAAGCGGTCGATATCGTAAACCCATCGAAAGCCGCTTATCTTCAGTCCACAGCTCAACGTATTTCGGATCAGCCATCAATCGATCCACATCGCTCACCGGAGTCGCACTGTTTGCCACCTGACCGGTACTGCCCGCCACGACCGCGGATTTGCCCACAGTCTTGCCCGCCTCTGTTGCCACCTTCGCCTCTTGCTCGGCCGTCCGGGTACGCAACGCACTTGCCGCCTGCTCTGCCGCCTCAGCCCGCTTTTCCGCCGACGCTAATTTCGCCCGCAGCTCCACATTGTCGCGCAATGCTCCTTCGGTATCGGAGCGCAATTTTTGCACCTCGACCCGTTCATAGAACAATGCACCTGCTGCGATGATTCCGACGGCGGCGACGACGAGTTTGGTTGTGCTCATGACTGAAAAAGTTCCCGCCACCACTCCGCCTGTTGCGGGTGCCAGCGCCGCTCCGACCACACTCACCGCGAGCCCCGCCGGCACGGCTACGACCGTCTGGTTCGCGAGCGCCAGCCCCAGCGCCACGCTCGTCGAAGTCACTCCGCGGCGTGACAGCCGCTCGCGCAGTTTCTCCAGCGCACGGTCGACGCAGGAGCGGGCCGCCGGCTCGCTCAATGCGAGGGACGCCCCGACTTCGGTCAGCGTCTTGCCTTCGAAGAAACGCAGCAAAATCGCCGTACGCTCGCGCTCCTTCAGCTCGCCGAGCACTTCATCCAGCATCGGCTCCATCCGCGTCCAGTCCGCCGCGGCATTCGAAGACTCATCGTTTTCGTGCAGCAAACTCGTCTGCTCGCGCGTCGTCCGGCGACTCTCGGCCCGCAGCGCTTTGGTCGCCGTAAATCGCGTCGCCGTGTGCAGCCAGCCCACTAGCGACCCATGCCGGGCTAGCGTCATCGCCTTTCGCGCGAGATCGGTGAAGACCATTTGCGTCACATCCTCCGCGAGCGCGCGATTGCCGCGCGTCTGGCGCAGCGCTGCAGCGTACACAAACCCGATTCGAGCCCGCACCAGCTCGGCAAACGCCGCCTCGTCGCCTTCCTCGGCGTAGCGGCGGAGCAGTTGGGCATCATCGGTCATCGCGGTTTCAATCTAACACCCGCCCACCGTAAAACCGCGCAAAATAAATGACCGCCAACCAGCATCAGGCACGGGTGGCCTTGAAGTCTCATTCCCTCAAGGCCACCTATGCCGTAAAAAAACGCCCAACTCAGGGCACTTCGTACGCTTCGACAATCACGACGCCGCCGATGCCAGCGCCGTCGCTGGCCTGCGCCACGTACGCCCCAGGTGGGAGGGTAATGAGGAGCACTGCGTCCTTGCTGCTGCGGTCGACGATCTCGAATCCACCCACGCTCGCCGAGGCCGTGACGAGTTGGGGATCGCCGCCCCAGTTGTCGTTCGACGCGATCGGCGAGCCATCCTTAAAGAGAGTGAGCACCGGGTCGGGCATCGTGCCGCCAACGCCAAACTGAGTGAGCGCAGGCCCGGAAGCACGGAGCAGAATCGTGCGCGACGTCTCGCCGTCCACGTAGAAGCCCGCGGCGAGGTTGCCCGTCGGGGCGATACGCTTGATTGCGGACATGTTGATCAGGCGCGGGGTAGTCGCGTTGAAGTCGCTCTTCGCCCGCAGGTCGTACAACTCCGCAATGATCGGGCCGGAGCGGCCAGCCGTCTCGCTGACCTCCACCGAGTAGAGCCCGATATCGACGGTCGGCGTGACCGCGGCGTCCTTCGAGTTGGCCGAGGAGTAGGCAAACGCGCCGACCGAGGCGAAGGCATCGGAGAGGGCCTTGCTGCCGCCCCAGTCGTTGTTGGAGTCGATGACTGCACCGTTGGTGATCACGCGCAGCTGCGGATCGGGCACGGCCGTGCTGATGCCAAAGCCCGCCGGTGGCGCAGCCGCAAGCGTCGGGCCCGCGGCACGGATCAGCATTTTGCCTTTTCCAGTCGTGCCATTGCCGCCGATAAAGGTACCGAGCGCCAGCGATGATTCACCGGGCAGCAGATCCGTGAAGACCGCCAAGTTGATCAGGTGGCCGAAGTAGGTGGCATTGGAGAAGGCGAGGACCGCACCGGTGCTCGTCGTGCTTCCTGCGCTATTGGTCGCGACGCAGGTGTACGTGCCAGCCGCGCTCGTCGAGAGGTTGCGCATGACGAACAGCGCGCTTGTCGCACCGGCGATCGGCACGCCATTGAACTGCCACTGGTACGTGGGCGAGCCGCTTGCCGCCGCACGAAACACCACACTCGCCCCCGGTGACATCGTGTGACCTGCGGGCTGGAGGCTGAAAACCGGCACCGTCGGCGCCGTGTTTACGGTGAGCGTGGCGGCACTGCTCGTCACCGAGCCAACCGAGTTCGTGACGACCACGGTGTAGCTGCCCGCGTTCGCCGTTTGGACATTCGCGAGTGAAAGCGTGGCGTTGGTGGCGCCAGCGACCGTCGTGCCATTGCGACTCCATTGATACGTGAGCGGCGAGGTGCCGCCGGCCACTACGGTAAACGTCGCGGTGCTGCCGCTGTTTACGGTCTGGCTTTGCGGTTGCGTGGTGATCGACGGGGCGACCGGAGCTGCATTGACCGTCACCGTTACGGAATTGCTCGTCGCACTGCCCGCGGAATTCGAAACCGTCACCGCATATGTGCCGGTATCGCCCGTTTGGGCGCTCGCGAGCGTGAAAGAACTGTTCGTCGCCCCA
Organism: Verrucomicrobiota bacterium; assembly: GCA_048498795.1. GTDB lineage: Bacteria > Verrucomicrobiota > Verrucomicrobiia > Opitutales > Opitutaceae > JBEHXH01. Next base: position 194,571 of record JBEHXH010000011.1, read on the forward strand.
GCGATGGCCGCACCATTCTTCGCCCACTGATAGGTGAGCGGTGCGGTGCCACTGGCAACCACGGTCAGCGTGACCGTAGCTCCCGCAGTCACAGTCTGCCCCTGCGGTTGAGTCGTGATACCCGGTGCGGTGGCCGCACCCTCCGCGATGCGAAACGTGATGATCGCGTCGAGCGAATACGTCCCGTCCGTGCCACTCACGCCGACGGAGTAGTTGCCTGCTTGAGTTGGGACGCCGGTGATGAGGACTGATCCAGCAGAGACCGATCCGCCATTGCTGGCCGGGCTGGTCGTCAATCCCGGCGGAAGATCGCCCACCGAAAACTGGTTCGGCGGGGTCGGCGATCCGGTGATCGTGAAAGCGACGGAGAGGGATTGGCCGACCTTGCCGTTGATCGTGCTCGACGGCGAAAACTCAAACTGCGTCGCCCCCGCGACCGTATCGACTGCGCCCAGCGACACGGTGACCGCGACCGCCGCCTTGAGCACGGAGCCGAACGGCGACTCGAGCACCACGTCAGCGGCGGTGGCGACGAGGCGCACGACCGGCGAGCGCTGGAGCAATGCGATCAGCATCGCGACCGGCAGGTTGAAACGAGCGAAACGGAGAGCGAGAGCGCGGAAGAGTTTCATGGGGAGCCATCGGGAGGCAGCGCGGACACGCCACCTCTTCCGATGCCCTCAAACTATTTGCTGCCGTGCGTCCCCGAAAGGGCCATGTGGTAACGGCGCTGTTACACCGCTCCGCGCTCAGAAACGCAGCGTCAACTGCGTCGCGATCGTGCGACCGGTGTCGTCGAGGTCGGCCACTTCGTGCTGCAGCGAGTACTGCACCTTGAGCTGCAGGTGGGGCGTGAAACGATAGCCCGGCCCCAGATCGAAGCGCGTCGCCTCGCGCCCCCAGCGCACCGAGGCGCCGGTGCGGTCGGGGAGCTTGGAGAATAACTGCTGATTCCAGCGCGCGCCGAGGAAGAACTGCGGCGTCAGCTTCCATTTCGTTTCCAGATAATAGGCAATCGTATCGACATTTCCGATACGCGGCAGCTCGAAGCGACTGACGAAGACTTCCGACCACGCCTGCACGTGGTGCCACGCAAATGCGATGTCCTGCCCAATCACGGTTTGCCGGTAATCTCTCAATCCCGTGCCAGAATTGAGCAGTGTCGCCGCGTCTGGGTATAGGAAAACGCCGGTCGAGGCCGACATCCCCACATGCCACATCGCATTGGGCCGCCAGCCGACGCGCGCGCTCCAGGCCGGTTGATCGAAATCGATCTCATCGAGACTCCACGACCTAGGACGCGAAGCCAGCGCCGCGTTCTTCACCTCCACCGCGTAGTTGAAATGCCCGACCTCGCCGAACACCGCTGCACCGGTCGCATAACTCGGTCCCCAGATCACCGGCAGGTCGAATGGCTTGTCGAGAAACGCGCCGCCGCGCGAGGGCTGAGGCCGTACACCCGCCCAGCCGAGCAGGATGTCGCTCGTCTTCGGCGGCGCCACGTCCCAAACGCCCGTCAGATTCTCATAGACCAGTGGCGCGGTGACGAAGGCACTATCCCACGAACCGTGCCGTCGCGTCCAGCTACCCACGACCGTAGCAAACTTTCCGACCTGAAAAATCAACGCGCGCCTCCCGGTGGGCGCGAAGCGCAGTGCATATTCGTCGAGCCGGGTGCGCAGCCCGCCGTTGCTCGGATCGAAACCGCGGTCGGCCCGCGCCTGCGCGTAAAAGTAGATGTTCGCACCATACTGCGCATCGAGGAAGACGCTGAGCCGCGGATTGAAGAGCTGGCCATGGTCGATATGAATCAGGCTCGGTGCCGGCTGCTGCACATCGTAGCCCTCGAGATCGAGCGTGCCGCTCAGTCGTGCGCGCAGCGTGTGATCGAGCGCGCTGGCTGTGAGTCGGTCGTCGAGCCGATCGATGAAATCCTGCGCACGCAGCGCACCGAGCATCATTGCAGCGACGAGCGCGAGCCGAACTGGACCGAGAATTCTCACGCGAGTTGACCGACGCGTTGCGCGACCCGGAAACGCACCTCGAACTCCGTCCAATCCTCGCGCGCCTCCGCGAGCCGCAGCTCGCCACCGTGCAGACGGGCGAGTTCGCGGGCAAGGTTCAAGCCGAGACCGTGGCCGGGGATGTTCTCGTTGGCCGCGCCGCGATGAAAACGCTCGAAGATATGCTCGCGCGCTTCCGGCGAGATCGGCTGACCGGTGTTGGCGATGGAGAGCGACACCCACTCGTCCGCCGCGTGTGCACTGATGCGGATGCGGCCACCGGGGCGGTTGTACTTCCGCGCGTTCTCGAGGAGATTCTGAACGATGAGCGACGTGTAGCGTTTCTCGCCGTCGATGAGCAGGTGCGGCGCGATATCGGTTTCGACTTCGCAGTCTCCGGGCAAAGCACCGAAATCATCGAGCCACGCTTCGATCAACTGCGTGAGGTTCACCGGCGCCAGCTTCAGCCGCAGCCGCCCCGCATCCATGCGCGACAGGAGCAGCAAATCCTCGATCACCGTCGTGAGGCGAAACGTCTGATGCACGAGCGACGCCAGCTCCTCGCGCGTTTCGGGCGATAGCTGGTCGTCGGCGAGCAATTCCTCGAGACCGGCGCGCAGCACGGTCACGGGCGTCTTGAGCTGATGCGATGCATCCGCGGAGAAGCGCGCCGAGCGCTGCAGCTCGCGGCTCGTCGTCTCCAGCGCCGCCTCGGTGCGCGCGGAGTCGACCGCGAGTTGCTCCACCGGCACCGCCAGCCGCTCCGCGAGATATCGACTCGCGCCGAACGCCGCGAGCAACAGCACGGCACCCACGCCCGCAAAGCGCCACAAGAGCTGGCGCTGCGTCGCCGCGAGATCAGCGAGGGAAAACAGACTCACCTCGTACGCCGGCGCGAATCGCGAGCCGGGATTGAGTCGCTTGAAGAACAGGAGATGGGGCCCGCCGTCGGTCTCGACGGAGATTGTGCCCACTGTTTCCGCACCCGAGCCGAGAGCTTGGCTGAGTGTGACACCGAGCGCAGCTCGTTGCTCGGTCGTGAGGCGTGGCACATGCAATTCACCGCCAGCCCAAACGCCCGTCAGCACTGAGCCATCGGCCGGCGCGCGAGCAAACTCCACTGGCTCGAAACCGAGCACAAGTGCCGCGATAGGCTCGCCGGTTTCCGACGATGCGATCGGCGTGACGGCGATCTCGTCGAGCACGTGCACATCGTCGGCGGTCGTGCGACGGAGATAGCCGGTTTGCGGCTGCGCGGGCGCGGCGTGCAGCGCGAGCTGTGCTTCGTCGGCCGATGAAAGATCGCCCACATCGCGCGCGTTGGGTGGGCGGATGGCTTCGCCTTTGGCATCGAGGAAGCGGTAGTAGCGCGCGTGGAGCGCGAGACCGGTCGACTCGACCGCAGGCGCCATTACATCCGCCAGCTCATCGCGCGCGCTCGGGTAAAGCAGGTCGAGTGCGCCGTCTTCAAGCGCGGCGTGGATGCGGGGCTTGCGCGCGAGCGTGCGGCACCGCTCGGCGAGCATCGCGCGGCGAACTTCGCTCGCGGTGCGTTGCGCGGCGAGGGTTGCCTGAAACTCGCGGTCGAAATCGCGTCGCGCCGCCGCGGCGACATTGCGCTGCGCGAAGACGAGGCCCGCCACCGTCACCGCGCTCACGACCAGCATCATCGCGAGCAAGAGGCGCGTGCGATAGCGGGCGAAGGCCGCGGGCTGGGCCGGGCGGGGCGCGTTCACGGGAAGTCGGCGCGAAGCGTGCCGCCGTCGGTGAGTTCGATGGGTCGCTCGAGCGTGGTCTTGCTGCTGAGCCAGACCTTGAGGGTGTACTTGCCTGCGGGGAGATGCGGCAGCCGATAGGTGCCGTCGGGCGCGGTGAGCACGAAATGCGGCGTGTCGACCACGAGGATCAGGCCGCGCATGTGCTCGTGGATATCGCAGCGAAGCGTGACGAGCCCCGCCACGTCGAAGAGCTGCGAGGGAATCGGTCGCTCGTCGGGCCGGTAGCGGCCGAGGTCGAATCGCTTCGCGGGCGAGTACGAGAAGATGTTGTGGTACGTGTCGTCGAGATTGGGAAACTCGACGCGCGTGCCCGTCTGCACGGCGAGCAGCGTGGGCACGAACATCAGATCCTTCTGCGCCACGCTCACGAGCGGAGGCGCGGCCGGACGTGGGAAATTCCCTTCGAGGTAAACGACCGCGAGCGGTGGGTTGGTCGAGACCACACCGCCATTGGTCACGATCTCGTAGCGCAGGTTGGGCACCGGCGCGGTCTTCGTCTTCGGCAGCTCGACGCGGCCCTCGATCGTGGACTCCGCCAACGCCACCGAGGCGATAAAACCGAACAACAGGCAGAGGCGGTGGCGCATGGCGGCAGTGGGTCAGGCCGGCGCGCGGATCGTGTAGCCGACGGAGCGCAGCGTGTGGATCAGCGGCACGGGAAAGAGCGAATCAACCTTCTTGCGCAGGCGTGTGATGAAAATCTCCACCGTACGCGTGTCGTACTCGTGATCGCGCTGCCACACCCGCTCGCACAACTCGGTACGAGAAAACACGCGGCCCGGCTCCTGCATCAGCACCTGCAGCACCTCGAACTCGCGCGGCGAGAGCGCCACGGGCTTGCCCGCGCGCGTGACGCGGCGGTGGTGCACATCCATGTGCAGATCGCCCACGGTGAGCAGATCGGCGGCGGTGGGCGTGTTGGCGCGGCGACCGAGCGCCTCGATGCGCGCGACGAGCTCGTCCATCGAAAACGGTTTCGCGAGGTAATCGTCCGCCCCAGCCTTGAGGCCCTTGATGCGATGCTCCACTTCGCCGCGGGCGGTGAGGATCAACACGCGGGCGGGGCACGACGCTTGTCGCAGACCGGCGAGTACGCTCAGGCCGTCGAGCGTGGGGAGATTGAGATCGAGGACGATGAGATCGGGCGGTTCGTCTTTCGCGGCCTGCAAAGCCACCGCACCATCGTGCAGTGCCGACGCTTCGTGCCCGTGCCGGGCGAGAGCGCGGGTGACGTGGCGCGCGAGCTGGGGTTCGTCTTCGACGACGAGGATGCGCATGATGGGGTAAACTGGAGCGAGACACTACGCGGCGGCGCCGCGGAATCAATTACAGCCGCAACCGCTCCCACCCACGCCGCGGCCACCCGTGGCCGACTCGCGCGAGAAGTAGATGTGCTCGGCCATCGCGGTCGCGAGCGGATCGCGGTCGGGCCGCATCGTGTAGTCGGCGAGCGTCGCGCGCTCCCAGGGCTTCACGCGGACGAGATTGGGATTGGTGCAGCCCGTGCAGAGAGCCGCGAACGCGGCGAGGGCGAGAAGAAGCAGTTTCGCTTTCATGGGAAATCAGGATTGGGGCGCCAGCGCGGCGTCGATGAGCTTGCGCAGCTCCTGCTCCGCGCCGTCGCGATAGCCGGGGTGGACCGCGGCGACCTTGCCGTCGCGGCCGATGATGTAGGTCGTCGGCATCGTCGGCACCTCGACGGCGCGAACGAGTTTCTGCGCGCGGTCGTGCACGACGGGAAACGGCGCGGCCATCTTCTTCACGAACGACGCGTAGGCGTCCGCCTTCTCGTCGATGCTCACGCCGACGACCACGACACCCTTCGCCGCGTAGTCGCGCGCGAGTTTGCCGAGCGTGGGAAACGACGCCTTGCACGGCGCGCACCACGAGGCGCAGAAATCGACGAGCACGACCTTGCCCTCCGTCGCGGGCAAATCGCCGACAAGCCCGGCCGAGGCCAGCGCGGGAAAGGGCGCGCCGACTTTGATTTCCGCCCGGGCCGCAAAGGCGAAAGCGAGCCACGAGGCGAGCAGGAGAACTGTTTTACGTGACGACATAGTTCCAAAAGCCGCGCGTGTGCGCGCGGGCGGTTTCAGTGACGACGAGGCCCTCAGCGTGAGGGTTGGATTGGATGAGCTCGATGCCCTCGCGCTGGCCGAGCACGAAAGCGGTCGTGGAAAAAATACCCGCCTGCAGGCACGTTGGCGCGACGACCGTGGCCTGCACGCAGCCATTGGCCACGGGGCGGCCCGTGCGCGGGTCGATGATGTGGCCGAAGCGCCGGCCGTTCACCACGAAGCGCCGGAGGTAGTCGCCCGACGACGCCACGCCCTGCCCGCGCGTGAGCGCGATGCTGCCTGCGGTCGCGCCGGGCTTCGCGGGATCTTCAAGGCCGATGTGCCACGCGGGCCGGCCCGGAGGCACGCCGACGGCGCGGAGGTCGTGGCCGAAATCCACCAGTGCCGCGGGCAAGCCGTGGTCGCGCGCGATCTGCGCCACGATGTCCACCGCCCACTCCTTGCCGAAGCCGCCGAAGTCGAGGGCCATGCCGGGCTCGGGGAGAAACACCTTGCCCGGCGCGCGCTGCACTTTGCTCCAGCCCACGAGGCGTAGCGCCGCATCGATCTCGGCATCGGTCGGGACGCGCGGCGTCTCGGCCTTGTAGTTCCACAGGCGGATAAGCGGCAACGCGGTGACATCGAGCACGCCACGCGTCATGAAATGAATCTTCCCGCAGAGTTCGAGGAGCTGTTCCGTCTCCAGGCCGATCTCGACCCATGCGCGACCGGCGGCGGCGTTGATGCGCGAGACGAGACTATCCGGGATGAAGCGGGAATAGGTCTGCTCAAACGACCTCACCCAGCCCACCGCCGCCTGCTCGAAGGCCGCCGCCTGCGCGTCGCTCGTCGCCGCGTACTGCACCTCGCACTGCGTGCCGAGCGCGGGCCACGAGAGCTTGCGCAACGGCGGTACTGCCCCGGCGGGAACCGGCGGCGGAGCGCGATGCGTGGAGGCGACGACAGCCATGGCGATTTTCGGCGGAGCGGGTTACCAGGAGATTTTCAGGCCGGTGGTGAAATCGGTCACGGTCACGTATGCGCTCGACGGCGTGACGCCATCGCGTCCGTGCTGTTTGTACGAGCTCACCGCGGCGTCGACCTGCACGTGATCGGTGATCGTCCAGATGCCCTTCAGGCCGAGCGTCGTCGCGCGGAAATGCGACAGGCGAAAATCCGACGAGTAAAACGGCCCTTTTGGCGACGGCGGCCCGCTCGTCGTGGGGATGATCGAGGTCTTGTTGAGATCGTAATAATAAAAATTCGCGGCGCTCTGCTCGTAGAAGCGCACGTTGGGGCTCAGCACGAAGCGCTTGCCGATCTTCTGAAACCACGCCGTCTCCAGCGTGTGCGCGTCGGTGCCAAACGTGTCGTGGTAAAAGCGGTAGCTCGCATCGATCGCGCCGTTGAGCTCAGCGAAGGTGTGGTTCACCGCGGCGAGCGCGACCCACTTGTCTCGATGATCGGGACGGTTCTCGTGCGGCGTCATCGGCAGGAAGAGCCCGGGGACGATCTCGATGCTCTTCGTCACGAGCTTGTACTGGTCGGCGAGGTAGCCGGTCGCGCGTCCGTAGGTGACGTTGAAGGTCACGCTCGTCTGCGAATCGAGGAGCTGCGTCACGCCCGCGATGACATCGTGCGAGCGCTTCTTCAGGTACGGGAAGCCGGCGCGGTCGTAGACCTTCACGTCGTCATCGGTGCCCGCGACGCCCACGAGGAGTGTGGTGTTCTTCTGGTTGAAATCGGTGAGCGAGTTCAGCGACCAGCCGTAGGAAACGTAGTCGCTCTCGCGGCTCACGGCGAAACCGCCGCTGAGATTCACGCCGGTGAACTGTTTCGCGAGGTCGATGTTCCACGCCTTGCGCCGCTCGTGCAGCGGCGTGAGCACCACCTGTGAGCTGCCCGTCGGGGCCGGCTGGCCAGTGGGCGTCGCGCCTGCGATGGCGTCAGTCACGCCCTGCAGTTTCACGTGAAAATCCGTGCCGATATCCTGCTCCAGAAGTGCGCTCTGGGTCTCAACCGTGATGCGCCCGCTAGACTCGCGGTAATCCTCGTACTTGTAGGTGAGGGAGTTTTCCGCCCGGCCCACCCGCGGCACCACGAGGGCCAGGATGCTCGCGAGCAGAGGAACCGACGGACGCAGAAAGACAGTGCGGGCCATGAAGAAAAAGAGATTGGTTGCAGAGCTGAGACCGACCCGCTGGCCGGGGGTTCAGTTTCTTTCACTCAACATCTTCCGCGTCTCCTCGCAACCGGCGAATTGTTACCGACTGGTCAGGGAACGGCAGGGCCGCCCAATCGCGCCGAAAAACCAAGAAAATGGAGGGCCGAGCTCCCGCGAGGCCGAATCCTACCCCTCGCCCCGCCGGAGCGAAACGCGGGCCCGGCCTCGCAGGAGCTCGGCCCTCCACCCTACCCGCCAAAACCGTCTGTACCTAAAATTAAATTCCGCCCTCAGAACCGCATCGCCGTCGCGTCCGGGTGGGCGTAGCGGCCGCGGTCGAAGCGGTAGTTCACGCGGAAGCCGCCGTTGGTGTTGGTCTGGCGCCCATCGGGGCCAAACATCACGCGACCACCGAGGGTGATGTAGATCTGCGTGGGCGCGTTGAGATTGCGGCGCAGGGGAAACGCCACCTCGGGGCGCAGCTGGAAATTCTGCCGGCCCTCGTCGCTCGTCAGCGCGGTGCTGGCGAGGCGGGCGGTGAGCGTCGCGTGGAAACGCTGCCAGTCGCGAGCGACGCCCCAGGCGAGCGCGAGCGAGTTGGCGTGGAGCTGGTTGCGGCCGAGGTTCGAGGGGTGATTCGTGTGCTCGAAGAAGTTGGCGCCGAGGCTCGTGAAACCGAGGAGGTTCCACTTCGGCACGAGGGGGCGCGCGTACGCGATGAAGGGCTGCAGGTGGCGATACCCGTCCGTCAGCACCATCGGCGAGTGGCTGAAGGGCATGCGGTAATCGAGGCCGATGCCGATGTCGCCCGCGACTAGATTGGGCAGGATGTGTTTGTACTTCACGCCGAAGTTGGCGCCGGCGAGGCCGGCCTCGGTGGTGTCGCCGTTGCCGTGCGGGAAATAGCTGAGGACCTCGGTCTCGAATTCGAGCTTCGGCGTCGCGTTCCAGCGCAGGCCGATCGGCACGCGGATGTAGCCCTTGCGGAAAAATTCGCCGAGGCGCGGCTTCACCGTGAGGTGGAGCGAGTCGTCGGAGTCGAAGACCGGGAGGCGATTGGTCACGTACTCCGGGATGCGGTCGAGGAAGCTGGTCGAAGAGCGCGTCTTCGGCGGCTGCGCGGCGGACTCCGGCGAGACATCGCTATAAGCGGCGCGCAGGCCAGTGACGCCCAGCGCGAGCGTGAGGGGAAACAGAAGAGCGGAAAGACGGCGGGTAAACGAGATCGCGAGCATGGCGGGGAGCAGGAGCAGGGGGTGAACGAGTGGGCGACGATCGGGAGGCGAGGGATCGAGCTCACCTCTTCGTCGCCGCTCACTCTAGAGATGGGAGCGCCGCCCGTCTGCCAGCTCGATGGGAATTCACGTGTAGGGAAGTTGCCTACACACAAAGCGGACCGCGCGCAGTAGGACCGGCGACGCGGCGGCGTAGGGTGTGGCGCGCGGGCGGCCACTAAAAGCGCCTCCCCGCCAACCAGCTACCCTCCCTCCGCCGAGCACGGTGCCATCATTCCCATTCTTCTCATCCGTCCCACGTAGGGCATCGCCCTACAAAACTCTTCCGACCTGCCGGGCATACGGGGGCGCGCACGTTGCGCTAGGGTTGGGGTGCGATGAGTTACCACCCCGGAGTCACCCGCCGTGCGATGTTGCGTGGCACTGCTGCGGCCGCCGCGCTCGCGGCGCTGGGGCGTTTTTCCCTCGCACGCGGTGCGACGACCTCGAGCCCCGTGCTCGCGCCGAGCGTGCCGCGCACTCGTCGGCCCAATGTCCTCATGCTCGTGGCCGACGACTATCGTCACGATGCGATCCGCACCATGGGCGACACCGTCGTGCAGACGCCCGTCCTCGACCGGCTCGCGGCAGGCGGCATGGCGTTTTCGCAGGCGCACCACATGGGCGGCAATTTCTCCGCGGTGTGCGTGCCCACGCGCGCCGCGCTCATGACCGGCTGCGGCGTGTATCGCGCGCTCGCCGACCAGGGCGGCGGCGTGATCGCGCCCGACCGCGTGACCCTCGGCCAGCACTTCCGCTCCGCCGGCTACCGCACGCACCTCGTCGGCAAGTGGCACAACGACCGCCCGAGCCTCAACCGCACCTTCGCCGGCGGCGACGCGATCTTCCTCCGCGGCATTACCACGGATCAAAACGCCCTGCGCGTGCACCACTACGATCCCAAAGGCGAGTACGGCAACTCGTCGGTGTACCACCCGCGCGGTTTCTCCACGGACCTCTTCGCGGACCGCACGATCGATTTCATCCGCCAGCAGCAGGCGCGCCCCGACGAGCCGTTTTTCCTCTATACGGGCTTCACCGCGCCGCACGACCCGCGCACGCCGCCCAAGGAATTTGCCAAGCTCTACCCCGCCGAGCAGATGCCGCTGCCGCCCAACTACGCCGCGCTGCATCCCTTCGACAACGGCGAGCTCCACGTGCGCGATGAAAACACCGCGCCCCACCCGCGCACGCCGAAGAGCGTGCAGCGCGAGATCGCCGCCTACTACGGCATGATCACGAGCCTCGATGCCGGCATCGGCCGCATCCTCGCCGCGCTTAAAGCCGCCGGCCTGGCCGAAAACACCCTCGTCGTCTTTACCGCCGACCACGGCCTCGCCGTCGGCCAGCACGGCCTGATGGGCAAACAGAACCTCTACGACCACAGCACGCGCGTGCCGCTCCTCCTCCGCGGCCCCGGCGTGCCGACCGGCGAACGCAGCGCCGCCCTCGCCTACTCGTGGGACCTCTTCCCCACGCTCTGCGATCTCACCGGCCTCGCCACGCCCGGCGACCTCGACGCGCGCAGCCTCAGCCCGATCCTCCGCCGCGAGACGACCACCCACCGCACCGAACTCCACGCCCTGCACCGCGACTGGCAGCGCATGGCGAAAAACGACCGCTGGAAACTCATCGAGTACGCCGTCGGCCCCGAGCGCCACACCCAGCTCTTCGACCTTCGCAACGACCCTTGGGAGCAGCACAACCTCGCCACCGATCCCGCCGCCGCGACCCCACTCGCCGACCTCCGCGCAAGCCTCGCGAACTGGCAGACGGCCATCGGCGATCCGGGTTTGCGTGGGCTGCCTGCGGCGAAGGCTGAGGCTTAAACAGTAAGGCGGTGTGTTGGAAAACTCGTTCTGATTTCCACACTCATCTCAGTTGAATGGTTGCTTAGCGGCGATCACTACTGAGCCACTATGAGTGTGCTTTCTGAAAGCTTAGACCTCGGCGGAGACACCGCAGAACTTATAATTGATGCAAATCTCGACGAAGGGATTCTTAAAGAGATTCCAATACTATCCTCCGCGCTAGCCATTGTCCGACTAGGTCGAACAATTTCCGATCGCATTTTTTTCGCGAAAATAAGGCGCCTCCTCTTACAACTCGCCGGGACTCCAGTCGAAAAGCGGATCGAATTTCAGTGTCGATTGCAGTGTGATTCAGAATACGCAAACAAAGTTGGAGAATGCCTCGTCTTGATCTGCGATAGCTTAAATAATCTGGAGAAAGCCGAGATGCTCGGCGTCACATTCAGCGCCCACGTGCGTGGCGCTATCTCACTGGATGCATTTCGCCGGATCGCTTCTGCTATCGATGTCGGCTATATTGACGACCTACTGTGCCTAGCTACTTCAGGCAATGACACTAGAAACTTGATTGAGCCCTACATGTTTAGGCTGACCCACACAGGACTTACAACCCAAAGGGCAGAACTAATGGAAGACTTCACTGGCAGTTCTGTCAGAACAAATTGCGAACCAACCAACCTTGGCCGTGATTTCTTAAACGCCGTTGGCAAACACTACGAACCACGTGCCTCCCAGTTGAAGCATCTGCGAAAACAATAGTGAGCCGAGGCCCCCATGCCCAACAGGGAATCTTAAACTCTCGTCAGCAGCACTGTCGCAGCGGCCGAACCTGCACCCTCAAATAGCTTATATAAGCAATTCTCGGCAATTTTCGCCCCTCGCTCCGTCACGTTCTCCCTAGGTGTCTGCACGATTTTGGCGACGACAATAACCGTGATGGCTGCTCCACCAAGTAACAGCAGCATAGCAACTGGATCGATCTGTGATTTCATAGAATTTGTCCGCAAGATGCAGGATCTCTTCTTGGACGAAGAAACGGGGACGAAAATTCACCCATTTACCCTCGCCTCAAACCCGCCCTTGACACCCCCGCCTCCGTCGGGCACTTCCGTCACCTCTTAACCACTCGAATCTCATGCAACCCACCTTCCGTCCGCACCGCAAGAAGCGCGCCCGCAAGATCGGTTTCCGCGCGCGCAAAGCGACCCGCGGTGGCCGCAAAGTCCTCGCCAACCGGCGCCGCAAGGGCCGTAAGCGGCTTACCGTCGTCTAAGCGGAAAAGGCCCCGTAGCGAGGGACTTGCCGACTGAATCGCCCGTCACCGGGCACCCCATTCTTGGAGCCGCTTTCAGTCGCGCCAGCCCTCAGCCTTACGCCTTTTCCCGGATGCGTTTTCGTCCCGAGCAACATCTCCGCCGCGAGCGCGATATCCGCGCCGTGCGCGAGTCGGGCCGCAGGATCGATGGCCGGGCCTTTACTATTTGGTGGCTCGCGCGGGGCGCGGTGCCGCCGCCGTCCCGGATGTGCGTGATCGCCTCGACCGCCGCCGTGGGCCATGCCGTGCTGCGCAACCGCGCCAAGCGCCGGCTGCGCGAGGTGTACCGCCGCCACCAGACGCTCGTGCCGCCGGGCGTCGACCTGCTGCTGATCGCCCGCTCAAGCGCCACCCGCTGGCCGCTGCCGGAGATCGAGCAGAAATTCGTGGAAGCCTGCGGGCACATCGCCCGCGCCGTGCCGTCGAACCCGTCGTGAATCTTTCGCCGCAGTCCAGCGACACTCGTCCCGCGTCCGCGCCGTCTGGCGCGGCGGGCGACCGCCGTTCCAATAACGGCCTCGCGGCGCGCGTTCTTGCGCTTCCTTCCGCGGTACTCCTCGCCGTGATCCGTCTTTACCAGCGCGTCTTCTCGCCGGCCCTGCAGTTCGTCGCCGGACCGGCGTGCGGCTGCCGGTTTGCGCCGACGTGCTCGCACTACGCGGCCGAGGCCGTGCGCGAACATGGTGCGCTCGCGGGCACATGGCTCGCGGTGCGGCGCGTGGTGCGCTGCTCGCCGCTGAGCGCGGGCGGCTACGATCCCGTGCCGCCGCGCCGGACTCCGCGCTGTGCGCGCGTGGCGGCCTAAAACTTTTCCCAACTTCCTTCCCTTCTCGTGGACAAAAAAAATACCACCATCGGCGTGCTGCTCGTCGCAGCGGCTTTCGCATTTCTCTGGTTTGGCCCGAAGCCCGCGTCCGTGCCCAAGACTCCGGCCGAGGTCCGTGAGACCGTCGCGCAGCAGCAGGCCACGGCCGCAGCCAACGGTACCGCACCCGCCGCCGCGCCTGCGCTCACGAGCGGCGCCAACGCGATGTTCGTCGCGGCGATGGCCGCGGACGACACCACCGCGCCCGAGCTGGCCAACGACTACATCAAGGTCCGCTTCTCCGCCGCCGGTGGCGCGGTGCGCGATGTCGCGCTCGTGACCAAGGAGGGCGGCCGCACGAAGTACCCGGCCGAGCTGCACGGCGAGGCGCCGTTCATCTTCAACGAGCACCACGCCGAGCCGATGCTCGCGCTCGTCGATTTCCCCGGCCTCGACCACGGCACGCGCTACCAGCTCGTCAACCAGACGGCCAACTCGGTCACCTACCGCGCCACGCTCGACAACCGCCTCGAGGTCACGCGCACCTACACGCTCTCGCCCAACACCGGCACGGACAGCGATCCGTACGTGATCCACCACACGACGACGATCCACAATCTCGGCACGCAGACCGCCGCGCCGAGCAAGATCGCCGTCGCCCTCGGCACCGCCGCCCCGATCAATGCCGCCGATCCCGCGATGCTGCTCACCACCGGCTACTCGACGGGCAAGGACCAGAAGTTCATCCGCCGTGGCGAACTCGAGCAGGCCTATGGTCTGCTCGGTATGGGCTCTCACGATGCGCGCGCCACGATCGAGAGCGCGGGCCCCATCGCTTGGGCGTGCGTGACCAACCAGTTTTTCGCGAGCATCTACACGCCCGGCGAGGCCGGCTCCTCGATGGTGACGCGCCGCGTGAAACTCCTCCGCGAGCTGCCTGACAATCTGCCCAACGCCTACGGCGTCGCCGCCACCGCGACCTTCGACGTGAAGGCCATCGCGCCCAACGCGAGCACCACCCTCACCGGCAATCTTTATGTCGGCCCGAAGGAGTACCGCCGCCTCGCGAAGACCGACGTCTTCAAACAGGACGAAGACAAAGTGATGCAGTACGGCACCTACCTCGGCTGGGCCTCGAAACTCCTTATCTCACTGATGACGGGCATCCACTCGCTGCTCCCGAATGTCCCGTGGGCCTGGGGCCTCTCGATCGTCCTCACTACCCTCACGCTCAAGCTCATCTTCCTGTACCCGACCGTCACTGCCTCACGCTCGATGCGCCGCATGGCGAAGGTGCAGCCGCAGATGACGGCGCTCCGCGAGAAGTACAAGGACAACCCCGCGAAGATGCAGACGGCGATGATGGAGCTCTACAAGGAGCACAAAATCAACCCGCTCGGCGGCTGCATCCCGATGCTCCTGCCGCTACCATTCTTCATCGGCTTCTTCTCGATGCTGCAGAGCACCGCGGAGCTGCGTTTCGCGCCGTTCCTCTGGGCGCACGATCTGTCTGCGCCTGATGTCGTGTATTCGTTTGGCACTTACACCCTGCCCATTCTCGGCGTCACGCATTTCACGCTGAACATCCTGCCCATCCTGCTGACGGCTACGACCTTCTTCCAGATGCGCATGACCCCGACGCCCAACATGGATCCGGCGCAGGCGAAGATGATGCAGTTCATGCCGCTCGCCTTCCTCGTGTTCTACTACAATTTCTGGTGCGCGCTCTCGATCTACTCGACGACCAACGCGCTCTTCACGGTCGGCCAGCAGTACTTCATCAACCGCGCCAAGGACGATGGCGACCCGGCGAACGTGACCGTCGCCCCCGGCGGCAAGGTGACGAAGAACGTGACGCCGAAGAAACAGAAATAGCGCTAGGCGATAAGCTGTAGGCTTTAGGCGCCATACCTCCCAGACCCACCAAGCTCTGCGTCTGCGGGCTAGCGCTCAAAGCTTACAGCCTAAAGCCTACCGCCTACAGTCTGCTCGTCCATGGCCAAGCACAACAAGTGGTCCAAGGTTAAGCGCCTGAAGGCCGTGACGGATAGCCGCCGCGGCAAGGTCTTCTCGCGGCTCTCGCGCGATCTCACGTTGGCCGCGCGCTCGGGCGGCGGTGATCCCGATGGCAACTCGCGCCTGCGCATGCTTGTGCTGAAAGCACGCGAGGCCAACATGCCGGCCGACACCGTCGACCGCGCGATTAAGAAAGGTACCGGCGAGCTGCCCGGCGTGGTGTATGAAGAAATCACCTACGAAGGCTATGGCCCGAGCGGCGTGGCGTTCGTGGTGCAGGTGACGACCGACAACAAGACGCGCGCCGCGAAGGATGTGCGCGCTGCCTTCGCGAAGCACGGCGGCAATCTCGCCGCAAGCGGCGCGGTGGCGTTTCAATTTCTGCACGCGGGCCAGTTTCTCATCGCGCGCGAGCAGATCACCGAGGACCGCCTGATGGAAGTCGCGCTCGACGCCGGCGCCGACGACGTGATCGCCGCCGACGAAGGCTTCGAAGTGCGGTGCAACGTCCACGCCTTCGACAAAGTCGCGCAGGCGCTGGAGAAAGCCGGCATCAAAACCGAGAGCGCCGAGATCGCGTACATCCCGACCACGCTCGTGCCGGTCGCTGATTTGAAAGTAGCCGAGACCGTCGCGGCACTGCATGAAACGCTCGAGGAGTTTGACGACGTGCAGAACGTATTCTCGAACGAAGAAGTGGCGGAGTGAGCGGTATGCGGTGCGCTGTATCGCACGGGTAGCGCGGTGGAGATCGCGGTGGCGGCACGTAGCGCAGCAACGCAGCAGTAGCGCGGTGCTTCAGCCCGCGCTTCGTGATTGGAGCAGACGCGGAATTGTAGCCACAGAAGGAACAAGAGGCGCAAAATTGCGCAACCGAGCGGCGGGCGAGATCGTGGCTGTGGTTTTTGCTTTTCACCTAGCCTTTCTCAGCGCGGGCTGAAGCTCCGCGCTACTTGCGCCATTGAATCGAGTTTTCACTCAATGGAGGGCCGAGCTCCCGCGAGGCCGGGCTCAACGGTGATCTCTGCCGCTGCCTCGGCCTCGCGGGAGCTCGGCCCTCCATCGGCGGTTTGGCGCTGAGGACGGAGGTCTTACTGTGGGAGGGGCTTTTATCCCCAACGCTCGGCTCCGCAGCACATCAGTCGGGGCGTAAAGCCCTTCCCACAGTTCGGATCATACCTCCACTCGCTGGTGCTCGTGGCTACCCTACGCGCACCAAGACGCGGGCTAAAGCACCCCACCCCGCTAATCGCCCAAGGCACGCGCGCCGCGCGTGCGGGGCGGGTTGAGCGCGGTGAGGACTGCGGTCGACACGGCGAGCAATTGCTCGAGCTGAGCGGCGCCGATGCGCGAGGTCGTGCGCGCCTGCGCTTTCTGCCAGAGCGGATAACCTTCGGCCAAGGCGCGCTGTCCCTCGGGCGTGAGCGTGATCGCGCGCGTGCGGCGGTCGCGGCCCGTTTCCATCGCGAGGTAGCCGCGCAGTACGAGCGGGCGCACAGTGCGGCTCATCACGGAACGATCGGACGAGACGGCATTCGCGAGTTTCTGCAGCGACGAGCCACCGAGCAGACGGACGACGAGGAGGAGCTGATACTGGCCCGAGCTGAGTCCCGTCGGCGCGAGGGCCTCGTCGTAGATCTGTGTGATGACGCGCGTGGTGCGCCGGAGATTGAAGCACGCGCAGACGCGCACGGCGTCTTGCGCTTGCTCGATGGGCAACTCGGCAGGGGAAATCACGAGAGGACAGTCCGACGCAGATTCAAAGCGGGTTTAGGACTAAGCTGAACGCCTCAACCCCGCAGGGAAACAGGGAAAACGGCCTACTTACTTGCTGCCGACTTCGAACGACGAAATCTCGATGCGCGCGGTGAGCAGGTCGTTCGTCGGGTTGTTGCGGTCAGCGAGGCTGATCGAGATGCTCTGGATGCTCATGTAGGGCGACCGCTTCTGGACACTCTGCGTGAAAGCGCGGATCAGGTTGTGGTCGACCTTCGTGATCGTGACGTTGACGTAGTGGAACGTGTAGTTGCCGTTGTAGGTATCGGCTTGGCCGGCACCGACATTGGGGCTGATGCCCGCCGCGCGAAGCAAGTTCGTGACCTGAGTGAAGAGCGCCGTGCCGCCGAGCGTCTGCGCGGGGTCGAGCTTCTCGTTGGTCTTGGCGACGAAGGCATCGACCTGCGCTTTGCTGTCGAGCACCACCTGTTGGTACTTGAGGTCCTCGGTCGTCGCTTTCTGCGCGCGCCAGAAGACGCCGAAGGACTTGCTGTAGGACGAGGCCCACATGAGGGTGCCGATGGCCACGAAGCCGAGCAGCAGGAGCTTCTCGCGCAGCACGCGACCGAGGAAAAAGAGGCGAAGGGTGCGGATCATGCGTCGGACGGCTTGAGCTGCTTTTGTTTGAAAGTGACGGTCATCTGGAACGTCGCGCCATTGGGCGTCGTCTGGGGCGGCTTGAACTCGACGCGTTCAACTTCAGGCTGAGCGATGAGCGCCGTCTGATAGATCTGAATCGTGCCAACGTTGCTGGTCTGCGCATCGGCGGCCACGGTGGGCGCACCGTCGCGGCTGATCGACACACTGGCGCGGACAAACCAAATCTCGTTGGGCATCTTGGCCACGAGCACGTCAAACATCTCCCAAGGCAGCAGGCGCTTCGTGGAAAGATCCTCGATGCGCTGCGCGAGACGCTGCGAATCGGTGATCCGTGTGACGAGCGACTCTTGGGAAGCGATCGTGAGCTTGCGTGCTTTCTGCCAGAAATCTTCGCCGATCCAGAGGCCGATCTGCCCGAGGAGCAGCAGGCCCATCGCGGCTACGCAGCCGGCGAGCACGCGCCAGAGCACGAGATCGCGGCGCTTGTCGCGGCCAAGCTGGGCCAGCTCGGCCTTGTCGCGCACATCGAGCGACGGCAGGAGCTCATGATCGAACTTCGACTCCACCTGGCCCGCGCGGAAGACGATCTCGTCATCATCGTTGGGCTGGGCTGCAGGCGGCTCGGTCAGGTCAATCACCGTGCGCGTGCCACCGACCTCGGCGAGCAGCGCCTCACGCACCGCGGCGCGATCAGCCTCGCGCTTTTCCGGCGGCTCCTCGACGCCCTCGGGCGGCGGCGGGATAAACTTAAAGGTCACGCTCGCCGGCACCGGGCCAGCTTCCCAGTGCACCGCGGTGAAACCATCCTCGGCGGAGAGCACGATCGTCGTCGCAGGCTTCACCTCAGCTGCACCGAACACCGCGGCGAAACGCGGGACGATCAGCTCGGAGCCCTCCCACTCCGCCGTCTGGTCGGCCGTGAAACGGCGACGATAGGCGGCAAAGACGAGGGCATGCGCGGACTCGGGCTTCCAGTAAAAGCCGTAGTAAAGCTGCGCGAGGGGAAAGGGGGACACCGACTCCAGCGCAATCTCGATCAAGGCCGGCACCTCGGCCGGCGGCGTGCCGGGAGCGACCGTAACGGCGCGCGTGAAGAACAGCGCATCGGGCAGGAGTGCGACCTTGGGCGGGGGCGGGCCAGAACGGAGGAGGCTAAGCGGCGAAGCGCACATGCAGGGTGGATGAGACGTTTGAAATCAGGATTGGAGCCGCAAATTATTGCTCAGGGCACATTATCGGCAGAAGGAGGCGGGGGTGGTGGCGAGGGGATAGCATCATTCTCGCGAAGATCGAGGATCGTAAAGGGGTAATTGAGGCGCCGGGTATTGGCATTGGCGGCCGCGTTGTTGGGAGACGAGTTGGTCCCGCCCCCGTTCAAGGCCGCCTGTTGTTGCTGCTGGGTTTGCTGGTTGGCGGCTGCAGACGTCGGGTTGCGGGTCATGGTTGCAGTCGTTGTTGTCGTAGTGGCGCCACCCTGGGGCGCGATCACCACCGACAAGCGGTATTGGTTGCGGCCCTCATGCACCGTGACGGTGATGCGCAGCGCGCTGATGCTCGTCGAAAAAGCCCGAGGATTGCCCGTCGCGCCGATCACGGCGCTGACATCACTGGCATTGCGGAACCAGCCCGGTCCCTGCGATTGGTAAGTGCCGGTGCCGGAGATGTAATCCTTGGCGTTTTTCTGCTGGGTCTCGTCGAATTGCCCCAGCGCAGCCATGACGTCGGGCTTGGCGTTGTTGATATTCGGCGTCTGGAAATTGAAAAGCGACACGTCATCCATGAAGCGCCAGTAAAGGTCCGTGGGGTGTCCGTCCGCATCGAAAAATACCTCGCGGGCATAATCGATCGCCGAGAGTTCGCTGTAGCTCCGCAGCGGCCGGCCCGGCGTCACATACGGCAGGGCGCCCTGATCGTAGGTGGGAAAAACCGCGGTCTGGTAATTGTAGTTGGGCGTCATCCAGCCCATGAGCTCGTCGGTGAGTTTCTCGGCGTCCGACTGCACGAGGCCCCACTGCATGAAGAGATTGATGAAGGTCGTCGGCTGCGTGCGCGGGAGGGGGAGCTTGCCGCTCTCGTCGTCAAAAGCGACCTCGACCGTGCGGCTATCGACCAGCGGGACATAGCTGGCCCAGCCCAGCGGATCGGCCCAGCCCTCGCTCGGATTGCGCAGCCCGCCATTGGCCGACCGGAAATCCTCCAGCACTGCGAGAGTGGTCTCGAGCGCGGAGAACGCCTCCTGCCGGAGCGTGCGGGTCCGAAACTCGCGCGCGTCGACGAGCAGGTCATTGCCGGCTTTTTCCATGAACGCCACGATCGCCAGCGAGGCGAAGACCATCGTGACGAGCACGATGATCAGCACCGAGCCCCGGGGGCGGCGGACCAAGCGGCGGGCAAAACTGGACACGCGACGCGGCATCAGAAATTGGGCTGCCCCTGGGCTGCCGTCGGGAGATTGATGAGCGCCTCGCGGGTGAGTTTGCCGTAGGTGAAGGCCAGGCGCAGGCGCTGCGGCACCATAGGCTGGCCATTCTGGTCTCGCCGGAAAGTGGTCTCGGTCGCCCACTGCTTAAGATCCGCGTCGTAGTAATCGTACGAGAGCTTGGTCACGAACTGCGTCAGCAGCAGTTCTCGCGGTGGATCGGTGTCGAAATTCTTTTCGAGCCGTGAGTGCCACAGCATATAGAGGCCCTCGCGCTCGCGCACCTGCAAGGAGCAGACCACCTCGGGCAGCGGCCGATCGGGCCACGTGAGGATACGGCAGCCATCGAGCAGGTCGAAGGTGACAAGGTTGTCCGAGAGCCCGGTTTGCGGGCGGATTTCCGGCACGCTCAGCGGCGTCGCGCCGACGCGCGCGGAGGGCGGCAGCACGGCCGAGCGGATGTTCTGCTCGAGGAACCGGGTGACCGCGCGCACATGCTGGTCGAAGAGGCGCACATCGGTGCCTTTGCCCCAGAGCTCACCCATCGAGAACACGAATGTGTTCATCGCGAGCAGCATCAGCGACACCAAGGCAAGCGCGAGGAGGATTTCGATGAGCGTGAAACCGCGGCGGATTTTCGATTTTTGATTTACGAATTCAGACTTGGCAGCATGCGGCTGCGCAGCGCAGACAGCTCGGTCGGCCTGCCTCAATCGTAAATCGTAAGTCTTAAATCGTAAGTGCATCACTGCTTTCCTTGCTGCAGCGCCGTGATGCGGTCCTTCGCGGCTTGGCGGAGTTTCGTGCGCTCGGCGGGATCGGACCAGGTGGGCCGGAGCAACAAGAAGGTCTGCACCGTTTTTTGGTCGGCCGCAGTCGAGTCGGACACCTCGATCGTGAGCTCCACGCTGAAGAGATCGGTCGTCGTGGTGGGCGTGACGACCGAGCTCCACTTCACGCGCCGATTGTTGGCCGAGTCGAAATTTCCGCCATTCTGCGCCGCCTGCAGGTCGGGCTCGGTCATCACGAGCTGACGGGCGAAGGCGAGGTCCTCGTTGGCCACGTTGGCCTTGGCCACCGACTGATATCCCATCAGGATATTGACGTACGACGAAGCCAGCACCACCGCGATGAAGCCGAAGATCGCGATCGCGACGAGCACCTCGATCAGCGTCAGACCCCGGCGGATTTTAGATTTTACCCCAAGCCGATTCCCGGCGGTGTGGTCACGCGCCGTGCATCCCAGTCGAGAGTCGAAATCCGAAGATCGAAAATTCACGGCGGCGTGTCTTTCGGTGTCACGAGCATCGGGGCGCAGGTCCACGGATCGATCGAGAGGATGTTCGCGCCGCCCGAGCCGTGGAATTGCACGCGGAACGGTGTGCAAGTGCCGTCGGCGTAAAACATCACCGCCGAGATCGTGGAGGTCTCGACCGCCACGCCGCCCACGAGGATCAGGCCCTGCGTGCCCTTCTGCGTGGAGAGCAGATCGACATTCATGTCCACCGGACCGGGCAAGGGGTAAGTCGTTTTCGAACCATTGTCGTCGATGACGAAATTCCGCTCCTTGGAATCAAAAGTGAGGCGGACATCGTGCTCGCCCTTGAGGGCCGCACCGCGGGCCTGCATCACCGTTTTCCAAAACACTTCGTTGGCCGTGGCGGGGCGCTCGCGCATCAACGCCGCGGTGCCACCCACGAGCACGCTCGCGACGAGCGCCATCAGGCCAAGCGCAAGCATCAGCTCCAAGAGAGTGAAGGCAGCGACGCGCGCCCGGGAAGGAGCGCGCGTGGGAGTGCTGGAGGCGGCAGGGGTCACGTCAGGCGCGACCGGCCGGCGGCGGTGAAAGTTCCGCGCACCGCGCGGTCACTTCGCGGCAGTGTCGGGTTCCCAGTTGCCGACATCGTCGGCTGTGCCGTCCTGCTTGTCGGCGCCCTTGGACCAGATATCGGGCCTATCCTTGTTGTGCTTGCCCGGATAGGCGTACTGGTAGGGCTCGTTCCAAGGATCGAGGGGAACCTTGTCGAGGTACGGGCCGCTCCAGCGATCGCCTTTGCCCTCGGGGGCCTTCACCAAGGCCTGCAGGCCTTCAGCCGTGGAGGGAAACTCGCCCATGCGGAGTTGATAGGCCATCAAACCGGTGCGGACCGACTGGGTGACAAAAAGCGAAGCGGTCTGTTTTCTGGCATCATTGAAGATGCCACCGAAGTTCTGAATGGCGAGACCGGCGAGGAGGGCGAGGATGCCGAGGACGACGAGGAGCTCCATCATCGTGAACGCGCGCACTGCCCGGCGGGCGGTACGGCGAGTCATCGATTGGGCGGAAGGGTTGGAGAAAGGGCTTTGCTGCATGACAAGGTAGGAATTTGACGCGAGTTGCGCAGATGTCGAGACGCGCGCGAAGCCCGGAAGGTTGCGAGAGAATTTATGACCCGAGATTTTCGCCCGGGTAGCGAAAATATATCCCGCCGCCGGGCAATGTCACGGGGTCAGCACCGTGTCGTCCGCCGTGCCGAATTTCTTGTCCGGCCCCGCCGAGCGAATCTCCATGCGATCGTGGGCCAAGGCGTGCAGGCGAAACGGCGTGCCCCAACGATCGACCAGCTCACCCTTCACGATGGCCGGATGATCGGGCGGGATGAGGGCAAGTTGCAGGGGATTTTTTCCGGTGAGCGACGTCGTGATTTCAATGTTGTCGCCCCATGGATTGCCATCGTGGGGAAAATTAGTCCGCCACGCGGAAAAGACTTCATTCAGCACCGCGACGTCGCGCGCGATGCTACCGTCCGGGGCATTGAGCTCGTCAGCGAGGTGGCTGCGCTCGGGCGAATCGGCGGGATTCGCCGCTTTTGGCGCGACCGCTGGAGTCGTATCCGCGGGAGGTTGAAGCTGAATCGGCGCGGCGACCGACGGACGGCCCGACTGAGCCGGCGGCGCCACTTTCGCCTTCTCCTCGGGAGGCACCTCGTGCCTAGGCGACCAGCGCAGCAACAACGTAACCGCGATCGCGACGACAACGAGGATGAAAAACTTGCGCATGAGAAATACCTACTGACCGCGCAAGATACCGATCAGTGCCTTACAAGAAGCCCAGATTCGGCTTCGCGAAACGTCCGATATTAGGAAGGACGACAGGCAGGTTGGTCGCACTCACGCCGAACCAAGTCGCCAGCGTCGCACTGAATTCGTCGACGCTTGTCGTCGGCAGCCAGCGGCCGCGGCCCGTATCCTCGGGCCCAGAGCCATCGACGGTCCACGTGGGCATCTTGCCGTAAATGGTCCCGCCCTTCACTGCGCCGCCCATGATGAGATGGTGACTGCCCCAGCCGTGATCGGAGCCATCGCCGTTGGTGTTGAAGGTGCGGCCGAAGTCCGAGGCGGTGAACGTCGTCACCTGATTCTGCGCGCCGAGTTCGGTGAGCGCGCTGTTAAACGCATTCATCGACTGGCTGACGTCGCGGAGGAGGTTCGCGTGGGCGCCCGTGGTCGTGTTGCCCGCGACGACCTGCTGGTCGTGCAAGTCCCAGCCACCGATGCGGGCGAAGAAGATCTGGCGCTTGAGCCCGAGCGAAGGCGCGGCGTTGACGAGGCGCGCGATGGTCTTGAGCTGATTGCCGAGATTCGAGGTCGGAAACGTCGTCGTAAAGGGCGCAGTGCCCGTGAGGAAACTCGAGATGAGCGCGCTATCGGCGATGGCATTGCCCGTGAGGCCGGCGAAGGCGGTCTCGAAGAGATTGTCGTTCTGCGCGGCGAGCAGATCGGTCTGCGCCTTGGAGCGCACGCCCGCGACGGAGGTGCCGGTCCCCGAGCCGGTGAGGGCGATCGCACCCGTGGGATTCACGGCGTACTGCGCGACATTTTTTCCGACCTGAAACGAGTTTTGCCCGTTCAGCGAGATCGACATCGAAATCGAGTTGTTCGTGTTGAGCGAGTTGAGCAGGTCGGCGGTGCGGCCACCCCACCCCGTCGTGAATGGCTGGTCCGGCAGGCTGCTCTGCCACTCGACCTGCTGGTCGTTATGCGAGAAGAGCGAGCCGGGCAGCGGCACCGAGCGCGCCGTGTACTGCGCCTTGGTCGTCGGGACGCAGAGGGTGCCGACGTTGGCGAGCACCGCGAAGCTGCCCGCATTGAACAGCGACTGCAGCTCCGGCATGGAGGGATGCAGGCCGTAGGTGTGGCCATCGGAAATTTTTGACGTGATGCCGAGCGCGCTCGCCTGGGGCAGCGCGAGGGCACCACGGCCCGCCGCGTAGGCCGCATAGCCCGCCGTGTCGGTGGGGATGATGAGATTGTTGGCATCGTTGCCGCCCGCGAGGAAGAGGCACACGAGGGCCTTATAATCGGAAGCGACGGCCTTGGGCCCGATGAGATTCTGGTCCGGCGAAGCGACGGCACCGATGAGGCGGAGTTGCGCGAGCGCGGACAGCATGCCGGTCGCGCCAACGGCGGCACAGCATTGGCCCACAAACCGGCGGCGCGTGAGATCGTAGGATTGCGTCTTGGAATTCATGGCGGGGGGCGGCGTGGGGTTATTTCTGAATCGCGGACTCGGGCGAGGTGGCGACCAGGTAGAGCGCGGAGCGCGCTCGCTCGAGGTCCGCCGTGCTGGTCGGCATAGAGGTGAGGGCCGAGAGGATGCGGTCGTTCATCGCCTTCGGCATCGTGCCGCCGCAGAGGAGCAGGTTCATCGAGTCCAAAACGGGTTGCGGTGCGGTACGTATTGTAGCCGAGATCGAATCGAGAGAAAGCCCAACCAACTGCTCGGCAGTGTTCGTGGTTGATCGCGTGCGATAAATGAACCCGTAGAGGTAGTTCGGGATCGAGATCGCGGTGGTATCTGTCAGCGTTTGGAACTCTGGAGCATAAAGCCCGGCGCTAGCCAGCACACCCGGCAAAACATAATTTGGTTCGAAGAAGTTAAAGACGGTCGGGGCGTGGAGGGCCGCCTGACCGATATCGGTGTTGGTCGAGACTTGCTGAGTGTACGGGTCATTGAAGCGGCCGGAGTTCGAAGTCGCGTTGTAGGCGCGGAAAATTGCCGTAGCGCGGAGCATCGACTCCTTCTGCTTGCCGTGGCCGGGCGTCGAAAGCAGCGCGGTCGAGCGCGCTTCGTAGTCGGTGAGGATCGCGCGCACCACTGCGCCGAGATCACCGCGCACGCCGGCGCCGTTGTTGGCGAAGACTTGCGCGACGCGGTAGATGTAGCCGGGGCTCGGATTGCTCGTAACAAGGCGCTGGATCAGCTCGCGCGAGACGAAGACGCCGCAGTTCGGGTGATTGAAGAGCGTGTCGAGCGCGTCCTTGAGGTCCTTCGCACCACCCTGCGAGGCGGGGATCACTTTGCCGCCGACAATTGTCTTCACCGTATCGTCATGGAAAGCCGGATACAGGATCATCGGATTGATGTAGTCGGCCGCGCCGCTGCGGAAATTGGGATTCGCCACGGTCGCATTGTACGACCAGCCGGTGAAGACCTTGGCCATTTCGCCGATGGTCTGCTGATTGTAAGTGGCGATCGGCTGGCCGGAGGGATCGAGTCGGAGCGTGCCATCGGGGTTCAGCTCATTGAGACCGATGGTGAAGAGCTGCATGACCTCGCGCGCGTAGTTTTCGTCGGCGGAGGTGAGCTGCACGCCCTTCGAGTCGTAGGTGGCCTTGCCGTTGCGGAGCGAGCTGAGATAGATGCCCATCATCGGGCTGCGCGTCACTTGATCGAGCAAGGTGCGGTAGTTGCCGAAGGCGCCCGTCACGAGGGTGTCGTAATAGTTGGTCGCACCATCCTCCCAAGTGCCGATCGTCGTGTTCTGGTCGGAGATCACGAGGATTTCACTCAGGGCAAAGGCCACGCGCTGCCGCAGCTGGTCGGGCGCGGTGACGGCGATCTTCCACCAGGAGTTTTGCCGATTCGTCACCGAGATACGGTTGGCCGGTTGACCCACAATCGTCTGCGCGACGCCGCCGCCGAAGGTATTCATGTCATCGATCGCCGCGTTGTAGTGCAGCGTCGCAGGGAGCCCGATCTGCTCATTGATCCACGTGTTATAGCCCTTCTGTTTGACCGCCGCGACCTCCGCGGTGGTCGCGCCGAAGGTCGACTGGATCAGGAAGCGCGCGGCGTCCTGATCGGTGATCTTCGATAGGTCGATGGCAGGCGGAGCCGCCGGCGCATTGAAGGCCGCCGAGCCACTGCTGCGCACGAATCCACCCTCAAGTTCGCCCGTGGGATAGCTCGCGGTATCGATGCTGATCGAGATGCGACCGGCCTTCAATGCGGCGATCAGATCCGCCGTCGAGTAGGTGCCGATCGGGGCAAAATTCCAGTAAGCCTGCGTCACCTGCCCCTGCGGGAGATTGTAGACGTAATTGCCGTCGATCTCGAGGTGCGCGACGACCTCGGGCGAACTGAGATTGGAGAAGTTCACGTTCACGTACGCGGTCTTCTCGTCCGGGCTGAGCTGGATCGTGCTCGTGCCATAGGCGGTCGATGACGTGGCACCCGACGGCGCGCGGAGATTGGAGAGATAGAGCGTGCCGGGGTTGTAGAAGATCGTGACGCTTGCGTTGTCGTTCACGCCGATCCCGTAGCTGTTGTCGGGCGTGAGCGTGAGCGTGGCGGTGCGGTTGTTGATGTTGAGCGCGTTTGACAGCGCCGTCAGCGATACCGTCACCGAGGAGACTCCCACCGGGAAATTCACGCTGCCGAAAAGCGGCACGTAGTCCGTGCCCGCGACCGCCGTGCCGGCAAGCGAGTAGCGTACCGTGATCGCTTTCGTCGTCGGGCCGGTGCGTGTAAACGTATAAACGCCGGGCGAGCCACCCTGCGTATCGGTCGATGCGGTGGTCGCCGCCACATTCACCGTCGAAAGCGTCTCGGGCGTGAGGTCGTAAACCTCCACCAGCGCCACGCCGGTCGAGCCGCCCACGCCACTCACGAGAATACTATAGTTGGCCGAAGAAGTGCCGGTGCCCGGCGCGAGATCGACGACGACCGCGGCGTCCTTGCTGCCGGGCGTGAGGGCAAACGCACCCGCCTGCGCGAAATACGCCGACATCTGCGCGGAGCCGTCCCAATCGTCGTTGGCGCCGCCCGCGACTTGGCGATTGGCGGAGTCGACGATGGCAAACGAGGGATTGGCATTTGCGCCCGCGATGCCGAGCGCACTGAGACCAGGACCGACCGCGCGCACGAGCAATCGGCGCATGCCGCCGCTGGGCGCGAGCGAGAGGCCCGCGATCAACGTGCTGGTGCCCGAGCCGACAATCGCGCGGGTGGAAATATTCGTGAGCCGCGCCGAGCCGGAAACGTCATACACTTCGAGCAGCGCGATGCCCGAGGTGGAGCCCGAGCCGGTGACCTGCACGGTGTAATTGCCGGGTGAGAGCGTGGCCACCAGCACGGAATCCTGACTGCCCGTCGTGAGCGGAAATGCACCGACCGAGGTCATCGTCGCCGCATCGTCTCCGGACCAGTTGTCGTTGGAATTGAGCAGCACACCGCGACCGTCGTAGAGCGCGAGCACCGGATTATTGAGGCGGCCGGAGCTGATGCCGTAGTTGGCCAAGCTGGGACCGACGGCACGGAGCAGCACTTTCTTCGGCGCGCCATCGCTCACCACGAAGCCCGTGATCATGATGTTGTCGCCGGTGCCGACCTGTCCGCGCGTGGAAAGGTTGGCGACGCGCTGATCGTACTGCGAAGCGGCGAGTTCAGGCGCCGCTGCAATCAATATATAGGCAACCACGACCCGAGCCAAAGACGCAAATTTCATGAGGGGAACGTTGAGCAAAACCCAACACCGTACTCATGACGGCGTCCGGGTTCCGAGGGTTTCGATGCCCAACAGAATGCCTAATGCCCTCGCGTGAGTCCAGCCCCGCAGCGCGAAAGGAGTGTAAAGAAATACTTATCGCCGGTAAGCTAGTGGCGTTTGTCAAAACCCTACCGCGCAATGTGCGCGATCACCCTACATATTTCGTAATATCGGGGATGCGTTTCGCCCGACGGCCGGCCGCATCTCGGGCAAAATACGGGTCCACTTCCGGCGCGGCGGTCACTTCCTCTTCATCGTTTTCCTGATCATCGTCCTCGTCGATCTCTTCACCATCCTCGTTGGTGATGATCCACTCCTGATCTTCGTCGAAGTAGTGCGACAACCGGAGCGCCTGCGGCTCGAGCACGAGCGCGGGATTTTTCACGCGCCCGCCTTTCACAAATTCGAAGAGGCACGGATAAAACTGATCTTTGTAGTACCCTTGGAAATCGCTCATCCACTTATTCGCGACGCCATCGCGGCGATTGAGCAGCACGACATCCGAGAAGTGAATGCACGCCTCGAACCACGCCGCGAGCGGCGGGTGTTTTTCCGCGAGCTGGCAGTTCACCACGCAGAAAACGCGGGCGAGTTCGCCGCCCTGCCCGGCGAGCCACGGCTTGAAAGCCTCGATCTGCTCGACCGGATTGGCGCGGCCGTCCGCGACAAAAAACACGTGCGTTGCTCCCTCGGGTAACAAAGCGTTGATCGCGCCCTCCTCGATCCAGCGCCAGCGCGCGATGGTGCCGAGTTTCGCATCGAATTCTGAAGCCGCCTCGCCCTCGGCGAGCATCACCGCCGATTTGTCGGTGTCATCGAGTCCGCCCTCGATCAAATCGACCAACACCTCGCGCCGGCCCGAACCGGCCGCGCCGAGAATGAGGTACACCTGTGGTTTTTCAGAGGACATGCCTACACGAAGACCGCCAACACCCCTGCGGGTCAATGCACGCCGTCAAAATTTCCAGCTGCGATTCTGCGCCGCGTCGCGCATGAGATGATCGAGCAGCACGAGCGCCGTCATCGCTTCGACGATCGGCACCGCGCGCGGCACCACGCAGGGATCGTGACGCCCGCGGCCCATCAGCTCGGTCGGCTCGCCCTGCAGGTTTACCGTCTGCTGGAGCTGGAGGATCGTGGCGGTGGGCTTGAAGGCGACGTTGAAAACGATCTCCTCGCCGTTGCTGATGCCACCCTGCACGCCGCCGCTGCGATTGGTGGCGGTGCGCACGCGACCATCGCGGTTTTCGAAGAGATCGTTGTGCTCGGAGCCCTTGAGCGTCGTACCCATGTACCCGCTGCCGATCTCGAAGCCCTTCGTCGCAGGCAACGAGAGCATGGCCTTCGCGAGGTCCGCTTCGAGCCGATCGAAAACCGGTTCACCCAATCCGACGGGCACGCCGCGCACCCGGCACTCGATGATGCCGCCGACCGAGTCGCCCTCGCTGCGCACCTGCTTGATCGTCTCGATCATCGCCTCCGCCGTGGCCAGATGCGGACAGCGCACGGCAGTAGCCTCGACCTCCGCCAGCGTGGGAAAATGATCCAGCTCAGGCATGCGCAATGTGTGAATGCCGCGGACATACGCGCGAATCTCCATCGCGCCGGCCGAAGCCGAACCGAGCGAAAGGATCTTCTTCGCGATCGCGCCCGCCGCCACGCGGCCGATGGTCTCGCGCGCCGAACTGCGTCCGCCACCGCGATGGTCACGAATGCCGAACTTCGTCTGATAGGTGTAGTCGGCGTGCGAGGGGCGAAATTTTTCGCGCATCTCGTCGTACGCGTTGGAGCGATGATCGGCGTTTCGCACGAGCAGCGAAATCGGCGCGCCGGTCGTGCGGCCCTCGAATACGCCTGAGAGGATCTCCACTCTATCCTCCTCCTTGCGCGGAGTCACGATGTCGCTTTGCCCCGGGCGGCGACGGTCGAGCTCGGCTTGGATTTCCGCCGCCTCGATGGGCAGGCGAGGCGGGCAACCATCGATCACCACCCCCACGGCGGCTCCGTGGCTTTCGCCCCAGGTGGTGATCTGAAAGAGTTTTCCAAACGAATTGGGCATCGGGAAACGATACGTTGGGTGCGAGTTTCCCTCGGGCAAGAGACAAATCTCACACCTCGTGGCAACCTTCCGAAGGTTTCACCGTCATACCACAACGCCGTTTACAACGTGTTCTCCTTGCCCTCTTATCCGCTTCCTGCGCGCCTGACCGCGCTCTAAAATCCCCGCCTTCTTATCGCATGACTCCGCGTTCCGCCCGTCTGAGCCTCGCTCTTTTGACTTTGTTGCCCGCCGCCGTGCCCGGCCTCCGCGCCCAGACTCCGCCACCAGCGGCGGATCAGGCGATTCCGGATCCCAATGAGCTGATCAGTCTGCGGCTCCCCTCGGTCGACATCGATACGATCATCGAGCAGCTCTCGAAAAATACCGGGAAATACATCCTGCGCCCCGCCGCTCTGCCGACCGCGCAGTATAGCATCAACATCGACCGCAAGATCCCGCGCTCCGAAGTGGTCCTCGCGCTCGAGACGGTCCTCGAGCTCAATCAGGTCGGTGTCGTCCCCATGGGCGACCGCGCCCTCAAGGTCGTGCAGCTCGCCGTCGCTCGCACCGAGGCCCCGGTCATGATCGAGGGCTCCTCCCTCGATCTGCCGTCCAGCAATCGCATCGCGACCAAGGTCTTCCAGCTCGACTTCATGCGGGTCACGCCGGACTTCCAGCAGCTCGCGCAGCCCATCCTCTCGCCGAGCGTCGGCGGCCAGGGCGGTCTCGTGATCCTTCCGACGGCCAATGCCGCGATCGTCACCGACACGGTCTCCAACTTGCAGCGCATCGAGACACTGCTGAAGAGCGTCGACAAGCCTAGCACCTCGACCTTCGCCCCGAAATTCTATGTGTTGCACAATGGCGCCAAAGCCAGCGACGTCGTCACCAAGCTCCGCACGATCCTTGGGCCGATCCAGCAACAGATGGGCACGGCCACAACGTACAGCCCGGACGACCGCACCAACCAGATCATCCTCCTCGCCGACCCGCGCCAGCACGCCTTCTTCGACCAGTTGATCGAGAAGCTCGATGTAAAGTCCGACCCAACCACGCGCAACGAGGTCATCTACCTGAAGCACGCGGATAACAAGCAGGTTGGTCCGCTGCTCACCCAGCTCGTCAGCAACCAAAACGCCGCCGTCCAAAAAGCGTCCGCGCAGTCCGTGCGCCCCGGTCAGCTCAATCTGCCGAATACGACGGTCGTCAACCCGGTCGTCGCGCCCGGAGCCAACCCCGCCGCACCGGCGGCTGTGGTCACTCCGACCGTCATCTCCACGCCCTCCCTCGCGTCGCTCAACCTGAACGCCGGCGAAGGCAGCACCAACGAATTCAGCAATTTCATCACCATCGCCAACGACGATCGCAGCAACTCGATCATTGTCTCCGGTACGGTCGATGACATCCGCCTGATCAAGGAGCTCATCTCCAAGCTCGATATCGTCCTCGCGCAGGTCCGCATCGAGGTGATCATTGCCGAGGTCACGCTCACCGATTCGCAGACCAGCGGCCTCTCCGGCATCACGTTCAACGTCAACACCGACACGCCAAACAACGCCGCCACCGCCGGGGACAACGGCCGCGGCACGCACATCACCAATTTCGCGGGCACCGTCGCCGGCTGGAACGTCACGAGCGGCGTCGTCAACCCCCTCGCCTTCCAAGCCGCGCTCACCAACAACGGCATGCGCAGCAACGTAAAGATCCTGCAGGCGCCGACCATCGTCACGACTCACAATAAGCAGGCCATCATCAAGTCGGGCTCGCAGCAGCCGGTCATCACCGGCTCGACCGCCACGCCGACGAGCGCCAGCACCACGGGCATCACCACGCAGTCCCAAGTCACCTACAAGGACATCACCCTCAGTCTCACGGTCACGCCGCTCATCGGCGATGACGGCAGCATCCAGATGAACATCGCGCAGCAGGTCGACGATGTCATCAGCAACGTCACCATCGACGGCAATCAGCAGCCCGTCATCGGCACGCGCTCCGCCACCTCGTTCGTCACCGCGCAGGACGGCCAGATGATCGTCCTCGGCGGCCTGCAGCGCAGCAAAAACACGAGCGCCCGCAACAAGCTCGGTTTCTTCTACGAGATCCCGATCCTCAGCCATCTGCTCGGCTCGCGCGAAACCGATGTGGAGCGCACCGAGCTGCTGCTCTTCATCCGCCCGCATGTCATCAAGCCCGGCGAGGCGCTCTCCGATGCCACCAAGAGCATCAACAGCATGTCGAACAAGGATCAGGTGAATCAGTACCTCACCGACCCGTCGAAGCCGGCCAAGGAAAGCCTCATCGAGAAACTCAAGTAAGCGCGCTGCGCCGAAGTCATGACTCAGCTCGCTACGGATCCTCTCCCGTCGGCCATCGCCGACCGCCTCAACGACGAACAGCGCCAAGCTGTCCTCGAGGCGCCACGCGGTGGTCGCATCGACGCCATCGCCGCCGCCCTCACCGTCGCCGACGCCGAGGCGCTCCAGCTCGTCGCCACGACCTCCGGCCTCGATATTGCCAGCAATCTCGAGACCGACCCCAACGCCCGCGGCCTCCTGCCCGCGCGTCTCGTGCACGATTACCAGATCATTCCGATCAAGTTTGGCCCGCCGCTTCCCGCCGGCGAGTCCGAGGCGCCCGTCACGCCCACCACGCCGCTGCATCTCGCGTCCGCGTGGCTCCCCGATTCCACGATGGCCGACTGGCTGCGCACCTTTACGCCGCGCCCACTCGTGTGGCACCTCGCGGTACCGGAGCGCGTGCACCAGTTGATCATCGAAAACTTCGGCGTCGGCTCCGGCGCCCTCGAAGACGGTGATGATTCCTACGTCGCGCCCGAAGCGCAGAACCAGGCCGAGGAAGTTGTCGATGAGGATGCCGCCGTCGTGCGCTTCGTCACCGACGTCATCACGCAGGCTGTCGGCGATCAGGCGACGGACATTCATTTCGAGCCGCAGGAGGGCCAGCTCCGCATCCGCTACCGCGTCGACGGTTTGCTCGTGCCCGTGCCGGTGCCGGAAAATCTCCTGCGCTTCCAGGACGCCATCATCTCGCGCCTCAAGATCATGGCGCGCCTCAACATCTCCGAGAAGCGTCTCCCGCAGGACGGACGCATCAACTTCAAGGCCGCGGGCACCGTCCTCGACATCCGCGTCTCCACCGTCCCCACGATCTACGCCGAGTCCATCTCGCTCCGCCTCCTCAACAAGAAGAAGGAAGCGTACACGATGGATCGCCTCGGCATGAGCGCGACCGAGCAGAGCCAGATCAAGGAAGTCCTCGATTACCCGCACGGCATCATCCTCGTCACCGGTCCGACCGGCTCCGGTAAATCGACGTCGCTCAACGCGTTTCTCCGCCAGATCAACTCCACCGACCTGCGCATCATCACCATCGAGGACCCGATCGAATACGAGGTCCCCGGCGTGAACCAGATGCAGGTCCGCTCCGAGATCGGCCTCACCTTTGCCAGCGCCCTGCGCCACGTGCTCCGCCAGGATCCTGATGTGATCATGGTCGGTGAAATCCGCGACCGCGAGACGGCCGACATCGCCATCCGCGCCTCGCTCACCGGTCACTTGGTGTTCTCCACGCTGCACACCAACGACGCCCCCGGTGCCATCACGCGTCTCGTCGACATGGGCATCGAGCCCTTCCTCGTCGCGTCCGCCATCGAGCTCGTCATCGCCCAGCGCCTCGTGCGCCGCCTCTGCCACGAGTGCTCGCGCCCACAGCCGGTGAACAAGGTGAAGCTCAAGGAGACGCTCGCCATCCTCGACGTCGATCCCGAGATCGCCGAGCACACCCACACGCTCAAGGGCCCGGTCGGCTGCGACCGCTGCCGCGGCACCGGCTATCGCGGCCGCATCGGCCTCTTCGAAATCTTCCGCCTCGACGACGAGCTCCACGAGCTCGTCCTCAAGCGCGAGAGCACGCGCACCCTCACCCAGATGGCCCGCAAGCACGGCATGCGCACCCTCGGCCAGAGCGGCTGGGACAAGGTCACCGCCGGCTACACCACACTGGACGAAGTCCTGCGCGTGGTCACCGTGGTCGAGAAGTAAGCCGCGCTGCTCCCGATGCCTCGTTTCGCCTACACCGCCCGCGACCGCGCCGGCAAATCCGTCTCCGCTTTGCTCGACGCGCCGAGCCGCAAGGACGCCACGCGTATTCTGGTCGCACGCGGCTTCCAAGTCTCGTCGCTCAATGAGCAGGGCAGCCCCGGCGCCAAGCCCGCCAAGGCCAAGGGCCGCAAGAATACCGCCGGCGCCGATGCCGGCGCGCAGGCCAACGCCTCGCCGCTGAGCTTTCTCTCCAGCGACCAGACCAAGCCGAGCCGCAATGAGCGCCTGCCGTTTCTCGAGGCCCTCTTCGATCTGACCTCCAGCGGACTCTCCGCCGGTGAGGCCGTGCGCCTGCTATCGATGCGCATGAAGGACCCCAAGCTCCGCGCGCTCAGCGGCGGCCTGTGGGAGCAGCTCAGCGAGGGCGCGCCGCTTTCGCGCGCCATGGGCAACTATGCCGAGGTCTTCGACACGGGCACGGTCAATCTCATCCAGGCGGGCGAGGCCACTGGATCGCTCAATGACACCCTCACGCGCCTCATCGCCCACCTGACCGAGCAGCGCGAGCTGCGCCGCCAGTTCCTGTCGGCGATGGCGTATCCGGTGTTCATGATGGTCGTCGCGGTCGGCGTCATTCTCTTCTTCCTCTTCTTCCTGCTGCCGCGTCTGCAGAACCTGCTCAACTCGCTCGGCAGCGAGCTCCCCGCCTCTACGAAGCTCTTGATCATGATGGCGGATTTTGCGGTGCACTACGGCATCATCGTGGTGATCGCGTTCGCCTTCATCGGCATATCGTTCTGGCGCTGGCGTGCGACGGAGGCCGGCCGGGTGCAGACCGATGCGTGGCTGCTCAAGCTGCCCGTCGTCGGCCCTTTCATCACTTCGCAGACCATCCTCGCCTTTTCCCAGACCCTCTCGGTCCTGCTCGAAAACGGCATCACCACGGCCGAAGCCCTGCGCATGACCGAGCGTCAGATTCAGAACCGCATCCATCGCCAGGCGTTCATCGATGCCACCGCGCGCATCCTCGAAGGCGACGCGCTCTCGCTCGCCCTCGCGCGGACCGGCTGCTTCCCCGATCTCGTGCTCGACCGCCTCGCCGTCGGCGAGAATACCGGTAACGTCGTCCCGAGCCTCAAGGATATCGCCAAGGCCTACCGGAAAAACATCTCCACGCAGCTCAACCAGTTCACCAATGTCCTCGCGAGCGTGGTGCTGATGTGCGTGTTCATCTTCGTCGGCTTCATCGCCTTCGCGATCGTCAACGCGATCTTCAAGGTCAGCTCGGGCTTCAAGATCGGCGGCTGATCGGGTGTATCCGTTAAACGGATACACCGGCCAGGAGCTGACGGCCCAACGGAGTTCGGCTTACTTCAGCTCGTAGACTTCGGCGAGAGTCTCGCCCTTGCCGCCATCCGCGCCCTTCACCTGGACTGAGTAGCTGCGCCCTGCCGCAACCGTCACGACCATCGCCGCGTCCTTGCTGCCGGCCACGAGTGCGAATGCGCCCACGCTGGCGAACTTCGACGCGAGAGAAGAATCCCAGTTGTCGTTTTGCGCGATCATCGCGCCCGAGCCATCGTACAGCTCCACCTTCGGGTCGGCGAGCGTGCCGCTCACCCCATAGCTGATCGACAAGGTCGGGCCGACGCCACGCACGAGCAGTTGTTTCGTGCCGGTACCTTCGATATAGAACCCCTCGATCAGCACGTCGTCGCCTGTGCCCGCGTAATTGCGCGCGGAGATGTTGATGAGTCGGGCCGTGTTGCCCGAGCCGGCATCGTAGCCTTCGAAGAGGATCGTGCCGGGACCCGTGCCCGTCACGAGCGCGCTATAGCCGCCGCTGAGCGTCAGCTTCAGGGCCGAGTCCTTGCTGTTATCCGGAAACGGAAATGCACCCACCGCGGCAAAGCTGCTCGCGAGCGCCCCCGACCAGTTGTCATTGAAGCCGACGATGCTGGAACTGTCGTGCAGTTCCATGCGGGGGTCGGTCATCGGGGTCGACACGTAGGGTGTCAGCGCCGGACCCGCGACGCGCAGCAGGATGTCTTTGCTGCCGCCATCGACGTAAAACCCCACGATGAGTGTCTGGCCGCTCGCCATCGTCGTGCGCACCGAAAGATTGCTGAGTCGACTCGTCACGCCAGTGCCCGTGCCGGTCACGGTGAGTGTCGCGCTGCTGCTGGTCGTCGTCAGAGCGCCACCAGTCACCGCTACCGCATACGTGCCGGCATCGGTCGCCTGTACACTGGCGATCGAGTACGATGACTTCGTCGCTCCGCTGATCGCCACCCCATCCTTGGTCCACTGATAAGTGAGCGTGCCGCTGCCGGTCGCGGTCACGGAAAAGCTCGCGCTGCTCCCCACGGCCACCGTGGCCGCTTGCGGTTGGGCCGTGATGGTCGGCGGTTGCGTGGCCGCGGTAACGGAAAGGACCGCCGCGTTGCTCGTCACCGCGCCGAAGCTGCTCGACACTAGCACGGAGTAGCTGCCCGCATCCGACGCTTGCACGCTGGAGATCGTGTAACTGGTGCCGGTCGTCGTCGCCGTGGTAAGCGCCGTCGCGCCTTTGAACCACTGATAGCTGAGCGTGCCGCTACCCGCAGCGACCACGGAAAATGTCGCACTCTGACCCACGGCCACCATCAGGCTCGCCGGCTGGGTTGTGATCGTCGGCGGACCCGGATCGCTCACGGCGAGATTGGCCGCGTTACTCGTGACACTGCCCGCGCTGTTCGTCACGGTCGCGGTGTAGTTGCCCGCGCTGCTCGCGTTGGCGCTGGGAATCGTCAGCGAAGTGCCGGTCTGCCCGCTCAGCGCGATCCCGTCCTTGTTCCACTGATACGTCAGTGGAGTCGTGCCATTCGCCACGACGGTAAACGTCACGGTCGAGCCGGTGAGCACGCTCTGACTTTGCGGCTGCGTCGTAATGGCGGGCGCGACGATCGTGCCGCCAGACACGACCACCGAATAGCTAAACGTAGCACTCGATCCCTGCGCATTTGGATTCTCCCACGCTCGCAACGAGAGCACGTAGGTCCCGGCCGTAGTCGGCGAACCGCTGAGCAAAATCGTGCTGATGTTGACCGTGCCACTGGTGATGCCACCGGAAAAAGTCATGCCCGGAGGTACGCTGCCCCCCACCGTCCACGAAGCCGGAGCGGACTCAGCACCGTTTACCGTGAAGGCGATGGTCTTCGCCGTGCCGACCGTCGCCGTGCCGGGACTTTGATTCGGAGAATAAACCAGCGTCGTCGCGCCCGCGAGCGTGTGCACCGCACCCATCGACGCCGCCGTTGCGACCGCCGCGCGCAGCACCGAGCCCATCGGCGACTCGAGCACGAAGTCCCCCGCACTGACGACCAAGCGCGCCACCGGCGTGCGTTGCAGTAGCGCGATCAACGCCATCACCGGTAGTTGAAACCCGGCAGCTCGGATTCGCAGAAAGGCAGAGAACTTGGACACAGTGAGAGTTGGACTCGTCCGTAATCGGAAGGTTCGAAGCGAAGTGTAAGTCAAAGAAAACTGTGTCGTGGTGCTCGTTTTACATCGTACGAGCCCACAAAGTACGACCCTGCCTGACACGAAACTGGCGCATCGTCCGAAGTGAAGCTTCCGGCGCATAGGTCATTACGCACGATCATGTGCGCGTCCGACGCTGCCGCAGTGATTGCGGGACAAGGCGCCGGATTAATGGAGCGATGTCACTCAAATCTGCCGTGCTTTTCGCGCAGCAGTTCCGTTCTAGCGCTTACTTGTTCGCCGATGCCCGACCTCGCAGTAACGCCGCGCTCGCGCGGTCGATGATGCTCATTGGCACGACCATTTTCCAGCCATCATCGGTGCGATGAAGACGGACGTCGTCGTTGTGCACGAGCGTGTCGTCGGCGTGCTGCCACTGCGTTTTCAAAATCATGTCGTCGGGGCCATCCTGCGTCTCGCCGAGCACCTGCATGCCGCCGACCGGATGCTGGCTGCCCGAAAGTACGAAGGCCATCAGGCGCTCCGGTGTGCCGTAGTCGGCGCGGAATTTTTCCGGCAGGCGCGCGATGAGGGCTTCGAGTTTCGTGCGGCCCTCGGGCGTGAATGTGAGTGTCGTCGTCTCGAGGTCCACGTCGCCGCGGCGTGCAGCCCAAAGCTGCGTCGTCCATGCCTCGCGTGCGTTGGCCCGACCGGCATTGCCGAGGGTCTCAACCGGCACGAGGCCGGCCGCAAGGGCGGGCTTGTCGGTGGCTGCAGTCGCGCTGGTCACATTTGCGGCATGATCCCCGGCGACCGTTTTCGGCGCGGCTCCGCGCAGCGTCGCGACCTCCGCCCGCAATTGCTCCAGCTCGGCGTGTTCGGTTTGTGCCGTCGTGGCCGCGGAGGTCAGGCGGGCGTTTTCTTTTTTCAATTCGCTCACCTGCGTCTCGCTGCGACTCAACTCTGTGACCTGCTCGCGCAAGGACACAACGTCGTGATGCTGCACATAAAGGCCGGCCGCACCAGCGATGATGACGGCCGCAGCCGCGGCGATTTTTACTTTGGCCATACTCATAAAGATCATCGTGGTCCCGCCGCTCGCCGCCGCAGCCGACAGCGCCACGCTCGTAACGCTCGCCGCGAGTCCCGCTGGCGCGGCGGCAATCGCTTGCTGGGTGAAGCCCGCCGCAAGCGCTGCACTCGTCGAGGTCAGCCCGCGACGCGCGAGCAGGCCCTGCAGCCTGTCGAGCGCGCGGTCCACGCGCATGCGCGCCGTGTTTTCCGTCACCTGCAGACGCTCACCCACTTCAGCCAGCGAACGGTTTTCAAAAAAGCGCAGCAGCACCGCCTGCCGGTCGGCCTCGCCGAGTTCGTCGAGTGCATCGTCGATCGCTGGGCGCATTCTTTCCCAATCCGCTGCGGTCGTGTTCGAAGCATCGATCTGTTGCATGGCATGGGCCTCCTCTTCACGCGCCTGACGGCGGCGCTCCGTGCGCACGATCTGCGCCGCGAGATTTCGCGTGGTGGTAAAGAGCCATGCGTTGAGCGCCGGGTGATTCTTCAGCGACACCGCCTGTCGCGCGACCGCGGTGAACACCTGCTGCGTCACATCCTCCGCGAGATGCGCATCGCCACCGAGCCGGCGGCGCGCGCAATCGTACACGAAATCCACGTGTCGCGTCACGAGCGCGCCAAACGCCTGCTCCGCCTTTTCATCGGCGTAGCGGCGCAGGAGCTCGGCATCGGTTTCCATGTGGTTTCAAGGATAGGTAGCCGATACCGCGAAAACCGCACAAAAAATAAAAGGTAGGGCGCGTTATCCTTAACGCGCCGGTTGCGCTCGACCCACAAATACGCCGAGTCCAAGCGGCGGACTAAGGATAGTCCGCCCTACCTCGGCCTACTTCTTCAAATACTCCGCCAGCCAAGCGAAGATTTCCTTGTGCCAGAGTTCGCTGTTCTGCGGCTTGAGCACCCAGTGGCCTTCGTCGGGAAACATGAGGAGCTTCGAGGGCACGCCTTTGCGCTGGAGCGTGGTGAAGAGCGCGAGGCCTTCGTTGATCGGCACGCGGAAATCGAGGTCGTTCTGCACGATGAGCATCGGGGTCTTGAAGTTCGCCGCGTATTTGTGCGGCGAGTACTTGTCGAAGTCCGGATTTTCCCACGGCTTGCCGTGCTCCCACTCGTCGAACCACACCTCCTCGGTCGTGCCGTACATCGAGTAGAAATTAAATACGCCGTCGTGATCGACGATGCACTTGAACTTGTCGGTGTGCCCCTCGAACCATGCCATCATGTAGCCGCCGTAGCTCGCGCCCGCCGCCGCCATGTGCGTGGTATCGATGCACGATTGCTTCTCCAGATACGCGAGGCAGGCCATGAGGTCGTCGTAAACTTTTCCGCCCCAATCGAGGGAGATTTCGTCGGTGAATTTTTGGCCGAAGCCGGTCGAGCCACGCGGATTCGGTGTCGCGACGATGTAGCCCTGCGCCGCCCAGATCTGCGGATTCCACCGCGTGGACCAGCTGTCCATCCATGCGCCTTGCGGGCCGCCGTGCACCATGAACACGAGGGGATATTTTTTCGCCGCATCGAAGCCCGGCGGACGCGTGATCCACATTTGCACCGGCGTACCGCCGGCCCCGGGGACCGTCACCGACTCCGGCGGCGTGAGTTCGATCTGCGCGAGGAGCGCGGCGTTGGTGTGCGTGATCTGCTCGATCTTGCCGGTCGAGACTTCGACGCGAAACACTTCCGCCGGCTGCGTCGCGCGCGCTTGCGTGAAGTACACAAAGCGTCGGTCGGACGCGACCGTCGCGTGGCCCGCGGCACCGACCGTCGTAAGTTTCTTCGGCGCGCCACCAGAAAGAGCAACCGAGTACAGCACCTCCACGCCTTTGTCTTCGGCGGGAAACACGAGTGACTTGCCATCATCGAGCCAGGTCAGGTCGCCGACGGAAGAATCGAATGACGACGTCGCGCTCCAGTCCTCACCGCTCGTGCGCGTGTGCAGGCGGAGCTGCCAGCGGTCGGCCTCGAAGCCGGCGCGGGCCTGCGCGCGATAGGCGATGAGTTTGCCGTCGGGCGAGTAGCGAGGGAAACCGTCGGCTGCGGGACTCGTGGTGAGCTTGCGGCGCTCGCCGCTCGCGAGGTCGACCGTCCAGATATCGTGATTGGTGGTCCACGCCTGCTCGCGCGTCACTTCGTTGGGCGCGGTGTAGGCGATCTCCTTGCTGTCGGGCGACCACGCAAAATCGTCGCCCGCGCTGAACGTGCTCGAGGTCGGCACCGCGTCGTTTTCGCCGGGTGTGAGATCGCGCGGCTCTCCGCCTCGACCATCGGCCGCGATCGGCACGACGAAGAGGTGCTTGCGCTTGCCGTCGACCCACTCGTCCCAGTGACGGTAGAGGAGCTGCGTGATCACACGGGCCTTCACCTTGCTCTTCTCCCGCGCGTCGAGTTTTTCGCGGTTGAGCTTGTCGGACTCGGCGAAGGGCTTCGCGGAAAACTCGGGAAACACTGCCGACACAAACGCGAGGCTCTTCCCATCCGGCGACCACACGGGCGCCTCCGCGCCGGTGGAGATCGTCGTGACCTTGCGTGCCTCGCCACCGTCGGCGGGCAGCACGTAGATCTGCGTCTCGCCCTCGCGCGCAGACTCGAAGGCGATCCACTTGCCATCGGGCGACCAGCGCGGATTGGCATCGCGCTTCGGCGAGCTGGTAAGCTGGCGCGGCTCGCCGCTGCCGTCGGCGTTGATGAGCCAGAGATCGGCGTTGGTGCGGTTCTCGTCCTTGAGGACCTCGGTCACGACATAGACTACGCGTTTGCCGTCAGGCGAGACCTGCGGGTCGTCGACGCGTTTCAGGCGAAACATGTCTTCCAGTTCCATCGGCCGGGCGGAGAGTTGCAGGGCGGTGGTGAGCAGGAGCGTAGCTGCGGCGAGCGCGCGGCTCCGGGGGATGATTTGCATGGGGCGATGTTGCGAAAACCGGCACCACTCACGCCAGAAAGAATGTCACCGCGCGACGGTTTCCATTCGCCGCAAACAGCTTGGCGTTCCGCGTGTCATGGTGCACGGTGCGCCACCCACAAACGTTCCTTCGCATGAAATTACGCTCCCTGTTTTCGCTCCTTGCGCTGCTTGCCGCCGGTGCGGCCCGCGGTGCCGATGCTCCCGTCAAGGTCGACGGCTTTTCCTTCGTCAAGACGGTCGGCGGCATCTCCGAGTACACGCTCGATTCCAACGGCCTGCAGGTGCTCCTGATGCCGGAGCACTCCAGCCCCACGCTGACCTTCATGGTCACCTACCGCGTCGGCTCGCGCAACGAGGTCACTGGCACCACGGGCTCCACGCATTTGCTGGAGCATCTGATGTTCAAGGGCTCGCCGAAATTCAACCGCGCCGCCGGCACGGGCATCGACCAGATCGTCGAGAAATTTGGCGCGCAATACAACGCCACCACCTATCTCGACCGCACCAACTACTACGAGAACGTCGGCAATGAGCATCTCGCCGCCGTCATGGAGATCGAGGCCGACCGCATGCGAAATCTCTGGCTGCACGAGGACGACCGCCGCCCCGAGATGACCGTCGTGCGCAATGAATTCGAGCGCGGCGAGAACTCGCCGTTCCAGGCGCTCATCAAGGAAATCTTCCAGGCCGCGTACGTCGCGCATCCGTACCACCACTCGACCATCGGCTGGCGCAGCGACATCGAGAAGGTCTCGATCGAGAAGCTCCGCGAGTTCTACGACACGTTCTACTGGCCCGACAACGCCACGGTCTCGATCATCGGTGATTTCAAGGACGCCGAGGCGCTCGCGCTCGTGCAGAAATTCTACGGCGTGTACCCGAAGTCGCCGAAGCCCATACCCACCGTCTACACCGAGGAGCCGGAGCAGAGCGGCCCGCGCCGCGTCACGGTGAAGCGCGCTGGCCAGCTCGGCGTCGTCGCCATCGGCCACAAGATCTGCGCCGCCAGCGATCCCGATTATCCCGCGGTCACCATCGCGAGCGCCATCCTCACCGACGGCAAGAACAGCCGCCTCTACAAGACGATCACCGACAAGGATCTTTCCACCGGCGTGCAAAACTTCGTCGGCTTCAATCACGACCCGACCATCCACATCGTCTTCATCCCGCTCGCCCCGGGCGCGGAGCACGAAGCGGTCGAGAAGATCGCGCTCGAAGGCATCGAGACGCTCAAGAAGGACGGCGTGACCGATACCGAAGTGCAGTCGGCCATCGCGAAGGCGCTGGCCGACTCCGCGTTTCAGCGCGACGGCTCGTTCTCCATCGCGGGCAATCTCAACGAGTGCATCGCCGCCGGCGACTGGTCGCTCTACTATCACCTCGACGATGCGGTGAAGAAAGTCACCGCCGCCGATGTGCAGCGCGTGGCGCAGAAATACTTCAACGTCGATCAAAGCACCACCGGCTGGTTCATCCCGCTCAAGGCGGGCGCCCCGGCGGCGAAGAAATAACCCTCCACCGGAATCCCATCATGAAGAAATTCTTTCTCCTCCTGCTCGCCGGTTTCGCCCTCTCCGCGGCCCATGCCGCCATCGCGCCCAATGTCGTCCGCGCCAAGATCGGCGGCATCGACGTCATCGGCTACAAGACCGGCGTGAAGGACGTCGTCACCATCCGCGGCTCGCTCCCGGCCGGTGACGCGT
Organism: Verrucomicrobiota bacterium; assembly: GCA_048498795.1. GTDB lineage: Bacteria > Verrucomicrobiota > Verrucomicrobiia > Opitutales > Opitutaceae > JBEHXH01. The sequence goes on from JBEHXH010000011.1 coordinate 237,643, forward strand.
TTGCCGGCGAAGGCAACATCGCCGTGCCCACGCTCGCGGGCATGCTGCTCGACCAAGGCACGACCACGCGCGACAAGTTCGCCATCGCCGAGCAGCTCGAGAGCGTCGGCGCCACGATCGACTTCAGCGTCGGCACGCAGATGTGCGAGATCTCCGCCAAGTGCCTCACGAAGGACATGCCGCTCGTCGTGAGTCTCATCGCCGAACAACTCCGCTCGCCCGCGCTCGCCGCGGAGGAATTGGAAAAGGCCAAGAAGCAGTTCATCGGCAGCCTCCAGCGCCGCACGGAGAACACGGACTTCCGCGCGGCGGATGCGTTCAGCCGCACCGTCTATCCCGTCGGTCATCCCAATCGCGAACCGTCGCCCGAGGAGTTCGCCGCGGCGGCCGAGAAGGCCACGCTCGATGAGGTGAAAGCGTTTCATAAAAAGTACTACGGCCCCGAGCACCTCACGCTCGTAGTCGTGGGCGATGTAGATGTCGCGGCGTTTCAGGCCGAGGTCGGCAAAGCCTTCACCGGCTGGACCGGTGGCGCGGCCCTGATCCGCCCGGCCAAGGCCACCGGCACCGATGCGCCGCGCGAGCAGACGGTCTTCATGGCCGACAAGACCAGCGTGTCGGTCGTCTTCGGCCAGACCAGCGGCCTCCGCTACAGCGATCCCGACTATCAGGCGCTGCGCGTCGGCACCGCGATCCTCGGCAGCGGCTTCACCGGCCGCCTGATGGCCAACGTGCGCGACAAGGAAGGCCTCACCTACGGCATCGGCTCCGGCCTCGGCCACGACACGTTCACCGATGGCGACTGGAAGATCACCGCGACGTTTGCCCCGAAGCTGCTCGAACAGGGCATTGCCTCGACCAAGCGCCAGCTCACCGCGTGGTACGAAAAGGGCGCGACGCCCGAGGAAGTCGAAGCGCGCAAGAGCAACCTCGTCGGCGCCTTCAAGGTCGGCCTCGCCACCACCGACGGCATGGCTGGCTCACTACTCAACGCCATCCACCGCGGCTACGACGTCACCTGGCTCGACGAGTACCCCAACAAGATCAACGCCCTCACGCCCGAGCAGGTGAATGGCGCGATCAAGAAGTACCTCAAGCCCGAGAACATGTACATGGTCAAGGCCGGCACCGTCCCCGGCGGCTCGTCGGACGGCAAGTAAGCCGCGTCGCTCACGCTCACTTCGCTATTCTCAAGCAAAGCCCGCCGACCTCGGCGGGCTTTCTTATTGGAACCGCACGGCGCCCTAAGTGTTTTTTTCGTTTGCGGACGCCCGCCCGCCGCCCGCCAAATCTCGTCATGCCGTCGCTGCCCCCGCCCAACGAATCCATCGCCGAACTCGTCGACGTGCTCGGTGAGGCCGACACGAAGGAGATCGTGCGTTCGTTTCTCCGCGAGTTTCCCGTCACGCTGCGGCAGATCAATTCCATCGAGCGCACCGAGGCGCACCGCCTCGCGCACGGCCTGAAGAGCAGCGCCCGCCACGTCGGCGCGCAGTCGCTCTCGCGCCGCATGGGCGCACTAGAAGCTCAGCTCGGTCAGCCTGGCGGCGAGATCGCGGCGGACGAACTCGCGTTTGCACTCGCCGATTTCGAACAGGTCGCGGGCCCGCTGAAAAAATACGCCAACTCCTGAGCGCCCGCCGGGCGGCTCAGCTTACATCTTCACGAGGCCGGACTGCACGCACCAGCGCACGAGGCTGGCAACTTCGCGCACGCCGATCTTGTCCATGATGTTGGCGCGATGCTTTTCCACCGTCCGCACACTGAGATTGAGGCGGGCGGCGATTTCTTTCGACGAAAAGCCTTCCGAGACGAGACGAGCGACCTCGATCTCGCGCGCCGAGAGGGTCTGCACCGCCGCGAGCGACGGCGAGGGCGGGCCGGCCTTCACGCCGGGGGCGACCTTCGGCATCGGCGGGAGGTCGGCGCCGGTGGCGGTCTTCGGCGGCACGTGCGCCGCGAAGAACATGCCGCCATTCATCACCGACTCCACGGCCTGCAGCACGTAGTTGAGCGGGGCGCTCTTATCGACAAAGCCATTGACGCCCTGCGCGATCAGGCGCGCGGGAAGCTCGCCATCGGGATGACCCGTGAGGACGAGGATGCGCGTGGCGGGGAGCTTCGCGCGGACCTGCTTCACGATTTCGAGGCCGTGCACGCCGGGCAGATAGAGGTCGACCACGAGCAGGCCGGGCTTCTCGCGCAGGCAGTAATCGAGACCGACCTTGCCGTCGCCAAACTCGGCCGCGAGCGTCAAGCCCCGCACGCGACTCAGCGCCATCGCGAGCATTTGCCGGAAAACCGTCTCGTCTTCGATGATTACAGCGCGGATTGCCACAGTAAGTAGAAACCAGTAGGGTGCCCGTGAGCGGTTTCAAGCTGATTCACTGCCCGTCCGTCACTGAGTCCGTGCTGCATTATATAGTTGTCGGCGCAAAATGCGGAAATCTTCAGGGAGAAAAATTTCGCGATACGGGGCAAACTCCGCCGCCGCGTCGCCCACCCACTCGTCCGTCAGGTAAGCCGCGTGCCGCTCGGGCGTAAGGCCGACCCAATACGGGCAATCCACACAGTGCGCCCCGCTCACGCGGCTCCGCACGCGGGCGAGCTGCTGGCGGCGGCAGGTGCCGTCGGTCGCGACTTCCCGGAAGGAATCGCGGCACTTCTTGAACTCAGGGTAGAAGAACGCTTTTACCAATTGCTTTACGGCTCCCGCGACGGGACCGGTATAGCCGCCAAGTGCACGGGCGATCAGTGGATCGATCTCGGCCTCGCTCAGTTCGCCAGGCGCACCTTGCTCGGACGCATCGAGTGGCCGCGGCAGACCGTGCTCACCGATCACCGCGTGCAACCGCTCAGCGAGCGCAATGCCGTCGGCGGGCGGAAGCGTCGCGTCGTTTTGCTGCGCGTAGCGCGCGAGGATCGCCGCCACGAGGCTCACGAAGGCTTCGCGCGGCAGGGCTCGCTCCAGCAACTCGGGGGTCATGCGGCTAATCTCCGCGGCCCGCGCGGCGTCGCCAGAAAAAACGGCATAGTCGGATTCTACGATTTTATCTCGGCGGAGAATCGCTCAACGTCGCGGCATGTCGCCCCACCCCGTCCTGCGCGTTGGCCTGCTGCTGGTGTGTCTCGTTTCCGCGGCGTTTGCCCAGGATCTGCCCATCGGCCAAGTCGTGCCGAAGCTCACCTGCGCCGGCAAACCCGAGCAGAGCTACGCGATCTATGTGCCGCACGGCTACACCACCGAGAAGCGCTACCCGATCGTGTACTGCTTCGACCCGGCGGCGCGCGGATCGCTCCCGGTCGAGCGATTTCAGACGGGCGCGGAAAAGTACGGCGTGATCGTGGTCTGCTCCAACAACTCACGCAACGGCCCGTGGGAGCCGACCGCGGCGGCGTTTGACGCGGTATGGCGCGACACCCACGCGCGCTTCTCGCTCGATCCACAGCGCGTGTACGGCGCAGGCATGTCGGGCGGCTCGCGCGTGGCGCTGCAGATCGGCGCGGCGAAGCTGTTGCGCGGCGTGATCGCGTGCAGCGCGGGCTTCACGTCAGGTAGTGAGCCCAAGAAAATCGACATCCCCATTTTCGGCGTCGCGGGCATCGAGGACTTCAACTACATCGAGATGCGGTCACTCGACGACCTGCTCGAAGAGATGAACGCGCCGCACCGCTTCGTGAGCTTCGCTGGCACGCACGAGTGGCCGCCCGCCGAAGTCCTCACCGAGGCGCTCGGCTGGCTCGACCTCCAAGCCATGCGCAGCGGCGCACGCCCGAAGGACGACTCTGAGTTGCGCCGGCGTTACGATGAGCGTCTCGCCAGCATTGCTCCGCTCGCCCCGGCTGCCGCGTGGCTCGAGAGAAAGTCTCTCGCCGCCGATTTCAAGGGTCTGCTCGACACCGCCGACCTCGAAAAGCGCGTCAGTACTCTCGCGGTCAGCCCCGAGGTAAAAGCTTGGAAGAAGCAGCAGCGCACCGACGCCAATCGCCAGTCATCGCTCACCGACGAACTTTTCTCTCTCGCCGGAGAAGACTCCTACGTGAGCTTGCGCGCCCGGATCGCGGCGCTGCGCCAGCGGGCTGATGCGACGGCGGACTCACCTGATCGCCTCGTCGCGCGGCGGGTGCTCGGCGGCCTCACGGTCGGTGCCCGTGAAAACCTGCGTGGCTTCTCCGGCGTCAACGAATTCTCCGAGGCGGCCAAATGGGCCGAGATTGTCACCATGCTCCAACCCGACCGCCCGCAAAATTGGTACGAACTCGCGCGCCTGCGCGCGCTCGATAAGAGCAAGCCAGCGACCATCGCCGCCCTCCAGCAGGCCGTGACCGTCGGCTTCAAAGACCGCGCAAAAATCGACGGCGACAAAGCCTTCGACCTGGTCCGCAGCACACCCGAATTCCAAGCGGTGATCGGCTCGATCAAGGAATAAGCGCGTCGTTTTTTTACACGAAGGCCGCAAAGAGCGCGAAGAACCAGACGTACTTCGCGACCTTTGCGGCCTTCGTGTAAACCGGTTTGTCGGGTCTCCGAATTGTATTGGTTACAGCCGCGCAGTTGCACAGACTGTACTGGTGTCAAGTTTCTCCGGCTGAGTCTGCCCAACTGTACCCGTTCCCGCTAAGCTGCATTCGTCATGCTCACTGTCGCCCTCGCCTCCACGCGCCCCACCCCGGCGGCCGCTACTGCCGAGACCACGCTTTACGCGGGGCTCGCCGCTTCCCTGCAACAGCTCATCGACCAAGGCACGCTCCGCCCCGGCCACCGCGTGCCATCCGTGCGGCGCATGGCGATGCAGCGCGACGTCAGCATCTCGACCGTGATCCAAGCCTACACGCTGCTGGAGAACCGCGGCTTCCTCGAAGCGCGGCCGCAGTCGGGCTACTACGTGCGGCCGCGGTTGCCAATCCACGCGCCCGAGCCGCGCATGGCCAAGCCGATGGCCAAGGCGAGCTACGTCGGCGTCAACGATCTCACGGCCGAGATCATGACGTTCTCGACCGACCCAAATTATCTCCCGCTCGGCGCGGCGTGCCCCGATCACTCGCTCTTCCCCACGAAGAAGCTCGCGCGGCTGCTCGGCGCCGTCGGGCGCAACGACCCGGCGCTGCTCGGTCGCTACGCGATGAACTGGGCCTTCGATCCGCTCACACGCGAGATCGCGCGGCGCTACCTGCAGGCCGGCACGCCACTCTCGCACGATGAGCTCGTCGTCACCATCGGCTGCGCCGAGGCGATCAATCTCTCGCTGCGCGCGGTGACGAAGCCCGGCGACACCGTGGCGGTCGAGACTCCGACATACTTCGGTTTCCTCGAAACGATCCAGAGCCTCGGCCTGCGCGTCGTGGAAATCCCCACCAGCGCGCGCACGGGCCTGTGCCTCGACGCCACGCGCGATGCGCTCGCGCAAAACGACGTGAAGGCGCTGGTCGTCACGCCGAGTTTCCAAAATCCGCTCGGCTCGTGCATGCCCGACGAGAAGAAGGAGCAGCTCTACCAGATCCTCGCCGAGCGCGACATCCCCGCGATCGAGGACGACGTGTACGGCGACCTGCACTACGGCGAGAAGCGGCCCAAGCCCCTCAAGGCGTGGGACACCGATGGCCGCGTGCTGCTGTGCAGCTCGTTCAGCAAGACCCTCGCGCCCTCGATGCGCGTCGGCTGGGTCGCGCCCGGCCGCTACCTCGAGCGCGTGCGGCGGCTCAAGTTCACCAACACCCTCGGCACGCCCGTCGTGCTGCAGAAGACGATCTCGGACTTCCTGCGCAACGGCGGCTACGATCACCACCTGCGCTCGATCCGCCGCGCGTACCAGCACCAGCTGCATGTCTTCTCGCAGGCGATCCTCCGCTATTTCCCGGAGGGCACGCGGCTCAGCCGGCCCGCCGGCGGCTTCGTGCTCTGGATCGAGCTGCCGCCCGGGATCGACACACTGCGCCTGCATCAGGACGCGCTGCGCCACCGCATCAACACCGCACCCGGCGCGCTCTTCTCCGTGAAGGATCGCTACCGCAATTGCCTCCGCATGAACTGCGGCCTGCCGTGGACGGACCACGTCGAAAACGGCGTCCGTACCCTCGGCGACCTCGCGCGGCAGCAACTCGCGGGGTGAGTGTAGACGTGAAAAACGGCGCGTTGCCCGCAGCGCGCCGTTTATGCGCAGCCGAATGGTCCGCGGAATTGTAACGGCGGCTTAAGGATAAACCGCCCTACCTCACTCAGTGCCGCTTGCCCGTGAAGAAGCGCCGCAGCTTCCGGTACCAGCGATAGCGCTCCAGCGTGTGGATCGCGAAAGCGTCCTCCATCGACTGCTGCACTTTGTTGAGGCCGCCGAGAACTTTGTCCTCGAGCTGCATCTGGGGTGCATTCGCCGGGCGGAAGATGCGGTGATGGCGGAACTGACGCGTATTCTCGAACGCGATCAGGCAGATGATCGCGCAGACGATGCCGCTGACAGAGTACTTTGCGCCGGCGATGGTCTGCTGCTTCCACAAGGCTTTGCGCGCAGTCTCGGCCGAAGTGCGGATCGTCTGGATCGTGCCGGGCAACTCGGTGCGAATACTCTCGATGAGCTTCGGGCGATTTTCCTCGGTCGCGGCGAGTGTGGAGTTCGGCAGGAGCCCGCGCTGGATCACGCCGAGCTGCGCGGCCGGCATCGTGTCCATCCGGTCACGGCCCTTCTCCAACGTGCTGACGCGTTGATCTTCCTGATAGACGATACCCGCCACGCCGCGCGTGTAGAGGCGCACAGCCGAGACGACCACGAGCACCGACAGCGCCGCGTAAAAGAAAAACGCGATCAACGAACCAAACGACAGCAATTTCAGCAGCGTGCGCTCGCCGCGGCTCGCGGTCGTTTCGCTCACGCCGAAGATGAGCGCATAAGCGATGACCGGCACGCCGATGCGCTCGACGAACTGCACCACCAAGTTGGCATCCGACTCGGGATTGAAGGGGTGGTAGTTGACCAAAATCTGCACCACATCGATCGCGAAGAGCGCGAGCAGACCGTAGCCGAGCAGGCGCGGCAGTGAGCCCTGCAGCAGACCGATACCAACTTTTTTTGCGGGTTTCGCGGCAGAACTGCTCGCGGGGGCGGACGTTGGCGCGGGGCCGCCGGAAGACGCGGGAGAGGTCATGGCTGGATGGAGGTGCTCGCTTGAAAGCCGTCGGACTTCCATGCGGACAACATGGCGTCCAAAGTTTCAGCGCCCTTTCCACTAGGACCGCTCCACCGAAGTGCGAGCCAATATGCACGCTTGTCGCGCAATGGCACGCGTCCGGCCAGCCACGGTAACATATCTGCGATTCGTCCCGTGCGCCGATTCGTCCACGCCTGCCATTCAACCGGGTCTCCCATCGGATGCGAATCGGGTGGAGCGATGATGGCCCAATCGAGGGACGCCTCCTGCGCGTGCTCCGCCACGCTGCCTGCATTCACGCGACGCGCCTGCCAGCCGTGCTCGATGTCCCAGCCCTCAAACCAGGGACAATGCATCGCCACGCGCTGCGGCTCGCTGGTGAGCAGGCACGGACTGTAGCCAACCGTGACGCTCACGCGCGTCCCCGTGCGCGGCTCCCAGTAAACTGCGCGCCGGGTCCAGGCAAACGGATGCTCGATCTCGTTGAGATTGAGCACCGCCTCGGGCACTTCCTCCGTGCGCACCAGCCGCAAGCCCGCGAGCTCGCGCGGCCACTCGCGCGCCGCGGGGATCTTCACGCCCGGTGTCATGAGTGTGATCAGACCGGCAATCGCCGCGAGCACGCCGATTCCCGCGATGGTGACGACTTGGCCCTGCACCAAGTCCACTTTGGGCGCCACCGCGGTGGGCCGTAGTCGGTCGACGAGATAAGCCAGCAGCAGCATCACCGGCGCAGTGAACCACGAGCCGCCGTCGTGCCCGTGCCAATAGTCGAAGCGGGCCTTGTCGGTGACGATCTGCGCCAGCCACGCGACGCGCAGCACAGACACGAGAAAGCCAGCCAACGCCACCCAGACAGCGATCACCAGTGCGCGACGCCAGTTTACCCGCATTAGGAGCACCGCCGGCCCCAGCAGGAGAAACATCTGCGCAAGCAGCGGCACCGCCGTGCAAGTGCCCGCCACGCTCACCGCTCCGCGCGGCAGCGTAATCACATTGCCCGCGATCGTGGGGTGCGCACCGGTCGCCTTGAGGATCGCTCCGCCGCAGCTGGCCGTGAGATCACATAGCCAGGGGGGAGGATCGTGGTAGCCAAGCTGGCCCGGCGGAAATACCACCCAAAACGCCGCCGCCCCGATGAGCCGCCAGCTCCGCCACGGTCCGCTCCAGCCCCACAAGAGGAGCACCAGCCCCAGCGCCTCCGCGAAGAGACTCGTGCGCAGCAGCCAAAAATCCTCCACGTGCAGCCAGGTGAACATCCACGTCGCCGAGGTCAGCAAAAACAAGCCTGCAAAGCTCGCCGAGACCGACGAGCCGGGTGAACGCGCCGTCGCCTGCTGCTGGAGCCAGTGCCACGCCATGAAGCCCAGCGCCAGATGGGCGAGCATCATCTCTCCATCGTGGGTGAGCTGCCAGATCTTCGCCACGGGCAGCGCGTACAGCCCGAGTGCGCCCCACCAGAAATAGCGAACCGGCAGGGAGGCGGGCTCCGCTGCCGGTTCGTCCATGAGTCTTTGGTCAGTCAAGGTGCGGGGATTTGCCGCACCTTGATTGCCGTTCCGCTTAGCTGCGTCCAGCGAAAGCGGCCTTGAGCAGGCCACGGCGCTTTAGCTCGCGGGCGCCGAGAACGAACGCGACGAGCGAGTACCCGAGGGTCTCGGCCGGGCTGAAGGGAACCGGCGTGACGTCGGCGCCAACGAACGAGAGGGAAGCCGTGCCACCAACGAGGGCGAAAGGATTGCTGCCGTCACCACCGGTGAGGCTGAAGGTGCCGTTCGAATCGAGCAGACCGATCGTGAGCAGGCCGCCATTCGTGTTGAAAGCGTTGACGATCGAAGCGGCGTTGTTGGCGGTGCCGGAGAACGACTTCGTCTGCGTGCCGTTGCCGTAGCCGTTGAGCACGATACCGGTGTCGAAGCCGCCAAGCGTCAGGGTGATCGCGTTGAAATTGTCGTTACCATTGAGGGTATCGAGGCCGAAGAATCGCAGCGAGATATTGATGGTACCCAAGTCATTGATGGTACCGAAATTGGGCGAGTTACGGAAATCGAATTGGCCGATCGTCGGGTTATCCTCCGTATTCGGCAGATTGCCGAAATCGCTGGTCGGAAGGGTAAACGAGGAGCTGACCGTGAGGATCACGGCGTGGGCGCTGGGGGCGACGGAAAACAGACCGATGGCGAGCAGTCCGGCGAGCAGCCGGCGCGAAGAAGCTAGGACGGAGAAGGTGCTCATGGTGCAACTAGGGTGTTACTCCTAGATATCGGGGTCAATGGTAGTTTGAGGGTATTTTTACGCACCTCCTCGGAGCATCCCCGAGGGAGAGCCATTCGACGGGTCGAAATAGCCGCGCCCGCGGGCTCATCATCTACTCGTCTCCTAGGGTGGACTCCCCAGCAGCGTCAAGGCGCCGGTCTGGTGCGCTCGCTGAAACGCAGCGCTGTGCTGGCCGGTGACGGTCCGGTCGTTTGACCGCGGCGTTCGTCTCAACTCGCTTGCTGCATGGTCGCCGCCACTTCTAGGTCCCCTCTTTCCTCGCCCCCGCTCCCCGTCGCTCCTTCGATGTCCACCGTCGGCCAAGCTCCCTCTCGCCTCGCGCTGATCCTGGCATTTGCCGCGATCTACGTGATCTGGGGCAGCACGTATCTCGGCATCCGCATCGCGGTGGAGACGATGCCGCCGTTTCTCATGGCGGGCGCGCGCTTCCTCCTCGCGGGCGTGGCGATGTTTTCCTTTCTGAAACTCCGCGGCGCCGCGTGGCCTACTCGCGCGCAGTGGCGCGATCAAACCATCGTCGGCACCTGCCTGCTGCTCGGTGGCAACGCTGTCGTCGCGTGGGCCGAGCAGACCGTGCCTTCGGGGCTCACCACGCTGATCCTCGGCGCGTCGCCGTTGATCATGGTGCTCATGGAGTGGGTGCGGCCCGGCGGCACCAAGCCTGCCGCGGCACTCTGGCTCGGTTTCGGCGTGGGGCTCGGCGGGCTCTTTATTTTGCTCGGGCCCGGTGCGCTGCCCGAGGGGATGCGTCCGCCCGTCTTGAGCGTAGCGGCACTGCTCTTCGCGAGCGTGAGCTGGTGGGGTGGCTCGCTCTACAGCAAGCACGCCAAGAGCGGCGCCACGCCGATGATGGCCGCCGCGATGCAGATGCTGATGGGTGGCGTGGTCATCACGCTCACCGGCCTCGCCCTCGGCGAGACAAGTCGCGTGCATTTCGCCGTGATCGGTCGGGACTCGTGGCTCGCGTGGAGTTACCTCGTGATTGTCGGCTCGCTGGTGGCGTTTCCCATTTACGTGTGGCTGCTGAAAAACAGCACGCCCGCGCGCGTCTCGACCTACGCTTACGTCAACCCCGTCGTCGCCGTGATTCTCGGCTGGTGGATTCTCGACGAACCGCTCACGTGGCGCATCGCGCTCGCGGCCGCGGTCATCGTCGGCGCCGTCGCGATCATCACCGTCCAAAAAAGCCGCGTCCCGGCCAAGTGACATGCCCCCGCCCCGCATCGCTCTCGTCGGCGACTACTCCGCCGAAGTCCCCGCCCATCGCGCGATCCCGCACGCGCTCGAGCTCGCTGCCGCCGAGGCGAAATCCGACGCCACATGGCAATGGTTCGCGACGCGCAGCATCCGCCGTGCGTCGCGCGACCTCGCCAGCTTTTCCGCGATCTGGCTCGTGCCCGCGAGTCCCTACGAAAACGCGGCCGGCGCGATCGACGCCGTACGCTTCGCGCGCGAAACGCATCGGCCGTTTCTCGGCTCGTGCGGCGGCTTTCAGCATGCGCTGATCGAGTATGCGCGCAATGTCGCCGGTCTCCCCGCTGCCGATCACGCCGAGACCCATCCCGGCGCCGACACCCTGCTCATCGCTCCCCTCACCTGCCCGCTGGTCGGCAAGACGGGCACGATCCGTTTCACGAAAGACTCGCTCGTGCAGCGCGCCTACGGCCGCGACATCGCGCGCGAGGCCTACCACTGCAGCTACGGCCTCAATCCCGCCCACCGCGCGGCGCTGGAGAAAGCCGGGCTGCGCTTCACGGCCTTTGACGAGGCCGGCGAGGTCCGCGCCGCCGAGCTGCCTGCGGCGCTGCATCCGTTTTTCGTCGGGACACTCTTCCAATCCGAGCGCGCCGCTCTCCGCAACGAGACGCCACCACTCGCCACTGCCTTCATCCGCGCCCTCGGAAAGAAGCGATAAGTCCGCGCAATCGCCGCCTCCACGCGGGCAAATACCGTCTGCCGCCGCTCGCCGCAGCCTCGCAAAACGCCCGAGTTCGGGCAGGGTAGCGCTCAACTGTTCCCGGCCATGCCTGAAGCGTTCGCAGTCCTCGGTGTATTTGTCGTATGTGTCTTCGCCTACGTCGCCGCTTGGCTGCGCTCGCGCGACCCGTCGCTACAGAACGCCGTCGAGGACGCCCACCGCCTCCGCCACCACGCCGCGTGGCTGCAGGACCGCCTCGAGCGCGCCCAACGCGAACAATGGGGCCCCGAAATGACCGGCCTCATCGCCACCGAGCTGAAAGCGACCAACGCCCAGCTCGCGGCGCTAAGCTCGACGCGTTGAGAATTGTTAGGCCACAGAGGCCACGGAGAGAAGTTGAGAGGTCACTGAGGAAGGTGAACCGCGGATGAACACGGATTCACGCGGATACCTTTCTCCCAATTCATCCGCGTTCATCTGCGTCCATCCGCGGTTTCCTCTCTTCTCCGTGCTATTCGTGTCCGCGCTCTGTGCCCTCTGTGTCCCCACAAAATCCGCCGTACTTCTTTAGGCGTAAACCCTCCTCCTGCGCCCCCGTCCGCTTGCGACTCGTTTTCGCCGGCGGCATTCTCGGCGCATGCAAACGTCGTCTCCCCTCGACCCTGTGGCGACGGTCCCGGTTTCCCCTTCGGCGCGCCTGCTTTCCCCGCGGCGCAAGACCACGACCGCCACCACCACCAGCGAGCTCGCCCACGAACAGCTCGCGCACTTCCACATCGATCCCGCATCGCCCGTCGGCGCGCCGCTGCTCCGGCTCGCGGAGCGGCTCTATGGCGCGAGTGACGACCTGACCGACCTCTGGGAATCTACGCTGCGCGAACTCGGCCGCCTGCCGCGCGCCGACCGACTCGCACTCTTCAACGCGAAGAAGTTCCTCGCCTTCCAATTGGCGAAGCTCCTCGACACGCTGCAGAACCCGTCGCGCACCGTGCACCAATCGCTCGGGCACTCGACCGCCACCACGCTCGCGAAGGGACCGTATCCGACCTTCGACAACGTCGCCGCGATCTTCTCCGCTAATCCCGTCATCACGCGCACGGCCACGTATATCTTCGCGTGCACGGAGTGGATCGATGATGCGTTTCAGGGCCGCGAATTTCTCCACGAGATCTACTCGCGCCTGCTCAACCCGACGTCGATCTCGCTCGCCAATCACATCGTCGACATCGAGGCCGGCCCGCACGCGCGCGAGTACCTCGCGTGGAATTTCAACTCCGGCATGGCCGCGATCGACGGCATCCTCTCGCACCTCGTCGGCTACGAGGACATCGTGCTCGCCTCGCGCAACATCTACGGCGGCACGTATCAGCTTTTGCATGACTGGTTCGCCAAGAAATCGAACCTCAATGTCGGCGTGGAATTTTTTGATGGCGCGAGCGTGGAGGATTTCGCGCAAGCCCTCACCTGCGTAAAAACGAACTACGCCGACCGCCTCGGCGCGGGCCGCCGCATCTACATCTTCCTCGAAAGCCCCTGCAATCCCCACGGCGTGTTTCTCGATGTGCCTGCGATCTGCCGCGCGGCGCACGAGGCCGGGCTCACCGTGATGCTCGATGCGACGGTCGGCACGCCGTTTCTCGTGCGGCCGCTGCAGCGCGAGGATGCGGCGGAGCGGCCGGACTTCGTGATTCATAGTTACACGAAGGACCTCGCGGGCGACGGCAACACCACGGCGGGCGTCGTGATCGGGCGCAACGGCGACATGTTTGCGCCGAAGGGCGATCCCGGCTGGGACCGCACGCTTTTCTGGAACGTGTACTACATCAAGGGCGCGTTTCTCGATGCGGACAAAGCCTTCGAGGTGCTCTCGGGCATGAAGACGCTCGAGGGCCGCATGCTGAAGAAGTGCATCAACACCCTCGTGCTCGCGCGCTGGCTCGCGGCGCATCCCGCGATTCGCGTGAGCGGCCCGGCCAATCCGCGCGACCCGCACCACGCGATCTGCGCGCGGCTCAGTCATCTCGGGCTGCCGTCGCCGCTCTTCACCATCGACTTCGAGGGCGCGGGGCTCGCGCGTATGACCTTCGAGCGGTTCTTCGATTCGCTCGCGCCGATGTTCGGCCATCAGGTGTCACTTGGCCAGAGCAACACCGTGATCCTCTGCCCCGCGCTCACGAGCCACAGCGAGCTCGGCCCCGACGCGCTGCGCGCCGCGGGCATCTCGCCGACGACGATCCGCATCGCCGTGGGCGACGAGGAGCCGCGCGAACTCATCCGCGATTTCCTCGCGACCGCGCGGCTCGCCATCGATCCCGATCATCCGGGCTTCACGGCGCAATTTCCCGACGCCGCCGAGATCGACCGACTGTGCGACGAGACGTACGTCGACGTGCATCGCCGCCACGCGGCGTCGCGCGCGCGCTTTGCGACGATCGCGGGGTGAACGCGTGACGCGCCGCGGCGAATTGTGGCGGACAGGTTACTTCGCGCCTTATGCTCGGCAAAATACTTGAGCGCCGCGCCGCACATGAGCGGACTCGCTCGGTCTGTTCGTGTGTAGTGTGTGTCAGAAAATAAGCGAAGGCCGCTCGTTGTGGGGCGGCCTTCGTGTTTTCCGCGCTCTACGAATCGCCACCGACTGTGGTCTTCGCCATCGTCTCCTGCACGCCCGAGTTGAGCTTCCGGTCGAGCACCATCAGGTACACGAGGAACCCGTCGTAGAGCACGATCCAGCCCGCCACGATGGAGAAGGTGATCGGCTCGTAATTCCAGTTGTGCTGATAAATCCTCGGCAGCATCGCGAAGCCCGCGGTGCCGACCACCGCCGCCGTAAGAAACCAGCGCCAACGCGGAAAGGGCGAGCGCGGCGGAGGCAGCACGAGCGGCGGCTCATTGGCCATGATGCGCTGGCCCACCTCCCGCACGATCTGCTGCACTTCGTTGGGTCCCTCGTGATCGAGCGTGCCCTTGCGACCAAGCGGCGCCACGATCACCTCGCGCCCGCGAAACTCCGGCGGCGGCGCGTTGGCCACGCGCGTGAGATGATCGACTTCGATGGGCTTGGCGTCGGTGCGATTGAGTTCTTCGAACTCGGCGGCCCTGAAGCCAAAATCGCGCTTCGTCGGCATGACCTCCGCGCTCCAAGGCAGCGTGCCGAGCGGCACCCAAGCGCCCGCGGCGTCGGCCGTGAGCGTCTCGAGCGTGACCACCTGTACCGCCGCGAGATCGCGCAGTTGCGCGCGGCTGTAGGGGCCGCGCACCTCGCCGGCGATGCACACGTAGATCGGAACCTCGGGGTCCATGGAGACGTCGCAGAGTATCGCTGCTCCCCTCGTGCGCGCCAAGCCTGCGCTATCGGACGTGCCGCAGTCTTTTGTTCGCGCAAATCAGAAGTTGGCCTAACCGCTTCCCGCGTAACATTTATGTTACCGCTACCGCGCGACGTTTTCCGGGGCAATCCGTCATAACTATGACCCACCCTTGCCTCGCACGGGGTGTGCTGGTTGATTGTTCCATCCGATGACCGACGATATTGAAGCGCCGCCTGCCACGCGTCCCGTGGAGGCTTCGCCGCGTCATCTCGCGGCGGGCGAAGTCGGCCTCGTCGCGCCGCAGGACTTCGTGTGCGCGCGGCCGTTTACCTTTAAAAACGGCCAGACGATCCCCGGCTTCACGCTGCGCTACGAGACGTACGGCACGCTCAGCGCCACCCGCGATAATGTCGTGCTCATCTGCCACGCGCTCAGTGGCGACCATCACTGCGCGGGCTGGCACTCGGCGACCGACAAGAAACCCGGCTGGTGGAACAATCTCATCGGCCCCGGCAAGGCCGTGGACACGCGTCGCTTCTTCGTCGTGTGCGCCAATGTGCTCGGCGGCTGTCAGGGCTCGACCGGCCCGTCGTCGCTCAATCCCGCGACGGGGCGAGCGTATGGCGTCGGCTTTCCTTTCGTCACCATCCGCGACATGGTGCACGCGCAGAAGCTCCTGCTCGACCACCTCGGCGTGCACTCGCTGCATGCGGTGATCGGCGGATCGATGGGCGGCATGACGGCGATGCTGTTTGCGATCGAGTTTCCCGGTTTCGTTCGCCGCCAGCTCGTGATGGCCACCACGTCGCGCGAAGGCGCGCAGGCCATCGCGTTCAACGAGGTCGGCCGCCAGGCGATCATGCAGGATCCGGCCTGGAACAACGGCGACTACATCCGCGACGCCGGCCCGCGCGTGGGCCTCGCGATCGCGCGCATGATGGCGCACATCACGTACCTCTCGGACGCCTCGATGGACCGCAAATTCGGTCGGCGCAAAAAGGACACGGCTGACGGCGCCGCATACACCTTTGACGTGCAGTTCGAGGTCGAGAGTTACCTGCGGCATCAGGGGCAGGCGTTCATCAATCGCTTCGACGCCAACTCGTATCTCTACATCACGCGCGCGCTCGACCAGTTTGACCTCGCGCAGGCGTACGGCTCGCTGGAGTCGGCGTTTGCCCCCGTGCAGGCCGAGTCGTTGATCGTGGGCTTCACGAGCGACTGGCTCTTCCCGCCTGAGCAAAACCGCGCGATCGCGCTCGCGCTGCTCCGCGCCGGCAAGCGCGCCAGCTACGCCGAGCTCACGACCGATCTCGGCCACGACTCTTTCCTCCTCGAGTCCGAGGAACTCTACGCGCTCGTGCGCGGCTTCCTCGACCGCGATCAACCCGCGGTCGATTTTACCATCTGAGGCCCCGCATGGAAACCGCGACCGCCCGGCGCAACCCGCCCCGCAACACCAAGCTCTTCGAGAAGCGCACCGTCGACATGCGCGTGATCGGCGAATGGGTCGAGCCGCACTCGCGCGTCCTCGATCTCGGCTGCGGCCGCGGCGAGCTGCTCGACTATCTCGCGCAGGCCAAGTCCGTCTCCGCCGTCGGCGTGGACCTCGACTTCGGCCGCGTGACCGCGTGCGTGAGTCGCGGCGTGACGGCGTATCAAGGCGACATGACGGCGTTCATGCGCTCGTTTCCCGACCGGCACTTCGACCGCGTGATCTGTTCCCGCACGATCCACGAGCTGCAGGACCCGGCTGGCGTATTGCTGGAAGCACTACGTGTCGGCCGCGTGCTCTCGGTCGGTTTCGTGAATCACGGTTTTTGGAAAAACCGCATGGACACTCTCGTGCGCGGCCAGAAAACCCGCAATGCCGTCTACCAGACTGCGTGGTTCGAGAGCCGCCCCGTGAACCCGGTGACGATCGCCGACTTCGAGGAATTTTGCGCGAGCCACGCCATCCGCGTCCTCCGCCGCGTGCACTTGCTGGGCGACTGGAAAACCAACTGCCCCGTCCTCCCCAATATCTTCGCCGGCTACGCGCTGTACGATCTGACGCGGTGAGCAGCGACTAAGTCTCACCACAGAGACACAGAGGCACGGAGAAGAGAAACCGCGGATGCACGCGGATAAACACGGATTAAAATATTCGCGTCCATTGGCGTTCATTAGCGGTTAAAAAACTCCTGCAGAGTCCGCGAAGTGCGCCAAACCCGCAGCCTCATCCGAGTTCATCCGCGGTTGCTCTCTCCTATTCTTCTCCGTGCCTCCGTGTCTCCGTGGTGAAATAAAATTCCACCTCACCGCGCCCGCGGCACGATGCGTGTGCGGAGCGTGCCGATGCGCTCGATCTCCAGCTCGACGATATCGCCGGGCTTGAGCCAGCCACCGGTGTTTTCGGGACCGAGTTCGAGGATGCAGCCGGTGCCAACCGTGCCCGTGCCAATGAGGTCGCCGGGGAAAAGCTCGGTGTCGCGCGCGGCCTGCGCGATGAGGCGCGGGATGCGGTGATGCAGCGAGGCGACGTTGCCGCGCGAGAGCTCGCGGCCATTCACGCGCGCGGACATCTCCAGCGTGAGCTTGTCGCCATCGATGCGGTCGGCGAAGACGTCGCGCGTCATGATCCACGGGCCGACCGCGGTGGCGAAATCCTTGGCCTTCGCGGGGCCGAGACCGACGACCACTTCCTTGCGCTGCAGGTCGCGCGCGCTGAGATCGTTGATGATCGTGAAGCCCGCCACGTGATCCCACGCGCGCTCAGGTGCGATGTCGCGGCCACCGTGGCCGATGACGACGCCGAGCTCCAATTCGTAGTCGAGCTCGACGCAGCCCGCAGGCGCGTACACCGCGTCATCGTGCGCGACGAGGGCGTTGTGATTGGAGAAATAAAACACCGGCGTCTCGTACCATGCGGGCGGCACTTCGAGCCCGCGCTTCGCCCGCGCGGTCTTCACGTGCTGCTCAAACGCGTAAAAATCCCGAAACGCCGCCGGCCGCACCACCGGCGGAAGAAACGAAAACTCGCTTTCTTGATACTTCGGCCCGCGCCACGCAGCCGCGCGCTCGGCCACATGCGCGCCGTGCACGAGCAACCACGGCAGAGCTTCTTCGAGTCGCCGCACGGGATGCGCGATCAGCGCATTGAGTTCGATCCAACAGCCGTCTCTCACCGCCGCCACCGGGACCGGCTCCACACTCGCGCGCGGCAATATGGTGGCGAGACGCATAAGATGCGTCCTGCGTTATGATGACACCGTCGCGCGCCGTCGAACCTTTCCTTATTTAGCCGAACCGCCCGCCTGCAGGGTGAAAACAAGCCGGCCCGCACTATCGACCTCCGCCGACAGACTCCAGCCCATCGCCGCGGCAAACGCCCGCGCGAGCGGCAAACCGAGTCCGAGATGTGCGCCACCGCCGGCGCGGGCCGCTTCCTTCCGCCAGAAACGATCGAAGAGCCGCGCCGCATCACCCGGGGCGAGGTCCGGCGCGAGATTGGCCACGCGCACCGTCGGCGCGCCGCCTTCATAACTCACGCTCACGAACAGCTCGCCGTTGGCCGGCGCGTAGTCGGCAGCGTTGTCGAAGAGATTGCCCAGCACCGAGCGCATGAGCGCCGCATCGCACGTGGCGCGACCCGCGGCCAACTCCCAGCGTACCGTCACATGGCGGGCCTCGGCTCGGGCCGCGAAGGGCTTCCACACATCACGCACCAAGCCGTCGAGGTCGACCTCGACGGGCGTGACCGCGAGCTGACCGCGCTCGCCGCGGGCGAGCGTGAGCAGGCGAGTGACGAGCGACTCCATCTGCGCGGCAATCGCGAGCGCATCGTGGTCGGTCGCGGCGTCGCGCGTCTCGGGCCACTTGATCGCGCACTCGGCGAGGCTGCGCAGCTCGGCCAGCGGCGTGCGCAGCTCGTGTGCGAGGTCGGCGCTAAATTGCCGCTCGCGCTCAAATGAGGCTTCGAGGCGGGCGAGCAAATCGTTGAGCCGTTGCGCAATCGTGCGCAGTTCGACCGGCATCTCGTCAGCGGCGAAGCGGGTCGCGAGCGAGGTCGCATCGATCTGCGCGGCTCGTTCGCCGAGCCGGTCGAGCGGCGTGAGTCCGCGGCGCAGCACGCGCGGCACGAGCCACGCCACCGCCGCGGCGAGCAACGCACCGCAGCCGACAAAACCGACCACCAACCCATCGAGCGCCTCGTCGAATTCCTCGCGATCTGACGCCACCGCGAGCCGCACCGGCTGGTGCGAGATCGCCAGCGTCGGCGAGTCGGTCGGCTCGGGGATAAAAGAAATTTCCACGATACGCCCGGAGCGCCCATCGGGTAGCGTGAGATTGCGATAGCGCGGCTTTTCAGCCGAGCCGGTCGGCAACAGCGGCAGATCGGTCGTACGCAGCGAGGGCGAGCGGCTGAGCACGACGCCGGTCTGGTCCCAGATTTCGAAGAAATTGCGCCCTTCATTGCGCCCGCCATAGCTCGCGAGCAGGTCGCTCGAAAAATCGAACGACACCTTGCCCTGCTCGATCTCCACGAGCGATGCGAGGCTCACCGCGCGGGCGCGCAGCGCATTGTCGAACGATTCGCGCAGCGCGATGCGGGTCGTGATGTAGATCGCCACGAGCCCCGCACCGAGCAGCAGCGAGAGCGCGAGGATCAGCTCGCGTGTGAGCTGGCGGCGGATCGACTTCACCGGGCCTCGGCCGTAGCCGGTACGACCTCAAGCACGTAACCGAGCCCGCGTCGCGTGTGGATCAACTGCGCCGCGCCGGGCGCACCGATCTTTTTCCGCACGCTGCACACGGCGGAGTCGACGACGTTGCTCATCGGGTCGACTTGCCCGTCGTAAATATGCTCCTCGATCTCACTGCGCGAAACGACTTCGCCGCGGCGGCTCGCGAGGTACTGCAGGAGTTGATACTCGCGGGCGGTCAGTTCAACCGCGCGGTCGGCACGGCGCACGGTGCGCGCGGCCGTGTCGATCTCGAGATCAGCGATCGTGAGGCGTGACTGCTTGTTGCCGTACGCGCGGCGGCAGAGCGCCTCGATGCGCGCGAGCAGTTCGTCGAGCGCGAAGGGCTTCACGAGGTAGTCATCCGCGCCCGTGCGCAGGCCCTGCACGCGATCCGCTACGGTGTCGCGCGCGGTGAGAAGCAGCACGTGCGTCGTCTTGCCACGTCGGCGCAGTTCGGTGAGCAGCGCGAGGCCGTCTATCTTCGGCAGCATGACGTCGAGCACGATGGCGTCGTAATCATGCGAGAGCGCACGCCAGAGGCCGTCCTCACCGTCGCTGGAGATGTCGACGGCGTAGCCGGATTTGCGCAACGCGGTGCTCACCGTGCGTTGCAGGCGCGGCGAGTCTTCGACGACGAGGAGGCGCATGGGATTAGATTAGTTGGCGTAGCGCGCGGCTCAAAGCGAATTGTCGAACTTCATGCCGTCGTCTTTCGACTTCTTGCCGCTCTTGCCGAAGTTGTAGATAAGGCCGAGATAAACAATGCGCGCGCTGCGACGGCGGGTGACGTCGTCGTGCAGTAGCGGCGTATTGATAACGGTGCGCTCCTTGAGCGAGTCGAAGAGGTCCGAGACGGTGAAGACGACCGAGGTCTTCTTGTCGGCGAGATCGTGACGCAGGCCGAGGTTGGCCACGTACGTCGGGCGGCGCTCGCCCTGCGGCGTGAGGCGCGCCGCGGTGTAGTTGGTCGCGAGCTGCACCTGCGTGGTCTTCGAAGCGTGATAGACGAGATTGAGCTTCGCGTCCCAACCGATAGTCGAGCGGCTGGAGCCGAAACCGAGATTGGTCGCATCGATCTGGTTACGGTAGGCGTTGGCGCTGAAATTCACCGAGGTCTTGCCGATGTCAGTCGTCGCCGAGAGCTCGATGCCGCCGGAGCGGTTGGTCGCGAGATTCTCGTGCGTGGTCAGCAGCGTCGTGCTGTCGATGTAGCGCGTGACCGTGGTAAAGCCGTGATACGTCTCGCGCATGAAGAGCGCGGCGAGATAGGTCGTGTCGTCCTTGCGGTACTGATAACCAGTCTCGATCGAGTGTGTGTCCTCGGGCCGCAGGTGCGGGTTGCCCGCGCGCAGGTTGTACGGGTCCTGATACTCGGGAAACGGATTCAGATCGTCGCTCTCGGGGCGGTGGATGCGATGGCTGTAGTTGAGCTGGAGCTGACCGGTCTCGGAGAGCGAGTAGCTGAGATGTAATGTCGGATAGACGCGGAAGTACTCGTTGCGATCGGCGAGGCGCGCGGTGACCTGGTTCGTGTGAATCACGGTCTCCTCGGCGCGCAGGCCTGCGAGGACGCCGAACTGCCCGAGCTGCCAGCCTGCCGTGCCGTAGAAGGCGTGGATCCAATCCTGATAGATGAAGCGATTGGTACGCGTCGTATCGGTCACGAAGGCATTGATCAGCGGATCGAAGGCCGCGCCGCGGAAATCCATGTCGTTCTTGTCGAAGGTGCCGGAGTAGCCCGCCTCGAGTTTGCCATCGTGCGCGAGCGGACGCGTGTAGTCGGCGGAGAGCTCGGTGGTGAGTTCGAGGGGCTTGATGAGCGTGACGTCGCGCGTGGTCGGCGTCGTCGCGGGAGTGCGATAGACGTTCGTATAATGGTTGTCCTCCTGCTCCCAGTGGCGCTCGCGCTTGAGCTCGACGTTCAGCTCGTGGCCTTCGCCGGGAAACGAGTGCTGCCAGCTCGTGGTGGCCGAGAGCGTTTTCTGCCACTCGGGATCGGTGCGCAAGCGATCGTAGTCGCTCGTGAGTGTGCCCACGGCATCGCGCGAGCGGTTGCTCACCGTCGAATTGCGGAAAAACGTGCGGTAGTTGTAGTCGACGGTCGCACTCAGTTTGTCGTCCTCGGTGAGATTGTAGTCGACGCCCGTCTGCACGAGGCGCGAGAGCGGCCGCATGTGCTCGACCGTGTGCTGCTCGGTGCCGAGGAAGGGCAACACCGTCGTGTCGCGATGCTGGCGCACGTCGTCGGCGTAGCGCAGACGGTCGTCCTGCCGCACGCTGACGGTGCCGAAGAGATTGAAACGGCCCGGGCGGTAATTGCCCGTGAGGCTGAAATTGTAGCGACTGTCGTTGCCCACGCTCGCGCGGGCGATGCCGGAAAAGCCGGCGTCGTGCTTGCGCTTCATCACGAGGTTGATGATCCCGGCGGTGCCGTCGGGTTTGTACTTCGCGGAGGGGTTCGTGATGACCTCGATGCGCTCGATGGAGTCGGCCTGCATCTGCTCCAGCACGTCGGCGCGATTCGCTGCGCTCATCATGGCGGAGGATTTGCCGTTGATGAGGATGAGCACGCTCTCGTTGCCGCGGAGACTCACATTGCCCTCCACACTGACCTGCACCGAGGGAATATTTTGCAACAGGTCGGACGCAGAGCCGCTCGTGCTCTGGATGTCCTTGCCGACGTTGTACGTCTTGCGGTCGATCGAGTTGAGCAGCGCGGCCTGCGACGTCTTCACCTCGAAACGTTCCATGCGTACCACGCCCGAGCCGAGCGCGAGCTTGCCGAGATCGATCGCAGGGTGCGCCGCATCGATGGTGAACGGTGCCGTCACATCCGCGTCGCCGCCGACCACACCGTAGCTCAGGCGGTACTCGCCGGGCGGGAGTTTCTCGAGGGAGAACACGCCTTTCGCATCCGTCGTCGCGCTCGCCACCGGCTGGCCAGCCGCGGCGGTCTTCACCGCGATGGCCACGTACTCGACGGGCTTGGCCGACGCATCGACGACCGTGCCGGACACGGTGCCGCCGGCGGGCGCCGCGCGCAGCCCGACGGCGAGAACAAAGAGAAAAACAAGGTGACGGAATTTCATGACTATGCCGCGGAGTTTATCCGCCGCCGGATTACCGAAGAATTATCGCGCGAAAATCCAGCCGGAGTAGAAATACCGTCACCGCGACTCACTTCCCCATGCCATAAACCAACACGCGGAAGGTGCCCGGCACCATCACCGGCCGACGGCGCGTGGCCGCAGGTGCATCGGCGGCGGGCGCGACGAACTTCGCGGTTGCGACGTAGATTTTGTGCGTGACGGGATCGAGCGTCATGGTCCGCGCGCGCTGATCGGTTTTCAACGTCTGCACGAACGTGAGCTTATCGGGGCCGTCCACGTGCGCGATGGTCACGGTGCCGTTGCCGCCCGCGGAGCAGAACGCGAGCTTGGTACCCGGATCGTAGCAGGAGGCGTCGACCCCCGGCCCGATCGGCACGGAGGCGACGGCCTTGCCCGCGACGTAGTCGAAGAGCGCCATCGTGTTGGTGTCGCCACAGCCGAGGATGAGGCCGTGATGCTCGAGATCGATGGCCATGCCGGACGCGGCCTTGTTGGGCGCGATGGACCAACGGGAGACGACTTCGTGTTTCTTGATGTCGATGGCGACGACCTCGTCGGTGTCCTCGATGTTGTCGAAGATGCGCCCGAGCTTCGGGTCGAGCATCGCGGTCTCCGGCTTGCCGCCGAGCGGGATGGTCGCGACGACCTTACCGCTCTCGGCGTTGATCACCGTGGAAGATTTGCTGCTGCCGTTGAAGGTGTACACCTCGCCCTGCGCGGGCTCGTACATGATCCAGTCGGGATTGCCGCCGGTCTCGATCTTCGAGAGCGTCTTGAGCGTCGCGAGGTCGAAGACGCTGACCTTGTTCTCGCGGCCGTTGCTCGTGAACCCGTGCCCGAGCTTCGGCACCACCGCGATGCCGTGGATGCCGGGCGTGTCCTCGACTTGGCCGACCACGGTATCCTTCTCCGTATCGATCACGACCGCGACCGTGCCATGGCTCACGTAGAGTCGATGCGCAGCGGAATCAACCGAGAGATAATCCCAACCACCATCGCCGGGCGCAGCGATTTCGGTGAGGAGATGATAAGGCTCATCGGCGCGCGCCGCGAGGGCGGCAGCGGCGGCCAGGCCGAGATAGAAGAGCGGACGGATTTTCGGGAGTGACATGGAGAACGAGTTCGAGGTGAAAAGCAGCGCGTGAGAGTGTAGACCCTTAACATTACGGCAACATGATGCCGGAACTTTCCCCGAGAGTAAGTCGACGCCCGCGCGAAATGGTGCTTGGATAATCTCCTCATCATTCACGCTGCGCTAGGATGACCGAGCACCCATGAAAAAACTTCGTCGACTCCTCGTCGCCACCGCCAGTCTCGCCGCGGTCGGCCTCGTCGCCCCGGCCATCGCCAAGGACGAAAAGCCCACGCCTGCCGGCTCCATCCAAGTCGCCAAAAACACCAAGCCCTCCGACCTCCCCGCGCTCGCCAAGATCTCGTTCGACGACGCGCTCAAGGCCGCCGTCGCCGCCTCACCCGGCAAGGTCATCAAGGGCGAGCTCGAAGTCGAAGACGGCACACTGATGTACTCGTTTGAAATCATCGGCACCGACTCTGCGACGACGGAAGTCGAGATCGACGCCGGCAACGGCAAGGTCCTCTCTGCCGACAAGGAAGAGGCCAAGAAGGAGGAGCCCAAAAAGGCCGAAAAGAAGGATAAGGAGAAGAAGAAGAAAAAGAAAAAGAAGGCCCACGAAGAGGACGACGACCAAGAGGGCGACAAGAAGAAGAAAGACTAAGCCCGCGCCCTGCGCGTGCCGCGATTGAAACTCATGCCCGACCTGAAACTGCTCTCCTCCTCGCGGCTCGCGCTGGTCGGTTCGCTTTGGTTGCTCACCGGCGGCTGCGCCCACTATGTGGCGCCGCCGCTTTCCGTTGATCGCACCGGCGCGGAACTCGACACCCGCACGCTCGACCGCGCCGACCTGCGGCAGTTTCTCACCCAAAACCTCGGCGACGCGAATCCCACGCGGGACTTCGATTCGCTCTGCTGGGTGGCCTTCTATTACAATCCCTCACTCGCGGTTGCTCGCGCGCAGTGGGAAGCGGGGCAAGCGGCCAATCGCACGGCCAGCGCCACGCCCAATCCCACCCTCTCGCTCGTCCCCGGCTACAACACTACATCGAGCGGCATCTCGCCGTGGTTCCCGGCGGTGACGCTCGATATTCTCCGTGAACTCGGCGGCAAGCGCGACCGCCGCGAAGCCGCCGCGCGACTGAATGCCGAGGCCGCACGCCAGGCGGTCTTCGTCGCGGCATGGCAGATTCGCAGCGAGCTGCGACAGGCGCTGCTAGAATTTTCTGTCGCGCAGGGCCGCGTCGACGTGCTCCGTGCGCAGGCGACGCAGCAACAGAAACTCCTCGCGCTACTCGAACAGCGCCTCAAAGCCGGCGCCATCGCCTCCGGCGAAGTTTCCACGGCCCGCATCGCCGCCGTGCGCGCCGAGGCCGCTGCCGCCGACGCCGAGCGCCAGGCGCCCCTCGCCCGCCAGCGCATCGTGCAGGCCCTCGGCGTGCCGGTCGCTGCGCTCGCCAATATTTCCCTCCCCACGCCCACCGCGCGCACACTCGATGCGGCGCAACTCACCGCCGCGCGCAGACAGGCGCTGCAGAGCCGCGCTGATGTGCTCGCGGCGCTCGCGCGTTTCGACGCTAGCCAGGCCGCGCTCGATCTCGAAATCGCGAAGCAGCGGCCCGACCTCCATCTCGGTCCCAGCTATCAGTGGGATCAGGGCGACAACAAGTGGAGTATCGCCTTCACCTTCGAGCTACCGATCTTCAATCACAACGAAGGCCCCATCGCCGAAGCTGAGGCAAAGCGCCGCGAGCTGGCCGCAGAGTTTGCCGCCACGCAGGCCCGCGTGATTGCCGACATCGACACCGCCATCGCCGGCCAGCAGACCGCCACCGCGCAAATCGATCAGCTCAGCCGCGTCGCCAACGAACTCGCTGCACAAGAAGCCGCCGCCGAGCGCCGGCTGCGCGCGGGCGGTGCCGATCAGGTCGAACTTTCCACCGCGCATCTTGATCGCCTCGCCGCGGAACTCGCGGTCGTCGAGGCACGCGCGCAAGCCACCACCGCTGCGGGCAAACTCGAGGACGCACTTCAGGTGCCATTCTCCCATCTCGCCACGCTCGCCGCTCCTCCCTCTTCGCCATGAATAAACTCTTCCTCGGCCTCCTCGCCGGTGTCGCCCTCGGCGTGGGCGGCATGTGGTTCGCCTCGCATCGCCCGTCGTTTTCCTCCGCGCCTGCCGCCGCTGCGCCCAGCAAGGACGAGGGCAAGCCCGAGAGCGCGAGCACCGGCCCAACGCTCACGAAGGAGCAGCAGTCCAGCTCCGGTCTGAAGCTCGCGCATCCCGAGATGACCTCGCTGCCGCGCGAAGCGAGCGGCTTTGGTCGCGTGCTCGATGCCGCGCCGTTTGTCGCCGCGGTGAGCGAGGTCGCCACCGCGCAGGCCGCGCTCGATGCCTCCGAGAAGGAACTCACCCGCGTGCGCACGCTGCACGCCGATGGTGCCAATGCCTCCGCGCAGGCCGTCGAGACCGCCGAAGCCGCCGCGCAACGCGACCGCGTGCAACTGCTCGGCGCGCGCTCGCGACTGCTCGCCGGCTGGGGCCGCGCGCTCACCACGCGCGCCGACCTCGCGCTGCTGGAGGACTCGTTGCAAAAGGGTTGGGCGCTGGTGCGCATCGATGTGCCCGTGGGCACCGAGGCGGCCGATGCCACGGCGGTCCGCGTCGGCGCACTCACCGACGATTCGGCGCTCACGCCGATCGAACTGCTCGGACCCGCACCAAGCACCGATGCCCAGTTTCAAGGTCCCGGTTATCTCGCCGTCTGGCACGAAAAACCTCTTCCACCCGGCACCGCGCTGCGCGCGATCGTCACGCTGCCGGGCGAACCGCTCAAGCTACTCACGCTGCCGGGCTCGGCGTTTGTGCGGCACGAGGGCGGGCTCTGGGTTTACGTGCAAACGGATACAGGCTCTTTTGAACGGCGACACATCGAGTCCGCGCGCACGCTGGCCGATGGCTACGCGATCGCGGGCGGCGTCACGATCAACGACAATGTCGTGATCACCGGTGCGCAGCAGCTTCTCTCCGCCGAAGTCGCGGCGATCAGCGGCCCCGAGGACTGAGCCATGTTGTCAGCCATCGTGCAGTTTTCGCTGCGGTTTCGCGGCATCGTCGTGGCGCTCGCGTGCATGCTGCTCGCGTACGGCGGGTTTGTCGCGGCGCACTCGAAACTCGACGTCTTTCCCGACTTCGTGCCACCGCAGGTGACGGTGCAGGTCGAGGCGCCGGGCCTCGCGCCCGAGCAGGTCGAAGTGCTCGTCACCCGCCCGGTCGAGACCGCGATCAACGGCCTAGGTCATCAGGAATCGCTGCGCTCCGAGTCCGCGCAGGGCCTCGCGGTGATCACGGTCGTCTTCAAGGACGGCACCGAAATCCTCCCCGCGCGCCAGCTCCTCGCGGAGAAACTCGGCGAGATCGCCGGCCAGCTCCCCGCCGGCGTGAAGGCGCCGAAGATGTCGCCGCTCACCTCGGCCACGATGGACCTGCTGAAGATCGGCATCGTGAGCGACAAGCTCTCGCCGCGCGATCTGCGCACGTTTGCCGACTGGACGCTCAAGCCTCGCCTGCTCGCGGTGCCCGGCGTGGCACACTGCAACGTCTTCGGTGGCGAGGTGCGGCAGTGGCAGATCCAAGTGCATCCCGATCTGCTCATCGCGCACAACGTCGCGCTCACCGATGTGCTCTCTGCCGCCCGGCTCGCGAGCGGCGTGCGCGGCGCGGGTTTCATCGAGACGATCAATCAGCGCATCCTCATCCAGACCGAGAGCCCAGCCATCACGGCCAGCGCGCTCGGCCAGATCATCGTCGTTGCCTCGCCCGGCGGCGCGCCGGTGCGGCTGAGCGATGTCGCGACGGTCACCGAGGGTGCCGAACCGAAATTCGGTGACGCCCTCGTGCAGGGCCAACCCGGCGTGCTGCTCACGATGCTGAGCCAGTACGGCGCCAACACGATGGAGGCCACGCAGGCGCTCGAGGCGGCACTCGACGACTTGAAGCCCGTCTTCGCGCGCGAGGGTATCACGCTCTATTCGCATCTGCACCGGCCTGCGACGTTCATCGAAGCCTCGCTCGGCAATATCCGGCACTCGCTGCTGCTCGGCGCGGTGCTGGTCGCGGTGGTGCTGCTGCTGTTCCTCGGACATCTCCGCACGGCATTCATCTCGCTCACAGCCATTCCGCTCTCGCTGCTCACCGCCATCGTGATTCTCGACCGGCTCGGCGTGTCGCTCAACACGATCACGCTCGGCGGTCTCGCCATCGCGCTCGGCGAGGTCGTGGACGACGCGATCATCGACGTGGAAAACATCCTGCGCCGTCTGCGCGAGAACCAGACGCTCCCCGCACCGCGGCCGGTGCTCAAAGTCGTGTTCGACGCGTCGCTCGAGGTGCGCAGCGCGGTGGTGTTTGCGACGTTTGTCGTGGCGCTGGTCTTCCTGCCGGTGCTCACGCTTTCGGGCCTGCAGGGCAGCTTCTTCGCGCCGCTGGCCTTCAGCTACATCCTCGCGATCCTCGCCTCGCTCGCTGTCGCGCTCACCGTCACGCCGGCGCTTACGCTGATGCTCTTCTCGAAGGGTGCGGGCAAAGACGGCGATGTGCCGCGCATCCAGCGCTGGCTGCGCAGCGGTTACGAGCGCGTGCTCCACGGCGTAGCGCGCCGCTGGGTCGCAGTCGTGAGCATCGTCGCGGTGCTGTGCCTGCTGGCGCTGTCGCGGCTGCCATTTCTCGGCGGCGAGTTTCTGCCGGATTTCAGCGAGGGGCATTTCGTGTGCGGCGTGTCGATGACGCCCGGCACTTCGCTGCCGGAGATGATGCGCGTGGGAAAACAGATTTCGACGGCGCTGCTCAAGCTCGACGAGATCGCCACGGTCGAGCAGCAGATCGGCCGTGCCGAACAGGGCGAGGACCCGTGGGGGCCGCACCGCAGCGAGTTTCACATCGAGCTCAAGCCCGGCGTGCCCGGCGACGAACAGGAGCAAGTCGCGAAGAAAATTCGCGCCCTCCTCGGCGACACGCCCGGCGTGCAGTCGGAGGTGATGACATTTCTCGGCGACCGCATCGGCGAAAGCATCAGCGGCGAAACGTCGCCGGTGGTGGTGAATCTTTTCGGCGACGACCTCGATCTGCTCGACGCCAAGGCCGCCGAGGTCGCGCAGGTGCTCGCCTCCGTCCCCGGCGCCGCCGACGTGCAGCAGAAATCGCCGCCGGGTGGCCCGCGCATCGCGGTGCGCCTGCGCTCGGATCGTCTCACTACGCTCGGCCTGCGGCCGGTCGAGGTGTTGGAAGCCGTCGAGACCGCGTACCAAGGCAGTGTCGTCGCGCAGGTGTACCACGAGAGCCAAGTCTCCGACGTCGCCGTGATCCTCGATCAAGCGAGCCGCACCGAGCCGGAAAATGTCGGAGCGCTGATGCTCACCAGTGTTACCGGCGTGCATGTGCCGCTGCGCGAAGTCGCCGATGTGTTTCTGACAAATACGCGTTTCTCGATCCTGCGCGATGGGGCGCGGCGCCGTCAGGCGGTCACGTGCGCTCCGGCCGGGCGCGATGTGCGGTCCTTCGTCGAGGATGCGCGGCGCACGCTCGCGGCGCGCGTGAAACTCCCGCCGGGGATGTACCTGGAATTTGCCGGCGCGGCCGAAGCGCAGACCGCCGCCACGCGCCAGCTCATGCTGCACAGCGCGATCGCGGCCGTCGGCATTTTGCTCCTGCTCTCGGTGGTGCTCGGTCACTGGCGCAACCTGCTGCTCGTGCTGCTCAATCTCCCGCTCGCGCTCGCGGGCGGCGTGCTCGCGGTGTGGCTAACGAGCGTCTTCGGCGACGGCTCACTCTCGATGGGCGCGCTCGTGGGCTTCGTCACGCTCTTCGGCATCACTACGCGCAACGCCATCATGCTCATCTCGCACTACGAGCACCTCGTCCGCTACGAAGGTGCCACGTGGGATCTCGCCACGGCGATCCGCGGAGCATCGGAACGACTCGTGCCAATCCTCATGACGGCCGCCGTCACCGCGCTCGGCCTGCTCCCGCTCGCGATGGGCAGCGGCGAAGCCGGCCGCGAGATCGAAGGCCCGATGGCCATCGTGATTCTCGGCGGCCTCGCGACCTCGACCGTGCTCAATCTGCTCGTACTGCCCGCGCTCGCGCTGCGCTTCGGACACTTCAGCGCGACGGAAGAGAGCTGAGCCCAACGGGCGGTTTACTCCATTCGGCCTATGGCGGCGCAGGCCATCTCAGGCTACGCTTGCGGCAATCGCAACGGCGACGCGCGCCCCGCGTCGCTCACCCTCAACCTCAGCCCGGAGGACCCCATGCCCGCCGCTTCCGCCCCGCATCCGGAGACCACCACCCAGGATGGCTCCGATCCCCGCTGCATCCCGGTCAAACTCGCCGCACCAATCCCCATCGGCGGCGAGATCGCCTATCCCAATTACATCGCCGCCGAACACGCCGTGTGGCGCGAGCTGTATGCGCGGCAGGAGAAACTTCTACCCGGTCGCGCGGCTGATGAATTTCTCACCGGCCTCACCGCGCTCGATCTCGACCGTGCACGCATCCCTGCGCTGGCGGATGTGTCGCGAAAACTCTTTCGCGCGACGGGCTGGCAACTCGCTCGCGCGCCGGGACTGCTCGATGCACACGATTTCTTCAGCTATCTCGCGCAACGCATTTTTCCCTGCACCGACTACATCCGCGCGCCGCACGAGCTCGACTACACGCCTGCGCCCGATTGCTTCCACGATATCTTCGGCCACACGCCGATGATCATGCACCCGCGCTTCGCGGATTTCTATCAGCGCATCGGCGAGGCTGCGCTCGCGTGCCACGATCCGGCGGTCGAGGAAGGTCTCACTCGCATCTACTGGTTCACCGTGGAGTTTGGCCTCGTGAAAAATCCCGGCGGCCTCCGCATCTACGGCAACGGCATCATCTCGAGCTCAGGCGAGACGCTGCACAGCCTCACCGACAAGACGGAGAAGCGTCCCTTCGTCACGGCGCAGACCGCCGCGCAGCCGTACGATATCTGGCACTTTCAAGATGTGCTCTGGGTCGTCGACGATTTCGATCATCTCGAGCGCGAGTTCACCGCGTGGGCGCGCTCGCATCGACTGCTCTAGAGCAAATAGCCGCTACGGCTGCACGGCCGTCTCCTCACCGAGCTTTTTCCCGAGATCGCGGAGGTACGTTTCCATCGTGCCGGTGTAGCCGAAGACGAAGCGCGCGAGGCAGCGGAAAATCACGTTCTTCACCTCGCCGCGCTCGGTGATGCGCAGGCTCGTGCCGTCGCCGGTCGACGTGAGTTCAAAAGTCCACGTACCACCGAAGGGTAGATTCTCGTCGGCGATTTCGGTGACGAGGCGCTCGGCGGATTTCTCCTCGCGCATGACATAGGTGATCGCGCCGTGCGAGGAGGTCTCGCGATAACAGATGTGACCGTCGCGCGGCGGGAGGAGTTCGGTGGATTTTAGACCCGTGCGCCACGTGGGCGCGCCTTCGAAGTCGCGAATGAGCGTGAAGATCTCCGCTGGCTTGCGACGGTAAGTCGCCGCGCGGGAGGCGACGTGGCTGCGTGGCAAACATGCGCCGATCACCGCGACCATCGCCACGGCGAAAATCAAGAGACCGACCGCGAGCAGGAGCCACTTCATGTCACCACCTCTTTCGTTTGGGAGCCAAGGTTTGGAATTCGTGCGCGGCGCGGGCGAGCAGCTCAAGACCGGCAATCGCGCGGGCTTGCTCGGTCTCATCAAGGCGGGCCAGTACTTTTTCCACGCGGCGCGTATCGAGCACCGACGCCCGACTCATGGCGTCGGCCCCGAGGTCGGTGAGCGTGAGCTCGACGCGGCGGCTGTCGGCTTGGTCAGGCTTGCGGGCGATGTAACCGAGGGCTTCGAGGCGCTTCAGCGCGGCGGAGAGTGTGGACTTCGAGATGCCGAGGTGTTTCGCGAGATCGCCGGGGAGCGTCGGCTTGGTCTCATCTAGGTGGGCGAGCAGCGAGGAGTCGTGCGCGGAGAGGTGGTAGCGGTTGGACTTCGTGCGCACGTGGTCGACGTGGCACGCGAGGTAGATCTGGGGATAGCACCGCTGGACGGCACGGACGCGCGAGCGAATCATGCCCCGCACGATAGCGGCGCGCGGATCGTTCGTCAAAGCGAACGATCTCGGCTCAACGCGCGCTCGCGAGCGTGGCGTCGTGGGCCTTGAGCAAGGCGCGGCTGATCACGAGCCGCTGGATCTCGCTGGAGCCCTCGCCGATCTCGCTCAGGCGGGCGTCGCGCCACCAGCGCTCGATCGGCAGGTCGCGCGTGTACCCGAGGCCGCCGTGGATTTGCAGCGCGCGGTTGCAGATGCGCGAGGCGGCTTCGCTGGCGAAGAGTTTTCCCACGGAGGACTCAGTCGAGTGGCGGACGCCGAGCGTGGCCATCGTCGCGGCCTGCAACACGAGCAGCTCCGCGGCGCGCAGCTCGGTCTCGCAATCGGCGAGCATGAACTGAAGCGCCTGAAAATCGCCGAGGCGTTTGCCGAATTGCTTGCGCGTGAGCGCGTGGTGCAGCGCGGCGTCGAGCGCGGCGCGCGCGAGGCCCAGCGACACGGCGGCGACGCCGATGCGGCCCTTGTCGAGGCAGGCGAGAGCGCCCTGCTGACCCGCGCCGCGCTTGCCGATGAGCTCGCCGCGCGCGCGGGTAAATTTCAGCTCGCTGGTCTCACTCGCGCGGAGACCGCAGGTCGGGACCTTTCGCAGCGGCGTCACCTGCGATTTCTCCACGAGAAAGGCGCTGATCTCCTTCTTACCCTCGGCGGTGGTGCCGCTCGCGGCCATCACGACAAACGTGTCGGCCTTGCGCCCGAGGGTGATGAAGCGCTTGAAGCCGTTGAGCTCCCACGTGCCGTCGGAGCGGCGCGTCGCGGTGGTCTGCACGCCGCCGCTGTCGCTGCCGGCCTCGGGCTCGGTGAGCGCCCACGCGCCGAGCCACTTGCCGTTGGCGAGTTTCGGGAAAACTTTCTTTCGCTGCGCGGGCGAGCCGTGCTGGAGGATATGGCCCGAGCCGAGGGCGTTGTGCGCGGCGATGTCGATGGCGAGCGCCGCGCAGTATTTCGCCACCTCGCGAATCGCGAGCGCGTAGGCCGCGTAACCGTGACCGCCACCACCAAGTTTCTTCGGCACGCACACACCCATGAGGCCGACGCGGCCGGCCTTCGTGAAGATCTCGCGCGGCAGATCCTCGTCTCGCTCCCACGCGTCGGCGTGCGGGGCGACTTCCTTCGCGGCGAAGGCCGCGACGTTTTGGAGAAAGGCGAGCTCGGACTTCGAGAGATGGGCGCGCCACAACGAGTGCTCCGCAAGCAGGGGATCGTGCATGACCAAAGGGGATTTGAGGGTGAGCCACGGATGCGCCGCGGCGTTTGGGTTTAGTCCGAGCGTATCCGCCGCCAACTTTGTCGCAAGGTGCTGCACGCGTCGGCGATGTGCTTTACGCCGAAAGGATGAAACGGATTTTTCGGCCCGCTTGCGATTTGCGCGCGCGAACTCGCGTCGTAGGTTTCGCACATGACCGCTGCGCCCCTTCGCAGCTCCACCCCACTCCGCCTCCTCACGGCCGTGCCGTTGTGCGATGGCCACGACAGTGCGATCGTGACCATCAACACCGAGTTCGCGCGCGCGGGCGCGGAGGTGATCTACCTCGGCTACCACCAATCCGCCTCCGCCATCGCGCGCGCCGCGGTGCAGGAGGATGTCCACGCGGTCGGGCTCAGCAGCTACAATGGCGGGCACATCGTCTTCTTCCGCGAGGTCGTCGCGCAACTGCGGGCGCGCGGGGCGCGGGACATCGCGGTCTTCGGCGGAGGCGGCGGCACGATCACACCGACCGATGCGCGCGTGATGCAGCGCGGCGGCGTGAACCGGATATTTTTCGCGGGCACACCGCTTGATGAAATCGTGCGCACGGTTTTGAAGGACTATGCGCGACCGCTGCGCGCCGAGAGAAAGCTCCCACCGGTGCGCGCACTGGCGCGGGCGATCACGCTTGCGGAGCAAAAGCGAATTACGCACCTGCGGCGCGCGACGGAGGGAACTTTCGTGCTCGGGGTGGCGGGCCCCGGCGGAGCGGGGAAATCCACGCTGATCGATGAACTCGCGGCGCGGTTTCTGCGCGAGCGACCGAAGGGAAAACTCGCGATTCTCGCCAACGATCCTTCACACGCGGGCTCGCATGGGGCGATTCTGGGCGACCGGGTGTCAGCGCTGTATGCGCAGGATGATCGGGTGTTTTTCCGCTCGCTTGCGACGCGCGGCAGTTTCACCGGACTCTCGGCGGCGGCGCCGGCGGCGATCGATCTGCTGCGGCGCAGCGGGGAGTTTGAGCTGATCATCGTGGAGTCGGTGGGCATCGGGCAGGATGGCGATCCGTTTGGCGTGTTCGGTCCCGCGGCGCGGCGTTGCGCGGATGCGGTGCTCTTCGTGCTGCCACCGCACTATGGCGGGCGCATCCAGCTCCAGAAAATCTCCCTGCTGCAACGCGCCGATCTCGTCGCGCTCAACAAGTGCGACGATCCCCGCGCCGCAACGGCCAAGACTGAACTCACCGCCCAGCTCGCGACCAATCCTACCCCGACGCCGCTTTACCTCACCACCGCGGCCCAGCACCTCGACCCGGGAGTCGACCGACTCTTCGCGGCCATCGCCGAACTGGCGGGACTCGAAACCGCGGGTGGTGAAGGGGCCTGTCTGCTTTCGCGCTCGTCATGAACCTCGACGCCATCGCCTCCGCCGTCGACGCGTACAATACCCATGTGGCGCGTGAGGTTGGCCGCGCGCGCAAAGATAAGAAGCTCGCCGCCGAGCTGCGCGACCGCTGGAGGAAGCTCACCAGCGCGGCCGAGTCCACCACTTCGCCCAGCGGCACGCCTCTGCCGCGTATTGCTTTACCGGATACGGATGAGCCCGGCGCGATGGCCGCTTATCTGTTTGGGCAAGGTGCGCCTGGGGAATTTCCTTTTGCCAATGCCGCATACCGCGAGATGTACCTCGACAAGGACTCGGGGGCGGAGGAGCCCACGCGACTCTTTGCCGGCCTCGGGCTCGCGGAGGATACCAATGAGCGCTTCCACTATCTCGCGCGGCACCAGCCGAGCACGCGCCTCTCGACGGCCTTCGATGGGCCCACGCTGTACGGGCTCGACAGCGATCACGAAGGGTTGCTGGGGAAAATCGGCGAGGGCGGCGTCGCGGTCGACACGGTCGACGACATGGAGCGGCTCTATGCGGGCTTCGATCTGCTCGCGCCCAATGCGTCGGTCTCGATGACGATCAATGGCCCCGCGCCCGCGATCCTCGCGATGTTCATCGCGGCGGCGCGACGGCGCTTTGGGGCCGATTGCGCGGCGCAGCTCCGCGGCACGATCCAGGCCGACATCCTCAAAGAAGTGCAGGCGCAGAACGAGGCGCTGTTTCCCGTCGATGCGTCGCTGCGTTTCCTTGGCGACATGATCGCGTGGAGCACGGCGCTGATGCCGCGATTTTATCCGATCAGCATCAGCGGTTATCACATCGCGGAAGCCGGAGCCACGCCGGTGCAGCAGGCGGCGTACACGCTCAGCAATGGCTTCGCATACATCGATCTCCTTCGCGCGCGTGGGCTCGACGTGGATGCGTTTGGGCCGCGGCTCTCGTTCTTCTTGGACTGCGGGCTCGACGTGGAATACCTCGTGCTCGGCCGCGTGTGCCGTCGGCTCTGGGCCATCGCGCTGCGCGACGTCTATCGCGCCGGGCCACGCGCGCAGGTGTTGAAACTCCACACGCAGACGAGCGGCCGCTCGCTCATCGCCGCCGAGTACAAGAACAACCTCACGCGCACCGCGCTCGAACTCTTCATCGCCTGCCTCAACGCCACCAATTCCTGCCACAGCAACAGCGCCGACGAGCCCTTCACCACGCCGACCGAGGAGTACGTTCGCCTCGCTTCGCACGCGCAGTCGATCCTCCTCGAGGAAAGCGGTCTCTTCCGCCACACGATGAACCTCTTCGCCGGCGCGCCTGGCCTGCTCGCACTCGAGCGCACGGTGGAACGCGCGATCCTCGCGGAGTTTCGCGCCATCGCCGCGCTCGGCGGCGTGCTCCCCGCGATGGAACAGCGCTATCAGCGCAGCCAGATCCAGCAGTCTGCTCACCGCTACGAGCAGCAAATCGCGAACGGCGAGCGCCGCATCATCGGCCTCAACCGTTACGCGAGCGGCGACGCGCTCCCGCACGTCCCCCTCGCCCGCACCGCCCCGCGCAAGCAACGCCTCCAAGTCGAACGCCTCCGCGCCTTCAAAAAGAAGAACGCCAAGTGCGCGCCCGAAGCACTGCAGCGCCTGGAGAACGTGACCCGCTCAGGCGGCAACGTCTTCGCCGAGCTGCTCCACACGGTCGAGTCCTGCTCGCTCGGGCAAATCACGGCGTGTCTGACCAACGTGGTTGGGAAATTCCGCCCGATGGTCTAAAATTTAATCACTGCCATGTCAGCTAACCCGCAATCCGCAGCTCCCACTCCTCAATCCGTCGGCGGCCTTGCCACCGAAGAGGCAAACATCCGCGCGGGCGGCGGGCCGGATGGGCTCGCGCGACAGCATAAGCTGGGACGGTTGACGGCGCGGGAAAGGATTGCGGCATTGCTGGATGCGCCGGGGGAGTTTCTCGAGCTGGGGTTGTGGGCGGCGCATGGGATGTATCGCGAGTGGGGGAATTTTCCTGCCGCAGGGGTGGTCACGGGCATCGGGCACGTGGGCGGACGGCGCGTGTTGATCATCGCCAACGATGCGACGGTGAAGGCGGGGGCGTTCGTGCCTATGACGTGCAAGAAGATCATCCGCGCGCAGCGCATCGCGTTCGAGAGCGCGCTGCCGCTGGTTTATCTCGTCGATTCGGCAGGGGTGTTTCTGCCGATGCAGGACGAGATTTTTCCAGATGAAGACGATTTCGGGCGGATCTTTCGCAACAACGCGGTGCTCTCCGCCGCGGGCCTGCCGCAGTACGCGGCGATCATGGGCAACTGCGTCGCAGGCGGCGCGTATCTGCCCGTGCTATGCGACAAGATTCTCATGACCGAGGGCAGCGGGCTTTATCTCGCGGGGCCGTCGCTCGTGAAGGCGGCCATCGGGCAGGACACCGACAGCGAATCGCTCGGCGGCGCGGCGATGCATGCGGAGATCAGCGGGACGGTGGATTTTCGCGAGAAGGACGATGCGAGCTGTATCGAGCGGTTGCGGAAGCTGGTGGCGCTTTTGCCCGAGGACGCGATGAATGGGTCGCGGATTGAGGCTTATCGGCCGGCTTCGGATCTTCACACGATCGATACGCGGAAGGAGTACGACGTTCGCGATCTGCTCGCGTGCATCGTCGATGCGGGGTCGGTGGAGGAGTACAAGGCGGACTATGGGAAATCGCTGGTGTGTGCGTATGCGCGACTCGGCGGGCGGGCGGTGGGGATCGTGGCGAATCAGCGGATGCGGGTGACGTCGAAGGCGTCGGGGCTCCAGATGCCGGGGGTGATTTACGCCGACAGCGCGGACAAGGCGGCTCGGTTCATCCTCGACTGCAATCAGATGCGGCTGCCGTTGATCTTTTTTCAGGATGTCTCGGGCTTCATGGTCGGAAAGGACGCGGAGCAGAGCGGCATCATCCGCAGCGGCGCGAAGCTCGTGAATGCGGTGAGCAACTCCACGGTGCCGAAGCTCACCGTCATCACCGGCGGCAGCTACGGCGCGGGCAACTATGCGCTCTGCGGCAAGGCTTTCGACCCGCGCTTCATCTTCGCGTGGCCGCAGGCGCGCTATGCGGTGATGGGCGCCGCGCAGGCGAGCGATGTCGTGTACAATATCCTCGCGCGCTCGGCCGCCAAGGACCGCTCGCCCGAGGAACTCGCGGCGCTCCGCGAAAAGGTGAAACAGGACTATGTCGAGCAGGCCGACATCCGCTACGCGGCCGCGCGTGGCTGGGTCGATGTAATCATCGCGCCCGAGAGCACGCGCGACGTGCTGCTCACGGCGCTGGCGTGTGCGACGCGGCCAGCGGTGAAAGGGGCGTTTCACACGGGGGTGCTGCAGGTGTGAGATTTTTTGGCCACAGATTGCACAGATGGGCACGGATGGCCGATCCATTCTCATCTGTGCCCATCTGTGTAATCTGTGGCTAATGGATTGATGGGGCTAAGCTCTGCATACCAGTGAGCTGAGTCGCAACGGCGCGTTGCGGAAAACGCGCCCTACCATTGAGCCACTTTGCCCTGCATTTTGGTTTCGCGTTTTTCTCTGTCACCGCGTTTTAACCACAGCCTGTGTCCAGTCCTCTGACCGTCGCCAATGCCTCTGCCTTCTGGGGCGATCAACCCGGTGCGGCCGCGCAGCTCGTCGCCGCGCAGCCGGGGCTCGACTTTCTCACGTTCGATTACCTCGCGGAGTTGTCGCTTTCGATCATGGCGACGGCGCGGGCCAAGGACCCGGCGGCGGGCTATGCGCGGGATTTTCTCGAGGCGGTGCGGTCGCTGATTCCGTTTTACCAGGGGGGCGGCAAGACCCGCCTCGTCTCCAATGCCGGCGGGCTCGATCCGGTCGGCTGCGCACGGGCGGTGCAGGCGATCCTCGCCGAGGCGGGACTCGGGCGGCTGCGCATCGCGGTGGTGGACGGCGACGATGTACTCGCGCTCATGCAGCGCGCCGAGTCGCACGACTACGGCCCGGAGCCGTGCTACACGATCAGCGACACGCTCGATCTCGTGAGCGCCACGGCCGCGCTCACCAGCTACGACAATCTCGACAACGGCGCGCCGCTCTCCGGCGTCGTCTCCCGCCTCGTCGCGGCCAACGTGTATCTCGGCGCGACTCAAATCGCCGATGCGCTACGCGCGGGCGCGGACATCGTGATCACCGGCCGCGTGGCCGATCCGTCGCTCACGGTCGGGCCGTGCCTCGCGCACTTCGGCTGGGCGGCCAACGACTTTGACCGCATCGCGGGCGCGACGGTCGCGGGGCATCTGATCGAATGCGGCACGCAGGTGTGCGGCGGATTCTCGACCGACTGGCTCACGCTGCCCTCGCTGCCCGACATCGGTTTCCCCATCGCGGAAATCTCCGCCGACGGCTCGTGCGTGATCACCAAGCCAGCCGGTAGCGGCGGCGCCGTCACGGTGCAGACGGTAAAGGAACAGCTGCTCTACGAGATCGCCGACCCAGGCAACTATCTCTCGCCGGATGCGACGGTATCGTTGCTCACCATCGCGCTCGCGAGCGATGGCGAAAATCGCGTGCGCGTTTCCGGTGCGACGGGCCGTCCGCCGACGACCAACTACAAAATCTCCGCGTCGTATCGCGACGGCTACAAGGCCCACGGGCAGCTCGTCGTCTTCGGCCACGATGCCGTGCGCAAGGCCCGCCACACTGGCGAGGCACTGCTCGAGCGCCTGGCCGCGGCAGGTTGTATTTATCGCGACACGCTCATCGAGTGCCTCGGCACCGGCGCGAGCGTGCGCGGGCTCGCGAGCCGCATGAGCGACACGCAGCTCGTCGAGACGGTGCTGCGCATCAGTGTCGCGGCCGACACGCGCGAGCCGGTCGAGCGCTTCACGAAGGAGCTCGCGTCGCTCGTCACGTCCGGTCCGCAGGGAGTGACCGGCTACGCGAGCGGCCGCCCGAAGGTGCTTCCCATTTTCAGCTACTGGCCCTGCCTCGTCGATCGCAGTCTCGTGACGCCGCGCTTCCACGTCATCAACTAACATGATTCCCCTTCGCGACATCGCTTTCGCCCGCAGCGGCGACAAGGGCAATAATGCCAACGTGGCGGTCTTCGCTCGCACGCCCGCGGCGTATGCGTGGCTGCGCGAACATCTCACGTCGAGCCGCGTGGAGGAGTTTTTCCGGCCGCTCGGCGTCGGCCTCGTGCGGCGCTACGAAGCGCCCAATCTGGAGGCGCTGAATTTCGTGCTGCCCAACATCCTCGCCGGCGGCGCGAGCCGCTCGCTCCGCATCGACTCGCAGGGGAAAACGCTTGGGATGGCGCTGCTCGAAATGCCAGTGGATTTTCCGAAAAACTGAGGCAGTATTCGGGGACACATGAGCGCCCCCTCGCCTGTTGTCCTCGTGTCCACCGCCGGTGCGGTCACGACCGTCACCCTCAATCGCCCCGAGAAGCGCAACGCGCTCAACGTCCCGCTGCTGGAGCAGACTATCACGGCCATCGCCGCGGCCACGGCCGATCAAACGCAACGCGTGCTCGTGCTGCGCGGCGCGGGCAAGGTCTTCTGCTCGGGCCTCGATCTTGAGGAAGCGTCACAAACGGAGTTCGCCCAGCGCTCGGCCGGGCTCGTCGCCGACTTGCTGTATGCGCTCTCGACCACGCGGCTCATCACTATCGCCGCGGTGCAGGGCGCAGCGGTCGCAGGCGGCGCGGGCGTGATGAGCGCGTGCGACTTCGCGGTGGTCACGCGCGACGCGAAGTTCGGCTACCCCGAGCTGCGGCGCGGACTCGTGCCGGCGGTGATCATGACGTTTTTGAGAAGGCAGTTGCGCGAGCGCGATGCGCGAGAGCTGCTGTACCTCGGAAAACTTTTCACGGCCGAGCACGCGCTGAGCATCGGGCTCGTCAACCGCGTGGTGGCCGATGAGCCGGCGCTCGCGACCGAGGTGCAGTCGATCGTGAGCTCGCTGCTGCAGGGCGCGCCCGGCGCGCTCGCGACAACGAAGCAGCTCTTGCGCGAGCTATGGCCCTCGCCGCTGGAAGCGGATTTCGCGCAGGCGCATAACGTGCATGTGGCGGCAAGGACTTCGCCCGAAGCGATGGAAGGGATTGCGTCGTTTCTGGAGAAGCGGCCGCCGAATTGGGCGCCGAAGTGAGGGGCCGAAATGAAAGGGTGGATCGAAACTGTGGGAGGGGCTTTAGGCCCCGACGTTGGGCGTGAGCGGACTTACGGCGCAGACGGAGCGAAGTCAGGGCATGGGAATCTGATGATGCCGAAATCTCCTGATCGAAACTGTAGCGGCGGTCTATGACCGCCGAATAAAGTCTGCCGGTGGACAGCGTGGATTCGGCGCTCATAGAGCGCCGCTACAGGGCAAACGGATTTTTGTGCGGAGGAGATCGCTATGCTTTGCCGAGCAGTGGGCAGAGCGAAGTCGGGGCGTAAAGCCCCTCCCACAGTTTCGATCCGATGGAGGCGAAGCTCGGATCGCAGGTCATTCGGCGAAACGCTTACGCGTTCCGCTACGAAGACGGCGGGCGAAACTGAGCCAAACGAGATCCGCTCGGAAAGCGGACTCTATCTCGATCCAGCGGTGGCCCAGTGCATCAGACCCCCGCGCCAGGCGGGGAAGCCGCAGCCTTGGAGGAGGGCGAAGTCGGCTTCGTCGGGGGTCTTGATCACGCCTTCGTGGAGGCAGCGTTGGGTTTCCTCGACCATCACGCGCATGAGCTGGGTGGCGATTTCGTCGTCAGGCATTTCCGTGGCGGAGGCGGTGATGAGTTCGCGCGCGGCGGGATTCAGCGTTTCGCGGTTGGCGTCGTAGCGGTAGAAGCCGGTGCTGGCGCCGTTTTTGCGGCCCTTCATCCCGGCGGCGAGCAGGCGGGCGCAGATGGTCGTGCGGGAGAAGCGCGCGGGGAAATAGTGCGCCATCTCGCCGAAGATGAATTCGGTGACGTCGACGCCCACTTCGTCAATCAAACGCAGCGGACCCATCGGCCAGCCCCAGGCGCGGAGCGCGCCATCGATGCGCTCGGCGGGCACGCCGCTTTCGAGGAGGCGGCAGGCGGCGTTGAGGTAGAAGAAGAGCACGCGCGTGACGAGGAAGCCGGGCGAGGAGCGGCACACGACGGGCGTTTTCCCGAGCGCGCACACGAGGGCCAGGGCGCGCTCGGCGGTGGCGCGCGAAGTTTTCGGAGCGAGCACCAACTCCACGAGCGGCATGCGGCTCACGGGATTGAAGAAGTGGATGCCGATGGTGTGCGTCGCGTCGGCGGCGCGCGCGGTGATTTCGTCGATGGGGAGCGCGGAGGTGTTGGAGGCGAGCACGCAGTCGGGGCGCACGAGCGGGGCGAGCTGCGCGAAGAGCGACTGCTTCGCGGCGACGTTTTCCACGATGGCTTCGATCACGAGATCGCAGGTGGAAAAATCAGCGAGCGCGGTCGTGCGCTTGAGGCGTGCTTCGGCGGCGCGGCGCCCATCAGCGGTGAGTTTGCCGCGCTGCTCGGCCTCGGCGAAAAGGCCAGCGATCACTTCCTCACCGCGGCGGAGGGCGTCGGCGTTGGCGTCGGTGAGGACGACGTCGAAGCCGCGCGCGGCGCAGGCCTGCGCGATGCCGGAGCCCATCACACCGGCACCGACGACACCGATGCGGCGGAAAGGAGGCGTGTTTTCCGTGGCGGGATCGGTGAACCACGCGGCGAGGGTCTGCTTCTTGTTCGCATCGCGGAGGAAGAAACCGTGGATGAGATTCTTGCAGACGCTGCCGGCGGTCACCGCGCCAAACTCGCGGGCCTCGATGGCGAGAGCGGCGTCGACTGGTTGGTTTTCGCTTTGCTCGATGGCGTCGAGGACGGCGAGCGCGGCCGGTTTTTCGCCGGTGGCCTGAGCTTGGATGCGACTGCGGGCGGAAATGGTTTTGCGGGTGTCGGCGAAAAAAGTGGCGCTCGCTCGGGCGGCAGCGGGGCGCGAGGGTTTGCCGTCGTGGGCGAGGCGTAGGGCGGTGGCGCGGGCGCGCTCCAGCAGTTGAGCGGGCGCGACGACTTCGTCGACGAGGCCGAGGTGCCGAGCATCGGTGGCGGAGATGAGCGCGGCTTTCAGGATGTGCGCCACGGCGGCCTCGGTGCCGACCAAGCGCGGCAGGCGCGTGCAACCGCCCCAGCCGGGAATCGTGCCGATGCCGACCTCGGGCAGGCCGATCTGCGTGGCCGGAGCGTCGCTCGCGATGCGCCAGTGGCACGCGAGGGCGAGCTCGCAGCCGCCGCCGGCGCACGCGCCGTGGATCGCGCAGACGACGGGCACTTTGAAATCGGCGAGGCGGCCGAAGAGCTGATGGCCGGTGCGCGAGGCGGCTTCGGCAGTCGCGGCATCGGGCAGGCGCGCGAGCCATTTCAGGTCGGCACCGGCGATGAAGATTTTGTCCTTCGCGCTCGCAACCACGACGGCGCGGACGGGCAGTTTTTCGAGGGCGTCGATCGCGGTGCGGAGGGCGGCCTGCGTCGCGAGGTTGAAGACATTCGCGCGAGCCGACGGATCGTCGAACACGATCCAGCCGACTCCATCGGGATCGAGGCGGTGCGTGACGGGGGCGGTCATCGGCTGGGGCATTCTTCGGGAGAAGAGCCGTGAAGCGTGGAGTGGGAAAAAACCTCTGCTCGCTGGCGCTCGCAGCTACCTTGGCGAAACGGTTTTTGACAGACGCCAAAGTTGAAGCGGACGGGCGGGCCGCCCGTCCCTACCTCGGAGCATTCCAGCGTGGAAGGCATGAGTCCAATCAAGCGCGGCGCGGCGGCGATGCAAACGGGCCGCGAGCGGTGCGGGCGTTTTACGTCGAATGGAGTAGGCGACGCGAAAAAGTTCTTATGGGTCGCGTGCTATAGCAGATTAAAGAAAGCTATAGCCTAAGCAAAGGTAAGGCCGTCTCTCCGAGACGGCCTCGTTGCGCGTAGCCAACCCAATTTTTCCGAGCTAAACGAGGGTGGCTCGGAGAGCCGCCCCTACCTTTCGATCCATTTCGTTCAAAGAGTTCGAGCGGCTATAGCTTAATTTAATCTGCTCTAGAGCGAGCAAAGTGGAGTTTTGGCCACAGAAGGCACAAAAGGCGCAGGAGGTCAGAGCGAGGCGTGAGATCGAGCGCGAAAGCGAGTAGCGCGGAAATTTTCGCA
This sequence comes from Verrucomicrobiota bacterium, assembly GCA_048498795.1. GTDB lineage: Bacteria > Verrucomicrobiota > Verrucomicrobiia > Opitutales > Opitutaceae > JBEHXH01. The sequence goes on from JBEHXH010000011.1 coordinate 281,072, forward strand.
GCGCGTAGAACGGCGCGGGTGTGAGTACGACTTTACTGATTGCGCGGTAGGGGCGCAATGTGGCGAGCGAGCTCGCCACCCACAGGGGGACGATGCGGCGCCGATATTTTTACTGCGAGATCAGGGTGCCCGCGCCGGTGATGGCTCGGCCGGTTTCAGGCCGCGGAGGTACTCGTCGTACCAATCGGCGCAGAAGACGACGTCCTGCGCCCAGCCGGCGTAGCCGTGGCCGGCACCGGTTTTCACGATCAGCTTGAAGGGCACGCCGGCTTCGCGGTAGCGGCGCTCGAGCGCTTGCGATTGGTAGAGCGGCACGCGCGCGTCGGCGTCGCCGTGGATGACGAGCGTGGGCGGGGTCGTGGCGGAGACGAAGTACGCGGGGGAGATTTCCTTGCCGTAGGCGGCGCGCTCATCGTTGGCGGCCCAGCGGGGTCCGAAAGCGGCGATGACGTCGGCGGGCAGCGGGCGCTGTTCGCCGGGCTTGGTCCAGTTGAGAAAGTCCGACGGCGGGTAGAAGCACGCGACGGCCTGCACGACGCTGCTCTCGCGGTCGACGGGGTCCAGCGCATCGGCCTGGCCAGGCCGGCCCTGCGTGGCGATGGTGAGCGAGAGGTGGCCGCCGGCGCTGGTGCCGCTGATGCCGAGTTTTTGGGGATCGATGCTCCAGCGCGCGGCGTTGTGCCGCACGAAGCGGACGGCGCGGTGGATATCGGTCGTAATCTCGGGAATGGTAAAACGCGGCTGCGAGCCGTGCACGACGGCGAACACCGTGTAGCCGCGGTCGAGCAGCGCCTGATAGCTGGCGGGCGCGACGCCGTCGTGCCGCGAGACCCAGCTGCCGCTGACCATCCAGAGGACGGCGAAGCCGTTTTTCTGCGCGGGCTCGATCACATCGAGCGTGAGGGCGGTGCCAAACTTGCGGCCGTAGACGACATCCTCGGTGCGGGTGAACGCCATCGGCTCGGCGGCAGCGGCGCGCGGGGCGACGACTGAGCCGCAGAGCGCGATGATAACGAGCAGACCGGAGAGGAGAATGCGTTTCATGTTCATGATGCACTTAACGGCTGACCGGCCGACGACTGGTGCAGGGATTCAGGTTTACGGGACGCCCAAAACGTATCCACTTTCTTAATACGGACCACGGATATTCGCGGCGACCTCGCGGGTGTAGAAATCGGCGAGCTTGGTGTGCAGCTCGGCGCTGAGCGGCGGGAGCGAGGAGCAGCGGAGATTGGCGAGCGCCTGCGTGGGGCTCTTCGCGCCGGGAATCAGGACGCTCACGGCATCGAAGTCGAGGCACCAGCGCAGGGCGAAGTCGGCGAGCGTCTGGCCGGCGGGCACGAGGGGCTTGAGCGCGTCGGCGAGGGCGACGCCCTTCTCGAAGGGCAGGCCGGCGAAGGTCTCGCCGACATTGAACTGCTGGCCGTCGGCGTTGAAGTTGCGGTGGTCGTTGGCGGGGAAGGTCTGGCCGGCGGTCATCTTGCCGCCGAGCAGGCCGCTCGCGAGCGGGAGGCGGACGATGAGGGCGACGTGCTGCTTTTTCGCCTCGGCGAAGAGGGTGTGGATCGGCTTTTGGCGGAAGATATTGAAGATGATCTGGAGCGACGCGAGGCCGTCGACCTGCGTGCAGACGAGCGCCTCCTCCATCGACTCGACGCTGGCGCCGAAGTCGCGGATCTTACCCTCGCGCTTCAACTCGCGAAGCCACTCGAAGATCTCGCCGCGGCGCATCACGTCGAGCGGCAGGCAGTGGAGCTGCGTGAGGTCGACGGTCTCGACGCCGAGGCGCTTGAGCGAGGCCTCGGTGTGCTCGCGGACGGCGGCGCGGGTGAAGTTGCCCGGCCAGCCGGGCGGGCTGGAGCGGCCGAACTTCGTGGCAACGTAGACGGGCGCACGCGTCTCCTTCAAGAAGCGGCCGATGAACGTCTCGCTGCGGCCCGAGCCGTAGACGTCGGCGGTGTCAAAGAAGGTCGTGCCCGCCTCATAGGCGGCGCGGAGGGTGGCCATCGCCGTGTCCTCGGTGACATTGCCCCAGTTGGCCCCGAGCTGCCAGGTACCGAGGCCGACTTCGCTGACGACGCGGCCAGTGCGGCCGAAGACGCGGGTTTTCATCGCGGCCCAGCGTGCGGCCGGGCGGCGAGTGCGCAAGCTCGGGCGCGGGAGAAGCGTGGAGCGGGCGCGCAGGGTGCGGGGCGTGTCACGGGACTGTTTTCCGTTCGCCATCGCGGGAGTGAAGTGTTTCGGTTCGCCCCCTGCCGTGAACGAACCCTCCGCTTCTCCCGCCGCCCCGATTCCCAACGTCCTCGCCGAGCGCTACGCCTCGACCGCGATGAAGGACCTCTGGTCGCAGCGCGGCCGCATCGCGCTGGAGCGCGATTTCTGGATCGCCGTGATGAAGGCGCAGCGCGACCTCGGCGTGCCGATCCCGGGCGAAGCGATCAAGGACTACGAGAAGGTGAAGGACCAGATCGACCTCGCGGCGATCGACAAGCGCGAGCGCACGACGCTGCACGACGTGAAGGCGCGCATCGAGGAATTCTCCGAGCTGGCGAAGCGCCAGTTCATCCACCTCGGCCTCACGAGCCGCGACCTCACGGAAAACGTGGAGCAACTGCAGGTGATCCGCGGGCTGAAGCTCGTGCAGTTCAAGACCGCGGCGGCGCTCCTCGCGCTCGCGCATCAGGCCGACCTGCACCGCGACCTGATGATCACGGGCCGCACGCACAATGTCCCCGCGCAGCCGACGACGCTCGGCAAGCGCCTCGCGATGTTTGGCCAAGAACTGCTCGTGGCCGCGGCGCGCCTCGACGAGTTGCTCGAACGCTACCCCGTGCGCGGCCTCAAGGGTGCGGTCGGCACGCAGCTCGATCAGCTCACGCTGCTCGGCGGCGACGCGGGCAAGGTCGATCAGCTCGAGTCGCGCGTGCTGCGGCACCTCGGTTTCCGCGCGTCGCTCTTCGCGGTGGGACAAGTTTATCCGCGCACGCTGGACTTCGAGGTCGTGAGCGCGCTGCACCAGATCGGCGCGGCCGGCGCGAGCTTTGCTACGACGCTGCGCCTGATGGCGGGCGCGGGTCTGCTCACGGAAGGTTTTCAGGCGGGCCAGGTGGGCTCCTCTGCGATGCCGCACAAGGTCAACGCCCGCAACTGCGAGCGCATCTGCGGTTTTTCAACGATCCTCTCCGGCTACGTGACCATGACCGGCGCGCTGTCCGGCCACCAGTGGAACGAGGGCGACGTCTCGTGCTCGGTGGTGCGCCGCGTGGCGTTGCCCGATGCGTTTTTCGCGATCGATGGCCTGCTGGAGACACTGCTCACGGTGCTGCGCCAGATGGAAGTCTTCCCGGCGGCGGTCGCGGCGGAAAACGAGCGCAACCTGCCCTTCCTCGCCACCACCACTATATTAATGGAGGCGGTCAAGGGCGGCGCAGGTCGCGAGACCGCGCACGAGGCGATCAAGGAGCACGCGCTCGCTGCAGCGAAGGCCCTGCGCACGGGCAACGGCGACGCGGACCTGCTTTCGCGTCTCGCAGGCGACAAGCGCATCGGCCTCGGCAAAAAAGCGCTGCAGGGCATCCTCGCGGAAAACGTGCGCTTCGTCGGCGCGGCGCCGCACCAAGTGGACGAGTTTGTCGCCGAGGTGAAGCCGCTCGCGAAGAAGCACAAGGGCGCAGCCGACTACCAGCCAGGCCGCCTGCTCTAAAGCAGCGGCTCGGGAGCGAGGGGACTTCGCCCGGAGCTATTTGGATTTAGGCTCCGAGAGGAGTGGCCCGATCGCCCATCCTGCTAGAAAGCATAGGGTGAGAAAGACGATCACGGTAACCATGGGGTCAATATACACTCGGCGTGCGTTTTGCGCACTCCGGGGAATTACCCTATTTACGGGCATTTACGGTTGTTTAACGATTGCAGGTACACGCGAATTGGGTCGCGGAATTAGCCCGGTCTTTGGTTAGGGAAGCGGCCTGATGGCGCAGAACTCACCCACCTCTCAGCGAGCAAACGAGCTGTATTTTTCGTCCGCCGAAGCCACGAACGGCCAAAAATAGGATTTGCCACGGCTGGGTCCCGCCCGCTTCTTTGGTCCTTCACGTTGTTTTTATCCCTCTCAAAACCACACCACTCTCATGGCTGAACTCGTAGGAAATGTCTTGGTGGGCCAGTCCGGCGGCCCCACCGCCGTCATCAACGCCAGCGTCGCAGGCATCATCGCGGAAGCGCTGAACCATGAGTGCATCGAGGAGATCTATGGCGCGCTCAATGGCGTGCAGGGCATCCTTCAGGAAGACCTCGTCGACCTCGCGTCCGAGTCCCAGCAGCAGATCCGCGCCCTCCGCTACACGCCCGGCGCCGCTCTCGGCTCGTGCCGCTACAAGCTGAAGAAGCAGGCCGATTTCGAGCGCGTGCTCGAGGTGTTCAAGGCGCACAACATCCGCTACTTCTTCTACATCGGCGGCAACGACTCACAGGACACTGCGGACAAGATTTCCAAGCTCGCCCAGCAGCAGAACTACGAGCTCCGCGTCATCGGCGTGCCGAAGACCGTGGACAATGACCTCCCGATCACCGACCACTGCCCGGGCTACGGTAGCGTGATCAAGTACATCGCCACCACCGTTCGCGAGCTCGCTTGCGACAACGAGGCGATGGGCCAGGGCGACCTCGTCTCCATCATCGAAGTCATGGGCCGCAGCGCCGGCTGGATCGCCGCCGGTGCCGCGCTCGCGAAGCGTCGTGACCAGCCGCACGATCCGCCCCACATCATCCTCCTCCCCGAGATCCCGTTCAACCAGGAGAAGGTCCTCGAGGACATCCGCCGCGTGTTGAAGCGCGAGAAGTTCTGCCAGATCGTCGTCGCCGAAGGCCTCGTCGATTCCGACGGCAACTACGTCGCCGCTGATGGCAAGACCGATGCGTTTGGCCACGCCCAGCTCGGCGGCGCCGGCGACATCCTCGGTGACATCATCGAGGGCAACATCCCCGGCACGAAGGTCCGCGTCGCCCGCCTCGGCACGATCCAGCGCGCCGCCTCGCACTCCGCCTCGAAGACCGACGCCGACGAGGCCTACCTCGCCGGTCAGGCCGCCGTCGAGGCCGCCATCGAGGGCGCGACCGACAAGATGATCACGCTCGTCCGCGGCGAGACCGACCAGTACTCCTGCGAGACCGGCTCCGCCCCGTTGAGCGACATCGCCAACGGCGTGAAGAAGCTCCCCCGCGAGTGGATCAACGAGGACGGCATCTCGATGAACTTCCAGTTCCTCCGCTACGCCCAGCCCCTCATCCAAGGCGAACTGACCATCCCGCACGACAACGGCGTCCCCGTCTACTCGCGCCTCACGAAGGACCGCGTGGACAAGGTGCTGCCGGCGTACGAGATCTGAGCGAGTTTACAGAGCCGATAAAATTTCAGAGCCGGTCGAAAGACCGGCTCTTTTTGTTTTCAGAATTTCGTAGCGACGAGCGCCAGCGAGTCGAAACTGCGCTCCCCCTACCCACTTGCGCTCTTCTCCACCCAAAAACACAACGCCA